>UQUO01000003.1 GCA_900544295.1 uncultured Eubacteriales bacterium | reverse complement strand
AAAGCCGGACTGGCTGTCCGGCTTTCCTGTCCAAATTTATTGTAATAGGAGTGATGTTGTGAACTCCCAATACAAAAAGGGCGTACTTGAACTGTGCGTGCTCTCGCTGCTCAAAAAGCGGGACTGTTATGGATATGAGATATCCGAATATCTCTCCCAGCACATAGACATCGCGGACGGCACCGTCTACCCCATCCTGCGCAAGCTGAAGGCCGACGGATTGCTGACGACCTATTTGCAGGAGGAGAGCGGCGGGCCGCCAAGAAAATATTACAAGCTGACGGGCCTCGGAGCCGAGGCCTACGCGCGGGACAGAGCCGAGTATCTCGGCTTTGCGCGCACCGTTTTGAAGCTTTTGGAGGAGGACGAAGCAAATGACCAAGAATGAATTTCTCTCCCGCCTTGAGGCGGAGCTGGAAGCCCGGCGCGTGCCGGAGCCTGAGGACATACTGGGCGAATACCGCCGCCACTTCGAGTACAAGCTGGCCGACGGCTACTCCGAGGAAGAGATCGCCGCCCGCCTGGGCGCACCCGAGGAGCTGGCCGCGCAGTTTGAGCCCGAGCGAGAAGCTCCGCGTCCCTCCCGTGCCGGCTCTGCGGCACGCAGCGCGCTGACCTGGACGGGGCTCGCGTTCGCAGACATGTTTGTCTTGAGCTTTTTTATGCTATTTGCCAGTTGGGTGGCGGTCGTGGCCTGTGCGGCGCTGGCCTCGGGGCTCGTGTCGCTCTGCCAGCTCATCCCCTTTGACATGCAGCCCTATGTGAACCTGCCGGAGATGCCCTACTGGTGCGGCGCAGTATATGCGCTGGCTCTGGCAGCGCTTACTGTGCTCTCCGGCGTGGGCTGCAGCTATTTTGCGCGTCTGCTTGCCCAGCTCTGGCGAGCCTACTTCCGTTTCCACCGCAATGCGGTTGCCGCGGCGTCCGGCAGGCCTGTCCTGCCCTCCCTCCCCGCTTTCCCCCAGCTTATGCCAGCGCGGCGCAGGCGGATGCGCCGGGTACTGCTTGTATCGCTCATCGCCTTCGTGCTCTTTGCCGCGGCGGCGTATGTGACCTCTGCAGTATCGGCAGGCGCGCTGGAGTTCTGGCACGTCTGGGGCTGGTTTATCTGAGGACATGTTTGCGCTGAACGTCTTTTCCATCTGCGCGCTGACGGTGCTCGTCTGGACGGCGCACGAGCTCTGTCTGCTGCCCGTCGCGCGCAGGGAGCGCGCCCTGAGGCGGCTCTCGGCGCTGCTTTTGGGCGTAAACATCCTCAAATACGCCCTGCCGCCGCTTTTGGGCGGGAAATTGGTGCTGCCTGTGGAGTTTTCCGCCGCGGCCTACTTCACCACGCCGGGCATAATACTCATGACGCGCGGCAAGCTCCGCTGCTGGGCGGCCTACGCGGGCCTTCTGGCGGGCGGCGTGTACTACGGCGCGATGTGCCTTGCGGGCGGGTACATCTACGGGGCGAATCCGCCCGCGCAGGTGCTGCTTTCGCTATTTTGCCACGGCTCGCTGCTCGTACTCGGCCTCACCGTCACGGGGGCGGAGCGCTTTGGGCCTCGGGATGCGGCGCTGCTGCCGCTGGGCGTTGCTGGAGTGGCTGCGCGTGCGGCGCTGCTCCGGCCATGGGCCGGGGGCGGCACCCTGCTCATCTACGAGCTGCTGGACGCGCGCGCTTTACGCTCGTCCGGGCTTACAGCGGCGCTGCCCGTCTACTACGCCGCCCTGGCCGCCTTTGTGCTGATCTCACCCCGGCTCTACCTCGCGGCGAACCGGGCGAGCCTGCGGCGCGGCGAGGAACATTTGAGGGCCGCGCCCGTCTAAAATCCCCGTTGGGAGGGTTGTGTTTTGCATAGCATATCCGAGCGCCTGCGCGCCTACGGCAAGGTCGAGAGCCTCATCTCTGCCGGCGGCATCCTTGTGCTGGGAGCGCTCTTTATAAACTGGCTGTTTTCAGGCAGCGCTGGCTTGGCTGGAACGCTTGCGGCGCTCATCAGCCTTGTCCTTTTTATCTGGCTCTGCCTGCGCTTTGTACCAGTCTGGGTCGCGGCCTGGCGGGGGCGCGAGCTGCCGGCTGCTCCGGATGCGTCAGAGGCGGAGCAGCCACACATCAGGCTGAGGCTCTTCCTCTCGCTGTTGCTGTTCTGCATAGGCATGACCCTGCTCGTCTGGCTGATACGCCTCGCCCAGGGCAGCGGCGAGAGCTATTACGAGTCTCTCAACTACTGGACCTACACCGACAGCCACCACTACCTTGACATCGCGCGCGACGGCTACATCAGCGCCGCCGACGTTCCGGGGCTCATCGAGCGCGGCGTTTTTGCCGACGAGGACGCAGCCTGGGACAGGCTGGTGCAGCTCGTCTTCCTGCCCGGATACCCTGTCGCCGTCGGGCTCATGTACCTGCTGGTGCGGGACTATCTGCTGGCGGCCTTCCTCGTCTCGGCGCTCTGCTTTTCCGGCGCGGGCTGCCTGCTCTACAGCCTCTTCCGCCTGGACTATGGGCACGCGGCGGCGATACGGGCTGTGCGTTTTCTATGCGTGCTGCCCGGCTCCTTCTTCTTCGCCGCTCCGATGAGCGAGGGGCTGTTCCTGCTGTGCTGCGCAGGCTGCGTCTATCTCGTGCGGCGCGGGAAATTTGGCCTTGGCTGCCTTGTCGGCGCTTACGGGGCCTTCACGCGCTCGCTGGGGCTGATGCTCTTTGTTCCGGCGGTATTCGAGCTTGTGAGCGCCTGGCTGCGAGTTGGGAAAAAGCGGGGCTTTCTCCCCCGCTTTCTCTGGGCGCTGCTCATCCCCGCCGGTTTCGGCGTCTACTGCTATATAAACTACCGCGTCGCTGGCGACCCTTTTCAGTACATGCGCTACCAAAACGAGCACTGGGGCCAGGATTTCGGACTCTTCTTCAACACCGCGGCCTATCAGCTTGAGGACGCTATCGCCTATTTCCAAGAGGGCCGCACTTCCGTTTGGGGGCTGTGGGTCCCAAACCTCGCCTGGAGCTTCTTTGCACTTGCGATCATGATCCCTGCCGCGAAAAAGCTCCGCCCCGGCTATACGGCCTGGTTTATCGCCTACTACTTCATCGCCATTGGTGCAACCTGGCTGCTGAGCGCCCCGCGCTATCTCATCGCCATGCCGGTCGTGACCCTTGCGCTCTCGCTCGTCACGGACAGCCCACGCAGGGAGTGCACTGTCTGGGCACTCTGCCTGCCGCTCTCGCTGCTCTATCTCATGGCCTTTACGCTGGGCTTGCAGGTGTGGTAATTTTACATCTCAGGAGGACGTTATGCTGGACAGTATACCCACCCCGGAGCAGCTGGCCGAGCTGGTCGGCAAGGAGCTGTACGAGGTCTGGCACAGGCTCTGCGCGCTGATCGATGAAAAATACGACATGGAGCGTGTCTGGGCCGCAGGCGGCAAAGCCTGGACCTATGAATACAAATACCGCCGAGGCGGCAAGACCCTATGCGCGCTGTATGCCAGGAGCGACTGCGTGGGCTTCATGGTCATATTCGGCAAGGACGAGCGCCAGAGGTTCGAGGCAGACCGCGACAGCTACAGCGTCGAGATCCAGAGGCTCTACGACGAGGCCCGCACATATCACGACGGGAAATGGCTCATGTTCGAGCCGAAGGACACCTCCATGTTTGTGGACTTCATGAGGCTGCTTGGAATAAAGCGCAGGCCGAACAGGAAATGAAAAGACCGGGAAGCGCCGCTTCCCGGTCTTTTTGCTGCTTTCTCAGCCCTGCTTGGCGGCGTGGCCTATCTCCCAGCCGCGGCGGAAGGCTTTTTCGTTCAGGGGATTCAGCTCGGGGCGCTTGGCGCCGAGCTTCTTGAAGGCGGTCTGGAGCACGTTCTCGGCGGGCAGGACCTCGGTATAGCCGATGATGGCGCCCACCATGACGAGGTTCAGCACCTTCGGGTTGCCCAGCTCGTAGGCGATGCTGCCGGCATCCACCTTGACGACGTGGACATCGTCGCGGTCGGGCTCCAGCGTGACGACAGAGCTGTTCACGAAAATTGTGCCGCCGGGGACGACGGCGTTTTTAAACTTCGCCATCGAGGGGTCGTTCAGGACGACGACGTAGTCGGCCTGGGAGACCTTCGGAGCGCCGACAGGGTCGTCGGAGATGACGACGTAGCAGTTGGCCGTACCGCCGCGCATCTCCGCGCCGTAGCTCGGGAAGTAGGTGACGTATTTCTCAGTGGTCTCGCAGGCGGTATAGCTCAGCAGCTGGCCCATGACCATGACGCCCTGGCCGCCGAAACCGGCGATGATGAAAGATTTCTCCATACCTCTCCCCTCCTTACTTCGCGCGGAATTCGCCGAGCGGGAATTCCTTCATGACGACGTTGTGGACATGGTCGAGGGACTCCAGCGGGCTCATGCCCCAGTTCGTCGGGCAGTTGGAGACAAACTCGACGAAGGAGAAGCCCTTGCCGTCGAGCTGGTACTGGAAGGCCTTCTTGACGGCGGCCTTGGCCTTCTTGGCATTGGGGACGTCGGCCAGGGCCACACGGGCGATATATGCCGGGGCTTCGAGCTGGCTGAGTATCTCGCACATGTGCAGGGGCGCGCCGTGCTCGTGGACGTCGCGGCCGTAGGGCGTCGTCGTGGTCTTGACGCCGAGCATGGTGGTCGGGGCCATCTGGCCGCCGGTCATGCCGTAGATGCCGTTGTTGACGAAAATTACGGTGAAGTTCTCGCCGCGGTTGGCGGCGGACATGGTCTCTGCCAGGCCGATGGCGGCCAGGTCGCCGTCACCCTGGTAGGTGAAAACCAGGGTCTCCGGGCTGCAGCGCTTGAAAGAGCTGGCTATGGCGCAGGCCCTGCCGTGCGGGGCGGCCACGGTGTCCATGTCGAAATAAGTTACGGCCAGGCCGCAGCAGCCGACGCCCTGGACATAGCATGCGTTATCCACCATGCCCAGCTCGTCGAGCACCTCGGCCACCACCTTGCACACGCTTGAGTGCATGCAGCCGGGGCAGAAACCCGTGACTGCGCCCTCGAATATTCCGGAGGGCCGGGAATATACTTTTTCCATCATTTTATTCTCAGAACCTCCTTATCTGCCGCAGAGGCCGCGGGCGGCCTCAAGTATGACGCTGCGGTCCAGTATTTCGCCGCCGGAGGACAGCGCCGTGACTATCTTTGTCCGGCCGCGGACGGCGTTCTCAACGTCCACCGCAAACTGGGCGGGAATCGCCATCTCCGCGCTGACTATGCCGCGCAGGGCGCTGTAATTTAGCTTGTCGTAGGCCTCGTCCGGGAAGGGATATACCTTCTTCGGGCGGATGAGGCCCGCCTTGATGCCCTCGGCGCGCAGGATGCCTACAGCGGACTTCGCTATGCGGCCCGTGATGCCGTAGGCGGTTAGGATGACCTCGGCGTCCTCGGTCATGTAGTCCTCATACTCGACCTCGGTGGTCTTCCAGCTCTCGTAGAGCTCGGCGTCGCGCTTGTTCATCTGCTCCTGGCTCACGCGGGTGTCGAGGCCGGGGCCGCACATGACCTTGTGCTGTGGGCCGCCCTTCTTGCCGGTGGCGGCCCAGGTCTTGGTGGCGCGGATGGCGGCGACCTCCTCAGGCGTCTTGGCCTCGGGAAGCTCGACGGGTTCCATCATCGTGCCGGTGAAGCCGTCCATGAGCAGCAGCACGGGGTTCGAGTACTCGTCGGCCAGCTCGAAGGCCTGCCAGGTCATGTCCACAGCCTCCTGGAGGTTCGAGGGGGACAGGACGAGCATCTTGAAACCGCCGTTGCCGCTGGCCTTGGTGGCCTGGGTATAGTCCTGCTGGGCGGGCTGGATGGTACCGATACCGGGGCCGCCGCGCTGGAAGTTCGCGACGACAACGGGCAGGCGCGCGCCGGCCATCCAGGAGATGGCCTCGCTCTTGAGCGAGATGCCGCAGCTGGAGGAGCTGGTCATGCTCCGCACGCCCGCCGCGGCCGCGCCGAAGGCCATGTTGGCCGAGGCGACCTCGCTCTCGCCCTGGATGAACACGCCGCCCACCTGGGGCATGCGGCGCGCAAAATACTCGGGAACGTCATTCTGCGGGGTGATGGGATAGCCGGCGAAGAAACGGCAGCCGGCGCGCACCGCGGTCTCCGCCACGGCCTCGCAGCCCTTCATGAATATCTTCTCAGCCATCTCACTTCACCTCCCTGTAAACGGTTATCGCCGCGTCGGGACAGATGGTGGCGCACATCGCGCAGCCGATGCAGGCGTCGGGGTTCACTGGCACAGCATATTGATAGCCCTTCGAGTTCACCGCGTCGGTCGTACCCAGCACCTTCTGGGGGCAGGTCTTGACGCAGTAGAGGCAGCTCTTGCAGGCTTCGGTATAGATCTCTACTCTGCCTTTGGCCATTTCGTTTACCACTCCTTCGTTTTCTCAGATTCGCTCAAAAGACTCACATCCCCGAACCAGCCAACCACTCAGGGATGGTATTGAGCCGGATCGGAAGCAGCGGCTCCCTCACCTGCCCTGCCAATTTGCTGACAAGCTCCTCCAGCGCGCAGGCAAACAGCGCCTCCTCGCCGGGGAACAGCCCCTGGAAGCGGCGGAGGCCCGCCAATACGTCCTCCGCACGTGTCTCGGGGCCAAGATTGGGGTTTGCGACGAGACGGAAGCTCCACAGCCTCGCCGCGCCAAGCACGCGGCGCATGGTGACCTCTATGTCCTCACGGCTCCCCGACCAGGGGCGGAAGGGGTTCACTATGTAGAGCACCAGAGTGTTCGCGCTGTTAAGCAGATGCGAAAACTGCCCTATCATGTGAGAGCCGTGCGAGCCGCCGCCGATGTCCATGATCACGGCGGAGCCCTCGTCCCGGAGCGTCTCTATGACGCCGGAGGCCACCGTGGGCGCGTCGAGATACTGGGCCTGGAAGTGGAACACCACGCCCTCCCGCTCCAGCTGCGCCTCACAGTCGCGCGCGCGGAACAGCGGCTTCGTCTGGTCCATATCGAAAAAATGCACCCGGCGTCCCCCCTCCCGCGCCATGCGCAGGGCGAGATTGACCGCCGTCTCCGTCTTGCCGGAGCCGGCTTCGCCTATGAACACCAGGTTTTTCTCTTCTGGAAACTTGAACTCTGCCATACCAAACCGCCGTTCTCAAAAGTTTTTCGCCGCTTTCGCGGCTCTTGCGTTTTTATTATAAATGCTTTTGTCACGAAACACCAGACCAAATCGTTACGGATTAAAGTGTTAAATCCAGCTCTCTATTCAAAAAATCCCCGGCCGGGCCGGGGATTTTTGCGATATTTGCTTTGTGGACCTCACATATCCACGCCCGGGGCGTCGATTCTATTCTTCCTGAGGTACTTCTTGCTGATTTTGTGACCGCCGAGAATGATGGCGGGCAGGACGATGATGGGCAGGTTCAGGTATCCCAGGATCTTGTAGCCGGTGGAGACGAGCGTCACGATGCCTATCTGAGAGGCGACAGCGCAGGCGATGAGCATGATGCCGACGAAGATGGCATCGCGCAGGGCGCTCTTCTTGCCGCTCTTCGGCTGGTAGTACTTACTGAAGCGCGCAACGCCCGCGAAGGCGAAGCCGACGACCGTGCTCAGCACCGCGATGAAGACGATGACTATGTAGATGACGGTGACGCTCTCGTAGCCCAGGCGCTGGAGCAGAGAGAAGAACGGCAGCGCCTCATCAGTGATGGCGTAGACGTTGGTGTAGCTGAAGAGCATGGTGCAGAGGACGATGAGCAGTATGGTGTTGGCCAGGAAACCGGTGATAGCAGCCTTCTTGCTCTCGCGGCGGCTGGTGAGGTCGCCCGCGACGGAGGCGATGTTGGCGACGATAGTGGCCTGGAAGCTGCCGTAGATTATGGCACTCCAGATGGCACTGAGCCAGCTGCCGCTGCCCGCGGCGGGCAGGTTCTGAGCCTGGTTCGCAATGGAGCCGGAGAGGTCCCCGTCGCCGTTCATGGCGAGCAGGATCATGATGACGAGAAGGATGCCCACGACGATGAACATCATGTAGGACGAGGCCGCGCGCACCAGCCTCGCGCCGAAAGCGCACAGAAGCATTGTGCAGACTATGATTATCGCAACGCCTATCCAGTAGTTAACGCCGAAGTTGCTCTCAAGCAGGACCGCGACGGCGTTCATGCTGCCGCTGGCCAAGGTGGCCAGGGACGGCATGATCTTTCGCAATCCCGACGGCGAGTTCCACGTCACCGGCTTTAAGACCGCCTATTCCGCCGAGGAGGTCGGCGTTGCTGATATAGTCATCCTGATGGTCAAGGCTACGATAACCGAGCTTGCGCTCAAGGGCGCAATGTGCTGCGTCGGGCCCGAGACCGTTGTAGCCACACTGCAGAACGGCCTCGGCAACGAGGAAGTTGTGAAGAAGCTCGTGCCTGAGGACAGGGTCATGTACGGCTGCGGCAACATGGGTACGGAGCTGCCCGAGCCCGGCGTCTGCGTCGCCAAGCCCTCCGCGGGTACTGAAAATATGTATTTCGGCGCCTGCGTCAAAAATGAGCTCACCGATCGTGCGGGCAAGTATCTTGAGGAGAAGTTCGCTGCCGGCGGCCTTCTGCCCCACTTCTACGAGGATGTGCGCCCCAAGGTCTGGCGCAAAGCCACCTCTAACAGCGGCTTCAACACCGTCTGCGCCGTGCTGCGTCTGAAGATCAAGGAGGTCTACGACGACCCCGAGGGCGTCGAGCTGGTCTGGTCCGTCTGGCGCGAGGCCAGCGACGTGGCCGCCGCGCTCGGTATCCCCGGCATCTGGGAGTACATGCAGGAGGAGATGCCCCGCATAGTCAAGGGCCTCGGAGACTACTACCCCTCCATGGCTCAGGACACTCAGGCCCACCGTCAGACCGAGGTGGACTCGCTCACCGGCGCTATATCCATGTTCGGGCGCAAGGTCGGCATACCTACACCCACCTGCGACATACTCACCCGGGAAATAAAGGCCATACAGGCGAATTACGAGCGGCAGTATTGATAAAGCCTTATTGATACGACCGGCCCGCCATGACCGGCGGGCCGGTTTAACTTTTTCACAGGAGGCGCCGTATGCAAAACGACATTGACGCGATCCTCATAAGCGCCGGAGACGATGTCGTCACCCTGACGCGCGAGGCTCCCATGGGCAAGACTGTGCGCTACCTGGATGGTGGAGACATGGCGGAGATCGTCTCTCTCGGGGCGCCCAAGTTTCACAAGATCGCGGTCCGCGACATACCCGCGGGCTGCGAGATAAAAAAGTACGGCGAGGTCATAGGCCGCGCGACCTGCGACATCAAAAAGGGCGAGCACGTCCACTGTCACAACATCACGAGCGGAGTGGAAGGGGGCGAGAGGGCATGAAGTTTCTTGGTTTTCGGCGGCCCGATGGCAAGGTCGGCATCCGCAACCACGTCCTCGTGCTTGCGACGGTGGGCTGCGCAGCAGAGGCCGCGCGCCAGACGGCAGACGGCATCTACGGCGCCGTCAGCTTCATAAACCAGAACGGCTGCGGCGAATCCTCGCGCAACTTGCGCAGGACGCAGGACGTGCTGGTGGGCATGGCAGCCAATCCCAACGTCTACGGCGTTGTAGCCATCGGCCTCGGCTGTGAGATGAACCGCATGGACGGCTTTATAAAGGAGCTGCGCGCCCGAACTGACAAGCCCATCGAGGGCCTGCTCATCCAGGAGGAGGGCGGCACCATTGAAACTGTAGCTATGGCGAAAAAAATCGCCCGGCGCATGGTCATCGAGGCCTCCATGTGCCGGCGCGAAGAGTGCGATATCTCCGAGCTCATGCTGGGCATTGAGTGCGGCGGCTCCGACGCGACGAGCGGGCTGGTCTCAAACCCCGTCATGGGCATAATCAGCGACAGGATAATCGCCGCGGGCTGCCAGCTGATCGTCTTTACAACAGGCCGCGGCAACGCCATAGGCAGCGCCGTCGCGCCCGTCATGAAGGTCACGGCCAACGGCGACACAGCCAGGAAGCTCTCGGACAACATTGACCTCGACATGAGCGCTGTACTTGGAGAGGGCGTCAGCCTCGACGCCATGGCCGACATCACCATGCAGCAGATACTCGACACGCTCTCCGGCCGTCTGACGAGCGCCGAGACTCTTAAACTGGGCTATTCCGAGGCAGTCATCAGCCGCGCCTGCGAATACTGCTGAAAGGGTAAGGCACGCAGAAGGTAAACCCTACCGCACTGACCGCTGCCTTGCACGGCTGCTGGACCTGTACAACACCGGCGGCGTGCCGCCGCGGACGGTGCGGTTTTGAAATGAAAAAACGCCCCCATGATGGGGCGTTTTTTGTTATTCAGTTCAATCCTGGTCCCAGTTGTGCCAGACGTTCTGCACATCGTCGTTGTCCTCCAAGAGATCCAGCAGCTTCTCCATGTTCTTGATGTCGGCCTCGTCGGTAAACATGGATTTTTCGCAACTTTTTCAGTAACTTTGCAGGACTCGAATAAATTTTTATCCTGGGTGTATGTCACAACAAAATTATACTGCAAAATCACAATTAGTCAAGCGAAAAAAAAGGAGCCGCCGTGAAGCAGCCCCTAATTGATTATTCTGTCTGTGTCTGTTTGAGAGCGTTATTAAGACGCTCACTCTGAGAGCCGAAATAGAAACTGATAACCACTGTGAACACAGTCATAACTTGCTCTTGGCTCACTTTGCCGACAATAGCCAGATAGCAAAACACCGCCGTCAGCAAAATGGTAACGATTGATTTAACCGTGCAAAGCCGGTTGATGATTTTCTCTTTCATCGAATCCCCTCACTCGAAGATGTACTTAATCCCCTTCTCCAGCATGAAATCTTTTTCCTTCTTTTGTAGCTCATCCATTTTGGCTAAGGCTTCGTGCATATCCCCATTGCAATGAGCGTCAGGGATACGTTGTACAGCCTTAGCGATAGCCTCAATTCCAATGCTGTTTGCACGGGAAGTCTGCATCATCACTAAAATAAGCGTTTCAATATTTGTATCTCGTTCGGCTTGCTTCTTTTCGTTGGCCTCCACCTTCCGCTTAATCCACCATGCACCAATGCCCGTGATAGCGGCGGGGATGCCAAACCAAGCTACAATATCAATAAGTTCCATGTCGCCTCCCTCCTTATCCGTAGGCATAGTAACAGATTGTACCGCTGGCAACCAACTTAGTACCATTGGACGGGTACATAAGCTCTACGGCCTCAAACTCATCTCCACTACCGAAAGACGCAATAAGGCCACCCATCGCCTTGATATAGCTGCCAGACAGCTTCCAGCCAGTAAACGGCGCTGTCCTTGAGTAGTAGGCAGGATAGCAAAAACCTCCGCCAGCGGCATCTTCTCTTGGGGAGAACGGCAACCCGGAAATGCTGATTTCAGTATTGCTGGACGCATTGACAGTAATATCAATGTAGAAGCCCAAAATCACATAGGAGCCTACTTTGATATACCATCCTGTCTTTGTGCCAGAGCCGGAGCAATAAGGACTCCATGTGCCTACGGTGGGTGTCGTGCCTCCGCCGCTTAGGGCGCTCTGAATGGCCTGTTGTACGCCATACGGTGTAACAGCTTTATTCTGGGTTGTTGAGTCCACGGTATTAGTGAGGATGGTTTTGCCGTAATAGGATGTAGAGGCAACCATACCATCCACCATAACCCAATATGAACCGTCGAACACAAAGTCCTTAACCTCTCCAGAATACCACTTGTAGCCCATACTCGCCGTAGAGCCGTAGCTCTTAATTGCATAAGCGCCGGTGTTATTGACATTCATGGTAGGCGAATTGGCCGTATTGCCTGAATCAAACTTAACTCGGATGCTTGTACCAGTCACAGGAGCGGGAAAACCTTTGCAGGTAACAACCTTAGCAGATGTGCTTGCGCCTGTTGAGCAAGTGCCATACCGCAACCCAGCGCCCTCAATATCCTCTGCTTTAAGGCCACTGGTGCTCCCTCCAAACTCGACATCCCCGCTGACAGTGATACCGCCATTGACGTTTACAGGGACATTAAAATTGAAGTCTTCGTTGCTCCAATCAAAGATGGGCTTACTATTTACGGGAGTTAAAGGCGACTCAACTAAATTGAGCTTATCTTGGATTCTCGCCTGGAAGGTGTATCCTGAATGATAATCAAGTCCAGTAATGGTAATGTCCGCAGAGTAGGATTTACCGCTGAAGCTCGGTGAGGCAGTTACCCAGTTGCCATATGAACCGCCGTCCTTCTTATAGCGATATTGGACTACCGGGGAATTGCTGACTGCTCCAAAGCTCCCGCTAAAACAGTTGCCACTTAGCGTAAATGTAAGTTCGCCGTTACCATCCATGTAGACATCGCTGATTTCAACCGTTGGTTTAACATAGTCTACAATAGGCACAACGACTGTCTCAGTGCCAAGCAGTCCACGGCTGTCTGTTGCGGAGAAAGTGTATTTTGTAGCCTTAGAATCTACGAATGTGCCTGTACTGGTGTTGAATGCAAAAGAACCATTTGAAGCCTTTACAGACGCAATAGACGCTCCGTTCTGAGGCGTGGCAGTCATATTATAATAAGCGTCAGAATATCCAGGGACTAATACGCTTTTATCCCCCGTCAGCGCAACAATCGCTGAATCGGTGTCGTAAATCTCAACTTCAATGACTGGAACATCGTCAGCAAAGGTTGACGCAATGAATGTAGTGGAATACTCAC
The DNA here is from genome assembly GCA_900544295.1 of uncultured Eubacteriales bacterium. Classification (GTDB taxonomy): domain Bacteria; phylum Bacillota; class Clostridia; order Oscillospirales; family Oscillospiraceae; genus Scatomorpha; species Scatomorpha intestinigallinarum. The sequence continues at coordinate 152,487 of UQUO01000003.1, read as the reverse complement.
CATAGTAAGAGCCATTGTAGTATGTTTTACAGTTGAGCGTACCTTCCATAGATGACTTGTCCGGGCCAAGTTCATCATAAAAAGTCTCTGGAATAGTCCAGGTATAAGCGTTCCCTCCTGGAACTCCGGTAACGACTGTGCCGCTCAATTTTCCAAAGGTATATGTTACATCGTGTGTCCACCCGCTCCCGGTGTCAGTTGCAATAACAAGCGTCGCCATATTCCCAATCTGAGCCGGGTTTTGGTAGATACGGGACGGCTCAGGCATTGCAGTGAGTTCCCAACTGCCGCTAATGCTCTTGTCGCCAGTGACAAATGTAATGGGTAGAGTAAGCTCACCATTATCATCATGGCTAACGGTAAAAGAGCCGGTGACGCTACCGTAAACATCACCAGGGACAACAACAATGCTTGGGTTGTCATCGTGGTAAACATCTTCATCCCCGATTGTCAGGGTGGTTTCCTCAACCTCTGGGAAAAACACAATGTTGAGGCCGTTAGGCTCTTGTCTAAGCTCCCATTCAATTAGAGATGTATTTTGAAGATAATTCCTTGTTTGTTTGCAGTTGATAGTAAATCGCCAGCCATAATAACCAGGTGCTACAACATCGTCATAGGCTACAAGCTGCAAAGAAAATCTATCTGCCATATTATTCCTCCTTATCCAACCCAGAAGCAACCTGTTCGTCCGTTGCCGTAATCCTCAAAGCGGCTATACTCACCAACGATGAGGTATGTATTGGCGTGTAGGTTAGCAGCATTTACGCCTTGATTGTTTGCCGTCAACATTACCTGGCTCCCCTTGGAAACAGTCATACCGTCCTCTGTAACAAGCGTAGTCATATCGCTGTCGCTATGGGAGACGGTTAAGCCATCGTCATTAAAAGTAAATCCTCGCTCAGTCGTGATATTTGTAACACCGTTATTAAGTACCTCTTGGATTCTAATGTCCAGAGCGTCACTTGATACAGTGGCGTTAAGCCTCTCGGTAAGGGACACGATACTCTCATCGGTTGCGTCAAGCCGGTTATTGGTATTCTTGTTGATTTCCTCAACGCTTGCGATAATGGAATCGGTGTCAAGAGCAATAGAAGAAATCTTACTGCTGTTTTCCTCTACATCACCGGCAACCAGCTCAATTTGCTTTTCGGCCTTGTCAACCTTGGCGTAAGTCTGTTTCAGCACATCCCCCAGGGAAGACGGGTTATCAGCCGTTTCCGCTTCATCGTCATCATATTTGAAACTGGTTTCCTCAGAAAAAGCCCCGTTATATTCAATCGTGTCATCCAGTACAAATGACATGACAGTGCTATCATCCTTAGTTGTCAATGCAATTTTGTCACCGATTTCCAGTAAGAAATTACCCCGCCAAGAGCATTCAAACTGATTGATAGTTAAACCGCCCACGGCAACAACCGCATCCTCAACCAGTGTGGCAACCTCATCGTCTTCCAGCATAGTCCAAAACGCATTGTCTCTGACATACTGTGTACTACCAGTTTGCGTAGTTGAAGCGGAGATATTGTTGCCCAGCTCTGTGACATGGAAGATGGTAGCAAGCCTACGGCTGTTAGAGCTATCCAGGGTGGTGTACTTGGCCTTAGTGATACTCAAATCAGCGGCGGCATCCTTACCCAAACGCTTAAACACAAGCTTGTTATTTGCATCGACATAATAGATTGTCTGCGTAGCCTCTGCAATGTCATTCAGTGCGTCTCTAAGGCTCTCTGTACCCTCAAAGTTGGCTCCACCTGCATACACTTTCTCAAAGCAGGTTTCAGTGCTCCCAAGCCCTTTAATGTCGGTTCCTGCCGCTCCCAGAGTGGTAGCACAAACAGCGGCCAAGTCCAACGGACTATAAGGCGCAGAAATTTGAAGCTCGCTGGTGTACCGTGCCGAAGCGTCATAAATCAAATCATACCCGTAGATAGTAAGCTCGTTGGTATTCTCGTCCCGCCGTGACTGGGTGACATAGAATGTTGGTGTGGTATATACATACTCACTGCCCGTACCAAACGCAATCTTAATGCTGTGCTGCGTGGTAAGGTAGTCAACTTCACGGTTGCTGTCCAAGATTTTTACATTCAATTTTTGGCAAATTCCAAAGCCAAAGAATTTACCCTCTTCGCAGACTCTCTCAATATTTACACTAATCAGCTTATCGCTGTAAGTGAAAGTGTCCACCAGGGCAGAGGCGTTGTAAACCTCCACCCTGGCAGTAATCTTTCTTACAGGATAGTCAATCATATTCACAATGTTGGTAGACGCTGAAATCATAATATCCTCTCCTTACAGTTCAATGAATTGCAGGACAAATGCCTTATACATAACCTTTCCAACTTGAATTGTGTAATACTCGACTGTCTCAGTCGGGATAATGCAGTCAACATCTGTCTCTAAAACATTTGTTTTTGGATTGCGAAAGGAAATGGAAACATTGAAGTCATCAATGGCATTCTGGAGAGCTACCATAGCCGTATCGTCCAGAGGAATAATCCCTACCTCAAGGGTTCGCTTGGTGTTGATGTAGTCAACAACCGTATCCCCATTCGCATTAGTGAGCGCCGTATAATTGCGACTGTTTGTGACTTTCAGAGCATTCACATAGGCTGAGAAGTCCACATCACCAATCTTAAAATAGGCCAAGTGTTTCCACCTCCTTTACACAAGTTTTAACGGCAAACTCCCTGTTTGCCTTGTCAAATCGTTAATGCTGTCCACGCTGATTTTGCCAAAAGTTTTGCCATCAACTTGCAGGATAATGTCACGAGCGCCGCCATCATTCCTACCCATCTTGTCATTCAACATTTCTGCCAGCCTGTCAAGCCATGCAGTGTTTCTCTCCAGCGGAACGATAGCTTCAGCTCCGTCCTCTCCCAATCCGCCAATCTTACCGTCGCCATAGCCAAACAAAGTCGGCTCATCAAAGACACCGCCCAGCTTATACCACTCCACGGAGAATTTGGGTATTTGTGGAGGGTTCAAACTAAACTTGCCGGTAATAGAGAAGTGTGGGAGCTTGATTTTAGGCAACTCCCACTTAAAGTTGAAGAAGCCCTTAATCTTTTCGATTGCGTTAGAGACAATATTTTTTGCGCTTTCAAAAATACTGCTGAATTTATCTTTGATAGCATTCAAAATATTAGAGACGGTGTTCTTTGCGCTTTCAAGTTTGCTCTTAATGGTATCAACCATAGCAGAGAGCTTTCCGTTGGTAAGGTTATCAATGAAGGTGTATCCAGCAGAGTAATAACCCTTAATGGCCTCCATAGATGCAGCAACAATACCCTTAACGCCGCCACCGTGTTCCTCATAAGCCGCCTTGATATTATTGAGCTTTTCGGAAATGGTGTCCTTTGCGGCCTGCATCACAGTACCCATAGTTTCTTTGACTTGGTTGAACTTCTCAGAAACAGTGTCCTTGATATTTGTAGCAACTGTACCAACCGTAGTCTTGATTGCATTCCACTTCTCAGACACAGCAGTTTTGATATTGTCTACGACATTGCCAACCGTAGTCTTGATTGAGTTCCATTTCTCGGATACGGTAGTTTTGATATTATCAACCGTGTTTGAAACCGATGTCTTAATATCGTTCCACTTATTGGAAACAGCAGTCTTGATGTTATCGACTGTCTTAGAAACGCCGTCTTTGATTGCGTTCCATTTATTTGTAACAGCGGTTTTGATATTTTCGACTGTATTGGAAACCGCATCTTTGATTGCGTTCCATTTTTCAGAAACAACAGTCTTAATTTTGTCGATGGTGTTGGAGATTGCCTCCTTCATGTTATTGAATACTTCCTTAACCTTATCAACGGCGGCAGTAACCCAACCGACAATGGCATCCCAAACTTCCTTGGTTTTGGCCTTAATTTCATCCCAGTGTTGGACACAAAGGACGATAGCGGCAACCAGGGCGGCGATACCAGCCACAACAGCGGCAATGATGCCAATAACAGGCGCAGATACAACTGCTGTAACAGCCATTACAGTGTTATATATACCAAGCGCAGTTGACACAGCAGAAATGGCAACAGCAATACCGGCAACGATAGTGGCAATGGTAGAAACCAGCGTCCAGTTGTCGGCAATCCAGCCGATAACCGTACCGATAGCGTCACCAACACCAGAAAGCGCTTCTTTAATGGACGGGAGATACTTGTCTGCAACCTCCTGGATGTGCGGAGCAAGTTCAGCCATCACCTCTGCTGCAAGCTCAGAGAGAGCCGTCAGCACTGGTTGTACGGCCTCACCAAGTTTCGCCATAGATTCAGTCATCTTGGCGTTTGCTTCGTTCTGAGCAAGGATACCAGCGGCATTTTCCTCATATTTAGTGGCGGCTTCGTCATAAATGCCATTCAGCGTCTCTCTGATAAGTTGCTCACGCTCCGCTGAACTTGTACAGGCATCGAGCTTTGCCTGGAAGTCCTCTTCCGCAACACCAGCCCAGTTAAGAGCGTCGGCCAGAGAACCAGTCAAAGTGCCTGTTTTAGAGGTTTCGTTTGCCGCCTCCGTCAATCCCTCGATTGGAAGACTGTCACCAAAGGTTGCGTATACGCCTTGGCAAATGTTTGTCCATTCGCTAAGGGCTTCTTGCTCCGTAGTCAGTTTCGCAAGATGGTTAGCGGCCTCTGTTGCCGTATCACCATCGCCAAGTACACGATACAAGTCGTTATATGTATCCTTGGCAACCGTGGCAGAGCTACCCGCCGCCTCAAATGCAGATACAAGTTTTGCTTGCGCTTCTCGGTATTCTTCAGTTGCGACAGTAGCGCCAACAAGAGCCGTAGCAGCACCGGCAACTGCACCAGCGGCAACTTTAAGGCCGGTTTTAGCAGCATCGCCAATTTTACTGAATCCAGTGCTAAACTTCTCAAGGGATACACCGCTCTTGCTTACAAACCCTTCTACTTCGCTCTTGGCGTTACTGATTGCGCTTTTAAGTTTGTCAATTTCAGCAGTGATTATGACTTTAAGCTCTTCATTCATCCTTATTGCTCACCCCCTTGAATCTCTTGTTGAAGGACTGCGCAAATTGTCTAAATCTCAGAGCTGACAATTCATCTTGCTTTACACTCTTGGCCTCTTCGTACTCCTTAGAATCAAAGAGCGTTGGGTAAACCTCACTGATACTTGGGATATTATTTGTGGAGTTATAAATTCTGGAGATACTTCTTCCAACCAAATCAGCAAGGATGTAGTCGAAAGAAGCCCTCTCCTGAGCCTCACGCTTTTGGACTCTTTTCTTGCTGTTGATTGCTCTTTCCAGCTCCGCAATCGTCATTTCCCAGAAATCATGCTCGGAAATACCGTAATCGAGTGCAACATCTAACCACCTGAAAACAATATCTGAGAACATAAGCGGGGGATTATTAGTCCTCCCGCTCGTTAGTTTTTTCCGCCTTTATCCTCCTTGGCATCCTTGCTAATCAATCCAGACACACGGTAAATGTCCAGGATAATCGGAATAAAATCCGTAGCGGTATTACCGTCATCCAGCCAAGCATCGAAGATGTCATAAGCGTCATTCAGGCTAACGCCGTGGTTGAGCTGCTGCAAAGACGCATACAGGATATTTACCATCTCAGTGATAGTAGGAAGTCTATCGCCGTCACCGAAAATAGCCAGAGGATTACAGCCAAGCTGTTTCTCCAGAGCAATGGTGCTGCGGGTGTTAATTCTCAGTTTGTAGTCTTTATTGCCAGCCGTAAAATCAACATATAACATAATTCATTACCTCTCTTTTTTTTAGTTAAAGTGAGAGAGAGGAAGAGAGATAACCTCTCTCCCACTCCCCATCAATGGGTATGTTACGCCCACACCATCTCGGAGTCGGGCTTAACACTCAGGATGTAAGTCAGTGCGGCATTGACACCAACAGCGGACAGATGCACAGAGCTGGTGCCGCTAAAGGTGCAAGTGGTAGCGTCAGGCAGAGTAACCTGCCACCCGATGGAGCCGGTAAGTGCCATTAGCGTATCAAACTGTTCCTTCTCATAGAGGAAAGTGAAAGACAGGCTATCGCCATAATTCAGAATGCCGTCAGTGTACATATGGGCAGCATCGTCCAGAGTGGTAATCTCAATAGACTCACTGGTGCCACCCAGCTCAGGAATGTCCTGAAGATTAGTCAAATCTGTATAGCTGGGAGCCTCAGAGCTTGCCTTATAAGAGAGTTTAATTCCCTTAGAAATAACAGCCATAGTTATTTACCTCCTTAATATTGTTCAGAAGCCAATGCCTCAAAAGTCATTACCTTTTGAATCATTGTGCTGTTGTTGTCGTACAGTTCTCCGCTTGAAATTCTCGTAAATCCAATCGGACGGAGAACTGCATCAACTTGTGTTGCGTACTTCTGGATAGTAGCGATGTCATTAGCCCAAACCTTAACTTGGTAGCTAATGTAGCTGTATCCAAGCGTATCGCCATTTGCAGATGAATAATTGTTCATCTCCATGTAGCTGATACAGGGTACTTTCGTACCGCTTTTCAGCGTCATTTCATAATGTGTTGGAAGCACACTACTAAGGGCGGCAACCAACTGAGTGTGATAGTCAATCATCGCTGATGCCCTCCTTAATCAGTTGTGCGATTTTTTCACGGTTTTCATTTAGCGCTGGACGCATAAACGGTTGCGGCTTCTGCCCGGATGTGGTATGCCAGTTACCCTTATCGTCCTGATAACACCACGGCACATCCTTACGGCCTCTCTCTTCTGCAAAAAGCCCAGTACCGTATTCAACATAAGGCGCATATTCAAGGGGAGTGTAGACAATGCCCACGATGTCACTCCCGCTGGTATCAACCTTACTGGTAATACTGCGTCTGAGCGCTCCCGTGTCTTTCGGGGCTTTCTTTTTGGCCTCAGCCTCAACGAGCGCACAAGCCTTACCGATTGCCCCTTCAAGTCTGCTGGTATCGCCAATCTTCTCAATCCCGTCCAAGACATTTTCTAACCCCTCGAATTTAATCGCCATTACAATTCCCCCATGAAAATCTGGTGGAATCGCCCTTGTGTCTGCACATAAAGCACTTTCAGCTTTTTGTCGCCATACTGGATAACATAGGTGTCATCCATGTCAGCGTGTGTCAGGCCAATGTAGGCTGCGTCCTTGTAGTTGATATTGTCTTGGATGGTTTGCGAAGTAACAAAAATCGCCATCTTTACAGTTCCTTGTACCGTGGGTGAAAGTGTGGGCTGGCCGTAGCCGTCATCGTCCCCATAGGTGTAGTAGTCATAAAGACGCATAGATACACCAATCATGCAATCACCCCAATACTGTAATCTTGCGTTTCCTATCCAGTACGGCTTGAATGTCCGCAGGATAGCCGTCAATATAGCTCTCACTCACTCCGCTGTAAGACTGAGAAGCAAGCCCCTCCGTATTCATTCGATTCAGTTTGATAACCGCAATCTTTTCAGCACAAATTTGCAGCTCATAATCTACCTTGCGATTGCAATATGCCTCGACTTCTGCCAAAGCGTGTTTCAGAGCAAGGCCAATTTGAGCGTCTGTGAAGTTTTCGCTTGCTTCGCCAAGCATAACTTTAATTTCGTCAATCATAGTCAATCCCTCCTTAAATCATGTGCGGGGACAGGGAACAGCCCCCACCCCCGCACTTTTGGGAACTATGAAATCAAGCAGCTTTCTTGGAAAGCTCACAAATCTTGGTTGCGTCAACCAGAGCGCAGATGTAAGCAGTACGCAGATACACACTGTTGGTACGCTTGTCAGCGTCTCTGTCCTGCTCAACCTCAACGTCCTTCTTCATAAAGAGCTTGACAGCCTCGTTAGTCATAACATAAGCCTTATCAGTCAGAGCCTTGGTGCAAATCACAGGGATACCGCAGATAGTACCAACCTGGCCGTTGTAGATAACCTGTCCCATCTGAGCGGCCTTGTAATCCGCATCCTTACGCAGAGAGGCTTTCCAAGCGTTAGGAATGACAAGGAACAGCTTGCTCTCGTCCTCCAGGTTAAGAGTAGAGATACCGTCAACAATGGCATCATAGCCAAAGTTGGTGAACTCAGAACTCAGAGTGGCCTTACCGCACTCGGTAATGAAGTCAGCAGTCATCTTGTTCACCATCACCTGATTTGCGCCCTTGAGCATATTGTCAACGATGGTGTTATCCTTCATAAAGTCCTCATCCAGATAATCAAAAGCCTGCTGCACCATCTTCACGGTGTAGTCAGTGCCAGCGTAAGTAATCTTACCACGGGCAGAAGTGGTATTACCCACACCAGCGGACAGTTCCTCAGCAGTGCCAGAGTAGGTGTAGACATTGATAGTCTTAGTCATACCGGGATTCTGAGCCAGAGAGTTGTCAACCGTCATCAGGGAACGGGTATTGACAGCAGTAGTCAGCAAATCCTTAGCCTTAGCTTCGATAACCTTATTAGCAAAAACAGTGTTAGCCATAATTATTTACCTCCAATATAAATCAGTTGAAGAGCTTGGCATAAAGCTCCGGGTTTTTCTCCGCAAGCTCATTGATTTCGGCCAAACTCATCTTTTTGGCGCTCTCCTTGGTAATCTCACCAGAAGTAGTGGTGTTTGCCTTGGGAGCATTGCCAGCCAGTCTCTTTTCCACTTCCGCCTTGACAGCGGCCTTAAACAGCTTGTCCAGCTTGTCGATATTGGCCTGAGAAGCCTCAATATCATCAGAAATGCTGATAATATCAGCAAACTCGGCGCTCAGTCCACGGCTTGACAAAACGCTCTTCAGCTCGGAGCGGTTACGCTCAATCTGAAATGCGGCAAGCTGTTCCTCCAGCTCTGCAATGCGGTTGTCCTTTTCGGCCTTAGCCCTCTCATCACCGTCCAGCTTCGACAGGGAGAGTTGCTTTTCATATTTCTTTTGCTGCGTTTTCAATGCCTGAGAGACACGCTTATCAGTCTCGCTCTGGAGTAGTGCAAGCACTTCCTCCTGAGTGTAGGTTTTGGTTTCCTCAGTCTGAGTCTCGGTAGTCTGAGCCTCAGTTACAACACCGGTGTTTTCAATATTTTCAGCCATTAAAATTACCTCCTAAGTTGCGCCTCACGAGCGCCCCTTGACAAATCTTGTAGGTTGTTAGTTAGCGTCCAACCCCCTAAATGACAAAAGAGATAGACTGTAAAGCCTATCTCCTTGCTGATTATTCAATTACTGGGATTATGGTGCATCGACAGTTGGGATGTACTGGAACAGGCATCCGGCCATCTACTGGGTAGCGCTTTTTGTGGAGCTTACCGCAGATTTCACAACGCCGCTCATCCTTGTCAGCCCATACCTCAACCTCTTTAACCCCATAATCCTTATATCGCTGTTGTGCCGCTTGTGTATTGATGTGTGCAATCTCAGTCCGTGCGATTCTGTCAGCGCAGTAATGGTTTGTGTTGAATTTCTCTTGCAACAGTTTCTTTAACTCGCTTGTTTTCTTGCCAGTCACTACACAATGCACAAGCTCTTCATTCAATGTCTCTCCCAACAGTTTGGTATTATCCCAAATACGCTCACTCCATGACTTGCCATCAGCACACCAGATAGAGTTAATCAACTGCTGCGCCTGTGCCTTATCCATAGTGGCAAACATAACTTGGCTTGGGAGGCTCACGGACTTGTACACATCCATGTACTGCTCCAAAAAGCGTTTCTGCATATACGCCATGCTCTTATCGCCAAGGCGTTGAAGCTCATGTTGGAGCTGTCCTTGCATTTCCCAATATTTATCAAGCCTATATAAATCTGCTGGGGTTGGTTCCTTGCCAGCGTCCTTCATTGCCTGGATTTTGTCATATAACGCCTCAAAATCTTTGATAATCCGCTCTGCGGATTTACGATAATACTTTACCAACTGTTTTTTGACATCACTCTCAGTCTTTTTGGCAAGCCTCTCTTGTGTCCTAAGTGTACGAGTCTGCCAATAGGTAAGGTTGTCCATTACACATCATCCTCTTCCTCATCTTCAACCTGATTAAAAGTAAAGAGGCTCATATTCGCCTCCTTCTGCTTCTGTACGGCCTCCAATTCTGCCTGGACATCATCCACAAAGGGAAGCTGCGCAAGCAGTGTAGCGTCGCTCACAGTGCCTTTGAGGGAGTTGATGAGCTGGATTGTCTCTGTCAGGTTGACGGGAAGATTGCGGACAAATCTAATGCCAATATCACGCCATACAGCGTCACTGGCCTTGAGATTGAGAACATTGCAAATAAGCTCAATTCTGCGCTGGAGCGCCTTTGTGAACTGAGCCACAATTCCAGAGGCAACATTTTCAAACCCAACAAGTTTATAGGCAAGTGCTGTGCCGCTCTGGGCAAGGAATGTTTCATCCGCCATATCCGGGCAAGCAGTTACCTTAAAGATGTTTTTCTTGATGTTGTCCAGCATATTGACAATTTGTGTGTCACTGGCATTTTTGGTGAGCCATCCGGCCTGTGCGCCGGTAGGAAGCAGAAGAACACGGCTTTCTTTCATAGCGGCAATGTCTTCATTCTCCGCATCAACACCAGTAAGGGTAAGATATGCGTCAACCCATGCGCTAAAATCGTCAATTTCAGAACTTTGCAACTCATTGTAGGCATCGTTCAGAGAAATGATACAGTTAAAAATGTTGTCGCCAGTTTCGTTGAGCTTGAACACACTGACAGGGACATCTCCGAAGTGGTGAGGCACTTCACTGATAAGAGTCAGAGCGCCGCCCAAACCGTGCGCCTCATAGGTTTTTACCGTATCAGAAGAATAAACCTCTACGTTATAAATGTCGCTTTCATTGAATGCGTCGGTGTTGTACCAGCGCACAAAATAAAGAAGCTCGCAATCCAGAGTATTATCATAGATTGCGAAAGCATTGAGCGGATTTACCTGTGAATAGCGCACCTGAGCGTTTTTATCAATCCACTGGAGTTCATAACCTACATTATAAATAAGCGCATTGGTGAGCCACTGCATATCCTCAGAGTCAGAATCATTGTAGTTGATGACTTCCTGCACATCGTCAATATTTTGATTGCTCACATAGCTTACAGGCTTGCCCACGATGTACCCACTATATGTATCAGTGACAATCTTGCAGTAGTTGGTGTCGATGTGGTTGCATTCCTTACTTGCGTCAGCATAGCTCTTATTCAAGATAATGTGCTTACCATCGTAATAGTTTTTCCATTTTTGGAGCTTTGGTTGCTCATTGGTAATGAATTTCCCAATCATCCTTGTGAGCAAGTCGGTTGTCAGCTCCGTATCACGGTTAATACAAAACATCACATCACCCCTTACTCATAAACAACGCCGTATCTGTCAAACAAGGCTTTGACATCGGCATCTTTGAGAATCTTTTGCTGTTGGCCGTGGTTGAGAGAATCATACACAAGTTGAAGTGCGGCCTGGGTTTCGGATTTGACAGCGGCAACCTTTTCAATCAAGTCTTGTCTCTTCATCACTCCGCCCCCAGTTCTTTCAGAGCGGCAACATAGTCAGCCTCAGTCGCATCCTCTGGAGATGTAAGCTCTGTCACATTTCCGCTCTCATCCACCTCAACATAATTCTCAATGGAATCAGTGCCACCAATAAACAAAGTCTTGGCGTAAAGATGCTCTTGCACCTGTTCGCCGTGCTCATCCTCTGTATAATGAGGCTCTTTCCAATCAAAAGTCTTTCCTTCATCCGCATCATAGCGGGTGAGAACAAAGTCGCTATAAATCATTTCAGTCATCCCCCTTAAACCAGTGTCACAGTCCAGCCCTTAGCCGTAGCAACTGCAATTTCCTCTGCTGTCAGTGTGTTGATAGCCCCACCGTCTGTGAGAGAACCGGCTACGCCTCTGAATTTGATGGTGTTAGTACCGCCAGAAGTAGCAAGATAGGCGCTGGTGTCAGGCAAACTGTTGATTGTCTCTACGGCGCTGTCATGGTTGTAGCGGCTATAATTTTCATTGGTTGTCCACCAATCTGGGTTATCTTTAAGTTCCTGGTATGTCACATCATCAGTTACTTTTGTGGCCGATGTAATTCCACTGTTGTCACCAATATACGAATCAGTAAAAATCCAACCAACTCTATTTGACAAATCAATGTTTTGACTTTTCATTTGAGCCGTCTTTGCAACGCCGTTATTAGTTGCAAAAGTTAATTTGTTTATTCTACCGCAAGAAGAAAATGTATTATTTAACATATTATATGTGACAGTCTCTGTTGTAACTGGGAAACCAATAATATAGTCGAGCACATAACATTGGACGAATAAACTGTTCAACGATGATTTATTGGAAAGGCATTCCAGTATGCTTTGTTTTACAGTTCTGAGAGAGGCGCAACTATTAAAGATAGAGCTTGCATTTGATGCTGTATTGATAGCAATCATAGTTTCGACAGCATCTGGTACTTCTTTTAGGTTTAAGCATCCATTAAATAGCGAAACTAAATATGCCCATTGTTCAGCACCATCTTGAATTTCAATATTTCCAGATATTGTTTCAAGACTTTTCATGCCCATAAAAATACTGCTGGCCTCGTTTGCAGTTGCGCCGATTATAATTTTAGGCTTAAAATCCACTATATTGCTCGAACTAAACCAAGATGTGCATCTTCTTGGTTCAATAGTCACATTATTACCATAAGAATTGAAAAACCAATCCCATTTGCCATTGTAGTTCAGATATTCGCAATTCCCTGTAATATTGAATGCCTCCGGCGGCAAATCTCCACCACCGCCACCGCCTTGTACATCAACCACAACGTCTACATTCCTATCGCAATACTTTCCAGCAGTCGCCAGGGTGGTTGTACCATTGTCAGAGATATTGATTTGAATATTAGACATCGGACACCACCTCCCCATTGTAGACAGGAAGCTCCGCAATCACTTCGGAGACAATCTCGCTCTTATCTGTCTCAGTCCAGTAATCAACACCCTTGACGGGAGTATGGCCGTCTGCTCCGTCAGCCCCCGGAGTACCAGGAGCGCCGTCCGTGCCATTCATAACATCAAAGCTCGAACTACCTTCGGCATCGGTGATACTCACTCTATTACCGCCGTCAATGGCCGTAATCTCCACGGTGGGGCTTACACCATCTGCACCGGGAGCACCATCCTTACCGTCTTTTCCGGGGGTTCCTGGAGCGCCAGGAGCGCCGTCAACACCATCTTTCCCCGGAGCGCCGTCTTGCCCACGAGCGGGAGTGCCGGTGTCTACATCTCCAATGTACCAATTACCGTTGTCTCCAATATGTGGAGTTACACCATCCTTACCTGGACTTCCATCCTTGCCGGGAGTACCATCCTTGCCCGGAGCACCGTCCTTACCAGGCGCACCATCAGCGCCGTCTTCGCCCTTGATGTTAGCCCCAGCAACAGGCGGCATATCGCCCTCAGAGGGAGTCCAAGTCAAATTACCCTCCGCATCAACAGAGGGAGTGTAATAGCCTCCATCGTCGCCCTTGAGCATTGATTGATGGACGCTGACAGAGCCAGCCTTGCTCTTGAGTTCAATACCCATTTAGCTCCCTCCTTTACTCAAAATAAATCGGTGTCTTAAAGCACAAACTCTCTCCATCGTGCAAAATTGCGTAAAAATACCGTCCAGAGAGAGCCGCTGTATCAGCCGCCTTAAAATCAAACTGCCATGAGCCTAACTCCGCAATATATTTACCGTCTACAGTAATAATCACTTCGTCGTTTTCGTCGTACAAAACCATGCTGCAACCAGTGGTAATAGGCTCATCGTTACCATCGGTGATAGTTGCAGAAATGCCCGTATCCTGTCCCGGTGTAAGATAGATACAGTCATACAGATATTCAACAGCCATTGTTAGCCTCCTTACAATCCAAGAGCTGTCTTGCTCATGGTTTTTAGTTTAGTGTTCGTATAAATATCGCTGTAAGCGTATCTGCAAGCGTCTATGGCGTGGCTCCACTCGTGCGTGGTGTCTTCTGTCCATTCGCCGGTTTGCTTGCTCTTGATATATGAGAAATTTTCCAGCTCATTTATAAAGTTCCTGCATTTTGGATGTACAATAATCATGTTGTCCTGCAAGAACATAAGCCCAGCTTTTACGCTGTCTTTGCCCTTGGCGCAAGCCTCAGCCCTAATGCCCTCATTCTTAAAGAACTGAATACTGCGTGGCTCTGCTGCGTCCACAAACACCTTAGTACGGTGTAGGTTCATATCCTTAATAGCCGTAGCCAGCTCTGACAGTTGACACCCGCTTTTGTAAAACTCATTGAACACATAAATTGTGTGGTTGTCCCTATCATAGAGCGTGTCAATGATTGCGCTCTTATCAATCCAGCCCAAGTCCATCCCGGCTCTATGTTCAAGCCCAGCGGCTGCAAGCTCCATCGGATTAAACTCTTTTTCTTGCCAGTTGGTAATTACAAGCCCCTCAGAATCCACGCCCCATAATCCGTCACAGAAGATTCTTGCTCTGGCTGGGTTGCGTGTGTACATTTCCTCAAGCTCTTTGATATATTGAGCGTTAAGAAATGGGTTGTCCCTAAAGGTTGAGTGTAAATAAATGAACGACTGAGGCGGATTTACTTCGCAGAAGTCATATAGCCAATGGTTACGGTTAATGGGGTTCCAGGCCATCAAAATTTGCTGATTTTCTGTATTTCCCCGTAAACGCAAGTTAAGCTGCTCCACAATCGGCTTTGGGACTTCGTAGGCTTCTTCGATGAAGATTGCCCCGATATTATTCAAGGACAATAATTTTGTCTCTTCGTCCAAGCCCATGAAGATTATCTCTGAGCCGTTAGGAAATCGAATGGTGAAATCTGTCTCCCTAATTTTTACATACTCTGTCAGCTTCCACTTCGCCAAAATATCCTTAAACAAGCTAAAGCAAGTGTTTCTCAGGGTAGTACCGTAGCGCCGACACACAAGGATTTTGATTTTCTCATTCAGCGCCCGTATAATTAGCTTCTGAGTAATAAAGTAACTCTTGGCAGAACCGGCGCTCCCCATGTAGCACTCCCAGCGGTTGGAATAATCAAAAAGAAGCGGGTAAAATTTAGGCACAAATAACTTTTTGCTGAGTGTAAGGTTAATATCCATAGTCACTCACCCACATCAACCTTGATATTGATGGTGCTATCAATATTCGCCTCCAGCTTATCAGTGGGCTTCTGCCCCAGCGTATCCCGCACTACCTCATAAGCCTTAGTGTCACCACTCTTGGCTTTCTTCAGCAGAGCCAATGTCATCGCCGTCCAGTTATCAATATCCGGGTTATCCTTACAAGGCTGAGAGAGGGCAATTTCAAGAAGCTCTTTCAGCTCCTTTTTTCTGCGTCTGGCCTCTCCAGAAGCCTTGCCGCCCTTCCTTCCATACTCACGAGCTTGTTCCGAGGTTGGCACCTTCAAATTTTCAGTATTTCTTGCCACATTCTCACCTCCTACATTGTTAAACGCACAAGAGGGGATAGCAAACCACTACCCCCTCTGTAACGCATTCTAAGCCGCTCTGACGGCCTTTTATTTTTGATAGTCAGCTATACTCCAAAAGCCATAAATTCTCTCACACGGCCTCTGGTAGCGTCTCTTGCTTATCGTACACATTGACAGGGTTATACACTCTGTTCTGGTGTCCGCCAAGTTCCTCATAATCAATGATTGCTTTAATCATGCCATATTTCTGAGCCTTATAGAGCGGGAACAGATAGCCGTAAGTCGTTTGTTCCTCGTGTCGGCAAGCAAACTCCCTACCCTCTTTATAGTGCTGTTGCAGTTCGTGATTATCGACAATCCAAATACGCTTGGCCTCCACAGAGATGATAGCAAGATAGTCGTAGTCTGAGTGGATACATCCAGGCCGGAATGAGTCATTCTCTACAAAATAGACTTCATCCTCACACAAGATATTCCCTGTCTGAGCAATGCGGGAGTCCATCTTTACATCAAGATATTTACTCTTGCCATCCCGTACAATCTCAATGTCTCCCTTATGCCAATACTCTTTATTGTCGCTTACGTCGTTGAAATCATAATCGTTACCGTAAACAGATTGGAGGACTTGCATTACGATTGCTTCACCAACTTTTGCCCTCCTTAAATCTCCACTGAATTTTTTCAACATTATACAATTTCACATCTTCCTTTCCCCGAAATGGATTTGTACATAATCTTTATGGTTTTTCCTATACTAACAAAAAAGCCCCATACCGCTCTGCGGTACGGAGCAAACCTTACAGTCCAGAAGATAGCAGAGGCTCTGCCTCACGCTACCTACTTGGCCGTAAGGAAAATAAACAAAAATAAATATTAAAATGGCAAATCGCCATCTTCAATTTCTTCACCAGAAGAGAAATCATCATACTGTACTGGATTGTCCGTAGAGCCATATCTGTCAAAGACAGGGTTCCCGTCAAAATCCTCTCCTTCATCGTCGTTGAATGGGAAATCGTCTCCTACTTCAATACCATTCTCTTTCTCGTTTTCATGTACAGTATCATTTTCTTTTTCTTTTTCATTTACATTCTCATTATCATTTACATTCTCATTATCATTAACATTATCATTAACCTTATCATTAACATTATCATTAAGGTTTGCACCCCTTTGCATACCCTTTGCACCCTTTGCACCCTCCCGATAGAGGATAGATTTGACGGTGTTCTCTGGAACGCCCAGTTCGGCTGCAATCTCTTTAAGGCTCAAACCATTCTCTTTAAGCTCCTGCACCCTCTCTTTGTCGATTTGTGTAGGACGGCCACCCTTTTTACCGCTCTCTACGGCTTTTTGATAGCGCTCTCTTGCTTTATTGAGATAGGGGATAGCTTGGACATACACCATATTCACGAATGGATTTTCTGAGTGCGGCTCAGTTCCGTACAAGCCATATTCGATAATGCCCCGATACGCCTCCAACTGCAATTTCTCATCGGGAATGTAGTTGATTGCCTGATATGTCCCTTCATAAATAAGGGCTGAATTTTTCTTCATGTTACTCATTTTCTTTTCTCCTTTGCGACTTAATATTTTGATTACAGATTGTTATTGATTGTGTTTTCCAGCACTTGCTTGATATGCTGGTTACGGCTTAGAATACGCTCCAGCGCAGTATCTCTGTCAAAAGTGCTGATAATCTCACCGTTTTCATTCTTGACGGCGAATCCATTTTCTGTACTTACAATTTCTTTCATTTCACTCTGCTCCTTTCTGTGTAAGGTTTTGGAAGTATGGCTGAGAGTAATACTCTTCCACTGCCTCTTGTAGTTCAGGGGAGTTGGTATAAAGCCAAATCGTCTTGCGACAGTCGTACTTGTCCACCGCCACCTTGAACGGCACAAAACCCTTTTTCGTCAAAAACTCGTACAGCCAGAGTTTGCGACATACATAAGTCCGTGATTCCATTTTGCATTGCTCCTTTCCCTTATTTTGGTGTTATCTTCTTCCTTCCTATATGACTAAACTCTCCGCCTCCGTAATGCCCGTTTAACCTCATTGGTTAGCTGAGGGCAATTCAGAATTTTTCGACTGATTTTGGGCATTTTTTGTATGGTTTTGAATTTGTCCCCTTATAGCTATTTATCGTTTTGGATGGGAAATGTCCGTTATTCAACGGCTTTTTGAAGATTTGTCCCTATGTTTAGAGCGCCAAGTCACCCTTGGAACAATCCGTCTATCAACGATAAAAAGGGTAGATTGAACTTCAAAAAACATACCGTCTTAATTCTTCCTCATACTTTATGGGTGGTTCATTTTTGTTCCCTTATAGCTATTTATCTCATTTGGGGAAGATAGTACCGTTGATGAACAGCTGTAATAAGCACAAAATTCATCATTTTTTCATTGTCCGTAAGATGTAGTAGGCGTTGAACAACGGTTTTTATAAATGTTGATATCAAAATAAAAACCGTCTTAATTCCTTCCCTCAACATACAAACGACATGGGTTCATTTTTCTTCCCTTATAGCTATTTATCGTTTTGGCAAGGAAGAGTCCGTTGTTCATCGTCGTTTCAGCGGTTTGTCCCTATGTTTAGAACGGTGAGCCGCCCTTGGGAGTGTCCGTTAATCAACGGTGGGAAAGCTGGGAAAGACTTTCAAAAACATAGCGTTACTATCCACTATAACGCCTCATCAAGTGCTCTCCGTTGCCCTGTGTCCCAACGGGTTTTAAGCACATTCTATTTTCAAACAGCACCAAAACCATGAAGCACACAGCCTCCGTATTCCCTCATATATACGCCAAATGTCTTGCCTCCGAAGCATCGTCAATAATTGTCGCTTCAAAGATTGGTTTCAGAATTATTCGATTGATATTGCCGATTATTTGTAAAAAATTTTGAAGCATATATTATTCTCCATTACTACACCACATCAAGCACCCGAAAAATCCTTGTGCCACAATGGTTTTAAGGCGCTCATTTTTGTCAACAAGTCTTCCTATATCACCAAATGTACGGCCAATGAAGCATCATCAGCAGTTGGCACTTCATGGGTTGAGTTCAGAATTATTCTTGCGCCGGTGCCTATTTTTTGTATGTTTTCGTAAAAGGGCATAAAAAAAACGGCACGGAAAAATCCGTACCGTTCTAAATGTATTGACTTTATAAATTGTTGATGTAATCGCAGGTTCCCGCAACCAAATCCAGGCCAATTACACGCCCATTTTCAAGTTCATACTCGTAATTTGTAACCATGCTGGACTCATATTCATCAGTGGAATATACAAGCTGATTATAGGACTGGCCTGGGGACAGAGAAACGGAAAGCGTTCTCGAATCAGATTTTATGATTGTGTCGTTTTCATCTAAAAAGGAAACCGTGAACGCAATCCCCGATATAGTTCTATTGCTATTATTAGTGATTGTCCAAGTTTCCTTGTATGTAATGAAGTCCTCCAAAGTATCATCTACTTCACGGGTATCTTCGTCCAGATAGAAAGACAGAATATCATAGGTATCGAAATCTCCATCAGATACGCCGCCGCATCCAGTAAACAGGAACATGATTGAAACAGCTAAAAGCGAAGAAAGCAATCTTTTCATGTCTCTTACCCCTTTCATCAACTCCGCATTTTTCATAGGTTTTGCAATACGCTTTTGTTTTTGGACATCTTGATAATGTCCTCGTCACGCAAGCTCTCAAGATATATCTGTGTAATGCGGATGTTTTCATGCCCCAGCAGACGGCTGATGGTATATAAGTCTGTCCCCATCCTAATCTGTGCTTGCGCCCAGGTATGTCGGCAAGTATGAGGGCTTACCCTTACATCATCAATCCCTTCACCACGCCGCTTGAGAATATGTTCAACGGCGCTGTTGGTGAGCTGCTTGCCATGAAACGAAAGGAAATAATAATCGTCAACTGCTTTGTAAGAGAAGTAGTTTTCCCTCACTCTGTCAAATCTGAGCATTGCTTTTCTCAACGGAGCAGAAATAGGGACAACTCTTTGCTTATGGTTTTTGCCATTGGCAATCAGGATGTAATCATCGTGGATATGCTCTGGCTTGATGCTGTAAAGCTCTGCGCACCGTATCCCCGTCTCAAAGAAGGTGGTAATGATTGCGCAGTCCCTTACGTCCAGAAAGTCGTTACCCTTGCAGCTTCCCAGAAGAATACGCACATCTTTTGGAGAAAACGCCTTGATAACCGGCTTGTCTTGCTTAACCCACGGATAGGCACGGCCTTGGGTGCTAAAGCCTCCAATTCCCTCAGAAAAACAGTAAGAAATGAAGCTCTTAGAGGCTTTGAGTAAGCTGTTAATATAAGTACCCTTATGCTTCTTTCCAACCAAAATCTGCTGAAATTTCTTGACGCTTGCCATAGTCACATCCTCAATGTCTGTGACACCAATCTCAGTTAAGACTTGCTGGAAAATGTTCAGTGCCGTCCTGTACCCTTTGATTGTCTTGGGAGTGTAGCGCCTTACCTCACACTCCACCAGATACTCCTTGATTGCCGCTTGTACTGTCACCATAATCACCTCATGTTTGTCACAGGTGAAGGGTGAATGTTTATCGGCCTAACTCGCTTGTATGTCACAACTGCCGCCTTTTGGCAATTTTCGAGCAATCCGATTTTATAACTTTTTCACCCTGTTCCTGCAACTATTTGAGTGAAATACACCCAAAAAGGTGATTATTCGAGTTCCGCTCAGTCCTGATCCCAGTTGTGCCAGACGTTCTGGACGTCGTCGTTATCCTCGAACATGTCGAGCATCTTCTGCATGCTCTTGATGTCGCCCTCGTCTGTGAGCTTTATATAGGTCTGCGGGACCATCTCGACCTGGGCGGAGAGCAGCTCGTAGCCGTGGCTCGTGAGATATTCCGCAACGGCTGTGACGTCGTCCGGCTCGGTGTAGACGGAGAACACGTCGCCATCGGCCTCCATGTCCGCGGCGCCGGCCTCCAGGGCATCCTCCATGACCTTGTCCTCATCGAGGTCGCCGTCCTCATTATTGACGACGATAACGCCCTTGCGGTCAAAGCTCCAGGAGACGCAGCCGGCCGCGCCCATGTTGCCGTTGTTCTTGTCGAAAGCGTGCCGCACGTCGGAGGCTGTGCGGTTGCGGTTATCGCTCATGGCCTCGACGATTATGGCGACGCCGCTGGGGCCGTAGCCCTCATAGGTGATGGACTCGTAGTTATCGGTATTGCCGCTGCCGAGCGCCTTTTCGATGGTGCGCTTTATATTGTCGTTGGGCATGTTCGCGGCCTTGGCCTTGGTGATGACGGCGGCGAGGCGGGAGTTATTCGCGGGGTCCCCGCTTCCGCCCTCCTTGACGGCGACTATCATCTCTCTGGCTATCTTGGTGAAGGCCTGCGCGCGCTTAGCGTCCTGAGCGCCCTTGGTTTTCTGTATGTTGTGCCACTTGGAATGTCCTGACATCGTAACAACCCCTTGAGCCTTAGTATTCCCATGTATTTTATCACTACCTATCCATTCATGCAAGAGAAATATGCAAGGGGGCGAAAGCCGCAGCTTTCGCCCCCTTAAACTTCGCTATTTGTGCCTTGCCGTGGGTATGAGCAGAGTTTTTCCTTCCAGCGCATCGCCCTCCGCCAGGCCGTTCTGCGCCGCGATGAGCCGCGCCGTTGAACGGTAGCGCTTGCCAAGCGCCCAGAGCGTATCCCCCGCCCCAGCCCTGACAACAGTCAGAGACGGCGCTCCGCCCGCCTCCAGCGCCTCGCCGCAGGCCACGCTGTCGATCTGCGGTACACCTATGCGCTTTACCACCAGCAGCTCGAAATCCACCAGCAGACGCACATCCGCGCCCGAAGACGTGGGCGAGGCCGAGCAGTCCGAGCAGCTTGCTCGCACCAGGGCCGCGTATTCATTCTCACCCAGCTCCGCCGGGGCCTCCGAACTCAGGCGGCGCGCTACGGAGTAGAACTGTCCGTCCGCCGCGCGATAGAGCACCGTCACCGTCACCGGGCAGCGGAGCGTTCCGCCCTCGCAGACCGCCGTTCCCGTCCGGCAGAGCACGCGGCATATCTCCACCGGCGGCGGCGAGGCGGGCAGGCTCTCGTGCACCGTTGCGCGCACTGTGCTGCGGCGCTGGACGCAGCCCAGTTCCGTCTCGGCGCTCGTAATATCCAGCTCGCGGCCATTGCTGTAGCAGTCCGTCACACACACGACCCGCACGCTGTCGGTACACACGACCTGGGAAACGAGGTGGAACTCCGCCGAGATGCCCCTCTCCCCGCCGGACAGCGTCATTGGCTCCACGTATTCGGCTGTGAGCATGGTATACACGCTGCAATCGGGGCTGCTCAGCTCCACGCCCGTGTCCAGCATCTGCGAAAACTCCGTCTCGAAGCTCGCGGAGGCCAGCTCACCCGTCTCCGCAGCCTCATAGAGCACCGCCATACGCACAGTCCCGCCGAAAACTATCTTTGAGCCTACGGCCCGGACGCTGCCCGGGACTATGTCAACACCGTGCCACACGATCTCCCCCAGCGGCGGCTGCCCAGGCGGAAGACGGTACTCGTCCGACACGACAAAGGTTTTCTCCCGCACGCAGACCACGGGGCTTATCGTGCGGCTGTCAGTAAGTACCTCGACGTCCCCGGCCTCGTCGCCCTCCAGGCCGTCGCAGAAGCTCATCTCCGTCCTGTCATAGCACTCGACGCAGGCGTAGACGACCGCGCGCACCAACAGTTTGCGCGGGTTGAGCATTCTGGCCTCGACGCCCGTGAGGCTGAGCATGGCGACGGGTATGCTCTCCTGCGTGACGCCGGGCGCATCCAGTTCCAGCTCGATGGGTACGACGGCGCTCAGGCGGCACGGCCTGCCGCCGCCTTCAGGCGAATACAGCACCGTCGCGGCCACGCCCGCAGAGACGGTGACGCGCCCCTCGCTGACTTCCTTGCTCCTGATTATGACCATGCCCTCCGCGCAGAGTATGCGCTCCACGTCGGGCATCGTATCCGGCACCACGGTCTCAGTGGCCTGCTCGACGGGCATGGCATATTCAAACACCTTTTCACAGCAGGCAATGCCGCTGCGCTTCATTGACAGTTCCATTCCTATCTCCCCCTGCCGTAGTTTCTCTAAAATCTATGCGGCAGGGCGCGGGGGTATTACTCCGGCTCGTACCCGCCCCTCAGCCGGAGCAGGAACCTCGAAATGCAGGCGGGCAGCTTTATGACTATTATCCTCATTCCCCTACCTCCTATCGGCACCTCAGCAGCCAAATCCCGCCGCAGATGAGCGCTATCGCCAGCGCAAACCACCAGAAGCCCGCGGGCAGCACGAGTGCCAGTATGATGAGCACCCCCGCCAGGACAACCAGGCAGCCCAGCGTATTCCCGTTTCTCCGCCTCCGGCACATAAAAACACCTCCTGCGCACATATGCGGCCTTACACTGCATTATATGCGGGAGGTGCTGTCCATGTTACTTTTCCCATTCGCGGTACTTGGCGGATATCTCATACAGCCGTGCATAGCTCTCGTGGCGGATGGGGTGTATTCTTCCCTGCTCTATCGCCTCGCGGACCGCGCAGCCGGGTTCTTTGAGGTGCGCGCAGTCGTCGAAGCGGCAGCGGCCTATGTACGGCTCAAATTCGGGGAAGCAGTGCTGCAGTTCCTCCTTCGGGATAGGCGGCAGCTGCTCCATGTCGAAGGAGGCAAAGCCCGGAGTGTCCGCCACCCACGCGCCCCCTGCGGGGAAGATCTCCACGTGCCGCGTGGTATGCCGGCCACGTCCCAGCTTTTCACTGACATCCCCGGTTTCCAGGCGAAGGCCAGGCTCCAGGGCGTTCAGGATGCTGGATTTGCCCACGCCCGAATTTCCCGAAAAGGCGCAGACTTTGCCGCGTATGCACTCGCGCAGCTCTTCTATGCCCTCCCCGGTCAGGGCGCTCGTCTCAATCACGCGGTAGCCCGTGGTGGCATAGATGTCCCGCAGGCGTCTTGAGGTAGAGGCATCGGACTTGTTTATACATATGACGACGCCGCAATCCATGTGCTCTGCAAAGGCAGTCACCCTGTCGATAAGAAAAGGGTCCGTCACCGGGTTTACCTCAGAGGCCACCGCGATGAGCAAATCAATATTCGCCACAGCCGGGCGGATAAAGAAATTTCGCCGCGGCAGGAGCTTATCCACGCGCCCTTTGCCGTTTGAGTCCAGCGATATCTCCACCCTGTCGCCCACCAGGGGCGAGGAACCGTCCAGCCGGAAACGGCCGCGTGCCCTGCACTCGACCGTTTCGCTGTCTGTTTTCACGTAATAGAAGCCGCTCAGGGCTTTGACTATGACGCCCTGCATCAATTCGAGAAGAAATAGCCGGGATCGGCGCTCTCTACAGGAGGCGTCGGGCTGGGCGTGGGCTCGGGCGTAGGCGTAGTCTCCGGGCCGAGGGAGACCCAGATGAAGATGCGGGTGTGCTCCTCAACGTCGCTGTAGGCCTCGATACTCTGGCGGATCACAGTGCCCTCATCGTAATCGCTGTGGATATAGGTGGTGTCGCCGTAGCTGAGGTTGGAGCTCTCAATGCGGCTGATCGCGTCCTTCTCCGTGGAGCCGACGAGGTTAGGCATCGTTACGACCTTGATGGAAGGCCCGGCACTGACTGTAAGGAACACAGTGGAGCCGGCAGCGAGCTGCTCGCCCGGCGCGGGGTCCGTGGATATGACGTAGTCCTCCGTCACGGTGTCGGAAGCCTCAGTACTGGCTATCTCAACGATGAAGCCGGCATTTTGCAGCTCCAGCGTCGCCTCCTGATAGTGCTTGTTCGTTACGTCGGGGATGGTGGTCTGACGCACGCCGGTGCTGACGGTGAGGCTGATGTCTATGCCCTCCGGCACGACCATCATGCTCCTGTCCGCCTCCGGGTCCTGGCCGATTATCTGGCCCTCGGGGACCTCGGGGTCTATGGCGTAGTTGACCTCGAAGTTGAAGAGCTTTTTAAACTCGGAGCTGTTCACGATGTCCTCATAGCTGTTGCCGACGAAGTTGGGTATGTTTATCCTCTCCGCGACGCTGAAGATGTCGCGCAGCCAGTAGTTCCAGAGGAAAACAAAGACCGCAATTAGGAACACGAGCACGCCGCAGGCCCCGGAAAGGATGCTGACCTTTCTGGAACGGCGACGGCGGCGTATATATTTCTCCTTAGTGAGCTCGCCGCCCTTGCCTATGGGACGCACGTCGGGGCTGACGCCGCCGTCGTATTCGATGCCTTCGGCATCGCTCTCGCCGGAGCCGAGGCTCGTTGCGGCCTGCTGTTTGCGGAAGAGTTCGAGCTCGTTAAGGAGCGCAGAGGCGCTCTGGTAGCGGGCGTTTATATCGGCGTTCATCGCCTTCAGCGTGATGCGCGCCAGTTCCTCGGGTATATCGGGGTTCAGCTCCTGGGGCGGGACGGCGCAGCCGGTGATATGCTGGAGCGCGACCTGCTCCGCGGTGTCGCCGTCGTAGGGCATCTTGCCGGTCAGCATCTCGTACATGACGACGCCGAGGGAGTATATGTCGCTCCGGGGGTCAGGCTGCTCGCCGCGGGCCTGCTCGGGCGCGATGTAGTGTACGGAACCGACGGTCTGGTCGCTCTTCTTTTCCTGGGCGGATTCGAGCGCGGCTATGCCGAAGTCGGCGACCTTGATGGTGCCGTCCTTGAGTATCATTATGTTCTGGGGCTTTATATCCCGGTGGATGATGCCCTTTTCGTGCGCATGCTCCAGCGCCTTGGATATCTGGACGGCAAAATGCAGGGCCTCCTTCCAGCCGAGGGCGCCCTTTTTCTTCATGTACTGCATGAGGGTCACGCCCTCGATGAGCTCCATGACGATGTATTCAACACCCTCGCTGTGACTGACGTCGTACACAGACACAATGTTCGGGTGCGAGAGCATGGCAACGGCCTGCGCCTCGGTCTGGAACCGCTGGCGGAACTCCTCGTCCTGCGCCAACTCGTCCCTCAGGATTTTGACCGCGACACAACGGTTGAGGCGGTGACACATGGCCTTGTAAACTACCGCCATGCCTCCGGTGCCTATGACCTCAAGTATCTCATATCTGTCATCCAGGAATGTACCCAGATATTTATCCATATTGGTATCCATCGCTGCCTCCAAAATGCGGGTTATTTGGAAATGATGACGACCGTGACGTTGTCCGTCGCTCCGCGCTCCAGGGCCTCGGCCATGAGCGCCCTGCCCAGGGAGAGCGGGTCCGGGTTATGCTTCGAGAGCTCAAAAATCTCCCTGTCCTCCAGCATGTTCGTCAGCCCGTCGGAGCAGAGCAGCAGCATGTCGCCGCGCGAGAGCCGGGGCTTGAATATGTCGCAGGGGACGTTCTCATCCACGCCGAGTGCGCGGGTTATGACGTTGCGCCTCGGGTGCGTGCGCGCCTCCTCGGCGCTTATCTCGCCCCTGTCCACCATGTCCTGCACAAGCGAGTGGTCCCGCGTTATCTGGACCAGCTTTCGCTTTGTTATCCTGTAAGCGCGGCTGTCTCCCACGTTCAGGACGTAGACCTCGTCCCCCAACGCAACGGCGGAGACCATTGTCGTTCCCATGCCGGTATAGTCGGTGTCAAAACAGGAGTAGCCATATATCATGTGGTTGGCAATGTGGCAGGCCTGGACCATCATTGCCTTGACGTCGGGCTTCTTCTGCCTGCTTATGCTCATCTTCTGCCTTATCTCCCCGACATAGGTCTTCGTGGCGAGGTCGCTGGCGATATTGCCTGCCTTCTCGCCGCCCATGCCGTCGCAGAGCACAGCTATCAGGCAATCCTTCTCGTCGATGCGCTCGATGAGAAAGCTGTCCTGATTTTCCCGCCTGACTTTTCCCCTGTCAGTGATGCCAAAGCTGTTCATCTAAGCTCCGTCCCCCGGATCTTGTCCGGCCCCCTGCCCCGCCGCGGCAGCTTTTTTCCTCAGCTGTCCGCAGGAGGCGTCAATGTCGCCGCCCAGCTTGCGGCGCACGGTGACGTTAACGCCCGCGCGCTCCAGCTCTGCTTTGAACTCGGCCAACCGCTCCGGCGTGCTGGGTTCAAAGGAGCGCTCGTCCACGTGGTTGAGCGGGATGAGGTTTACGTGCGCGGCCACCCGGCGTGCGTGCGCGGCAAGCAGCTGCGCCTGGCGCGGCGTGTCGTTCACGCCGTTTATCATGGCGTACTCAAAGGATATCCGTCTGCCAGTGGTTTTAAAATACCGCTCGCAGGCGTCCATCAGCTCTGCCACTCCCCTGCCACGGTTCGCCGGCATGAGGCGCGAGCGCGTCTCGTCGTCCGGCGCGTGCAGGGAAACAGATAAAGTTAATTGTAAATTAAGTGCGGCCAGTTTGTCAAACTTTTCTGTCAGCCCGCATGTGGAAAGCGAGATATGCCTCATTCCGATGTTCAAGCTTTGCGGATGATTTACCAGTTTGAGGAACTTCATGACGTTATCGAAGTTGTCAAGAGGCTCACCGATGCCCATAAGGACGATATTCGAGATGGGCAGGCCTGATTCCTTCTGCGAAAACATGACCTCGTCCAGCATTTCCGAGGGCTCCAGCCCCCTTATGAGGCCGCCGATGGTCGAGGCGCAGAAGGCGCAGCCCTGACGGCAGCCGACCTGCGTCGAGATGCAGACGGTGTTGCCGTGGTGATAGCGCATGACGACGGTCTCTACGGCGTTGCCGTCCGCAAGGCCCCAGAGGTATTTTATTGTGCCGTCCTCGGCGGAGACCTGCTTTCGGAGCACCTTCGGTGGATGCAGGAAAAAGCGCTCATCCAGCTTGGCCCGCAGCGCCTTCGAGAGGTCCGTCATCTCGTCGAAGCTCTCCACGCCGCGGCCCAGCCAGGCGAAGACCTGCTTTGCGCGAAAGCCCTTCTCGCCCATCTCTGCCAGGGCGGCGGCAAGCTCCTCCGGGAGCAGCGATTTTATGTCGATCTTACCAGCCTGCATAGAAAAAAACCGTCCGTATCGTCTATATCCGGCCACAAAGTGCGCATTTCCAGCGCCTTGAAGCCGTTGTTTTCAGTCAAGAAGGCCGCAACGACGTCCTCATTTTCGTATTTTCTGAGGGTGCAGGTGGAGTAAAGCAGCGTCCCGCCCGGCTTTACGCAGGCTGCGAGGCCGCGCAGGATGTCGAGCTGTATGCCGGGCAGGGCAGACAGCTCCGACTCGGGCTTGAAGCGTATCTCCGGCTTCTTCCGGATGACGCCTAGGCCGGAGCAGGGTGCGTCGGCTATTACGACGTCCATCGCCCCCAGAAGTTCCTCCGCCGGGCGGCGCGCGTCCATCTGCCTTGTCTCGATGCAGCCTATACCGAGTCGGCTCGCGCCCTCTTCTATGCGGCGCAGCTTTTTCCCCTGCACGTCGCAGGAGACTATGCGCCCCTCGCCGCGCATCTGGATGGCGGCGGCGAAGCTCTTGCCGCCGGGGGCGGCGCAGGCGTCGAGCACGTTCATGCCCGGCTCCGCGCCCGAGGCGATGACCGCGCGGCGCGCGGCCTCGTCCTGGATGTAGAACAGGCCCTCGGCATAGCCTGGAAGGAGGTCGGCGCGGCCTGCTCCGTCGAGGACGAGCTCGCCCTCCAGGCGGCCTGAACGTGGCTCAAATCCTGCGGAGCCGAGCCTCTCTGCAAGCTCTTCCGCGCTTGTGCGGAGAGTGTTAGCCTGCAAATTGAGCGGCGGTTCGGCGTTATTGCAGTGCAGGACAGCCTGCGCGCCCTCGTAGCCCCGGAGCTCTATCAGCTCGCGCACCTGCCAGAGCGCATGGCTGTACCGTATGGAGAGATACTCCGCCGTGCCGGCGCCCGGTATCTCCGGCAGCGCGGCCCTGTTTTCCGAGACGCGGCGAAGAACGGAGTTAACAAGGCCCGAGGCACGAGAGCACCCGGCCTTGCCGCAGAGCTTCACGCCCTCGTTCACCGCCGCGGAGGGCGGCACGCGGTCCATGAACAGCAGCTGCGCCGCCGAAATGCGCAGGATATCCAGCACCGCGGGTTCAAGTCGTTTTGTGGGCGTTTTGCACCACAAATCGAGGTAATGGTCAATAAAATACAGGTTTTGCAGCGTTTCCCGAACTATACGCGTGCAAAATGCGGCCTCGCGCGGCTCCAGAGCGGCCTCACGTATCACGGCGTCCACGGCGTCCGCGGAGTAGGCTCCGGCGCGGCGCTGCCTGCGCATGGCCTCCAGCGCGGCCTCACGCCCGTTTGCGGCCCTCATACTACCTTCACGGGGTGGCCCAACAGCCAGGCTGCGGCCTCCATGCGCCGCTTGCCCGGGGCCTGCAGCTCCGTCACGCGCACCGTTCGCCCGCCTCCGCAGGCTATCTCAAGCCCCGCCTTTCCGGCGGAGACGACGCTGCCTGGGGCTTTATCCGTCACGGTGTCCGTATACTCGGCCCTGTAGACCTTGAGCGTCGCTCCATCCAGGGCCATCGTGGCGACTGGCCAGGGGTTGAGGCCGCAAATATGCTTTATTATCTCGCGCGGGCTCTTTGCCCAGTCTATGGGGCACATGCTCTTGTCCAGCTGCTTCACGTAGCTGGCCTTTTCGTGCTCCTGCGGCCTGCGCGGGGCGGTGCCGGCCTCGATATCGCGCAGGGTATTCACCAGCAGCTTTGCGCCCATTGCAGCCAGGCGGTCAAACAGCTCGCCCGCCGTCTCATACTCGCCTATGGGCGTTTCCTCGGTATAGATGATGTCGCCCGCGTCCATGTCGTGGGCCAGGTACATGGTGCTGACGCCCGTGACCTCATCGCCGTTCAGCACGGCCCACTGTATGGGCGCGGCGCCGCGGTACTTGGGAAGGAGCGAGCCGTGGACGTTCACGCTGCCGAGGCGCGGTATGGCCAGCACCTCGTCGGGCAGTATTTTGCCGTAGGCCACGACGGCGAGGACGTCCGGCGCGAGGGCGCGGAGCGCCTCAGCAGCCTCCGGCGCGCGCATGGAGGCGGGCTGATATACCTCAATGCCCCGCTCCAGCGCCAGCTCCTTTACGGGCGAGAACGCCGGCTTCATGCCCCTGTCGCGCGGCTTATCCGGCTGGGTGAAGACCGCCGCAACCTCTATGCCCGCGTCGAGTAGCGCCTCCAGCGAGGCGGAGGCAAAGTCCGGGGTGCCCATAAAAACTACGCGCAGGCTCATTCGCTCTCTTCCTCCGCGTCCTCGTCGTCCATCCAGCTGCCGGTTTCGAGTTCCTCATCCGTCAGCATGCGGTCTGCACGTGAGGTGAAGACGACGCCCTCCAGGTGGTCCAGCTCGTGGCAGAAGGCGCGAGCGGTGAGGCCAGTGCCATGTACCTCAAAGCTCTTGCCGTCCCGGTCCTGGGCGCGGACAGTGACCTCCATCGGGCGCTCGACCAGGCCATAGCGGCCCGGCACGGAGAGGCAGCCCTCCGGGCCGTACTGTTCGCCGGAGCTTTCGATTATCTCCGGGTTTATCAGCTCAAGGATATACGGCCGCTCGCCCTCAGGGACGTTCGTCTCCAGCACGAGCACCGCCCGGCGCAGCACGCCCACCTGGGGCGCGGCAAGCCCGACGCCGTCCGCCTGCATAAGCGTGTCGCGCATGTCGTCAAGCAGCGTGTGCAGCCTGCCATCGAAGTTCGTGACCTCACGGCAGTGCTTATAGAGGGCCTTCTCCTCGCTTGTAAGTATCTTTCTGAGAGCCATTCATATCCTCCTAATCCGAGGGATTCGTGTCCGCATAGACGGACACGCCCCGAAACTGTTTATCTTCAGAATACCGCGCCACGACGTCCGCCACGAGACGGCGCATGCCGCGGCCCGGCGGGGCGCAAAGCGTCACGCGGTAGCGATAATTGTTGTTCACCCGGAGCACCGAGAGCGGCGCGGGACCCAGGACCCTCACGCCAGCCTGCCCGCGCGTTGAGGCTTCCAGCTCTGCTTTAGCCTTTGCCGCGCAGCCGAGCACCAGGCTCTCATCCGCGCCGGACATGGTGACGCACAAAAGCTCCGTGAATGGCGGCAGGGCCTGGAGGCGGCGGATGGCTATCTCCGCGGCGTAAAAGCTCTCGTAATCCTGGCTCGCAGCCTGGCGTATAGTCTCGTTTTCCGGCGAAAAGGTCTGGATTATGGCCCTGCCGGGCTTCTCAAATCGCCCGGAGCGGCCCACCACCTGGGTTATAAGCGAAAATGTGCGCTCTGTCGAGCGGTAATCGCCTGCGTAAAGGCTCTGGTCGGCGGATATAACGCCGACGAGCGTGACGTTTTCAAAGTTCAGCCCCTTTGTGACCATCTGCGTGCCTACCATGATGGGTATGCCCTCTGTTCGAAAGCGCTCCAGCAGCACGTCGTGGCCGCCGGCGGGGGCTACGGTGTCCGTATCCATGCGGAGCACGCCGACGCCCGGGAAGAGCTCTCCAAGCTCCTGCTCCAGCTTCTGCGTACCGGCGCCGACGTATTTGAGCGTGCCTCCGCACTCGGGGCAGCGCTCGTCCAGACGCTGGCTGTGGCCGCAGTGGTGGCACATGAGGCGGCGGTTGAAGCTGTGGTAGGTCAGGCTGACGCTGCAGTTGGGGCAGCTGTAGGTAAAACCGCAGTCCACGCAGGTTATGAGCTTGTTCGCGCCCCGGCGGTTCAGAAACAGGATACTCTGCTCCCCGCGCTCTATATTCGCGGCCAGCTCTTCGCGCAGGCGCTCGCTCACGCTGCCGCCGTTGCCGCGGCGAAGCTCGCGCTTCATGTCAACGATCTCGACCGTGGGCATGGCCCGCTCATTGAAGCGGCCCGGCAGGGTGAAGAAGGCGTAATCCCCCGCCTCAGCGTGATACCGGCTCTCGACGTCCGGCGTCGCGGAGCCGAGCAGCAGCAGCGCCTTGTCCTGAGCACAGCGGAACTTGGCGACGTCGCGCGCGTGATAGCGCGGGGCGTTCTCGGACTTATAGCTGTCCTCCTGCTCTTCGTCGATGATGACGATGCCCAGCTTCTCCGCGGGCGCGAACACGGCGCTGCGCGTGCCGATGACGACGCCGGCCTCGCTGTTTTTTATCCTCCGCCACTCGTCCAGGCGCTCGCCCGCCGAGAGGCTTGAGTGCAGCACGGCGATATCGTCCCCGAAGTGCGAGGAGAAGGTCCTCAGCATCTGAGGCGTCAGCGCGATCTCCGGCACGAGCAGCAGGGCCGTCCGCCCCCGGGCGCGCATTTCCGCGATGAGACGTATATAGATCGTGGTCTTGCCGCTGCCGGTCACGCCGAACAGCAGAGCACCGGCGGCGTTTTTGCCGTCTGCACGGCGCAATATGCCCTTGAAGGCCGCCGTCTGCGCAGCGTTCAGCTCCGGCAAGGGCGCGCGCTCGCCCGCAGGCGTCTCCGGGCGGCGGTAGACAGGCACGTCCTCCAGGCTTATGAAGCCCGCGTCCCGCAGGGCGCGGACGGATTGCAGCGAGGCGCCCGTGAACTCACGCAGATCGGGCAGGGCCGCCCGGCCAATGGCGCAGAGCGTGCGCAGCAGCTCCGCCTGCTGGGGCGCGCGGCGGCGCTTCTGCTCCGCCGCCTCTGCGGCGACCTCGGTGGGGACCGAGAGGGCGGCCATGGTAACGTACTTGTCGCTCACGCGGCGCTTGCCGTTTTTGAACCACAGCCCCGCGGGGAGCATGGCCTTCACGGCCTCGTACACCGTGCAGAAAAAGCGCTCGCGCATCCAGAGCGCCAGCTTTATCTGCGCGGGGGTGAGTATCGGCGCCTCGTCCAGGACCCGGTCTATGGGTTTGAGCTTTTCAAAGGCGCTCACCGGAGCCAGGGCCAGGACGATGCCCTCCGTCCGGCGGTTTGCGCGGGTAAACGGCACCTCGACACGGACGCCGGGCGCGACGCTCTCCGCCAGCTCCGCCGGGATGGCGTAGTCATATGGCCTGTCCAGGCGGAACGGGATGCCGGACACGGCGACCTTTGCTATTGTGACGTCCGGCATGGCTTACCTCCCAAAAGAGGCCGGGCGGGGCAATGCCCCGCCTTCGCTCTTTTACTCTATTTCTTCGTTCTCCGTACCCTGGCTGGTTATCGTCAGTTTGCCGGTATAGACCTCGTCGATCGCCGTGGAGATGGGCTTCCTGTCCAGGCGCTCGCCTTCCTCCTCGGCCTTCTGCGAGATATCCCGCGCGCGGCGGGCGACGAGATTTACAAGCAGGTAGCGGCTCCCGACCTTGCTGACCAGCTCCGACATGGGGGGATAGAGCATCATGATATAAGCACCTCTGTAACAAGTTTTATTCTGTCCGCCATTTT
Organism: uncultured Eubacteriales bacterium; assembly: GCA_900544295.1. Taxonomy (GTDB): domain Bacteria; phylum Bacillota; class Clostridia; order Oscillospirales; family Oscillospiraceae; genus Scatomorpha; species Scatomorpha intestinigallinarum. Next base: position 119,880 of record UQUO01000003.1, on the reverse strand, counting down.
GCATTTTTCGGCGGTGATTATGGCGTCAAGTTCTCTGGCGGCCTTGTCCGGGTCATCGTTCACGACGATATAGCCGTATCTGCCGGCTTCCGCACATTCGCGCTTGGCCTGGAGCAGCCGCTCGCGTATTTTTTCATCCGTATCCGTGTTCCGGTGCCTCAGGCGGCGCTCCAGCTCCTCGCCCGAGGGTGGGAGTATGAACACCGTCACGGCGTCCGGGCAGTTGCGCTGCACCTGGGCAGCGCCCTGGACCTCGATATCCAGCACGACGCTCTTGCCCTCCAGCAGGCGGCTCTCGACATAGCCGCGCGGCGTGCCGTAGCGGTTGCCGACGTACTCCGCGTGCTCCAGCAGGAAGCCTCCCTCGGCCAGCTCCTGAAAACGCTGGGGCGTTACGAAGAAATAGTCCTTCCCGTCCTCCTCGTTCGGTCTCGCAGGGCGGGTCGTAACCGAGACGGAGAAGCATACGTCCTCGCGCAGCTCCATGAGCTTGCCGATAACCGTGCTCTTGCCCGCGCCGGAAGGCCCTGATATCACAAGGAGCTTGCCCTTTTCTGCGTTATTCATCCTCTTCCCCGCCTTCCTGTTCGATGGGGCTGCCAGCCCTGGCCGCCACGGTCTCCGGCGTCAGCGCCGAGAGGAAGAGGTAGCCCCCGTCCGTCACCAGCACAGACTTGGTCTTGCGCCCGTAGCTCGCGTCCACGAGCAGGCCGCGCTCGCGTGAGTCCTGTATCATGCGTTTTATCGGCGCGGAGTCCGGCGACAGGACGGAGATGAGCCGTTCCGCCGCTATGAGGCTGCCGAAGCCAATGTTTATGAGCTTCATATCCTCACTCCACGTTCTGTATCTGCTCGCGTATCTTTTCTATCTCGGCCTTGAGGTCCACGACCACGTGGGCTATGTCCGCGTTCTGGCACTTGGAGCCTATCGTGTTCGCCTCGCGGTTGAGCTCCTGGATGAGGAAGTCCATCTTCCGGCCCGCGGGCGAGTCGCCCTCGGCCAGGCCTCGCAGCTGCGATACGTGACTGCGCAAGCGGACGGTCTCCTCGTCCACAGCTACCTTGTCCGCGAAAATGGCGGCCTCGGTCAGGATGCGGCTCTCGTCAATGTTCGCGGAGCCGAGCACCTCGCGGAGCTTCTGCTCCAGCCGCGCGCGGTACTCCGCGACGGTCACGGGCGAGGCCTCTTCAACGATGCCGGTGAGACGGGAGATCTCATCCAGCCGCGAGAGCACGTCGTCCCGGAGCTTTTCGCCCTCGCGCAGGCGCATGGCGTCGTACTCCTCCAGGGCCTGCTCCAGAATGGCGGAGAGCCCCTCGGCCAGGGCGCTGTTGTCCAGCTCCCGCCTGTCCGTGCTCAGGACCTCGGGCAGCCGGCAGACGCTCATGAGCGTCATGTCGTTTTCAAGACCGTATTTCTCAGCCACGGCGCCCAGGGCGTCCATATAGCCGCGCAGCAGCGGCTCATTCACTCGGACGACCATATCATCCGAGGCCGAGCTGTCCACCGAGACGAAAACGTCCACCTTGCCGCGGCTGATATGCCGGCCGACGGCGGCTTTTATGAGCTCCTCCGCGAAGAGGAAGCTGCGCGGGAGCTTCACGGAGACGTCCAGATAGCGGTTGTTCACGCTCTTGAGCTCTATGCTCAGGGAAAGGCCCTCGGCGCTGCCTTTGGCGCCGCCGTAGCCGGTCATGCTCTTTATCATACGCTTTCCGCCCCGCATCCGATGATATTTGTTATCTCGTAGGTTATCGGGTTCTTCTTGTGCCGCCTGCCCACGAGGGCGATAACCACGAAGCCGACGGCGAAGAACGCAAAACTCATGAGCATCGAGTAACCCTCGCTCAGCTTCAGGGACGCCGCAATTGCGTAGCCGATGAAAAACAGCACGAAGGGTACAACGTAGACGAGCACGGCGGCGCTAAGCACGCGGGAGGTCTGGGTGCTTATCTCGACCTTGTCCCCCCGCTGCGCGCCTATCGGGTTGCGGGCCTCGACACGTATCTTGGAGGCGTAGTGGCAGACCTCACAGCTGCCGCAGTCGTCCCCGCAGGCGGTGCCGCGGAGCACCTCAACCTCCGCCTTTTCAGGGCTGAGGATTTTTTTGACTATTGCATACTGCGTCAAGCGGACGCCCCCTAACTGCGAATTTTGATGGCTATCATATAGTCGCCCACGGCGCCCGCGTCTGTGAACCCGTCCACGATGACCCGGACCGGAACGTACATGATGCCTGTCTGGGATATCTCGGACAAATCGGCCACCACGCGGATGTTCGAGGACTGGATCTGGTCGAGCACCTCCTGCGTTCCTCGGACCTTGACCTCAAGGCTCTGGGTGATTATCTCCTCCACGGAGTACCTGTCCGGCAGGCCCGTATAGCTGAAGTTCGTGGCCGTGACCTGTTTTGTGGAGACGCCCTGGATCTCGATGGTGACCTTGGCCTCCGTTATGCCCGTGACGTTCTCGACGTCGTTCGGGATCGGGATAGCGTAGGTGTCCTGAAGCGTGAGGGCGAAGTCCGTGAGGTCTATGGTGGCGACGTCGATGCGGTTTATGCTGCTGACGACGGAGGTGTCGCCGGAGATGGTGATGGTGCTCGGCTCGATTTTGATGAAGGTGTTTTCCTCCGTTGCGCCCGCGCCGTAGCTGCACTGGACGTAGAGCGGGACTTCCTTCATCATGCTGATGGGTATTGTGACCGAGATGGTGTCCACGTCGAACTCAAGGCCGCTGGAATCCAGCTCCTTGTCGTCCTTGTCCATGAGCACGAAGGGGACCTCGGCGGTGCGGGTCATGGTAAGCTCGTCCCCGCCCATGACGGCGTAGACGTATTCGATGTTCTCAAGCTCGGACTCGGGGCCACTGATGGTGACGACGCTCGGCTCAAACTCCACATCCTCCGCAATATAGCCCTCGGCCGTACTGCCTTCCCACTGGACCTCGACCGGGACTTCCTTACTGGACATCCTTGTGACGTTGAAACTGATGACGCTGGGGTTGCTTGAGACCAAGCTGACAGCGTCCGGGTCAACGGAGTCCGGGAAGGTCAGTGTGTAGTACTGGGTTATCGTCCCAGTCGTGCTAATGAGCGAGACGTCTATCGTGGCCTTGACGTCTGATGCCGAGAGGGAGCCGATATTCCGCCGTGTGCCGCTTATCTTCACAGAGACGGTCTCGGCGCTGATGTTGTTTATTACATAGCCGCGCGAGGCCTGGAGCGTGTCCTCCCCAATGAACTGGACCTCGACGTTGTTGAAGGTCTTTTCAATGGACTCCTCCTGAGTGCCGGTTATATAGACCCATATGAACAGTGACGCGACTATGGAGGCTATCGCCCAGAGAATCCTGCTGTCAAACAGCTTGCTTTTTTTCTTAGTCATTTTTCTTCACCCTAATGGACTTGAGCGAAGCGACAAAACCGGCGAGGCCACGCTTCTGCTCGCCCTCGGTATCCGGCAGCAGCTCCGTTCTGAGTATCTTCTCCAGCATTTCAGGGGTGAGGTGGCGCTTGAGCATGCCGTCCATGGCAACGGAGATGGAACCCGTCTCCTCCGAGACGATGACGACCACGGCGTCCGAGTGCTCGCTCATGCCGATGCCCGCGCGGTGCCTCATGCCGAGGTCGCTGCTCAGGCTGGCATTCTGCGAGAGCGGGAGCATGCAGCCCGCTGCGGCAAGCCTGTCCTCCCTGATTATTGCCGCGCCGTCGTGAAGCGGAGCCTTGACAAAGAAGATGTTGCGCAGCAGCTCGCTCGTCACGTCCGCGTTCACGATCGTGCCGGTGCTCATCTGCTCGTTCAGGCTTATGGCCCGTTCAAAGACTATGAGCGCGCCGGTGCGCGAATCGGACATAGAGGCGCAGGCCAGCACTGTCTGCGTGACGACCGTATCCAGTGTCAGCGGCGCGGAGCTACCCCCGAAGAAATACACGAAGCGCCCGCTGCCCATCCTCTCCAACAGGCGGCGCAGCTCCGGCTGGAAGATGATGACCAGCGCGATAAAACCGAGCTCCACAGTCGTCTTGAGCAGAGAATTTATCATCCGGAACTTCAAGAGGTCAGAGAGCCAGAGGGCCAGGATGATAAACACTATGCCCCGGGCCAGCCGCGTGGTGTTGGTGCGGCGGATGAGCCCTATGGCGACGTATATGAGCACGGCGACAAGGATGATATCGATGATATCCGAGACCTGCGCGGTCTTCATGTAGTTTATGGCGTTGGAAATTATATCAGCTAATTGTCCCATAAGCCTGTCCCCACAAAATCATTGGTGCGGCCCCGGCTGGGCCGGGGCGCGGCGATTTGTCATAATATTATATAATAACCAAATGCAAATAGCAACTCAATTTAATCGTCCAGCAACGATTTGACCGATGCTCTGAGCTGGGCTGCCGCCCTGTCCGCGTCCGCAGAGCTGTTGAAGGGCGAAAAACTCAATCTGACCGTACCGTTCTCGATGGTCCCGGCGCTCTCGTGAGCCAGAGGCGCGCAGTGCAGGCCGGCGCGGACGCAGACGCCCCGGCGTCCCAGTTCCGCCCCCAGCTCCTCGCTGCCTATGCGCGGGTGACGTACAGAAAGCACTCCGGACTGGGCGCTCGGCTCCTTCGAGGCAAATACCTCAAGCTCCGGCACGGACTCCAGCGCCCTGGCGAGCCTTTGCAGCAGCCCGCGCTCGTGCGCGCCTATGCTCTCCACGCCCCTGGTCCGGACGAACTCCGCGCCGGCCATGAGTCCCGCTATGCCGGGTATATTGTGCGTCCCGGCCTCAAGCATATCAGGCAGAAAGTCCGGCATTGTCTGGCTCCGGCTCTCCGAACCGGTTCCGCCGGCCATGAGCGGCTTCGCGCCCTCCCGGCAGAGCAGAACGCCCGTCCCCTGAGGGCCGAGCAGGCCCTTGTGGCCCGGCATGGCTATAAACTCTGCGCCCAGGCGGGACATATCCACGTCCAGCACGCCTGCGGACTGCGAGGCGTCCAGCACGAACGGCACGCCCGCCTCCCTGCACAGCCGCGCGATGTCGTACACCGGCAGGACGAAGCCGAAGACATTTGAAACATGCGTACACACGACGGCCTTTGCACCGGGTATGCGCCGCCGGAAGGCCTCCAGCGTCGCCGCGGTGTCGAAAAGCGGGGCGCGCGCAACGTCTATCTCCGCGCCCAGCATATGAAGGGGACGGGTCACGGCGTTATGCTCCCAGCCGGAGACAACCACCCTGTCGCCCTTTGAAACCAGGCTGGACAGGGCTATGTTCAGCGCGTGGGTGGCGTTCATCGTAAACACTACGTTCTCAGGCCCGGGGGCAGAAAACAGCTCGGCCAGCAGGCAGCGGCAGTCATAAGCAGTTTCGGCAGCCAGCAGCGCGGGCTTGTGCCCGCCCCTGCCTGGGCTTGCCATGCTCCGCACGGCTCCCAGCACCGCCGCGGGAACGCTCCGCGGCTTTAACAGACTGGTGGCGGCGCTGTCGAGGTAAATCATCCCGCCACCTCCGAATACTTGCCGTCCTCCTCCTCACGGAAAAGCTTGCCGAAGCTTGCGCCCGAACGCCGGAGGACGCCCAGCGCCTGCTGGAACCTCGCCTCGTTCACCCGCACGCACCAGGCGCAGCCGGTACCGGAAAGGCCCTGCGGCGCGCGGGACATGGGCGCTGTTATACCCGAGCGTTCGAGCAGTCGCGAGGCCCGCTGCGCATAGGTCTGGGAGCGGCACATGATGATATATCTCATAAAAGGTTCCTCCCGCAAATGGATGAAGGCGTTGCGCGCCTCCAACTCATTCTATGCGGTACGAAGCCTTTTGACATCAACCATCTATGAGCGCGGCCGCCTGCGCGGCTATTCCCAGGCCCTCCCCGGTGAAACCGAGCCGCTCCTCCGTTGTGGCCTTGACGCTGACGCAGGAAGTATCCAAACCCATGGCTGCGGCGATGTTACGGCGCATGGCGGGGATGTGCGGCGCCAGCTTCGGCGCCTGCGCGACGATCGTGGCATCCACGTTCCCTGGTTCAAAGCCCGCCTCACGCAGGATACGGCACACCTCCCGCAAAAGGGCCAGGCTGTCTGCGCCCTCATAACGCGGGTCGCTGTCCGGGAAATGCCCGCCTATGTCGCCCAGTGCCGCCGCCCCCAACAGGGCATCCATGACGGCGTGGACCAAAACGTCCGCATCCGAGTGTCCCAACAGACCCTTTTCATAGGGTATCTCCACTCCGCCGAGTATCAGCTTCCGGCCCGCCACGAGCCTGTGGACGTCGTAACCCGTTCCTATCCTCACAGGAAGTCCCCCCTTGCATCTATTATTGCTGAGGCGGCGTAAATATCCGCCGGGGTCGTGAGCTTCAGATTTTCCTCAGAACCCTCGACGAGGAAAACCTCGGCGTCCATGAGCATGACGGCTGCACAGTCGTCCGTAAGCGAGATGCCGAGCCTGGCAGCGTCGCCAAGCGCGGCGCGTATTAGCTCCGCGCGGAAAACCTGCGGCGTCTGCATGAGATAGAGCTCGTCCCGCTCCAGGGTCCTGAGCACCCTGCCGCCGCGGGCCTGGCGCACTGTGTCCTTCACGTGTATGGCAGGGGCTGCCGCGCCGCGCTCCGCCGCAGCGCGCACCGCGCGCTCTATTATCTCCTCAGTGACGAGGGGTCGCGCCGCGTCGTGTATTGCGATAAGCTCCGCGCGCTCCGAGCACTCGCGCACCCCGGCCCAGGCAGAAGCTGTCCTGTCCGCGCCGCCCTCGACTACGCATTTTAGCTTTCGTATTCCGCGTTCCCGTGCAAGTGCGGCTATGGTGGTGATCTTCTCGCTCTGTGTGGCGACGACTATCTCATCTATCCACTCGCTCTCATCCAGCGCGGCGAGAGTGCGCTCTATGACCGTGCAGCCGCCCAGCTGCATAAAGAGCTTATCCGCTCCCATTCGCGTGCCGCTGCCCGCCGCGACTACCACGGCGGCGCAATATGGCCTTTCGGCCTGCTTTTCAGGTCTCTTGAACATATGTACCTCGTTCAGACATGGTTATGGGGCGGACTTAGCCGCCCCGGTTCTTATCAGGAGCAGACGAGCGCGCTGTTCAGCCGCTCCTCAACCTCCTCATAACTGGCGCTTTCCGACAGAACTATCTCGGAAATGAGTATCTGCTTTGCCGAGTGCAGCATTTTCCGCTCCCCTGTGGAAAGGCCCCGCTCTTTATCCCTCTGCATTAGCCCTTTTACGACTGCGGCTACCTCAAGAAGGTTCCCGCTTTTTATCTTGAGCATGTTCTCCCTGTAGCGCTTGTTCCAGTTCTGGGTCATTTCGATCTCAAGGCCGGGTATGGAGCCCAGTATCTTCTCGGCCTCGTCCGCGTCAACTATGGGCCTCACCCCAATTTCTGCGCTGGTATCGACCGGTATCATGACCAGCATGTCACCAGCCGGCAGCTTAAGGACATAATAATCCCGCTCGGTCCCGTTAATCTTCCTCTTCACAACGCTGTCGATCACGCCCGCTCCGTGCATGGGGTGGGCGATCCTGTCTCCCACGCGGAAAGTCATTTCAGCCTCCGTTTCCCATCAGGCCCATTTCTTACAATTCTATTAACAATTATACACATTCAGTTACATTTTAGCAAGGAAAATACGCTAGCTTCGCCTAAAAACTATAAAAAAACGCCCGCCGCGGGTACGGCGGGCGCTTACTCTGCAATTTTCGCCTTATTCCTCGACGCCGGGGACATCCTCAGGGATGTTGCCGGTGGCTTCGCCGGTCTCGGAGACCTCATAGACCAGCGCGTCCTCCGCGGGGACTACGGGAGCCTCAGGCTCGGCGGCACGGCGCGGAGCCGGTTCCGGCTCGGACAGCGCGCGGATGGAGAGGCTTATCTTCTGCTTGTCATTGTCGATGGCGGTGACCTTGACATCGACAACGTCGCCTACGGTGAGGACCTCATCGGGCTTGCCGATGCGGCGGTTGGCTATCTGGCTGATGTGGATCAGGCCGTCAACGCCCGGCATAACCTCGGCAAAGGCGCCGAAGGGCATGAGCTTCACGACCTTGACCTTCGCTATGTCGCCAACGCTGTAGGTGTTGACAAACTTGGTCCAGGGGTTGTCCTCCGCCTTCTTGTAGCCAAGGGAGATACGCTTCGCATCACGGTCAAAGCCGATGACGTAGACCTCAAGCTCGTCGCCCACGGAGACGACCTCGGCGGGGTTCTTGATGCGGCTCCAGCTCAGCTCGGAGACGTGGACCATGCCGTCAATGCCGCCGATGTCCACGAACGCGCCGTAGCTCGTCAGGCTCTTCACGACGCCCTTGTAGACCTTGCCGACTTCGATCTCGTTCCAAACGGCCTCGGCCTTCTCCTTGCGCTCGCGCTGCAGCACGGCACGGATGGAGCCGACCACACGCCTGCGGCCGCGGTTGACCTCGGTTATCTTGAGCCTGACCTTCTGCTTCACGAGCTCGGTCATCGGGGTGTCCTTCGGCAGGCCGGACTGGGAGGCGGGAACGAAAACGCGGATGCCCTTCACGGACACGACCACGCCGCCCTTATTCTCCTCGGTGACGATGCCTTCAACGACGGAGCCGGCCTCCTGCGCGGCCTCGATGTCCGCCCAGTTCTTGACGGCGTCCATGCGCTTCTTGGAGAGCTGCGCCGTGCCCTCGACATCGTTCACGCGGACTACCATGGCCTCGACCGTATCGCCGACATGCACGGCATCCTCAAGCTTAACAGCGCCGTCTTCGGTGAACTCGGTGGTGGGGATGAATGCGGAGTATTTCGTGCCGAGGTCTATGCTGACCTCGGTCGGGGTTATGGCAACGACAACGCCGCTGACCTTGTCCCCGTTATATATCGTTTTAAGAGAATCCTCCAGCATCTCATCGAAGCTCTTCTCAGCGGGGGCTGCTGCCGCCTCCTCTGCCTCGACGGCGGGCGCCGCCTCTTCTACAGGCGCTGCCGCCTGCACCGGCGTCTCCTCAACAGGGACAGCCTCAGGGTTCTCTTGAATCAGGATCTCGTCGCTCATCTTATCCAGTACCTCCTTGATTATCCACGACGGCGCGGATGCGCCGGCAGTCATGCCTATCTCCCCGACGCCGCGAAGGGCGCCGATGTCGAGCTGCGCGGAATTTTCCACGAATTGCGTGTTGGCGCACCTCTCCGCACACAGCTCGGCCAAATGCAGGCTATTGGCGCTATTTTTCCCGCCAATGACTACCATCGCTCCACATGTGGAGGCCAGTTTTACTGCCTCCTCTTGCCTAATGGACGTAGCAAAGCATATTGTATCAAAGAATTCCGCTTTTGTACACCATTTTTTTATTAATTTTTTACACTCGCGGAGATTCTTTTCAGTTTGAGTAGTCTGTACGACAACTGTAATGGGTTCTGTATGTTTTTCGACATTGCATTGGAGCCAGTTCTCCATTTCAGCCGCGTTTGCGACCACCACGGGGTCCTTGCAGCGGCCGCATATGGCCCGGACCTCAGGATGGTCAGCCGCGCCGACAACTATGACCTGCCTTCCCTCCGCCGAGGCCTCGGCCACGAGGCGATGTATGCGCGCCACGTTGGGACATGTGGCGTCCGTTATCTCCGCCCCGGCGTCGCGCAGGGCGTCCTCCACGGCCCTTGAAACGCCGTGAGAACGTATCAGCACCCTGTCGCCAGGCCCGGCCTCTTCAGGGCTTGAAATGACCTCCAGCCCGCGCGCGGCCAGAGATGCTACGACCTCCTCGTTATGTATGAGCGGTCCTAGGCACTTGCACGGGCCGCTCTCCAGCAGCTTTTCCGCCATATCTACCGAGCGGGAAACTCCGAAACAAAAACCCGCGCTCTTTGCCAGTGTTATCCGCGTCATCCGTTCGTCCCGTCCCTCAGCTCATATATGCGCTCCATGACCCCGTCCGCCAGCCGCAGATACTCTTCGTGCGTCTTGCCCTCAACGGTATACGGTTTGCCAACAAGCAGCTCGACGCGGCCGAATATCTTCTTCCCTCGCGGGATGTACACCGGCAATATCGGCACTTTCATCTTTGACGCTATTCTCACGGCGCCGGTCTTGGCCTCGACCTCGTTGTCGTGCTCCACGCGCGTGCCTTCCGGGAATATAAAAACCTTCTCGCCGCGCTTGAGGTAGCGCATCATACTCCTAACAGCGTCGATGTCGCTCTTGCCCCTGTCCACAAAACAGATACCGCACTTTTTGAGCACGGCGCCGACGACCGGCACGCGCTGGAGCTCCAGCTTCGCCATGAAGTGCATATAGTTCTCCTTGCCGAAGGCAGCGGCGACCAGCAGGGGGTCGATATAGTTGGAGTGGTTCGCGCAGACCACGGCGGGGCCTTCCGGGATATTCTCCTTGCCGCGGCAGCGCATTGGATAAAATGCTTTTACAAGTGGAAACAGAAGATCGAACAGCCTGCCAAAGCTACGCCGTTCCTGTTTTGGTGTCTGTTCGCTCACTTTTTGCCGCCTCCAATCAAACCCTCGATAAGGGCGCAGATTTTCGCTATGCTCTCCTCGAGCGTCAGCTCGCTGGTATCGAGTTCGACAGCATCCTCCGCCCGCCTCAGCGGTGCGGCGGCGCGGCTGCTGTCGTTCTCATCCCGCTTTATTATATCCGCCAAAACCTGTTCGTAGCTGACGTCCTCTCCCTTCTCCCGAAGCTCCAGGCAGCGCCGCTGGGCGCGCCGCTCCGGGCTGGCCGTGAGGAAGACCTTGAGCTCCGCATCCGGCAGGACTACTGTACCGATGTCGCGCCCGTCCATGACGACGCTGTGGCTCCGGGCCATGCCCCGCTGCATCTCCAGCAGGAAGGCCCGCACCTCCGGCATGGCGGATACCTCCGAAGCGCGCATGGATATCTCAGGCGTGCGGATGAGGCCGGAGACGTCCTCGCCATTCAGGTACATGTGCTGCGCGCCGTCTTCAGCGTAGCCGAAGCGGATATCCAGCTCCGGCAGCAGGGCCAGCACTCCCTCCTCGGCGCCCAGCGGCAGGCCCGCCCGGGCGGCGGCAAGACCGACTGTGCGATATATCGCGCCGGTGTCCACATATATGAAGCCGAAGCGTGCGGCGGCGGCCCTTGCAAGCGTGCTCTTGCCGGCGCCGGATGGGCCGTCTATGGCCACGGAAATGTGTTTATCCAATCCTCACACCCCTGTCAGAGAATTTGCGGCGACAAAGGCCGTTGACCAGGCTATCTGCAAATTATACCCGCCCGTATACGCGTCGAGGTCCAGCACCTCGCCGGCGAAATACAGACCCGGCACGAGCTTCGACTCCATCGTGCGAGGGTTCACCTCCGTCGTGGCGACGCCGCCGGAGGTGACTATCGCCTCCGCTATCGGCCTCGGCCCGGAGAGCGAAACGGGGAAATGCTTCAAAAGCTGCGCCAGCGCTGCGCGCTGCTGCCGTGTTACCGAATTGGTCCTCGTATCGCCCGGTATGCCGGAGAGCTCCACCAGGACGGGTATCATGGCCCTGCCTGCGAGGTCGCCCAGGGAATTGCGGAACTCGCGGTTGCTGTATTTTTCAAAGTCCCGCAGAAGCCGGGCGTCCAGCTTCTTCTCGTCCAGTCCCGGCTTCAGGTCGATGGAGAGGCGGTATCTGCACTCACCAAACCGGCGCATATGAGCCGAGGCGGAGAGCACCAGCGGGCCTGAGACGCCGAAATGCGTGAACAGCATCTCTCCCAGGGCCTTGTAGATGAGCTTCTCGTCCTCGTAGGCCGAGAGCTCCACGTTCCGCAGGGAAAAACCCTGCATCTCGCGGCACCAGGCGTCCGGCGACTCCAGCGGCACCAGCGAGGGGCGGCAGGGGCGTATCGTGTGGCCCAGCTCCCTAGCCATGCGGTAGCCGTCGCCCGTTGAGCCGGTGCCCGGGTAGGACAGGCCGCCGGTGCATATGACGGCTGCCTCGCACTCTATCTCTCCCCCGCCCGAGGCCACGGCTCGTACGGCGCCGGCCTCGTCCGTAAGGATGCGCGTGGCGCGCTCCCGGAGCACGCGCACTCCGTTTTCCCGCGCCAGCTTTGTAAGCGCGTCGGCTATGTCGTCCGCGCGGTCGGACTCAGGAAAGACCCTGTTGCCGCGCTCGGTTTTCAGGGCAACGCCAAGGCCCTCGAACAGCGCTTTCGTGTCCGAGGTGCCGAATTTATGTATTGCGCTTTGCAAAAAGCGCCCGTCGCCGGGTATGGCGGAAATGAACTCCCGCGCGTCACAGTCATTAGTTACGTTGCAGCGGCCCTTGCCGGTTATGCGCAGCTTGCGTCCCAGCATACGGTTCGGCTCAAGCAGGACGACATCCAGCCCGCGGCCAGCCGCGAGCGCCGCGCACAGCGTCCCGGCCGCGCCGCCGCCTATCACAACAGCGTCAGCTTTCAATCTTCTCAAACACCTTATATTCGCTCCAGACGTTTTCGAGGTCCTTGAATGTCTCCGCCAGCTGATCGCGCGACCTCGCGGCCACGGCAATCACTATGGCGTTCACGAGGCTGAGCGGGGCTACCAGGGAATCCACGAAGGAAACCATCTCGCTCTTGGCAAAAAGGCAGACGTCAGCCACGCCGTAGAGTGGTGAGCTCTCGCTGTCCGTAAGCGCAAGGGCGGCCGCGCCGCGGTCCTTTGCAAAGCGCATCACCTTGAGCGAGCGCGAGGAATAGCGCGGGAAAGTGAAGCCCACAAAGAGGTCCCCGCCGCCTATCCTGATAAGCTGCTCATATGCCTCCGCGGCGGTGTTGTCCTGGACCAGGTGTACGCCGTCGCGCAGCATATTGAGATAGAAGGCCATGAAGTTTGACAGGCTCTGCGAAGTGCGTGAGGCGAAAATATAGATGTTTTTCGCAGACATGATCAGGTCTATCGCCCTGTCAAAGCTCTCCTGGTCTATCTCCTCCAGGGTGGCCTGGAGCTTGTCGATATCGTCGCTCAGCACGGCCTTCAGGATGTTTCTGTCGTCTATGAGGTCTTTTGCAGCCTCTATCCTCTGCACGGAGGTAAGACGGCTGCGTATCATCTCCTGCAGAGCCTTGCGCATGCCCGGATATCCGTCGTACCCCAGCTCGGCTGCAAAACGGACGACCGTGGATTCGCTCACGCCTACAGTCTTGCCCAGTTTGCCGGCCGTCATGAAGGCGGCCTTGTCATAATTCTCCAGAATGTACTTCGCTATAAGCCTTTGGCCCTTTGAGAAGCCCGAATTGTCACGAGAAATCAGCGCAAGGATGTCCTTATCCATTCCTGTTGCCCCCAATTGACATATATCTTAGAACCCTCGGGCGGAGCGGCAATTCCCATATCCCACCATTTTCGCATCCATCCGGGGCTGAAAGTGCAATTGAGAACTATTTTACACAGATTCTCAGAGGATTACAAGTACATTTGCATGAACAAATTTCAAAACTTGCAAAATTGCAGCTATATCAGGCTGCGGATATATGCCGTCTCCTCCGGAGTCAGGCGGCGCCAGCGGCCGGGAGGGAGGCTTCCGAGACTCAGCTCTCCCTCCGAGACCCGCACGAGTCGGCGCACCTCCAGCCCGACTGCGGCGCACATCCGGCGCACCTGCCGGTTTCGCCCCTCGTGGATGGTGACGTCCAGCACCAAACCGCCGTCCTTTCTCTCCTCGACCAGCCGCGCCGAGGCCTGACGGATGGGCTCGCCCTCCAGCTCGCGAATTGCCTTAAGCCCGCGCACGGCGGTCTCCGGCTCAGCGCCGGAGACGGTCACGCGGTAGGTCTTTGACACCTCGTGCGAGGGGTGCATAAGGGCGTTTGCCGCCTCGCCGTCGTCGGTCATTATGAGCAGGCCCTCGGAGTTCAGGTCCAGCCGTCCAACGGGATAGAGCCGCCTTCCCACACCGAGTACCAGCTCGGCCACGGTTTTCCGCCCCTTTTCGTCTGAAAGCGTCGTCACGTAGCCGCGGGGCTTATTCAGCATTATGTAAACCCGCTCCTCCGGCTGGCGAAGGCGCTTGCCGTCCACGGTGACGACGTCCGTCTCAGGGTCGGCGCTCATGCCAAGGCTTGCGGGTTCGCCGTTCACGCGGACGCGCCCGGCCTTTATGAGCTCCTCGGCGGCGCGGCGCGAGGCGAACCCCGCGCCGGATATGAGCTTTTGAAGTCGCTCCTTCATGTCATTCACGTTCCTGTTCAAGATAAAACGGCGCGCCGCAGCCTGTCAGCAGCCAGAAGCGCATGAAGCGCTCCCCCGGCGTGAGCCTCAGCTCCCGCGCAAGTTCAACGTCCGTGGAATAAACGAGGCGCACGGAGGCTATCTCCTGCCCGTCAGCGCAGGCCACGGCCCGGCCCGCGCTCTCGCCCTCAGCAATCGGCGCAAAGACGAAGGAGGGCAGCTCAAACTGCGTGGTATAGCTCTCGCCGTTTTTCACCAGCGCATAGGCTGCGCCCTCGGTCTCGGCCCCGGCCAGCATCTCCTCGCCCGAAATAACCGGGACATCGAAACTCAGGCCTGCGGGGATAACCTCTGCAAAGCTGTAATTGGCGAAGGCCCAGTCGTAGAGGGCCTTGTGGTCGTCCCAGTCGTCCGGGTCATTCAGCGTCACGCAGACGTAGCGAGCGCCGTCGCGCTCGGCGCAGGTGACCAGGGTGCGGCCCGCGGCCATGGTATAGCCGGTTTTGAGGCCAAGGCAGCCGTCGTACTCGCGCAGCAGGCGGTTATGGTTCACGTAGGTCTGCTCCCCCACCGTATGGGAGACGGCGCCCGCTATCCGGGCAAAGTCCGGGTTCTCCATGCAGTAGGCGGCGAGCTTTGCCATATCGCGTGCTGTGGAGTAATGCCCCTCCTCATCCAGGCCGTGTGGGTTTTTGAAGCTGGATTCGGTCATGCCCAGGGCTGCGGCCTTCTCGTTCATGAGCGCGGCGAAATCCTCCAGGCTGTCCGCGACGTGCAGGGCCAGGGCAGAAGCCGCATCGTTGCCGGAGGCCAGCATGAGTCCGTAGAGCAGATCCTCGACGGTGTAGCTCTCTCCCGCCTTCAGATACATGGATGAGCCCTCTATGCCCGCGCTGCGCTCATCCACTTCGACAAGCTCGTCGAGCGCGCAGTGCTCAAGGACTACGATGGCTGTCATTATCTTCGTCGTACTGGCTATGAGCATGTGCTCGTCGGCGTTCTTCTCATACAGCACCCGGCCGGAGTCGGCGTGCATGAGTATGGCGGACTTGGCGGAGACGCCGGGCTCGGCGTGCGCAGGCACAGCAAAGGCGGAAACGAGCGCAAGGCTCAGGAGTATACCCGTAAGTTTTCTCAATAATAGCACCACCCCGTAAGTATTGGGCGGTGCTTATTATTGACTGTGCTGCCGCTCTTTATCCCTCGGCGGCAGCGTCCGCTTTCTTGTCGCGGAGCTGCTCGGCCTTGTCCATGAGCTGAGGGATGAGGTCCACAATGCGGTCAAACGTGTTGGCCGCAGGCGGCTGGATGTTCAGCATATTCACAATGCCGTTGCGTATAACGAGGAAGCCGATGGGCTCTATCCTCACCGCCGCGCCGCTGCCTCCGGCGAAGCCGCTGCGCTGCTTGACGAGGTCGCCGCCGCCTCCGCCAAAGCCGAAGCTGACGCGAGAGACCGGCACGAGAGTGACCCCGTCCGGCGTCGTTACCGGGTCGCCTACTATGGTGTTGACGTCCACCATTTCCTTGATTTTAGCCATGCTGGTTTGCAGGAATTCCGCCATTGGGGTCTGAGCCTGGTCCATTGTTTTCCTTCCTTTCTTCCTCTGCTTTGACGGCGGCGCTCTGTTTTGCCGCCCTGATTTTCAGCTTCATGAAGCCCCAGCCTGCGGCAAATACCACCGCAAGTATGCGCCCAAGGCTTATCGTCACCGTCAGCTCCGCGTCGGCGCGGGGTTCGGTGGAGTTGTAGTCCAGCGCGGTCCGGATATCCACGCTGCGTGCCTTGAATGCCTTGCCCCTCATGCTCTCGACAAGGCCGAGGCCAGCATTCACGGCCCCGTAGATGACCGTCGCATCGAAGGGGTCCTCCGCGGCGACGACGAGGTGGAGCATGAAGCGATTGACCGTCAGCTTCCTCTTGAACCTTGCCAGGGCGTCCAGGCCCAGCTTCAGGAGCTGGAGCAGCTCATCCGGGCTGGGTTTTGGACGCTTTTTCGGCGCCTTCTCGGGCTTTTCCTTGGGTTTTTTCTCTTTTTTCGGCTTTTGAGCTTTCTTTACCTTCTTCGGCTCCTCAGCGCGCGGGAACAGCCTGATATTGAAGCACAGCACGCGCGCGGCCACGCTCGCCTCGCCGTCCACATACCGCGCGGACACGCCGAAGGGTATGACGAGCAGCAGCACTATGAGCGCGACTATGACCAGAAGGACTATCAAGGCGCCTCACCCCCCGTCTCCTGTGCTTCCAGATCCATCACCATCTGCTCGCCCCGGCCCCGGAGCGCCTCTATGGCGCCCTGGAGCTTTTCGAGCCCGTCCGTCGAGGCCATATCCGGCAGCTTGGGCAGCTCCGAGAGCTCGGAGACGCCCATGACGCGCAGAAAAGCCTCCGTCGTCTTGTAAAGCGTAGGCCTGCCCGGGGCCTCCAGCTTGCCTGAGGGCTCTATGAGGCCCTTGTCCACCAGCGAGGAGACCGTATAGGAGCTGTCCACTCCGCGCACCTCGTCCACATAGGCCCTCGTCACGGGCTGGAAGTAGGCGATAACGGCCAGCGTCTCCAGCGCGGGCGGCGAGAGCTTTGGCGGAGCGCGGTGCTCAATGACCCTGGCAATGGCCTTGGCATACTGCGGTGCGGAGCACATTTGCAGGCTCTTGTCCAGCCTGACGAGGCGGAAGCCCCGGCCCTCGTGCTCATACTCCTCCGCAAGCGCCTCGGCGCAGGAGTACACTTCTGCCTCCGGCACGCCCAGCACCAGGGATATCCTCCCCGCCGGCACCGGTTCGCCCGACGCAAAGATTATAGCCTCCAGCGCGGCTTTCAATTCGCGTTCATCCATAGTCATTCCTCAATGGCTTCCAAAATACTCTCCGTATCGCCGCCGGCGAAGCTTAGCAGCAGCTCGCCCTCCCGCTCCTCTATGAACACGCTGCCCATGGAGCAGAGCTCCAGCACGGAGAGGAAGGTCGCCACGACCTCGGAGCGGCTGCGTCCGGCCTCGTAGAGTGAGCGGAGCGTCACCGGGCCTTTCCCTAAAATGCCGAGTATCTCACGGCTCTTGTCCCGCACGCCGTAGACGATACGCTGCGGCGCGAGCGCACGCATCTCCGGCGGGCCGGGCAGCTTGGCGTCCGAGCGCGAAAACACCGAATACAGCGCGCGCAGCAGGTCCGCGCCCTCGTGCCGGTAGTCGTAGACCCTCGCCGCCGGGGACACCGGCTCCTGCGGCCTGGTCCAGAGCAGCAGGCCCTCGGCGGAGTAGTCCGCAAGGGTCGGCAGCACGGCCTTCACGGCCTCCCGAAAATCCTTTGCGCGGAGTTTTTCCAGGGAGGACATGAGCTGTTCAAGCTCCGTGACCTCTTCCTCCACCGCGAGCAGCGTTTTGGTCTTGATATACAGCAGATACGCCGCCATCTGGACAAATTCGCTGGCTATTTCAAGGTCCATGCGCTGCATCTCGTCCAGATAGGCCAGGTACTGGTCCAGAATCTCCGAGATGCTGATGTCTCGTATCTCTATCTTGTTTTTTTGCAGCAGCATCAGGATGAGGCTGAGGGGACCCTCGAAGTCCTGCGCCTCGTCCCGGCTCTTTACCACGCCCTCAAGGCGGAATGTCGGGTTCTCCATCCCACGCCCCCTGTCAGACGAAGAGCTTTGCGAGGGCAAAGCCCCAGTCGGCGGCGGTGAAGAGCTTGCCCATGAGCCAATACGCCGCGCGGCCCAGCGGGTCGAGGTTCGTGCGGCTCAGGAGCAGGACGCCCAGCATGAGCACTATCATGCCGTAGCGCTCGTAGTACATGAGCTTTGTATAGGCCCTGTCGGACACAAAGGAGTACAGCACCTTCGAGCCGTCCAGCGGCGGGATCGGGATGACGTTGAAGATGGCCAGGGCTATGCTGAGGTAGGCGGTGATATATATCATCTCCAGGATATAGCCGCCGGTATTGCCCAGGCGTGTAAGCGGGATGAAGAGCAGCCCGTAGAAAAACAGGAACACGAAGGCGATGAGCAGGTTTGCCAGCGGCCCCGCAGCGGCGGTTATCGCCATGCCCTTCTTTGGATTTTTGAACTTCCACATATTCACCGGCACGGGCTTGGCCCAGCCGAACTTGAGCACGACCATCATGATAAGGCCCATGATGTCTATATGCTTGAGCGGGTTCAGGGTCAGGCGCCCGGCGCGCTTTGCGGTATCGTCACCCAGGCGGTAAGCCACGTAGCCGTGGGCCAGCTCGTGCAGGGTTATACACAAAAGCGCGGGCACGACCGAGAGCAGCAGATTCGTCAGGACGCTCCAGTCCAGCCCCCGCCAGATAGTCTGTAGAGTATGCATAGCTCACCTCACCTTCGACAATTATACCAATCCTGTCGGAGAATTACAAGAGCGGGATGGACATGCCGCCCATCCCGCTCCGTTTACAGCTGCGCCAGTATTTTGCCCATGAGCTCCGCTCGGCCCTCGCCCTTCTCCGCGGAGAAGGCTATGAGCGGCGTTGCCTCCGGCAGGCTCAGCGTCTCGCGTATGACTTCCAGATTTGCCGCCGCGGCGGTCTTTGAGAGCTTATCTACCTTGTTCGCCGCCACGGCGAAGGGGCGGCCCGAGCCCTTGAACCATTCCGCCATGGTCAGATCGTCCGCCGTGGGCCTGTGCCGCGCGTCCACGATGAGGACGCCGAGGCTTATCTGCTCCGGCTCGGCAAAAAAGCTCTCCATGAGCCGCGCCCAGCGGTCCCGCTCCGCCTTCGCCACGGCTGCGTAGCCGTAGCCCGGCAGGTCCACGAACCAGCAGCGGCCGTCTATCTTGAAATAGTTCACGTGTATCGTCTTGCCCGGCTGTGAGCCGACGCGGGCAAAGTTCTTGCGGTTCAGGAGCCGGTTTATCACCGAGGACTTGCCGACGTTGGATTTTCCCGCAAAGACTATGCGCGGCAGGCTGTCGCGGATGAATGCCTCGGGCGAGGCGGCGGATCTTACGAACTCCGCGCGGTTCACGTTCAGCTCCGCCATGCTACTGCCCTATCCTTGCCCCGGCCTCGGGCATGACGCCCGGCGGCGGGGTCTGCGCGGGAAGCTCCGGCGCTGGAGCCTCCTTCTCCTGCTCAACGGCTCGGCGGTTGAGCGCGATGTCCAGGATGGCGTCCACATGGTCTGCGGTCACGAATTTCAGCCGCTCGCGGACGCTCTGGTCTATCTCATCCAGATCAGGCTCGTTCTCGGCGGGGATGATGACCGTCGAGACCCCGGCGCGCAGGGCGGCCATGGTCTTTTCCTTCAGTCCGCCGATGGGCAGGATGCGCCCGCGCAGGGTTATCTCGCCCGTCATTGCCAGATCGCGGCGCACAGGGATGCCCGTCAGCGCCGAAATTACGCCGATGCAGATGGTTATGCCCGCCGAGGGGCCGTCCTTCGGCACGGCGCCCTCCGGGAAGTGGATATGGATATCCTTCTTCTGGTTGAAATGCGGGTCGATGCCCAGTTTATCCGCCCGGGAGCGGATATAGGTTATGGCGGCCTTGCAGCTCTCCTGCATGACGGAGCCGAGGTTGCCGGTGAGCTCCAGCTTCCCTACGCCATCGACCACGCCAACCTCCACGTCCAGCACTTCGCCGCCCACAGAGGTCCAGGCTAGGCCGCGCACGAGGCCGACCTCGTCCCGCGGGTACACCGCGTCCGGCTTATACTTCGGCGGGCCGAGCAGGGGTTCGAGCCTTCCGGCACGGACGGTGAGGGACTTATACTCCCCCTTGGCTATGCCCGCCGCGCACTTGCGGCAGACGGCGGCCAGCTCGCGCTCCAGGATGCGCACGCCGCTCTCGCGGGTATACAGCGAGATTATCTCGCGTATGGCCTCGTCGCTCAGCTTCAGCGTGACGCCCGTGAGCCCGTGCTTTTTCCGCTGCTTGGGCAGCAGGTGGCGCTTGGCGATCTGCAGTTTTTCCTCGTCAGTATAGCTCGTGAGGGTGATGACCTCCATACGGTCCAGCAGCGGGCGGGGTATGGTATCCGTCGTGTTGGCGGTGGTAATGAACAGCACGTCGGAGAGGTCTATCGGCACCTCCAGGTAGTTGTCGCGGAAGCGGCAGTTCTGCTCCGAGTCCAGGGCCTCAAGCAGGGCGGCCGAGGGGTCGCCTCGGTAGTCGGAGCCGAGTTTGTCTATCTCGTCGAGCACCATGACGGGGTTCATGCTCCCGGCCTGGATGAGGCCGGAAACGAGCCGGCCAGGCATAGCGCCGATATAGGTCTTGCGGTGGCCGCGGATCTCGGCCTCGTCGTGGACGCCGCCCAGGGCTACGCGGGCCAGTTTGCGGTTTGTGGCGCGGGCGATGCTCATGGCTATGCTGGTTTTGCCCGTACCAGGAGGGCCGACGAGGCAGAGCACGCCGCCCTTCACGCCCGGCGCGAGCTTGCGCACGGAGAGGAACTCGATGACGCGCTCCTTGACCTTTTCGAGGCCGAAGTGGTCCTCGTCCAGCATCTTCTGCGCGCGGGCAATGTCAAGCGTCTCCTTTGTGCAGGTGTTCCAGGGTATCTCCAGGCAGGTATCAAGGTAGCCGCGGATGACGCTGCCCTCTGCGGAGCCGAAGCTCTGGCGGGAGAGCCGCGTGACTTCTTTGAGGAGCTTCCCCTCCGTCTCCTCCTCCAGGTGCAGGGCGCGTATCTTCTCGCGGTATTCCTCCAGCTCCTGAGGCGCGTCGTCCTCGCCCAGCTCGGACTGGATTATCTTCATCTGCTCGCGCAGGTAGTACTCGCGCTGGTTGCGGTTCATCTGCTCCTGCGTGCTCTCGTTAAGGTCGCGCTCGATGCTCAGGAGGGTCAGCTCCCGCGTCAGCATACGGCAGAGCGCGGCGAGGCGGCGCGAGGGGCGGAGCTCCTCCAGCAGCTTCTGCTTTTCCTCGGGCTTCAGATATATGTTTTGCGCAATAAAATCAGCGACATAGGCGGCGTCCGTGCTCGCCATGATGTTTATGACAGATTCCGGAGCTATGTTGCCCGATATCTGCGCGTACTCGCTGAAAAGCGCCGTGCAGCGGCGGCAGAGTGCCTCGGTCTTGACCGTCGGTTTCTCCTGCGCGTCGGGCATGGGCTCGATTTCGGCAAAAAGGCTCGGCGTATCCATCGTGACGTTCTCTATCCGCCCGCGCGCAAGGCCCTCGACCATGACGCGCACGGTCTTGGAGCCGGGCTGCCTCAGCAGCTGGCGCACGCGGCAGACGGTGCCGACCCTGTATATGTCGTCCACGAACGGGACGTCCTTCGATATCTCCTTCTGCGCGGCCAGGAAGAGTATCTGGTCCGCGTTCATGGCGAAGTTCAGCGCCGCCGCGGACATTGGCCGCTCGACGTCGAAATTCAGGAGCATCCCGGGAAATACGGACAGCCCCCGCAGCGGGAGCACGGGCATGTTCCGCCGGGCAGAAAATTCAAAATTATTGCTCATGAAAACACTCCTTTCCGGGAGTTATGGCTCAAATGCTCGCGAGGGGACGAAGTTTCCTCCGTCCCCCCTGTTATCGTGTGCAATATCAGGACACGCTCTCGCCCGAGGGCTGGCTGTGTATGACCAGCGGCTCCGTCGAGTTTCGCACGCAGTCGCCCGTGACCACGACCTTGCTTATGGTCGGGTCCGAAGGGACTGTGTACATGATGTCCGTCATTATCTTCTCCATAACGCTGCGCAGGCCGCGCGCGCCTATCTTCAGCTCGATGGCCTTGTCGGCAATGGCGCCCAGCGCCTCGTCCTCGAAGACCAGCTCCACGCCGTCGTAGCTCATGAGAGCCTGATACTGCTTCGTCATGGCGTTCTTCGGCTCCGTCAGGATGCGGACCAGGTCATCGCGCCCCAGCGAATCCAGAGAGGTCAGCACCGGCAGACGGCCGATGAGCTCCGGGATTATGCCGAACTTCAAAAGGTCGTGCGACTGGACCTGGCTCATGAGCTCGCCCACGTCGCGCTCCTTGGAGCTGCGTATATCAGCGCCGAAGCCCAGGCTCTTGCGGTCGGTGCGCTTTTCGATTATCTTGTCGAGCCCGTCGAAGGCGCCGCCGCAGATGAAGAGGATGTTAGTCGTGTCCACGTGGATGAACTCCTGATGCGGGTGCTTGCGCCCGCCCTGGGGCGGCACGCTGGCTACCGTGCCTTCAAGCAGCTTCAGCAGCGCCTGCTGCACGCCCTCGCCGGAGACATCGCGCGTTATGGAGGTGTTTTCGCTCTTGCGGGCTATCTTGTCGATCTCATCGACGTAGATTATTCCGCGCTCGGCGCGCTCCACGTCGAAGTCCGCCGCCTGCAGGAGCTTCAGGAGGATATTTTCCACGTCCTCGCCCACGTAGCCGGCCTCGGTCAGTGTCGTCGCGTCCGCTATCGCAAATGGGACGTTCAGCATCCTGGCCAGGGTCTGGGCAAAAAGGGTCTTGCCGCTGCCCGTCGGGCCTATGAGGAGGATATTGCTCTTTTGCAGCTCCACGTCGGTCTTGCCTGCGTGGAGGATGCGCTTGTAGTGGTTGTATACAGCCACGGAGAGGACCTTTTTCGCCTGCTCCTGGCCTATGACATATTCGTCCAGGTTGGCCTTTATCTCCGCCGGCTTCGGCAGCCGTTCCTGCAAAAGCTCCGGGACCTGCTTCGTCTTTTGGGCCTTCTCGCCTATCACATAGTCCTCGTCAACAATGCTCATGCACAGCTTCACGCACTCGTCGCAGATATAGGAGCCGTTGCCGGCTATGAGCCGGTCCACAAGCGACTGCGGCTTGCCGCAGAAGGAGCAGCGTATTGACTTTCTGTCGTCTGTCTTTGCCATTTTGCACCTCACAGCCGGAGGTCTGCGCCTCCCGGATTACCGCTTGTAGATTACCTTGTCTATAAGGCCGTAGGCCAGCGCCTCCTCGGCGGGCATGAAGTTGTCGCGCTCGGTGTCGATGGCGACCTGCTCTATGCTCTTGCCCGTGCATTCGGAGAGGATGCGGTTGAGCTTCTCCCTGGTGCGCAGCATCCACTCGGCCTGGATCTTGATATCCGAGGCCTGGCCCTTGGCGCCGCCGGAGGGCTGGTGGATCATGATCTCGGCGTTGGGCAGCGCGAGGCGCTTGCCCTTCGTGCCGGCGGCCAGCAGCAGCGCGCCCATAGATGCCGCCATGCCCACGCAGATGGTGGACACGTCGCATTTTATATACTGCATCGTGTCGTAGATGGCCATTCCGTCGGTCACAGAGCCGCCGGGGCTGTTTATATAGAACTGGATATCCTTATCCGGGTCCTGTGCCTCAAGATACAGCAGCTGGGCCACGACAAGGCTGGCGGTGGTGGCGTTGACCTCCTCGCCCAGCATTACGATACGGTCGTTAAGCAGCCGGGAAAAGATGTCGTAAGAACGCTCGCCCCGCGAGGTCTGCTCAACAACATACGGTACTAAACTCATTTGTAACTCTCCTTTCGCGTGTTCCCTGTTTCCAAGAGAGCATAACCGCAATTACCGGCGGTTAGTCCTTATTCTCCTCCACGGGGGCCTCCTCGGCCTTCGGGGCGGTCTTGACGGCGCTGGAGTAGATGAGGTCGGCGGCCTTGCGGCGCTCGATATCGCGGGCCATGAGCTTCTCATCTATCATGGCCTTTATCTGCTCGGCGTTCTCGCCGTAGTCCTCTTCGAGCTTCTTGTAGAAGTCGGCCTTCTCCTCCTCGGTGGCCTCAAGGCCCTCGGCCTTCACAACGGCGTCGAGCAGCAGGTCGGCCTGCACCTGGCGCAGGGCGCCCGGGCGCATCATGGAGTTGAACTCCTCTTCGCCCATGCCCATGCCCTTGATGAGCTCCTCGCGGGAGACGCGGCCACGCAGGCCCATGCTGTCCGCGTAGTTATCCAGGAACTCGTTGGTCTTCTCAGCTATCATGGACTCGGGGACCTCGGCGGTCATGTTGTCCAGGGCCTGGTTCATTATCTCGGACTTGAAGCTGCGCTCGGCCTCGGTCTTGCGGCTCTCGGCCAGATTCTTGCGCAGGTCGGCCTTGTACTCCTCAAGCGTATCGAACTCGGAGACGTCCTTGGCGAACTCGTCGTCCAGCTCGGGCAGCTCGGGCTCGCGCACGGTGTGGACCTTGACCTTGAACACGGCGTCCTTGCCGGCCAGGTTCTCGGCGTACTGCTCGGGGAAGGTGACCTTGACCTCGCCCTCCTGACCGGCCGCAAGGCCGACCAGCTGGTCCTCAAAGCCCGGGATGAAGGCGCCGGAGCCTATCTCAAGCGTGTAATTATCGGCCTTGCCGCCCTCGAAGGCGACGCCGTCCACAAAGCCCTCAAAGTCGAGGACTATGCTGTCGCCCTGCTGCACGGGGCGGTCAACATCGACGAAGCGGGCGTTGCGCTTGCGCGCGTCGGCCAGGGCCGCCTCGACTTCCTCATCCGTGACCTCGGCCTCGGCGTACACGCCCTCCAGGCCCTTATACTGGCCCAGCGTGACCTCCGGGTAGAGCTCGGTGCTGAAGGTGATGGTGAGGACCTTCGCGTCGTCAACGTTGAAGTCAACGATGGAGGGCATACCCACGGTGTCAAGCTTCTCCTCGCCCACGGCGTACTCGAAAGCCTCGGGGGCGAGGCTCTCCATGGCGTCCTCATAGAAGACGTCGGCGCCGAACATACCCTCTATAACCATGCGCGGGGCCTTGCCCTTGCGGAAGCCGGGGACGTTTATGCGGCCCTTGAGCTTCTTATACGCGCCGTTTATGGCCTTGTCAAAGCTCTCGGCGTCGACCTCGACCTGGAGCATGGCGGTGTTGTTTTCCTTCTTTTCTACATTCTTGACGATCATGGGGTCAGATTCCTCCTACGCATTTATCGCTGAAATTTTTTCTTTAACAAAACACGGCTCAGGTATTATAGCAGATTGCCGCGGCAAAAGCAACGGCTATATGGAAATATTGCGCACCAAAAGCGGCCTAAACATGAGCCAGTCCGCAGAAACCAGCCGGAATGAGGTACCATTCAGCTCCCCCTGATAGGCCATGGGGCAGCTTGGGCCGTGGATATGGCCGTAATAGCACTCCCGCACGCCGTATCTTGACAGCAATTCCAGCAGTTCCGGGCACTCATAGCCCGCGTATTTCGGCGGATAGTGCAGAAACACCAGCTTCTCCCGCTCCCCGGCGCATTTGAGCGAGGTCTCCAGCCGGCCCAGCTCGCGGAGCATTATCTTTTTGTCGTGCGCCCCGCCGCGCTCCTCCTCGTAGAACCAGCCGCGGGTGCCGCACAGTGCCGTATCGCCGTACCAGCGGCAGTTGTTGTTGAGTATTTCAATTGTTTCTATGCCGTTTTCGGCAAAAAAGCGCTCCGCCTTCGTCGCTGTTGACCACCAGTAGTCGTGGTTGCCCTTCAGGATGACCTTTCTCCCAGGCAGGCGGTCGATAAACAGGAAGTCCTCCCGCGCCGCCTCCAGCGACATGCCCCAGCTCAGGTCCCCGCAGAGGACGGTGACGTCCTCCGGTCCGAGTGAGGCAAAGCCCTCGCGGAGCTTTTCGACGTAATTTATCCACCTGCCTCCGAAAACGTCCATCGGCTTGTCGCCGCCTATGGACAGGTGCAGGTCGCCAATAGCATACAGCGCCAAAAGCGCACCCCCGTATAATTTCGCGCCTCCGGCAAATACTAAGTGCGGGATGTTACCCAAACTAATTTGCGGAGGTCCTGATGATGAACGAGAACAAGAGGCATATGGGGACCGCGGCCACCATCGGCTGCGACGCCGAAAACTGCGCCTACAACGAGCAGGGCCGCAGCTGCACCGCCGCCCACATCAAAGTTGACGGCAAGCGCGCCCAGTGCACCGGCGAGACCAGCTGCACCACCTTCAAGCAGAAGGGCTGCTGCTGAACCTCCGGGGCGGCCCTTGGACCGCCCCAGGGTACATATCAGCCGAGAAATTCCTCCACGACTCTCTTCTGCCCCTCCGGGGCCACGCACATGTCGAAGCGCACCGCCCTCCCGGCGAGATTTGCCAGCGGGGCGGGCGCGCGAGTGCCTGTGGCGCGCTCAAGGCGGCCTATGAGCTCCGTGCCCGGCGCGTCCGTCTCGACGCCGAGGGCGCGCAGAACGCTGTCGCAGAATTTATATGGGCTGGCCGTTGATACGACTACGGCGGGCGTCCCGTCGCCGCTGCGGGCGCGGTATTCGCGCAGGACGCGCGAGGCGACGGCTGTATGCGTGTCGATAAGGTAGCCATTCTCGCGCCAGACGCGCGCTATCTCCTCCGCCGTCTCCGCATCGCCGCAGAAGCCGGCCTCGAAGTCCCGCCTCACGGCGGCGCGCAGCTCCGGCCCGACGTCGTAGCGGCCCTCATCCGAGAGCTGCTTCATCCAGCCCGCGACGCGCTCCGTGTCCTTCGAGAGGAAGTACAGCAGGCGCTCCAGGTTGCTGGACACCAGAATGTCCATGGAGGGCGAGGTCGTGACATGGAAGGGCCGGCGGCGGTCGTAGACGCCGCTGTCTATGAAATCCGTCAGGACGTTGTTGGCGTTCGAGGCGCAGACAAAGCGCAGGACGGGCAGCCCCATCTCCTTTGCCATCCATCCGGCGAGGATGTTGCCGAAGTTGCCGGTGGGAACGCAGAAGTTCACCCTCTCGCCGCATTTTATGCGGCCGGAGTTCACAAAGTCGCAGTATGCGGAAAAATAATAAACTATCTGCGGCAGGAGCCTGCCCCAGTTTATCGAGTTCGCGGACGAGAGGAACCAGCCCTTGGCCGAGAGCCTCTCCGCCAGCTCCCTGTCCCCGAAGATGCGCTTCACGCCGGTCTGAGCGTCGTCGAAATTACCCTCCACGGCGCAGACGCCGACGTTTTCGCCCGTCTGCGTGACCATTTGCAGCCTCTGCACGTCGGAGACGCCGTCGCGCGGGTAAAAGACGAGTATCTTCGTGCCGCGCACGTCGGCAAAGCCCTCAAGCGCCGCCTTGCCGGTATCCCCTGAGGTGGCGACGAGTATGCAGACGCCGCGCTGCTCGCCGCACTTTTTGAGCGAGGCGGTCAGCAGGTGCGGCAGCATTTGCAGGGCCATATCCTTGAAGGCCGAAGTCGGGCCGTGCCAGAGCTCAAGATAGCCCGTGCTCTCGTCCGTGAAGCGCGTCGGCGCTATGGCGGCGGTGTCGAAGTTCGTCCCGTAGGAGGAGGCGACGAGCTCGTCCAGCTCCGCCTCGGAGTATTCGGGCAGGTACATGGAAAGTATGCGCTTCGCCCGCGCGCCGTACCCGAGGGGCAGCAGCTCGCGCAGGGCCTCCTCCGTCACCGGCGGCAGCTGCGCAGGGACGAACAGGCCCCCGTCCGGCGCCAGTCCCTGTGCTATGGCCTCAGACGCCGATATCCGGGCGCCGGAGCCTCTTGTGCTGAAGTATTCCATTTCCCTGCCTCCTATTCAAATGCGTTCTCTATGTGATTTATTATGTGCTCCCGGCCGCCGGTGTATATCTCCACAACGTCAAAGCGCGGCTGGAGAGAGGTACCGCTCGTCATCATCCAGTGCAGAGCCGCGCGGCGGAGCTTCGCCTGCTTGGCCCTGGTGACAAACTCGCGCGCCTCGGCAAACTCCGCGCTCTCGCGCAGCTTCACCTCCACTATGGCCGCGTAGCCGCCCTTTTCCGCAATGACGTCAATTTCACCGTAGCGGCAGGAGTAGTTGAGGCCCAATATTTTGTAGCCCTTCCTTTCGAGGTAGCGGGCGGCCTCGGCCTCGCCCTCGCGGCCCAGGAGCTTTTTCCTGTCCATCAGTGCATCTTCCTCAAAAATGAGGGCCGGTGCGCCGGGCAGGGGCCAAGCCCGCGTATGGCAGCATAGTGCGCCGCCGTGCCGTAGCCCTTGTGCTTTGCGAAGCCGTAGCCGGGATACTCCTTATCCAGCTCGTACATGAGCCGGTCCCTCGTGACTTTGGCGATTATGCTCGCCGCGGCGATATCCGCGCATTTGCCGTCTCCGCCGACGACGCACTTGCAGTTATGCTCCACACCCGCGGCGCGGTTGCCGTCTATGAGCGCGAGCTCCGGCACGGCGCCGAGGCCCGCTATGGCGCGGTTCATGGCCAGATACGTCGCGCCGAGGATGTTCAGCTCCTCGATCTCCTCCACCGAGGCGAAGGCGGCGTGCCAGTGCAGGGCCTTTTGCGTTATCTCGTCGTAGAGCGCCTCACGGCGCTTTTCGCTGAGCTTCTTAGAGTCGTCGAGCCCCGGTATCACAAGTCCGCGCGGCAGGATGACCGCGGCGGCGCATACCGGACCGGCGAGTGGGCCGCGTCCGGCCTCGTCCACGCCGCAGAGCGTGCTGATGCCGCTGTCGTACAGCTCGTTTTCCAGCGCCCAGAGGTCGATTTCAGGCTTCATCGGGCGCCTCCAGGCTCATGCGGCCCAGCTTGCCGCCGCGGAACTCGTCCAGCAGCACGGCGGCCATGCGCTCCGTGTCGTACTCCCCGCGGCCGGCGAGGAAGCCTCGCTTCTTCGCCGCGGCCTCCAACAGCTGCCAGCCCGCCTCGCCGTCCTCCGGCGTGAGCTTATAGCGCGCGTTTACGGCCTCGGGATAGAGCTTGCGCAGCCTTATCAGCAGATTTGCAGCCAAGGTCTCGCGGTCGAGCACGTCGTCCTTAACAGCGCCGGTGGCAGCCAGCAGCTCGCCCACCTCCTGGCTGTCGAAGCGCGGCCAGAGGATGCCCGGCGTGTCCAGCAGTTCAAGGCCGCGGTCCACGCTTATCCACTGGCGGCCGCGCGTGACGCCCGGGCGGTCTGAAACGGCCGCGGCTTTCCTGCCCGCGGCCTTATTTATAAAGGTGGACTTCCCGACGTTCGGGATGCCCAGCACCATTACGCGCAGGGGCCGCGTCGCCTGGCCCTTGGCGGCGTAGGCGGCGAGCTTGTCCTTCAGGAGACTCCGCACGGCGGCGGGGAAACTCTGCACTCCCCTGCCGCTCTTGCTGTCCGTCTCCAGCACGTCGAGGCCCCGGGCCTTGAAATATGCGCGCCACTTTGCCGTGACGGCGGGGTCCGCGAGGTCCACGCGGTTCAAGATGACAAGGCGCGGTTTGCCTCCCGCGAGACGGTCTATATCCGGGTTGCGGCTCGACATGGGTATGCGCGCGTCGAGAAGCTCGCAAACAGCGTCCACGAGCTTCACGTTCTCCTCGATCATCCGACCGGCCTTGGTCATGTGGCCGGGGAACCACTGGATATTCATTTTCTCAAAGCCGTTATCTGTCATCCGCTGTAATCGCTCCCGAAGTTTTTGAGCGGGAACACGGTGAAATACACCTTGCCCATGACGCAGCGCTCGTCCACCATTCCGATGTCAGAGGTGCGGCTGTCGGTGGAAGCGTTGCGGTTGTCGCCCATGACAAAGACGCAGCCCTCATCGACCTTGACGGGGCCGATGAAGTCCTCCGGATTCGCCGTGGCCTCCGCGATATACGGCTCGTCCAGGGCCTCACCGTCCACGTAGACTATACCGAGGTTGAAGTCAATATCCACGGTCTGGCCCTCGACGGCGATGATGCGCTTAACCAGCGGCTCCTCGCGATACTCGTCCTTACGGAAGACGACGATGTCGCCCTGCTTGGGCTTGTAGAAGAGGTTGGAGACGAGTATCTTGTCCCCGTTTTCGAGCGTCGGGTACATCGAGTTGCCCACGACGTCCACCAGCCGCACGATGAACGAGAAAAACAGCACGCATATGACGATGGCCATGACGATGCACTGGAGCCAATCGTATATGTCAGACCGCGTGGAGCGCGGCGCCTTTTCGGCCTTTGCGTTTTGATTCATGCCTAGCATCAACTCCTGATTTCTGCTAAATTAGCATTATACCTTTTTTCTCCCGAGCTGGCAACAGTTATTCTTGTTCATGCATCGCAACAGCAAAAGCCCGCTGCTTGTGCAGCGGGCCTTGCTTTGCATCGTGATTCAGATGCGCTCCTTGACCTTGGCCTTCTTGCCCACGCGGTCGCGCAGGTAGTAAAGCTTCGCGCGGCGGACCTTGCCGCGGCGGACCGTCTCGACGGAGACGATGGTGGGAGAGTGCACCGGGAAGACCTTCTCGCAGCCGACGCCGTAGCTGATGCGGCGGACGGTGATGGTCTCGTTGATACCGCCGTGCTTCTTAGCAATGATGGTGCCGTCGAACGCCTGGTTGCGGACGCGGTTGCCTTCCTTGACGCGCACGGTCACGCGGACGGTGTCGCCCACGTTCATCTGGGGAAGCTCGGGCTTCATGTACTGCTGGGTCAGAGTCTTGACCAGATCCATTGTTATCCCTCTTTCGATACGGACGTTCGTGCCCGGCGGCTTTCCCGTTCCGGCAGAGGACCATCCTGATTCATGCGCTCTCGCGCAAGCCATAGTATGTTAGCATATTTGCTACACAATTGCAAGGGGTATTTTGCGTTTTATTCCACTATTTCTACCTTGTCCCCCGCTTTTATCGCGCCCTCCTCGACGACGACGGTGAAAATGCCCTCGCGCGGCATGACGCAGTCGCCCACCTGCTTGCGGATGGCACAGTCCATGTGGCACTCCTTGCCTATCTGCGTCACCTCCAGCAGCGCCTCGCCCACACGCAGGCGCGTGCCTATGGGCAGCTTGTAGAGCGTGATGCCCTCCGTCAATATGTTCTCCGCGAAGGCCCCAGCGGGGATGTCGGGCAGGATGTGGCGCAGCTTGTCCACGCTCTCCGTACCCAGCAGGCTGATCTGCCTGTGCCAGTCGCCCGCGTGGGCGTCGCCCTCTATGCCGTGCTTGATTTTTACGTGTATCTCCGGCACCTCATGCTTCATGGTGCCCTTGCGCTCGCTTATGCAGACCGCCTTGACCTCAGCCATTGTCCTCTTCCTCCCTCTTATATTCGCCGGACTTGCCGCCGGATTTGTACAGCAGACAGATATCGCCTATGCGGATGTCCCGCTGCACGGCCTTGCACATATCGTAGACCGTCAGCGCCGCGACGCTCGCCGCCGTCAGGGCCTCCATCTCCACGCCGGTCTCGCCCGTACAGCCGACTTCGGCGCTTATCGTTATCGTGTGCCGCTCCGCGTCCAGCTCGAAGCTGATGTCCGCAGAGGTTATGGCGATGGGGTGGCACATTGGGATGAGCTCCGAATTCTTCTTCGCCGCCATGATGCCCGCCACCTGGGCCACGGCCAGGACGTCGCCCTTCTTCATGCCGCCGTCCCGCACGAGGCGGAAGGTCTCCGGCGCGAGATATACGCGCGCCTGCGCGCGGGCTATGCGCTTTGTCCGCGGCTTCTCGCCCACGTCCACCATGTGGGCGCGGCCCTCGTCGTTGAAGTGTGTGAGCTCCATAGCTAGCCTCCTATCCGGCTCATGCCGCGCAGGCTCTCGCTTGGCGAGACCGCGCTCAGGTGGTGGCGCATGGGCTTGGCGCAGATGCCTTCCATGAGCTTTGCGTCCAGCTCCGCGCCGCGCAGGCCGCGCAGCTCTATCTCCTGCGCAGAGTGCAGGCAGGGCTTCAGCCGCCCGTCCGGCGTTATGCGGATGCGGTTGCACTCCGGGCAGAAATGAGAGCTGAGGGGGCTTATGAGCCCCACCCTCCCCTTGGCGTTCGGCAGGCTGTAGAGCCGCGCCACGCCCGAGGAGCCGCAGGGCTCCAGCTCCGGCACAACCTCCAGCACGCGCGTGTTCGGGATGAAGCGTCCCTCCGGCCAGTGGGCGCACTCGCCTATGGGCATCAGCTCTATGAAACGGACCTCCACGGGCAGCTCCCGCGAGAGTTCCACCATGCGCGGTATCTCCGCCTCACCCTCGCCGCCGATGAGGACGGCGTTTATCTTCACCGTCTCGAAGTTGTCCAGCGCGGCGCGCAGGCCCGCGAGAGCGGCTTCCAGCTCTCCGATGCGCGTCACCTCGCGGTAGCGCTCCGGCGAGAGGGTGTCGAGGCTGATATTCACCCGGCGCAGGCCCGCGCGGCGCAGGTCGGCCGCAAGGACGGGCAGGAGCAGGCCGTTCGTCGTCATGCAGACCTCCTCCACGCCCGGGGCAGCCGCCGTGCGCGCGCAGATATCCACGATGCCGCGCCGCACCAGCGGTTCCCCGCCCGTCAGGCGTATCTTGCGTATGCCGCAGCGGCCCGCCGCCAGGGCGATCTCCTCCAGCTCCTCAATGCTCAGGATGTCCTCGTGCCGCCGTTTCTCCACACCCTGCGCCGGCATGCAGTAGACGCAGCGCAGGTTGCACAGATCCGTCACCGAAAGGCGGAGATAATATATATCTCTTCCGTAACCGTCACGCATCCGCCCACCTCATTCCGGTCTGCCGCCGAAGGCCGCGGCGTCTAGCGCCTCCAGCTCCTGCCTCAGCTCCGCTATGAAGCGGCAGGCGTGAAAGCCGTCGCAGGCGGCGTGGTGGACCTGTATGGCGATGGGAAGCGTTATTCGCCCCTCGTGCTCCGTGTATTTCCCGAAGGTGAAGGTGGGCAGGAGAAAACCCCAGCCCTTCTGGAGGTTCAGATTGAAACCCTCGAAGCTCTCCCAGGGCAGCATCGAGGCGTAATAGATGTTTTTCGGCACATCCGGCTGGGGCTCAAAGCCCTCCGCCGCGCCCCAGCGCGCCAAATCATGCTGATAGGCGGCAAAATACTCCGCAGGGTCTTCATAATACGGCGTCCAGAGGCAGGAAAAGGTCTCCGTGTCCTTGTGGAACACCGTGTAGCTTGTGTGCAGCTCGTCCCACACGCCCGGGCGGCCCGCTTCATCCAGCGACATGCGGAACTCCTCGTGCCGGTTCGCCACCTTGCCGCAGGCGTAGAGCAGCGCCGGATACAGCTTTGCTCCCTGCTTCACGAGCCCCGTCACGTCCAGCTGCACCGTCATGCTCCAGGTACAGGGGGTATTCTTGAAGTACGCCTCGTAATGCTCGCGCCGGGGCCAGGTTTCGAGGTCTATCAGGCGGAAGCCCGCGCTCATCTGAACACCTCCATGTTCCCGTCGTATGTCTCAAGCCGCGTGAAGCGCGCAAAGTCCGGGGCCAGCTCCGGCGCGCGCTCACGCAGGGAGGCCGTCAGCAGCTCCGGGTTAACCGTCGGCTCCTGCGCCGAGACAAGGCACTCCAGCTGCACGAGGCCGGGACGGGCCGTCCACTCCATGTCCCGCAGGTGCGGGGCGAGGTCAAACTCGCCCTCCCCCCTCTTCGTCCGGCGCGTCACCTTTACCTCAGGCGAGGAGAAATACGCCTCAAGCCTTGGCAGCAGAGCCAGAGCGTCGCGGCTGTCATACTCGAACTCGCAGCGGACGCGCAGCCACTTTATCAGCGCCGCCTTGCGCTCCGGCTCGTAGGCGGCCAGAAAGCGCACGCCCTCGGGCGAGACGGCGTTGAGCGTCTCCGGCAGGGCGGCGAGGTCAACTTCGCGCGTGACGCGGAAATCCATCAGCTCGCACTCGCTCGCCATGCCCACGGACAGGGGCAGACAAATGGAAATGAGCGCGTGGGGGTTGAAGCCCTCGCTGTATTTTATCGGTGTTCCCGCGCGCAGGAAGATGCGCTGCACGACGCGCATGAGGTCCAGGTGTGAAATGTACACGGCCTTGCCGGTCTTTTGGAACCTCAATCTCAGCTTATCCATCGCATCTGCCCTCCTCCAGCAGCGCCGCGGCCCCGCAGGCAGAGCAGGCCGCGCGGCAGTCCGGCGAGAGCTGCGCCTCGTAGGCCCTGTGCCGCTCACGCAGCAGCAGGCTCTCCCGCACGCCCATATTCACGCGGCACCAGGGCAGCACCTCATCCTCCCCGCGCTCGCGCGAGGCGTAAAAGGCCGGGTCGAGGCCGCAGTCCTCAAATGCCCGCATCCAGCGCTCGAAGCGGAAATAGTCGCTCCAGGCCTCCATGCGCCCGCCGGCGCGCCAGACGGCCTCGATGACGTCGGCTATCTTCCTGTCGCCGCGCGAGAGGGCCGCCTCGACAAAGCTGGTGTCAGGGTCATGCCAGTTGTAGCTGACGTTCTTCGCCGTGATGCTGCTGCGGAGCAGCTCCACGCGGCGGCGGTATTCCTCCATCGACACCTGCGCCTCCCACTGGAAGGGGCTGTGCGGCTTGGGGATGAAGCAGGACGTGCTGACGGTTATCCGCACGCCGCGCTGCTTATTGGGCGAATACTGCCGCCAGACGTGCAGCACCTTCGAGGCGAGGTCAGCGATGCCGCGCACGTCCTCATCCGTCTCCGTGGGCAGGCCGAGCATGAAATAGAGCTTGATTCCGTTCCAGCCGCCCTCGAAGGCTATGCGGCAGGTGTTCAGCAGGTCGTCTTCCGTTACGTTCTTGTTTATGACGTCCCGCAGCCTCTGCGTCCCGGCCTCGGGCGCGAAGGTCAGGCCGCCGCGCCGTACCTTTTGCAGGCGGCTCATGAGCTCCATGGAGAAGTTGTCCGCGCGCAGGGAGGGCAGCGAGAGGCTGATATTCTGCGGCTCGCACCAGTCGAGCAGCCCGTCGCAGGCTTCGGTAAGGTGCTTGTAGTCGCTGCTCGATAGCGAGAGCAGCGTCGCCTCCTGGCAGCCGGTGTTCTTCAGGCTCTCCTTGCCTATCTCGATGACCCGCTCCGCGCTCCGGGCTCGGATGGGGCGGTAGACATAGCCCGCCTGGCAGAAGCGGCAGCCGCGCACGCAGCCGCGGAAGAGCTCGACATTCACACGGTCGTGGACTATCTCGGTGCTCGGCACGATGGGCGCGGTGGGATAATAGGACTTGTCCAGATTCGAGACTATGCGCTTTGTGACGATTTCCGGCGCACCCTCCAGCGGCGTCAGCGCCCGGAGCGTGCCGTCGGCGTTCCACTCCGGCTCATAGAGCGCGGGGACATAGACGCCCGGTATTTTCGCAGCCTCGGTGAGGAAGCGGCGCTTCTCCCAGCCCTCGTCGCGCGCCTTTTGGAAGAGGCGCAGGACTTCGATGTCCACCTCCTCGCCCTCGCCGAGCACCATGAGGTCGAGGAAGGGCGCCATGGGCTCCGGGTTGCAGCAGCTCGTCCCGCCCGCGAAAATGAGCGGCACGAGGTCCGGCCTGTCCGCCGAGCGGAGCGGGATGTCCGCCATGTCCAGCATGTCGAGCACCGTGCAATAGGCCATCTCGTAGCCCAGCGAGAAGCCGAGGACGTCGAACTCCGAGACGGGGTCGCCGCTCTCCAGCGCGTAGAGCGGGATGCCCGCCGCACGCATCTGCTCCGCCATGTCGCCCCAGGGCGCGAATACGCGCTCGCACCAGATGTCCGGCTCGGTATTTATGCAGCCGTAGAGTATGCGCATGCCGAGGTTCGACATGCCGATCTCGTAGACGTCGGGAAAACAAAAGGCCATCCGCAACTTGACGTCGGCCTTGTCCTTGATGATCTCGTTATATTCCCCGCCGGTGTAGCGTGCAGGCTTCTGCACGCCCGGCAATATGCGCTCCAGGCGTTTATCCATTTCCACTTGCTCCTAAACGTGATTACTCGCATTTTATATCATTTTGGCGGCAATTACAAGCCCGGCGGGGTGAGCGGGCGGCGGAGTCCCGCCCCCACGGGACGGCATCACGCGGGTTTGAGCTGAAACGCCGCCTTTCAGGCGGCGTTTTTTTACTCCCAGGTTTTCCACACCTCGGGGCAATAGCCCACGGTTGCCTGGCGGCCGTTGCGGACTATGGGGGTGCGGATATTGTCCGGGTATTCCAGCAGGCGCTCTATGCGCGCAGAGTCGCTCGCCATGTACTTCAGCAGATCGGCGTCCGGGGCCTTGTCGTCTATCAGGGCTACCAGGCCGACTGCGCTGCGGACCGATTCGAACTCCTTTTTACTCATGCCGTAGCGAGACAGGTCGATCGACTGGAACTTGATGCGGCGCTCCTTGAAATAGCGCTCCGCCTTTTTCGTGTCGAAACACTTGCTGCGCCCGAAAATCTGAATGTTCATGTCGCACGCTCCAATATATCAATCAGGTTATTATAGAATATATCACGCACGAGGTCTTCGCTGTGGCCGCGCCGCAGGAGGGCCTCGTATATCTTCTCCACACTCTCGACGCCGGTTATGCCCTCCGGCAGGTCGTCCATGCCGTCCAGATCCGCGCCCATGAACACGGCCTTCTCCCCGCCCAGGGCAAGGAAATGTTCTATATGCGCGCAGCAGGCGCCGATGTCGCGGGTGAGGCCAAGGAAGTCCGGGCAGAAGTTCAGCCCCGCGCCGCCGCCGCATTGGACGAGGGCCTCAAACTGCGCGTCCGTCAGATTGCGCGGAAAGTCCGAGCACAGCGCCGCCGCGTTCGAGTGGCTGGCAAGCACCGGGCGTCGGCTTATCTCCATCACGTCCCAGAACGTGCGCTCCGAGGCATGGCTGAGGTCTATGGCCACACCCGTTTCCTGCGCCGCGAGGACAAACCTTCGGCCAGCCTCCGTCAGCCCTCCCCCGCCGTCCATGGCAGAGCCGCAAAGCTCGTTATCCGAGTTCCAGCAGAGGTTCACCATGATGAGGCCATCCCGCTCGTGCGCCTCGCGCAGGCGTTCCGCAGAACACTCCAGCTGTTCCATGCCCTCTACGGACAGGAAGGCTGCGATTTTGCCCGCTTTTGCGGCTGTTCGGGCCTCGGGGATGCTGCGGCAAAGCTCGCCCAGCCCGCTCTTCTTCAGCTCCGTGCGGAGCAGGGCGACCTTTTCCTCGTATCTCCCGCCCCACACGGCGAAAAACTGCGCCGCGGGCTCACAGGCCGCGAGTCGGCCAAGGTCGAGCATATAATCATTCTCAGCCAGGCTGCCGCCGCGCTCCAGGACGGCGGTTATAGTATCGCAGTGGGCGTCAAAATAGGGTATTTTCATATTAGTCCTCTCGCCTTTGCCGCAGCCTCCAGCCGCAGCAGCGCCTTTTCCACATACTCACGCGGGCAAGCCAGGTTCACCCGCTGAAAAAGCTCGTAACCCGAGCCGAAAACGTCGCCGGGCTCAGTATAGAAACGCGCCTCGCCATGCAGGAACCTGGTCAGC
This sequence comes from uncultured Eubacteriales bacterium, assembly GCA_900544295.1. Classification (GTDB taxonomy): domain Bacteria; phylum Bacillota; class Clostridia; order Oscillospirales; family Oscillospiraceae; genus Scatomorpha; species Scatomorpha intestinigallinarum. The sequence continues at coordinate 82,798 of UQUO01000003.1, read as the reverse complement.
TCCTCCGGCCCAAGCCCCGTGCGGCGGCCGTCCATCCAGGCGAGATACGTTCCCTCGGGCATATGGCAGGAGAAGGCCGGCACGCGCTCCCGCAGGAAGTTCGTGAAGAGGCGGCAGTTGCCCTCCAGCACCTTCAGACACTCGTCCAGCCAGGGTTCCGCGCTCTTGTAGGCGGCCTCGCAGGCGGCGTAGCCGAAGCTGTTGAAATAGCCGCCCATATCGCGCGAGACAGTCTCCTTCACGCGCTCCCGCAGCTGCGTGGACGGGATTATCACGTTCGAGATGGTCATGCCCGCTATATTGAAGGTCTTGCTCGGCGCGGTGAGGACGACGCTGTTGGCGGCAAACTCATCCGAGAGCGAGGCGAAAACGCTGTGCTCATGCCCCGGGTAGCAGATGTCGAAGTGTATCTCGTCGGACACGACCTTTACGCCGTGCCTGAGGCACATTTCGCCCACGCGCTCCAGCTCGTCGCGCGTCCAGACGCGGCCGGTCGGGTTCTGAGGACTGCACAGTATGTACAGCTTGACGTTTTCCTGCGCGATCTTCCGCTCCATGTCCTCGAAGTCGAAGACGTATCTGCCCTCCAGCTCCAGAAGGTCGCTGCGGACAAGGCGGCGTCCGTTCTGCTCTATTGCGCGGTAAAACGGAGGATAGGAGGGGTAATTGAGCAGTATGCCGTCCCCTGGCTCCGTCAGCGCGCGCACGCAGCAGCCGACTGCCAGCACCAGGCCGTAGGTCTGGAAGAGCCACTCCGGCTCTATCCGCCAGCCGTGGCGGCGCGCCATCCAGGCGCATATCTCACGCTTCAGGCTCTCCGGCGCTCCTGAATACCCGAAGGTGCCCGCGGTAACGTGACGCTCCAGCGCCGCGGCTATCTCAGGCGCCAGTCTAAACTTCATTTCCGCCACGCCGAAGTCTATCTCCTCCGGCGACGGCGCCCCAAATTCAGCAAGGCGCCCCCACATGGGAGCGCCGCTGCCGTATTCGGGGTGCAGGCTCTTAAAATCGTATTCCATGCCCATGCCCCTCTATTCGTTTATATTTCCGCTATCACAGGCAGTATCATAGGACTGCGCTTGGTGGTCTTGTAAAGATAACCCGTCAGGTTGGTGCGGACCTTGTTCTTGATGCCGGCCCAGTCGGTTATGCGCTGGTGGCGGCAGCTCTCCAGGCTCTCGAAAATGACGCGCTTCATCTCCTCGATGAGGTCCTCCGACTCCTTCTCATAGATGAAGCCGCGCGTGACTATCTCCGGGCCGGAGATGAGGGAGCTGTCCTCGCCCGAAAGGGCCAGGACTACGACTATCATGCCGTCCTGCGCCAGGTGCTTTCTGTCCCTGAGCACGATGCTGCCCACGTCGCCCACGCCGCTTCCGTCCACAAACACGCGGCCCGCCGGCACGATGTCCACGGACTTTATGCTCTTGCGGCTCAGCTCGATGACGCTGCCGTTTTCAGCTATGACGATGTTGTTGGGTTCGACGCCCATGATGCGGCCCAGCTCCGCGTGCTTGCAGAGCATGCGGTACTCGCCGTGGACGGGAATGAAGAACTTCGGCTTCGTCAGGGCAAGCATCATCTTCTGGTCCTCCTGCGAGGCATGGCCCGAGACGTGCAGGTCGGTATGACGGTCATAGATGACCTCCGCGCCCTTGTGGAAAAGCTCGTCGATGACCTTGGAGACCGTTGTCTCGTTGCCGGGAATGGCGGAGGCAGAGATGATTATCCTGTCGCCCGCGTCTATATTTATCTGCTTGTGCTCCGAAAAGGCCATGCGGTAGAGCGCGGACATGCTCTCGCCCTGGCTGCCGGTGGAGATTATGACGGTCCTGTCCTTCGGCTGGCCCTTTATCTGGTTGAGCTCCACCAGCACGCCTTCCGGGATATCCATATAGCCCAGCTCGCGCGCGACCTTGATCATGTTCTCCATGCTGCGGCCCGTGACGGCGACCTTGCGCTTATACTTGGCCGCGACGTTCACGATCTGCTGGATGCGCTGGACGTTCGAGGCGAAGGTAGTGACGATGATGCGCTTTTCGCAGCCCTTGAAAAGCTCGTCGAACTTCTCCGCGACCTTGCGCTCGGAATCAGTGTGACCCGGGCGCTCGACGTTCGTCGAGTCAGAGAGCAGCGCCAGGACGCCCTGCTTGCCCAGCTGGCCCAGGCGCGCGAGGTCTATCATCTCGCCCTGGATGGGCGTGACGTCTATCTTGAAGTCGCCGGTGTGGATGACGGTGCCTATGGGCGTCTTGATGGCCAGGGCCACGGAGTCCGCGATGGAGTGGTTCACGTGTATCATCTCGACCTCAAAGCAGCCGAGCTTGAACCTGTCGCCCGCCTTCTTCGTGAAGATCTGCGTGTTGTACAGCAGGTCGAATTCCTCCAGCTTCAGCTCGATGATGCCCGCCGTAAGGCTGGTGGCGTAGATGGGCACGTCCAGCTCCCGCATGACGTAGGGCAGGGCGCCGATATGGTCCTCATGGCCGTGGGTGATGACTATGCCGCGGATGCGGTCCTTATTCTGCTTCAGGTAGGTGATATCGGGTATGACTGCATCAATGCCGTAGAGCTCCTCGTCCGGGAATCCCAGGCCGCAGTCCACGACAAGAATGTCCTGCCCGTATTCGTACACGGTGAGGTTTTTTCCTATCTCACCGAGGCCGCCGAGCGGGATTATTTTAAGTTTTGCCATATTTAATTAGTCTCCTTAAACTTTCTTTTTTGTCTTATGTACAACGGTTATCCAGCATTATAACCGCTAAGGCCGATTTTAAACCGCCTACATCTCCACGCGGCCCTCAAGGGCGCGCAGGAGCGTGGCGTCGTCCGCGAACTCGAGATTCGAGCCGACGGGGATGCCGTAGGCGAGGCGCGTCACCTTAACCCCGAAGGGCTTCAGCAGGCGCGATATGTACATGGCCGTCGTCTCCCCTTCTGTATCCGGGTTCATGGCCATGATGACCTCCTCAACGCCGCCCTGGGCGACGCGGGAGACAAGCTCAGATATGCGCAAATCGTCCGGGCCGACGTGGCTCATGGGCGAGAGCACGCCGTGCAGGACGTGATAGACTCCGTTATATTCCCTGCCCCGCTCAAAGCTCAACACGTCGCGCGGTTCGGCCACGACGCAGATGACGCTCTGGTCGCGCTTGGCTGACGAGCAGATGGGGCAGATCTCCGCGTCAGTCAGGTTCTGGCACACGGAGCAGCAGCGGACGCTGCGCTTCGCGTCCGAGATGGCGGCGGCGAAGGCCTCTGCCTCCGCGTCCGGGAGCGACAGCGTGAAAAAGGCCAGGCGCTGCGCGCTCTTCTTGCCTATGCCCGGGAGCATGGCAAATTTGTCGATAAGATTTTCAAGCGCCGCCGGGAAAAAGGACATATATGTTCAACCTCTTGATCTCAGATTATGGCTTCACGTCCGCGGCCATGCGGATGCCGGTTATTGCCGCCGCTCTGTCGGGCTTGCCGAACACGGCGCTGCCCGCGACAAGCACATTTGCGCCCGCGTCCACGACGAGCGGGGCGGTGCCATCGTCTATGCCGCCGTCCACCTCCAGCTCGCAGGCGGGGCGGTATTCCTTTATGAGCGCGCTGATGCCGCGTATCTTGGGCAGCATGTCGGCCATGAAGCTCTGCCCGCCGAAGCCGGGCTCGACCGTCATGACTAAGACCATGTCCAGCTTATCGAGATAGGGCAATATGACCGAGCCGGGGGTCTTGGGCTTTATGGCCAGAGCGGCCAGCTTGCCCTTGGCTTTTATCTCATCCAGCGCGGCGAGGATATCCTGCGGCTCGTCCGCCTCGACGTGGAAGCACACGAGGTCCGCGCCCGCGTCGCAGAACTTGCCGACGTAGCGGTGCGGCCGGTCTATCATCAGGTGCACGTCCAGGAACATGTCCGTCGCCTTCCTGAGCGACTTCACGACAGGGATGCCTATAGTGATGTTAGGCACGAACAGGCCGTCCATGACGTCCACATGGACATAGTCCGCGCCGCCGGCCTTTATCTCCTCCACCTCGTCCGCAAGGCGCACGAAATCTGCCGAGAGTATTGAGGGCGCAATTTTAATACCCATGTTTGACCTCCCCGTAACGCGGTACATGCCGCGGGCATAAAATATCTCAGCGGAACGGCGCGCCGGCCTCCGCTTTTATATAGGGGGCGCGGAGCTCATCTGCTCCGTGCTCCCGGCTGCATCACATACCAAACTATTATACAACGTTTATACATCCCGGCGCAACAGTTTTTGTATCAGGCATGGACTATTCCAGCAAAAAAGCGGGGGTTTTCCCCGCTTTTTTGCCGCCTGCGCCTCAGTCGCGCTTCGCTATCTCCTCTGCGGACTTGTAGATGCTGTCCGCCGGGACCTGGCCGCGGACGGAGGAGGTCGGGTAGACGCTCGCCCGGCGGCCTATGACGCTGCCGGGGTTCAGCACGCTGTTGCAGCCCACCTCCACGCAGTCGCCCAGGATGGCACCGAACTTCTTCATGCCCGTCTCTATGCGCTCCGCGCCGTTCTTTACGACGACGAGGGTCTTGTCGCTCTTGACGTTGGAGGTGATGCTGCCTGCGCCCATATGCGCGCGGTAGCCCAGGACGGAGTCGCCCACGTAGTTATAGTGCGGGGTCTGCACCTTGTCGAACAGGACGACGTTCTTGAGCTCCACGGAGTTGCCCACGACGCAGCCCTTGCCGACGATGGCGCTGCCGCGTATAAACGCGCAATGCCGCACCTCGGCCTCGTGGTCGATGATACAGGGGCCGCCGATATAGGCGCTGGGGAAAACCTTGGCGTCCTTGGCTATCCAAACGTCCTCCGAGGGGTGGTCGAACTCGCCCTCGGGCAGGCTCGCACCCAGTTTCAGGATGAAGGACTTTATTTCGGGCAGGACTTCCCAGGCGTAGGTCTTGCCCTCAAAGAGCTCTGCGGCTATGGTGTGCTCCAAATCGAGCAGATCGCTTATCTTATACATCATTTCACCCTCACCAGATGGCCGCTTTCGCGCATGGCGTCTATTATCTCGTCCACGGCGGCCTCGCAGACCTCGTCGGTCTCGGCCTCGGCCATGACGCGCAGCAGGGGCTCCGTGCCGCTCTTGCGCAGCAGTACGCGGCCGCCGCCGCCCAGGCGGGCCTCTACGGCCTTCACGCTCGCCTGCACCGCGGCGTCGGCCATGGTGCCGTCCTTGTCGTCCACGATGACATTTTTCAGCACCTGCGGATAGATGGTGACGGGCTCGGCCAGCTTGGAAAGGGGCTGCTTCGAGTCCAGCACGACCTGCATGACCTTGATGGCGGTTATGAGTCCGTCGCCCGTCGTGGCGTACTTGGAGAAGATGATGTGGCCGGACTGCTCGCCGCCGATGAGGTGGCCGTTCTGGCGCATATTCTCCCAGACGTACTTGTCGCCCACGGCGGTCTTTTCGTAGCCTATGCCGGCCTCGTCCAGGGCCTTATACAGGCCGAAGTTGCTCATTACGGTGGTGACGAGGGTATTGGTATCCAGCCTGCCGCGCTCCTTCATGTGGCGGGCGCACATATACATTATCTCGTCGCCCGAGACATAGGCGCCGTTTTCGTCCACGGCGAGGCAGCGGTCGGCGTCGCCGTCGAAGGCGAAGCCGAGGTCGAGCCCGTTTTCGCGCACCAGCTTTTGCAGGGCGGCGATGTGGGTGGAGCCGCAGTCCACGTTTATGTTCAGGCCGTCGGGCTTGTTGCCGATGACGTAGGTATCCGCACCCAGGGCGTCGAACACGCTCTTGGCTATCATCCAGGTGCTGCCGTTGGCGCAGTCCAGGCCCACCTTTACGCCCTTATACGAGTGGGTCGAGAGGCTGATAAGGTAGCCGATGTAGCGGTTGCGGCCTGCGGAATAGTCCACCGTGCGGCCTATCTCCGCTCCGGTGGCATGCGGCGGCTCCGGGGCTATGCCGTCCAGATACGCCTCTATCTCGTCCAGGACGGATTCCTCCATCTTCTCGCCCTGGCTGTTGAGCAGCTTTATGCCGTTGTCATGGTATGGGTTATGGCTCGCGCTTATCATGACGCCGCAGTCGAAGTCGTCCACGCGGGCGATGTAGGAGACGCTCGGCGTCGTCGTCACGTGCAGCAGATACGCGTCCGCGCCCGAGGACGTGAGGCCCGCGGAGAGCGCGCACTCGTACATATAGCTCGAACGGCGGGTATCTTTCCCGATGACTATCTTGGCCTTGTGTTCCCGGCCGTAGTACCAGCCGATGAAGCGGCCGATCTTGAAGGCGTGCTCCGCCGTGAGGTCAACGTTGGCCTCGCCGCGGAAACCGTCGGTTCCAAAGTATTTTGACATCTTTTCCTCCATACGAAGGACCGCGGGAGCGCATCGTATCCCGCGGTCCGAATAGAACTTGGGTTATGACAGCTTGCTCGCGGCGGCCTCGTCCAGGTAGAGCTCGACGTCGTCGTGGAGCTGGAGCAGGGACGCGGGGACAGCGATCTCCGGCCTGCCTTCAACGGTCTTCTTGATGATGTCCGCCTTGCCCTCGCCAAAGGCCATGAGGATGATGCTCTTCGCCTGCAGGACGGTGTGGATGCCCATCGTGACGGCGTGCGTCGGCACCTCGTCTATCGAGGTAAAGAAGCGCTTGTTCGCCTCGCGCGTTGAGTCCGTCAGCTTCACGATGTGGGTCAGGCTGGTGAACGGCGTCAGCGGCTCGTTGAAGCCGATATGCCCGTTGTTGCCTATGCCCAGCAGCTGCAGGTCTATGCCGCCCGCCGCGCGGATATCGGCGTCGTACATCTCGGCCTCCTCGTCGCTCTTCACCGCGCCGGACGGCACATGCGTGGCCTCCATGCGGACGTCAACCTTCTCGAAGAGGTTCTTGTTCATGAAATAGCGGTAGCTCTGGTCATGAGTACCGTCGAGGCCGATGTACTCGTCGAGGTTGAAGGTGGTGCACTTGGCAAAGGACAGCTTGCCCTCGGCGCAGAGCTTCGCCAGCTCGCCGTACAGGCCCAGCGGCGTGGAGCCCGTGGCAAGGCCCAGGACGGCCTCGGGCTTCTCGTTCAGGAGTTTTACATACCTCTGTGCAGCCTTTTTGACTACTTCTTCCTGCGTGCCGATTATGAGTTTCAAAGCAGTTTTCCCCCTGTCTTATATGATACTCTTTATCCTCTGGACAGCTTCGGCGGTGTTTTCCGCGTCGCCGAAGGCGGTCAGGCGTATGAAGCCCTCGCCCGAGGGGCCGAAGCCAGCGCCGGGCGTTGTGACGACGTTGGCCTCTGCCAGGAGCCTGTCGAAAAACTCCCAGGAGCCCAGGCCGCCGGGCGCGCGGAACCAGATATACGGCGAATCCGTGCCGCCGTAGACCTCCAGGCCCGCCGCCGTCAGGCCCGCGCGGATGACGCGGGCGTTATTCATATAGTAGCCTATCATCTCGGCTATCTGCGCCTTGCCGGCCTCGCTGTAGGTGGCCTCAGCCGCCTTCTGGATGACGTAGGCCGTGCCGTTGAACTTGGTGCTCTGGCGGCGCATCCACAGGTCGTAAAGGCTCACTCCGCCGCGCTTAAGCGCGCGGGGTATGACCGTCCAGCCGCAGCGCGTACCCGTAAAGCCCGCGGTCTTGGAGAAGCTGCAGAACTCGATGGCGCACTCCTCCGCGCCCGGTATCTCGTAAATCGTCCTCGGAAGCTCGGGGTCGGACATATACGCACGGTACGCCGCGTCGTAGAGGATGACGCTGCCGTGCTCGTTTGCGTAATCCACCCAGGGCTTCAGCTGCGCCTTCGTCGCGGCCATGCCGGTAGGATTATTCGGGAAGCAGAGGTATATCATGTCCGGCACGGTCTTGGGAAGCTCGGGGAAAAAGCCGTTCTCCGCCGTGCAGGGCATGTAGACTATCTTCGTCCACTTCTCCCCGTCCCAGTCCCCCGCCCGGCCGCTCATGGCGTTGGCGTCTATGTACACCGGATACACGGGGTCGCAGACGGCGACGGTGTTCTCCTCGGAGAAGATGTCGCCTATATTGCCGCAGTCGGACTTCGCGCCGTCGGAGACGAAGATCTCGTCGGCCGTTATCTTCACGCCGCGGGTCGCGTAGTCGTTCTTCACGATGGCTTCGCGCAGGAAATCATAGCCCTCGTAGGGGCCGTAGCCCATGAAGCTCTCCTTGCGGCCCATCTCGTCGGACGCCGACTTGAGCGCTTCGACGCAGGCGGCAGGCAGGGGCAGGGTCACGTCGCCTATGCCGAGCTTTATGAGTCGCTTATCCGGGTTCTGTGCCGAATAGGCAGCGGCGCGGCGGGCGATTTCAGCGAAAAGATAGCTGCCGGGGAGTTTTCCGTAGTTCTCGTTGAGTTTTATCACTTACTGGCACCTCACAGGAGAAGTTCGCCGTCAAAGACGGTGACGGCGGGGCCGGTCATGTAGATGAGGTTCTCATCCCGGTTCCACTCGATATTGAGCTCGCCGCCGCGCAGCATGAGCTTGGCATAGGGCTCGCACTTGCCGTTCACGACGGCGGCAGCCAGGGCTGCGGTGGAGCCGGTACCGCAGGCCAGCGTCTCGCCGCTGCCGCGTTCCCAGACGCGCATCTTCAGCGTGGTGCGGTCTATGACCTGGACAAATTCGGTGTTTATCCTCTCCGGGAAGAGCGGGCAGTTCTCAAACAGAGGGCCTATCGTGGGCAGGTCCAGCCAATCGACATTATCCACGAACACTACGGCGTGGGGGTTGCCGACGGACACGGCCGTGACGCTCCACTGCATGCCGCCGACCTCCATGGGCTGGTTTATGAAGCTCTCGCCCTCGGTGATGACGGGTATCTTCTCAGCTTTGAACTCAGGCTCGCCCATGCAGACGCGCACGCTCTCGACGACGCCGTTTTCTACGTTCAGCCAGAGCGTCTTGATGCCCGCGCCCGTTTCAACGTCTATGACGGTCTTATCCGTCATGCCGCGCTCATAGACGTACTTCGCCACGCAGCGGATGCCGTTGCCGCACATCTGGGCGCAGGAGCCGTCCGCGTTATACATATCCATCGCAAAATCCGCCTTATCGGACGGGCAAATGCAGATGAGCCCGTCGCCGCCGACGCCGAAGTGCCTGTCGGACACAAGGCGGGCCAGCGCCGGGCGGTCTTCCACCGTCTCCTCAAAGCAGTTTACATACACATAGTCGTTGCCGCAGCCGTGCATTTTTGTAAACTTCATGCTGTCACTCCCAATCTATGGACTTATGGCACTATTATATACGACTTTCACACGCCTTGCAACGGTTGTTTTGCGCCCGCTCTATGCTGCGCACGCCAAAAAACGCGCCCTTTACGGGCGCGTTTTTGGTGTATCAAGGGACTTATTTCTTCGCAAACGGCTTGGACAGGCTCTTGATGGCTATGCTGCCGTAACGCTTGGCAACATGCGGGGCCAGGCTCGGCACGAGCTTGTCGTAATCGAGGCCCTCAACGTCGCGCACGCGCTCCAGGTGAATGGCGTCAAATTTGCACTTCGTCGTGCAGATGCCGCAGCCTATGCACATGTATTCGTCGAGCACGACCGCGCCGCAGCCGAGGCAGCGCTCCGTCTCCTTCTTGAGCTGCTCCTCAGTGAAGGTGCCGCGCAGGTCGCGGAAGGTCTTCTTCGCCTCCTCCGGGCTGCCGTCAGCGGCCTTCTGGCGCGGAGCGGGACGCAGGCTCTTTATCGGCACGACGACATTGTCCTTGTCAAGGGACAGATATTCCTTCACGGCCCTGCCGAGCACCAGGCTCTGGCCCTCGTGCACAAAGCGGTGGATGGAGATGGAGCCCTCCTTGCCTGCCGCAATGGCGTCGATGGCGAACCTCGGTCCGGTGACCACGTCGCCGCCCGCGAAGATGTCGGGCTCGCCGGTCTGGAGGGTGACGGGGTCAACAACGACGGTGCCGTTCCTGCCGCGCTGGACCTTTGTGCCGTCCAGCATCGCGCCGAGGTCCACCTTCTGGCCGGTGGCCGCGATGACGCAATCGACGGCGAGCTCCTCGAACACGCCCTTGCGCTCCACGGGCTGACGCCTGCCGGAGGCGTCCTCCACAGCGGAGAGCTCCATGCACTGGAGCTTCAGTCCGGTCACTGCCTCCTCGCCCAGGACCTCAGCCGGGGTCATCAGGTACTTGAACTGGACGCCCTCGGCCTCCGCCTCCGCGACCTCCTCAGCCGCGGCGGGCATCTCGTCGGCCGTGCGGCGGTAGACTACATACACGTTCTCAGCGCCCAGCCTTATGGCGGTACGGGCGACATCCATGGCGGTGTTGCCGCCGCCTATGACGGCGACGTTCTTGCCAACTTTGACCTCCTCGTCCGCGTTCACGGCCTTGAGGAACTCTATGCCGCCCCAGACGCCGGCCTTATCTTCACCGGCGCAGCCGAGCGGCGCGCTCTTCCATGCGCCGGCGGCGAGGTAAAACGCCTCGTATCCCTGCTCGCGCAGCTGCGCTATAGTGACGTCCTTGCCGACGTCCACGCCGCAGCGGAACTCCACGCCCATCTCGCGCAGGACGTCTATCTCCGCCTCGACGACGTCCTTCTCAAGACGGAAGGACGGGAGGATGCGGGTCAGCATGCCGCCGACCTTGTCGCCCTTCTCGAACACCGTGACGGGGTAGCCCTTTACGGCGAGATAATAGGCGCAGGAGAGGCCGGACGGACCGCCGCCGATGACGGCGATCTTATTCGTGAAGGGCTTGCCGGTCTGGTTGAGCATCTTCGGCACGAAGCGCGTCTCGGCGGCCAGCTCCTTGTCCGCGATGAACTTCTTGATGTCGTCGATGGCAATGGGGTCATCAATATCGCCGCGGGTGCAGGCGTCCTCACAGGCCCTGTTGCAGATGCGGCCGCAGACCGCCGGGAACGGGTTCTCGCTCTTTATGAGCTCCAGCGCCTCGAGATAGCGGCCCTGGGAGGCAAGCTTTATATAGCCCTGGACGGGGATATGCGCGGGGCATTCCATCTTACATGGCGCGGTGCCTTCCTCAGCGACCTTGCTGCGGTTGGTGCGGTAATCAACGTTGTACTTGTCCTTGCCCCAGAGGCTGTCCATGGGGGTGAGCTGAGGCTCGGCGGGCTTCTCCTCGTTCTTCGCGCACAGCTTGGTACCGAGCTTGAGGGCGCCCATCTGGCAGTTATCCACGCACAGGCCGCAGGCCACGCACTTATCGCGCTCCACCTTGGCGACGTAGTTGGTCCTGAGCATATCCGGGGCGTTGAAGTATTCGCCCAGGCGCAGGGCCAGGCAGGAACAGCCGCAGCAGTTGCAGATGGCGGTGGGGCCGTCATAGCCCTCGGCGGCGTTTATCTCGTGGACAAGGCCGTTATCCTCGGCGCGCTTGAGTATCTCAAGCGCCTCCTCCTTGCTGACCAGCCTGTGGCTGCCCTGCTTAGAGAAGAACTTGGCGTTGTCGTCAATATACATGCACATATCTTCCTCGAGGTGGCCGCAGCCCTCGCCCATAAGGCGCCTCGTGCGGCGGCAGGAGCAGGGGCCTACGGAGATGGCCCAGGCTCTCTCGATTATGTGCTCGACCTCGTCATAGGTGGCTGCGTGCGAGTCGTTCCTAATGGCGCTGCCGACGGGCATCGCGCGCATGGGACCCATGCCCGCCGGGAAGTTCGGGACAAGTATGGGCGTGCGGTAGCGCGTATAGCGCTCAAAGCACTCGGCAATGACGGGGTATTTCTCCACCTGCTCCTTGACGGAGAGCATGCCCTCCATGATGCCAGGCACCCAGATGGGGTAATAGTAGGTCTCGACGTCGTGGTCCTCGCCCTCGTACACGCAGCGGACTATGCCGCACTTCACGAGCTCGTCAACCATGGCCTGGGCGTGCTCAACGCTCGTCCCGGCCTTTTTGGCTATCTCTTCTATGCGCCTCGGTTTGCGGACCTTGACATGCATGCCGACGTCGGCCATCTCATCCGTCACGACCGGGTCGAGTATCATGTACTCGGGGTCGGAGGGCGTGACGCCCGTATAGGTTCCAGACTCAAGGCTTATCTTCGACGCAAGGAGAAGTATCTTTTTTCTGAAGGCCATATGTCCCCCTCTTTTCAGTTTGAAAATTTGGTTTTCCAACACAAGTTGCTCTTTTATCATTATAAACTTCTGCTCACCCTCATTCAATTCACACCTTTGCAAATTAAAAAGTCAAAAAACTGTCAATTATCACAACTGGTTCTGATTTGACCAGCGTTTTCTGCGCTGGCATGGCCACAATTACCCTCGATACGCTTAATTTCTTCCCACGCTTGACCGCCGGGCGCGCGCGTGGTATCATCGGCATGTGCCGAAAAATCAGGTTTTGGAGGTCTGGTCAATGCACGAGATTGGCGTCGTCAGGCAGGTGCTCAGGACTGTCGAAAACTTTGCAAAAGAAAACGGACTTGACAGAATAGACACCATCGTACTCGAGATCGGTGACCTCTCGCTGGTCATACCCAAATACGTTGAGGACATCTACAACGTCATTATAAAGGATACGCCCTTTGAGTTCACCAAACTCAAAATTGAGGTCGTGGAGGGCCAGGGCGTCTGCCGGGACTGCAAAAGGGCCTTCCCCATAGTCAAGAACGAGGGCTATTGCCCGCGCTGCGGCAAACGAAATGCTGACGTCATAAGCGGAAGGGACTTTCTTGTCAAGGAGGTCATTGTTCCCTGAGAGGCGGACATTTTGTGCAGTATTTACGTTTTTTGTCCGCCAGACATGTATGCTTTTGAGCGGTATTCCCGCTTGACTTTAGCCATTTCAAGCGTTATTTTAGATGTAGCAAAGCAAATTCGGCCTCGCCGGGAAGGAGATTGAGCAGCATGAAGAACCTCGTTTGCACTCTCAACGTCAATACTGCCGCTTCCTCCCGTCAGGCTCGCTTCTCCTTTGCGGGCTTTTATTGCTATGCCTATTTTTACTTTTATGGCATGGGAAACAAAGAGCCTGGCAGGATGTTAGCGGTTTGCTGAGTTAAGAGATTTGCAGCTTTCAGCAGCCCCGTCTGTACAGGCGGGGCTGCTTTTTTGCTGCCCGACAAAATGAAAAGGAGAGACCGAAATGAAAAAGATCCTCGCCATCCTGCTTGCAGCCACGATGCTGCTCGCCCTTGCCGCCTGCGGCACCGCTGCCGACACGGCCACTGAGCCCCCTGCCGATGAAACAGCCCCCGCCAGCGAAGCGCCCGCCAGCGAGGCCCCCGCCGATGAGGGCGACGCCGCCGAGACCTATGTCGTCGGCATTTGCCAGCAGATGACCCACGTAGCGCTCGACTCCGCCACCGAGGGTTTCAAGGCCGCCCTGGCCGACATCCTCGGCGAAGATGCCGTCACTTACAGCGAGGGCAACGCCGGCGGTGAGCAGCCTAACTGTGTCACTATAATTGACGGCCTCGTCTCCGAGGGCGTTGACCTCATCCTCGCCAACGCCACCTGGCCGCTTCAGGCCGCGGCCGCCGCCACCGCCGACATCCCCATTCTCGGCACCTCCATCACCGACTACGCCACCGCGCTGAACATCGACGACTGGACCGGCACCGTTGGCGGCAACATCTCCGGCACCAGCGACCTCGCCCCGCTCGACCAGCAGGCGGCGATGATCCAGGAGCTCTTCCCCGACGCGGCGAACATCGGCCTGCTCTACTGCTCCGGTGAGCCGAACAGCGTCTACCAGATCGAGACCATCCGCGGTTACCTTGAGGACATGGGCTACACCTGCGAAGCCTATGCTTTCACCGACGTCAACGACCTCAGCTCCGTCACCCAGACCGCCTGCGACAACTCCGACGTCATCTACATCCCCACTGACAACACCGCTGCCGGCAACGCTGAGACCATTGCCAACGTTGTGCTCGCCGCGGGCGTGCCCGTGGTCGCCGGTGAGAGCGGCATCTGCTCCGGCTGCGGCGTCGCGACGCTCTCCATCGACTACTACGAGCTCGGCTACACCACCGGTGAGATGGCCGCGAAGATACTCACCGGCGAGGCTGACGTCAGCACCATGGCCGTCGAGTACGCGCCCACTGTCACCAAGATGTACAACGCCGCCAACTGCGAGGCCCTGGGCCTCACGATGCCCGAGGACTACGTAGCCATCGAGGGCTGATTCCCGACTTAGCCCGGGAGGGCGGGCCCCCGCCCTCCCGGATACCACCGCGCATGGAGGATTAAATGTAATGGAGTTCTTGCAATCGCTGCTGAACGGGCTGCCCGGCTCCGTGGGCCAGGGCCTCATGTGGGGCGTTATGGCTATCGGCGTATACATCACCTACCGGGTGCTCGACATTGCCGACCTGACGGTTGACGGCTCGCTCGCGACAGGCGGAGCCGTCTGCGTACTGCTCACGGTCAGCGGAGTGAACGTCTGGCTGGCTACAATAATAGCCATGCTTGTGGGCATGCTCGCGGGCCTCGTCACAGGCCTCTTCCACACCAAATGCGGTATCCCGGCCATACTAGCCGGTATACTCACCCAGCTAGCGCTGTATTCAATAAATCTGCGCATTATGGGCTGGGGCACCACGGCGGGGACGCAGTCCACACTTGCCGTAAGCGTGGATAAGTTCGACCTTCTCGTCTCCTCCCGCTACGTCCGAGAGCTGTCGCTGAGAAACCCCATCCTGCTGCTCCTGGTGATAGCAGCCGTGGTGGTTGGCCTGCTCTACTGGTTCTTCGGCACCGAGATCGGCTGCGGTATACGCGCCACCGGCGCGAACCGGAACATGGCCCGCGCCCAGGGCATCAACACCGAGAAAAACGCCGTCATCGGCCTCATGATTTCCAACGGCATAGTCGCCCTCGCAGGCGCGCTTATCGCTCAGTACCAGGGCAGTTCCACCGTGGACATGGGACGCGGCGCCATCGTCATCGGCCTTGCGGCGGTCATCATCGGCGAGGTCATTCTCGGCCACAGGGCGCGCAACTTCGCCACGAAGCTCGCAAGCTGCATCCTCGGCGCGATACTCTATTACGTTGTCATCCAGGTCGTGCTCCGCCTCGGGCTGAACACCAACGACCTCAAGCTGCTCACAGCGCTCATCGTCGCGCTGTTTCTCGCGATTCCGCATTGGAAGGATAAGCTCATGTCAGGCCGCCGCGCGGTCGCAGGAAAGGGGAATAACAATGCTTGAACTCAAACATATCAGCAAGACCTTCTACCCCGGGACGGTGAACGCCAAGACCGCGCTCTTTGACCTGAACCTCACCCTCAACGACGGCGACTTCGTCACCGTCATCGGCGGCAACGGCGCGGGCAAGAGCACCATGCTCAACGCCATCGCCGGCGCCTTCTCAGTCGATTCCGGAAGCATCACGATAGACGGGCGCAACATCACCAAGCTGCCTGAGTACAAACGTGCAGCGTTCATCGGCCGTGTATTCCAGGACCCGATGATGGGTACGGCGCCGACGATGGGCATCGAGGAGAACCTTGCCCTCGCCGCCAGGCGCGGCAAGCGGCGCACCCTCCGCTGGGGCATCCGCAAGGTCGAGCGTGAGGACTACCGCGAGCTGCTGCGGTCTCTGGACCTCGGCCTTGAAAACCGGCTCTCCGCCAAGGCCGGCCTGCTCTCGGGCGGTCAGCGCCAGGCGCTTACCCTGCTCATGGCCGCGCTGGTGCAGCCAAAGCTGCTCCTCCTCGACGAGCACACCGCCGCGCTCGACCCCAAGACCGCAGCCAAGGTGCTCGAACTCTCCGAGCAGATCGTCACCGAGAACCACCTCACGACGCTCATGGTTACGCACAACATGCGCGACGCCATCAACTATGGCAACCGCCTCATCATGATGAACGAGGGCCGCGTCGTCCTAGACATCAGCGGCGAGGAGAAAAAGCGCCTCACCGTAGAGCAGCTCATCGCACGCTTCTCCGCCGTCTCCGGCAAGGAGTTCGCGAACGACCGCGTGCTGCTCGGCGCGTAACAGGATATGAAAAAGCCACCGCCTGGGCGGTGGCTTTTTTAATACCTTATAACAAAATATATAACGTATACCCAGCTCAGAAGTCCGTGCAGGATGGCCCATCCAACGGAGTGCCAGGTGGTGTAGCTTATCACCATAGCCAGGGCGCTGCCGAAGGATATCCCGGTCTTCACGGTTTTGTTTACTATCGCCTGCCTGTTCTCGTTCATGTGCTGTTCCTCCTTCAAGTTATCTCGCCCGAGTCCAGGGCCAGCTGCTTTCCGCCGCTGCTGACCAGGAGGCGGAAGTCGGTGTCTATACCCGTGACCGTGCCGTGCACGCCATCCGGAAGGGATACTTCCCTGCCCAGAAGGGTCAGGCGGCTGAGGTATTCGGCGTGGAAACGCTGCTCAGGCATGGCCTTGTATAGGCCTATGAGCGCGTCGAGCGTGTCCACGGCGAGTTTTGCGGCGGCGTCCTCCGGGGCGGCGTCCGAGAACACCGCGCCCGCTGTGGAGGCTATCTCGGGTGGGTAGCCGCCGGGCGGGGGCGTCACGTTGATGCCGATGCCGGGTATGACCCAGGCTAGGCCGCCTGCGGCGTCGGGCGCGGCCTCGGTGAGGATGCCGCAGACCTTGCGGCCGCGCAGGAAGACGTCGTTCACCCACTTGATGCCCGCCGCTTCTCCCGAGGCGCGCTCTATGGCGCGGGCGGCGGCGACGGCGCAGGCGGGCGTTATGAGCTTGGCCGCCGTCACGGCCGGGAAACGCGGCCTCAGCAGCAGGGAGAAATACACGCCGCAGCCCGCCGGGGAAAAAAAGCGGTGCTCCCCCCTGCCGCGTCCCGCAGTCTGCGCGCCTGCAATGACGGCGGTAAATTCCGGCGCGCCGGAGCGCGCCAGCGCGGCCAGGACGGTGTTTGTCGAGTCCACGCAGTCGAACACCCGGGCCTCAAAAACGCTGCCCCTGGCGGCCATATATGCCCTTATGCTCTCCTCCAGCATGAGTGCACCCCCAAAAACAAAACTCCACCAGTTGCCTGACGGAGTTTGGAGCTGGCAATGTGACTCGAACACACGACCTGCTGATTACGAATCAGCTGCTCTACCGACTGAGCTATGCCAGCACGCTTACGCGCTTAAGGATTTTAGCACAGGCACGGGGCAAAGTCAAGCGCTATTGTTGATATTCCTATGATTACAGAGAGTATAGATGAATGAAAAATTGTGACGGTTTTGCGACAAGTTGCGACGCTCTTCGACGGCAAAGCTCAAAATTCGCCCCTGCGCACCAGGTCACAGGCGCAGAAAAGCCTCAAAAGCCTAGCAATTTCGGGCTTTAACGGCATCGACAGCCAAGGGGCATAACCGCACGCGGCGTTTACATAAATGAAAGGCAGAAAAGTTATTCTCAGAGTTATAAACACTTTCAACATGCTTATCAACAGCGTTTTTCCCTTGTGCGGCGCGGGTTTCAGCGATTATTTGCATTTATTGCCAATCCCTGGATCGAAAGCGGCGGCCCCGCGGGATTTTAAAAATCCTTTACATAACAACCGCGAAGGCCGCCTCATTCCGCTCGGAAGGCGCAATATGAAGGAATCCGTTCATACTATCTGCCGGTAGTCCCGGTTTGCCTTGAAGATGGAGCCCGCTTGGACGCCGCTGACGATTATGTGGTCAAGCAGCTGGACGCCGAAACCGCCCAGGGCCTTCTCCAGCATCTCCGTGGACACATAGTCGTCCGGCGACGGAGTTATACCTCCGCCGGGGTGATTATGCGCCAGGATCACACGGCTCGCGCGGTAGTTCACCACCATTTCCACCACGCTGCGCACGTTCATGTTCACAAAATCCAGGCTGCCCCTGCCCAGCTCCCGGCAGCTCAGGACGCGGAGCATATTGTCCAGCAGCAGGACAAAGATGCGCTCCGTGCGGGCAAACATGAACAGCGGCCGGAAATACTCGCAGGCGTCCCGCGTGTCGTTTATCGTTGTCATCTTGCGCCGGCTCATCATATAGCGCCGGCTGACCTCCGGTATAAGGCGCAGGAAGATGGCCGTCTCCCGGCCCACGCCATCGACATTCGAGAGTTCCTCCACCGAGGCCTCGAAAACGGCGTCCAGCGAGCCGAAACGGTCCAGCAGCTCGTGGGCGATCTCATTGGTGTTGCAGCGCGCACGGACGTAGAACAGCAGGAATTCAAGGGCGTGTACGTCGTCAAAGCTCTCAAGCCCGTGCTCGGCAAAGGCGTTCTTCATTCTCTGCCTGTGTCCATCGTGCGTGCTCATATCTTACAGCTCCTTTGTGGCGTAGGCGTTCAGGTCGCTGCCGGCGGTGCTGCCCGCCAGATATTCGTAATACGCCTGGGCGCCTATCATGGCCGCGTTGTCGCCGCAGAGCTTCAGCGGAGGTATATACAGAGTCGCACCCTCGCGCTCCGCCGCGGCGGCAAAGTCGCGCCTTATGCGGGAATTGGCGGCCACGCCGCCGGCGACGACGATCTTTTTATAGCCCAGCTCACGCGCGGCGGCCATCGTGCGCGGCACGAGGCTCTCGCTCACGGCCTTGCAGAACGAGGCGGCGAGGCCCGGGCGGTCTATCTCCTCCCCGCGCTGCTGTGCGCCGTGGACCAGGTTTATCACCGCCGTCTTGAGGCCGGAGAAGCTCATGTCATAGGGGCTGCCCTCTATGTGCGACTGCGGCATGGCATAGCGCGTGTCGTCGCCCTGCTGCGAGAGTTCGTCCAGGGGCTTGCCTCCGGGATAGGGCAGGCCGAGGACGCGCGCGGTCTTGTCAAAGCACTCCCCCGCCGCATCGTCCCGCGTCGAGCCCAGGATTCGGATATCGGTATAGTCCCGCACGTCGGCGATGAGCGTGTTTCCGCCGGATATGGCCAGGCACAGGAAGGGCGGCTCCAGCTCCGGGAAGGCGAGATAGTTGGCGGCGATATGGCCGCGGATATGGTGCACGGGTATGAGCGGCACGCCCAGGGCCATGGCCGCAGCTTTGGCGAAGTTCACGCCCACCAGCAGCGCACCGATGAGGCCCGGCGCGTAGGTGACGGCGACGGCGTCTATATCTTTCCGCTCCAGGCCCGCGACCTGGAGCGCGCGCTCCGCAAGTAGCGAGATGACCTCCACATGGCTGCGCGAGGCTATCTCCGGCACAACGCCGCCGTAGACGGCGTGCAGGTCGGCCTGGGAAAACACCTGGTCTGTTACAAGCTCCCTCCCATCCCGGACGAGGGCGACTGCGGTCTCGTCGCAGGAGGATTCAACGGCTAAAATCAGCATTGCGGTTCCTTCCTTATGTAGAGATTCATTATTATGGCGTCCTCTGCGGGCTTTTCATAGTACCCCGGCCTGACGCCGACGTCCACGAAGCCCTTGCCGCGGTAGAGGGCTATAGCGGGCGAGTTCGAGGCGCGGACCTCAAGGCTCAGGAAGGCCAGCTCCAGCGCCGCGGCACGGCTTATCATCTCGTCTATCAGCGCGGAGGCCACGCCGCGGCGGCGGTGCTCCGGAGCTGTGCAGACGTTGGATATATAGCCCTCGTCCAGGACGTATTGCAGGCCCATATAGCCAGCGAAGGCTCCCTCCTCCTCGGCAGCGAGCATTATTTTGCCCGGTCCGCTGAGCTGGGAGGTGATTATCTCCTCCGGCCAGGGCAGGGAAAAGCACTCGCGCTCAAGCGCGGCTATCTTTGCCGCGTCTGAGGGCCGGGCGTCACGTATCGTCATCTTCGTCCTCCCCCAGCAGCTCGTCCAGGAGATAGCGCACTTCCTCCGCCAGCCTGTCCGCGAGGCGGTCCCAGCCGCCCTGCGTGGAAAAACGCGGCGGCGTGATATCCGTCTCACCAAGACAGATGATACGCTCGTCAAACTCCGGCCAGCGGGCGGCCAGTGCGTCGCCCTGGGCCTCGGTCATGCAGAGCGCGACGTCATAGCTCTCCAGCGCGGCCCTGTCTGCCGCGCGGGTGGTGCGCTTTGAGATATCGAGACCGTATTTCGCCGCGGCCTTCACGGCCTTCGGCTCCGGGGCGGGCACAGGCTCACCCGCCGAGGCGAAACCCGCCCTCAGCTCCGGACAGCCCTCATCCCGCGCCGCCTGCTCGAACATCGCGCAGGCTATCGCCGCAAGGCCGGCGCCGTCCGCGTCCACAAAGAGGATGCTCTCCGCCTCCAGCGGCTCGTCCTCCAGGCCCTGGAGCAGCTGCGCCACGTGCTCCGCGTCCCAGCGCTCCAGGCTGCGGTCATAGGCCAGGTTTTCGATGTGGTGCGTCAGCTCGTGTTTGAGCGTGCGCGTCAGCTCCCGGCGCCAGCGCTCGGGAGCGGCGGCGGCGTAGCGCTCCCGGAAGGAGCCGTAATATATCTCCACGTGTCGGCCCATCTGGTCCACGAAGTACATGCCCATGACCAGCAGGCCGTTCTCGTCCGTGCGGCGGGCGGGCAGGAGGTTCACGCCGCCGTTGAGCTTGTTGAATATCTCCTGCGGCAGCGCGTCCACGGCCTCGTCCAGCATCGCGGCGGCTTCTTCAAATGTCACCATGTCAATGCGCCTCCGCCCATGAATGTCCGCTGTGCGCTTCTGCGGTCAGGGGGACGGAGAGCGTCACGGCGCGCTCCATCTCCTCCTCCAGCAGCGCGGCGACGCGCTCCGCCTCACGCTCCGGGCACTCGGCAATGAGCTCGTCGTGGACCTGCAATATCAGCCGCGCCTCCATGCCCTCGGCGCGGAGCCTGCGGCGGACGTTCACCATGGCGAGCTTGATTATATCCGCGGCCGTGCCCTGGATGGGCATATTGCGCGCCACGCGCTCCCCGAAACTGCGGGTGTTGAAGTTCGAGGCCTTCAGCTCCGGCACCGGGCGGCGGCGGCCGAACAGCGTCTCGACATAGCCGCGCTCCTTTGCCTCGGCTATGACCCTGTCCATATACTCGCGCACGCCGTGGTATTTCTGCATATAGGCGTCTATATACGCCCGGGCCTCGGCGGGGCTTACCTTGATATCCTGCGCCAGCGAGAAGGCCGAGATGCCGTAGACTATGCCGAAGTTCACGGCCTTCGCGCTGCTGCGCTGGGCCGGAGTGACCTCCGCCAGCGGCAGGCCGAAGACCTGCGAGGCCGTGACGGCGTGGATATCCTCCCCGCTCTTGAAGGCGTTCTGCATCGTCTCATCGCCGGATATATGCGCCAGCAGGCGGAGCTCTATCTGGCTGTAATCCGCGTCCACCAGGACGCAGCCGGGCGCGGCGACGAACATGCGCCTTATCTGCGCGCCCAACTCGCGCCGGACGGGGATATTTTGCAGGTTCGGCTCCGTGCTCGAAAGGCGGCCCGTGGCCGTCACCGTCATGCGGAAGTTCGTGTGTATGCGCCCGTCGGTGGAGATGACCTTGAGCAGGCCGTCCGCGTAGGTGCTCTTCAGCTTCGTCAGCATGCGATATTCCAGGATATCGCCTATGATGGGGTGCTTGCCTATGAGCTTTTCCAGGATGTCGGCGTTGGTGCTCCAGCCGGTCTTGGTCTTCTTGCCCGCGGGGAGCATCAGCTCATCGAACAGCACCTCGCCCAGCTGCTTGGGCGAGTTTATATTGAACTCGTGCCCGGCCAGCTCCCAGATGCCGCGCTGCAGGGCGTCTATACCCGCCGTGAGGCTCTCGCCGAAGTCGGCCAGGGCCTTCCTGTCCACCAGGAAACCCGCGCGCTCCATCTCGGCCAGCACCTGGCAGAGCGGCAGCTCGATATCGAAATAGAGCTTCTCCGCCCCGTTTTCCGCCAGCTTCGCGCGCATGGGGGCCATGAGCTCCAGCGCAGCCCGGGCCTCCGGCAGCTCCGCGCCCAGGTAACGTTTGGTCAGCTTGCCTAGGTCGTAGCCGCTCTCCGTCGGGTCGAGGACGTATGCGGCCAGCTCCGTGTCAAAGACGAAGCCCTCTGTGCCCAGGCCCTCGGCCAGGGCCAGGCCCATGAGGTCCTTGACACCGTGGGCGGATTTTTTGACCTCCGGCGAGAACACAAGCCGAAGAAGGCGGTTATAGTCCTCGCCCAGCTCGCCCCAGTTGAGGGTGAAGATCGCCTCGCCGTCGCAGAGGCTGAGGCTGTCGAGGTCGTCCCCGGGCAGGGCGAGGCCCAGCGTTTCCGCCGCGCGGATACGCGCCTCGGCCTCCTGCGCCGTAAGGGCGCTCAGCTCCGGCATCGCGCGGCTCTCAGCCTCCTGCACCGCCTCGGGCGCGGGGGCGAGGCCCCATTTTTCGATAAAGCGGCGGAAGCCCAGCCGGTCCAACACGGCGTAAAGCTCCGGGCCGAAGTCCCGGCTCCAGGCCGCGTCCTCGGGCTTCAGCTCCACGGGCGCTTCACGGCTGATGGTGGCAAGGGTATAGGACATTTCCGCGCTCTCGCGGCCGGCGGCGAGCTTTTTGCGGACGCTGTCCTTGATATCCAGGCTGTCCAGGCCGGCGTAAATATCCGCCACGCGGCCATAGCGGCGCACGAGGTCCAGGGCGGTCTTTTCGCCTATGCCCGGCACGCCCGGGATGTTGTCCGAGGCGTCGCCCATCAGGGCCTTGAGGTCTACCATGAGCGGCGGGGCGAAGCCGTATTCCTCCTCGAAACGCGCGCGGTCGTAGAGTATCGTCTCGGTCTGGCCCATGCGGCTCTTGACGTGCAGGACGCTCGTCGTCTCCGTTATGAGCTGAAAGCTGTCCTTGTCGCCGGTGACTATCTCGCAGGCCCAGCCGGACTTTTCGCAGATGGCGGACACGGCGCCCAGCACGTCGTCCGCCTCCCAGCCCGCGGCCTCTAAGCGGCGGATATGCATGGCGTCCAGCGTTTCCTTCAAAAGCGGCATCTGCACGGCCAGCTCCTCAGGCATGGGCTTGCGCTGGGCCTTGTAGCCCTCGTACATCTCGTGCCGGAAGGTCGGCGCGGGCAGGTCGAAAGCCACGCAGAGCGAATCCGGCGCCTCGCCCTCGAAGAGCTTCTGCAAAATGGCCAGGAAGCCGTACACCGCGTTCGTCGGCGTGCCGTCCGGCGCGTTCAGGGGCCGGACGCCGTAAAAGGCGCGATTTACGACGCTGTTGCCGTCCAGTATCATGAGTTTTTTCATCAGGGCATCTCCAAATAACCAAATATGCTCTCGCAATCCTCCAAAGCGGTCTGTAGAGTGCTGTACATATACGGCGTTATTATCCCGCCGCGGTCGTCGCCGGACTCGTAGTCCGCTATGGCGGCGCGGATATCCCACAGCCTCCGGCCCCAGCCCGCCGTCTGGCGGGAGATGCCGAAGTCGCCTATGTTCAGCATTATCATGGGTATGTATTCGCAGGAGCTTATCTCAGTCTCCCCCGTCGCGGGGTCCTTCGTCAGCTCCAGCTGCACCATGCAGGTGAGGTCCGTGTACTGGCGGGTCTGGCAGGACAGCAGGTTCCCCAGGCAGTAGCAGAGGAAGCCCGTGCGCTCATTGCCGTCCTCGTCCGTCACGGTGCGCAGCTCCATCGGCTCCGGGACGTGCGGGTGGCCGCCGATGACAAGGTCCGCGCCCTGGGCGAAGAAATAGTCCGCCAGGTCGCGCTGGTACTGCGTCGCGCCTGTGACGTACTCCCCGCCCCAATGGACGCTGACGGCGATGATATCCGTTTCCAGCGCCCTGGCCGAGGCCATGTCGGCGTCCAGCATGTCGTAATCCACCTTGGAGCAGTAGGTCATGTAGTCTGTCGTGTAGACGTTCAGGCCGTAGGGCGTGTCGTCCACGGGTATGCCGTTCGTGCCGTAGGTGAAGTTCAAAAAGGCGATGCTGACGCCATTTATCTCCTTGACGACGATGCCGTTATCCTCGTCGCGCTCCTCCTGCGTGCGGTAGGCCCCTACGTGGTCGAGGCCCGCGTCGTCCAGGACGTCCAGCGTCCTTATTATGCCCTCGTGCCAGGCGTCCATGGCGTGGTTGCTGGCCATGTTTATGAGGTCGAAGCCGACCTCCTTCAGCGAATAGGCCAGATCGTCCGGCACGTGGAAGAGCGGATAGCCCGTCCACTTGCCGTCGCCGGTGAAGGCGCCCTCAAAGCAGCACAGGGCGTAGTCCGCCTCCTCGACGTAGTGCGCCACGTCCTCGAAGATGGGCGCGTAGTCGTAGCTGCCGTCGGGCTGCAGCGCCTCGTCGTGGAGCGGGGTGTGCATGACTAGGTCGCCCGCGAGCGTGAGCTTAACGACGCTTGGCGTCGGCTCCGGCGTGGGCTCCGGGGTCGGGGTCGGCGTGGGTTCCGTCGTGGGCGCCGCCTCCGCCTCTCCCTCGGGCGCGGGGAGCGTCACCTCCGGGGCAGAGCCGCAGGCGGCGAGGCTCAGCAGCAGCGCCGCGCACAGGCAGAGGGTCAGGACGCGCTTCATTACTTTTCACCCCTCAGCTTTATGAGCTGGTCGCGCAGGATGGCCGCGTACTCAAATTCGAGCATCTTCGCCGCCTCGCGCATCTTCTTCTCCAGCTTCTGTATCTCCTCACGCCGCTCGGCCTCCGTCATCTTCAGCCCGTCGCGGCGGCGTGTACCCTTGTCGGCCTCGGAGGATATCTCTATGATATCCCGCACGCTCTTGATTATCGTCTGCGGGACGATGCCGTGTGCCTTGTTATAGGCGTCCTGCTTACTGCGGCGGCGCTCCGTCTCCGTGATGGCCGCGCGCATGGAGGGCGTTTCGCTGTCGGCGTACATGATGACCAGGCCCTCGGCGTTGCGTGCCGCGCGGCCTATGGTCTGGATGAGGCTCGTCTCGCTGCGCAGGAAGCCCTCCTTATCCGCGTCCAGAATGGCGACAAGGCTGACTTCGGGCAGGTCCAGGCCCTCGCGCAGGAGGTTTATGCCCACGAGGACGTCGAACTCGCCCAGGCGCAGGTCGCGGATTATCTCCATGCGCTCTATCGCACCGATATCGTGGTGCATATAGCGGCACTTGATGCCCGCCGCGGTGAGATAGGCGGAGAGGTCCTCGGCCATTTTCTTCGTCAGCGTCGTCACCAGCGTGCGCTGGCCCTTGGCTATGCGGGCCTTTATCTCGTCCATGAGGTCGTCTATCTGGCCCTCGACGGGGCGGACGGATATCTCCGGGTCAAGCAGGCCGGTGGGTCTTATTATCTGCTCCGCGATTTGGCCGGAGCGCTCCCGCTCGTACTCGCCGGGCGTGGCCGAGACGTACACCGCCTGGCCTATGCGCTGCTGGAACTCCTCAAACTTCAGCGGACGGTTATCGAAGGCCGAGGGCAGGCGGAAGCCGTAGTTCACCAGGGTCTCCTTACGCGCCCTGTCGCCCCGGTACATGGCGCGCACCTGCGGAAGCGTGACGTGCGACTCGTCCACAAAGAGGACGAAGTCCTTCGGGAAATAGTCCAGCAGCGTCATGGGCGCGCTGCCCGGCTCCCGGCCCGAGATTATGCGGCTGTAGTTCTCGATGCCGGAGCAGTAGCCCAGCTCCTGTATCATCTCGATGTCGAAGCTCGTGCGCTGCTCTATGCGCTGGGCCTCCAGGAACTTGTCCTGGCTCTTGAAAAACGCCACGCGCTCGTCGCACTCGCGGCGCATCTCCTTTACCGCGGCGGCCATCTTCTCCTTGGTGGTGACATAGTGGCTCGCGGGGTAGATGGAGACGTGGTTCAGTATGCGCGTGGGCGTGCCGGTGACAGGGTTTATCTCGGAAATGCGGTCTATCTCGTCCCCGAAGAACTCTATGCGTATGGCTTTGTCGTAGGAATAGACCGGGAAGACCTCCACGGTGTCGCCCCGGACGCGGAACATATTGCGGTCGAAGGCGATATCGTTGCGCTCATAACGTATCTCGATGAGCTTTTTCAGCAGCTCGTCCCTGTCCTTCTGCTGGCCGGGGCGCAGGGAAATGACCATGCTGGCATAGTCTATCGGGTCGCCGAGGCCGTAGATGCAGGAGACGGAGGACACGACGATAACGTCCCGCCGCTCCGACAGGCTGGACGTCGCCGAGTGGCGCAGGCGCTCTATCTCGTCGTTTATGGAGCTGTCCTTCTCAATGTAGGTGTCCGTTGTGGGTATATAGGCCTCGGGCTGGTAGTAGTCGTAGTAGGAGACGAAGTATTCCACGGCGTTATCCGGGAAAAACTCGCGGAACTCCGAACAGAGCTGGGCTGCGAGCGTCTTGTTATGCGCCAGCACCAGCGTCGGGCGCTGGACGCGCTCTATGACCTTGGCCATGGTATAGGTCTTGCCGGAGCCGGTGACGCCCAGCAGAGTCTGCTCGGGTATACCGCGCTCCAGCCCATCGGCCAGGGCGTCTATCGCCTCGGGCTGGTCGCCGGATGGCACATAGCTGCTGACCACGTGAAAATCAGGCATGATTACTCCTTTTTCATACTTTATTTAAACCGTATTTTAGCACAGCCCTCCCCTCTTGAAAAGCCCCGCCGCAAAATTCATTGCTGTAAGCCCGGGCACTTTGTGCTACAATAGCCTCGCGCCCCTTGCGGGGTGGAATCGGAGGTAACGTATGCTTGAACGAATGGACAAGTTCTTTGACAGCCGCCTTGATGAATATGACGCGCACCAGCTGGGCTGTATAGCCTCTGCGCGGGAGTTTCTGCGCTTCACCGCCGAGCAGCTGCCCTCTGGTGCCGGCTGCGCTGTTCTTGACCTTGGCTGCGGCACGGGGCTGGAGCTGGAGGAGTATCTTGCGATCAATCCCACGGCCTCCGTCACCGGTATCGACCTTGCGCCGGGCATGCTCAACAGGCTTGCCGAGAAGTTTCCCGGCAGGGATGTGCGGACCGTCCTGGGCTCATATTTTGACCTTCCCTTCGGCTCCGCCGTCTACGACGCGGCGGTCTCCGTAGAGTCTCTCCATCACTTCACCGCAGAAGAAAAGCTCCCGCTTTACCGGAAGCTGCGCGAAGCTCTAAAGCCTGGAGGGGTATTCGTACTTACTGACTATTTTTCCCTTTCCAACGAGGAGGAAACCGCTCACCGTGCCGAGCTGCTCCGGCTGAAAAAGGCCCAGAACATCATGGACGATGTGCTATACCACTTCGACACTCCGCTGACACCGGAACACGAGGCGGAATGTCTTGAAAAGGCTGGATTTTCCGAGGTCCGGGTTCTCAAAAGCTGGGGCGCGACGCACACGCTGAGGGCTGTAAGGCCGTGCCTGTCCGCAGCCGTCGGCCCGGGCGCTCCGGATACCGCTGAGTTGGGCTGCTGCGGCGCCTACTGCCGCACATGCAGGAAATATATGGTGTAGTGCAAGGGCTGCTCGACCGGTTACGCCGACGGCTCACGCGAGCTGTCGAAGGCCAGGTGTGCTATAAAAAAGTGCTGCCTTTCGAGCGGCCAAATAACCTGCTCCGACTGTTCCTCCTTCGACTCCTGCCCTACGGTCCAGGGTTTCTACAGCAAGGGGTATAAATATTCGAGATACCAGGCGTCCGCACAGTTTATAAGGTCGCACGGCTACCGCTCTTTCGCCCAAGCCGCCTCAGCCTGGACCAGCGCCAGCGGAAAGCTGCCCCGCTAACGCAAATGATATTTGGAGGCTTTGATATAATGACTAGCGTTTTGTTCATCTGCCACGGCAATATTTGCCGCAGTCCTATGGCGGAGTTTGTTTTTCGGGATATGGCGGCTCGGGAGGGGCTGGAGGTGGAGGTGGCTTCGGCGGCTACCAGTGCTGAGGAGATAGGCAATCCCGTTTATCCGCCAGTAAGGAGGCTGCTACTCAGTCACGGACTCGATCCCGCCGGGAAGAGGGCCAGGCAGCTTACCCGCGCTGATTACGAGCGTTGGGACCTCATTATAGGTATGGACAGCGCCAACATCCGCAGCATGGAACGCCTTTTTGGAGGCGATCCCGAACACAAGCTGCTGCGTCTGCTGGACCTCACCCCGCTCAGGCGCGATGTTGCAGACCCCTGGTACACGCGCGACTTCGACGCCTGCTGGGACGACATCGTCCTCGGCTGCCGCGCGCTTTTGGAGTGCTTACCCGGTTAGGCGTGGTTTCCCTTGACGCGCGGGGGTATTGGTTATAAAATATTGTATCGCAGTTCAGCGTATTGGGGGAGCTAATTTGAAAAAGAAAAAACCGGGCGCTTTTATCCCTATATATGCCTTTGCAGCAGCATGGATAGTCTGCGCCTTCTTCATACCCATGTATACCCTCGCGGGGCTCGTCGGGAGTGCCGCGGTTTCAGCCGCGGCTGCGGTTCTCGCCTACTACACCGCAGGTATGATACTCGCCAGACGCCCCGCAAAACCCGAGCCCGAGCCGGAACCTGTCAAAAAGGAGGAGCCCAAGCTCAGCCCCGAGGTCCAGGCCATCATTGACGACGGCAAGCGGGCCATGAAGGAGATGGGCCGGCTCTATTCCTCCATCAAGAGCAGCGATGTGCGCAGGCGCATCAATGAACTCATGCGCATTTCGGACAAAATAGTCCAGGACGCTGTGGACGACCCCTCCGATGTCCCGCAGATACGCAAATTTCTCGATTATTACCTGCCCACCACCATCAAGCTGCTCAACGCCTATGACCGCATGAGCGACCAGGGCATCGAGGGCACGAATCTCTCGAAGTCTATGCAGAGCATCGAGGACATGCTCGACACTGCCATAGAAGCCTTCAAAAAGCAGCTCGACTCTCTCTTTGCCAACCAGGCGCTGGATATCGAGACGGACATCAGCGTCATGAACCAGATGCTGGCCCGCGAGGGTCTATCCGACGAGAGCGCGGACACCATAATAAAGGCGGCGCGCTCCGGCAATACGGAATAAGAAAGGACAATTACGATGGACGAGAGCAAAGAATTTATCCCCTCCCTCACGCTCGACCCCAACGCGGCCTCCGCCTCAGCCGTCGCCGCCGAGCTGGGTGTTGATGAGCCCAAGGCCCCCGTGCTTGAGGAGAAAAAAGACGTCCCCGTTGAGAAACTCGAACTCGAACGTCTCTCCCCTGCCGAGCAGGCCGCAGTCAAGGAGTTTGCAAAGCAGATAGACGTAACAAACTCCGAGCAGGTGCTCAACTACGGTTCCGCCGCGCAAAAGAACATTGCGGACTTCTCCGACGCCGCGCTCAGCAAGGTGCGCACCAAGGACCTCGGTGAGGTGGGCGAGGAGCTCTCTGACCTCGTTGTCGAGCTTCAGGGCATGAACTTTGACGAGGAGGAGAAAAAGGGCTTCCTCGGCTTCTTCAAAAAGCAGCGTCAGAGCATCGCCGCGCTGAAAGCCCAGTATGACAAGGCCGAGGTCAACGTGGACAAGATAGCCGACCAGCTCCAGAAGCATGAGCTGACGCTCATGAAAGACATCGCGATGATGGACAAGATGTATGACATGAATCAGCAGTACCACAAGGAGCTGACCATGTACATCATCGCGGGCAAGCTGCGCTGCAAGGAGCTGCGCGAGACGGAGCTGCCGCGCCTGCAGAAGGTCGCACAGGAGTCCGGGAAAACTGAGGACGCCCAGGCCGCCAACGACTATGCCAACATGCTCGGCCGCTTTGAGAAAAAGCTGCACGACCTTGAACTCACGCGCATGGTCTCCGTCCAGATGTCCCCGCAGATCCGCATGATCCAGAACAACGACTCCGTCATGGCGGAAAAGATACGCTCCTCCATCGTGAACACCATCCCCCTTTGGAAGAGCCAGATGACCCTTGCCCTCACCCTCCACCACTCTCAGCAGGCCATGGAGGCCCAGCGCGAGGTCAACGACATGACGAACCGCCTGCTCCAGGCCAACGCCGAGAAGCTCCACCAGGGCAGCGTTGACATCGCCAGGGAGTCCGAGCGCGGCATTGTGGACATTGAGACGCTGCAAAAGACCAATCAGGAGCTCATCAGCACCCTTGAAGAGGTCCGCCAGATACAGGCCGAGGGCGCCAAAAAACGCGCCGAGGCAGAGGTCGAGCTCGGCCGCATCGAGGGTGAGCTGAAGCAGAAGCTGCTGGAACTGAGAGGCTGAAATGTACAAGAGGTCGCTTAAACACCCGATAACCGCGCTGCTTATAGCCATCCTAGCCTGCGGCTTTGCGATGGTCATGAACATCCAGATGATGCTCGGCGAAAAGGTCCAGGAGATCGAGGACGGCTTCTTCACCTCCACGCCCGGCGAGCGCAGCATCTATTCGCGGCTCTCCGAAAAGCTCGACGCCTCGAACGGGCTATGGACCATACTGGAAAGCGAGGACGCCGCGGCTGCGGAGGAGCTTTCCGTCTCACGCAGCGCGCTGCTTACGGCCTACGAGAGCCGTGACATCGCCGCGATGTACGACGCGAACGCCGAGCTCGACAAGGCCTTCGCCTCTGCGAAAGCAGCCGCGGAGGCGGCTGAACTGGACGAGAGCCAGGCCTCTGCCCTTTCAAGCTATGTGACGAACTACGAGGGCGCCTCCAAGATGATAGAGCAGAGCAGCTACAACAGCAGCGTGCTTGAATTCATGCGCAGCGTCTACAACAAGTTCCCCGCTTCCAGGCTTGCGGACTTTGCCGGCGTTGAGCCGCCGGTGAGCTTTGAATAAACACGGGAGACATTTCGGATGAAACGTATCTTTGCACTCATTCTGGCCCTGCTCCTGCTGCCCGCTCTGGCGCTTAGCGCGCTGGCGGCGGATGTGCCGGAGCCCAGCGCCGACTTCTACGTCTACGACGGGGCCGGTACACTCAGCCAGAGCACGAAGGACCTCATTCTAAACGCAAGCGGCCCGCTTGAAAAATACTGCGACGGGGCGCAGATAGTCGTCGTCACCATAGACTACCTGCCTTCGGGCTACGACTCGGAGCAGTATGCGAACCTGCTGTTCAACTCCTGGGGCATAGGCAGCTCCAGCGCAAACAACGGCATGCTCCTGCTGCACGTTGTCAAGGAGGACCGCGGCTGGCTCGCCGTCGGAGCCGGAATTTCCAACCAGGTCTCGACTGACAGCATCAACTCTCTCATGGACAGCTATTTCTGGCCCTATTCTGACGCGGGAGAGTATGACAAGGCCGTTGCTACGCTGTTCCCGCACCTTGTGGACATCTTCGCCGCGCTCTACAACACCTCCGCGCTCTACGGAGGCACGGGTTCCACGCAGGGCGGAGACTACTATGAGGACTCTTACTACGACCCCTACTATGACGACGGGCCGAGCCTCGGAACCGTTATCGCGTTCATACTCATAATCCTGCTGCTGGTGCTCTCCTTCGCCGGCTCCTTGGGCCGCAGGCGGTACTATGGTAGGGCCTATTACCCCAGCTTTTTCTTCTGCGGCGGCCCCGGCCCCAGAGGGCCCAGAGGACCGCGCGGTCCCGGCGGCCCGCCTCCCCCGCGCGGCGGTGGCGGCTTCCGCGGAGGCGGTTTCGGCGGCGGAGGCTTCTCCGGCGGCGGTTTCCGCGGCGGCGGCTTCGGCGGAGGCGGTTTCTCCGGCGGTGGCGGCGGCGGAAGAAGATAGACCCTTTGGACACCAAAAGGCCCCGTTTCTCTGCTGCACGCGGAGAAACGGGGCCTCTTTTTGCCTATTCACTTTGTCAGGCGCTTGATCGCCCTGGCATAGAAAAGCGCATATCCCGCAAAGGCGGCAATGGTCATAAAAAGGCACAGGCCGATGAGCCCGTCCCGGACTTGCGCGGACATGTTCGGGATTATGAGTATCAGGAATATTGCCCCGTAGGTCACAGCGGTGCAGACTTTGCCGTACCACTGGGCGCCGTCCATCATGAAGCCTCGTTTGAGCATATAGGCGCCCATGCAGAACATATAAAGCTCCTTCACGACGTAGACGCCGAACATCACGCCCATGAGCGGGTAGCTGAAGGACATGCTCAGCGCTATGGCGGCGAAGGTCAGCTTGTCCGCCACGGGGTCGATGAACTTGCCCCAATCCGTTATCATATTGAAGCGCCGGGCAATTTTCCCATCCAGCATATCCGTCAGGCCGGAGACAGCTATCACTGCGGCGGCACAGCCGTATCCGCCCTCGTCGTCCGCTGCAAAATAGAAATAAAGATACAGCGGGATGAGAAGCAGACGAAAATAGCTCATCAAATTGGGGATGGAAAAATACTCTCTTCGCCAGTCCTTTTTCAAAAAAACCACTTCCGAAAGTAAATATATCACACAAGCCCGCCGAGGTCAATGCCCGCGGCGGGCTGCCGACTGCTTTTAAATTTATGCGCCAATATTCAACATTCGCTCAACGCGCGGCCGGGCAAAAAAGTGGGCCCCGGGCTTGCGCCCAAGGGCCCTTTGGAGGGAGTGGGATATCAGCGATATTTGTCCACCACGGCCTTCATGTCGTCCCAGGCCGCCTCCATATCGGAGACGAGCTTGAACTGCGTGCGGCAGCGATCCAGATTCTGGCCCTCGCGGTGGATACGGAAGTAGTGGTCGCCCTCAAGGTAGTCCGTCAGGAAGCGGATGCCGCACTCAAGCGTCATCAGCTTTGCGCCCCAGGGCAGATAGTCGAGCTCGGTCTCAGTCAGCGCGCCGCCCGCGCCTTCGAGGAAGCCCGCGGCATAGACGTCGAACAGCTCAAGGTCGAAATTCACCTTCGTGAGGTCGCGCTCGTCCTCTGCGCTGTGATTCGCGCCGAAGCGGATGGAATCGCCAAAGTCGTTTATAGCAAGGCCCGGCATGACGGTGTCGAGGTCTATGACGCAAATGCCCTCGCCGCTCTCGCGGTCGATGAGGATGTTGTTGAGCTTGGTGTCGTTATGCGTGACGCGCAGGGGCAGGCGCCCGTCGCGAAGCGCGGAGAGCGCCACGGAGCAGTCGGCCTCGCGCTCCTGCACGAACTTCAGCTCCGGCCCTACCTCCTTCACCCGGCCCATGACGTCCGCCGCGACGGCGGCCTTGAGCTTGGCAAGGCGGTCCTCGGTGTCGTGGAACTTGGGGATTGTCTCGTACAGCGTGTCCGCCGGGTAGTCCTTCAACATGCGCTGGAACTTGCCGAAGGCGCGCGCGGAAGCCGCAAACAGCTCCGGCGTCTCTGCCTTCTGGAGGCAAATGGTGTCCTCTACGAAGGGATACACGCGCCAGGCGCCGCCCTCGGAGTCGGTATAGAAGTTTTCGCCCGACTTGGTAGCCCAGACGCTCATGGTCTCGCGCGCCGGGTTCCCGCCCGCTTCCTTTATCTTCTCGCCCAGGAAAGAGGTGACGCCGACGATATTCGCCATGACCTCGTCCGGGTGCTTGAAGGCCGCAGAGCTTATCCGCTGGAGGATAAAGCGGCGGCAGGGGTCCTCCCCCGGCTGGGTGTGGACCACAAAGGTGTCGTTTATATGACCGGAGCCGTAGCGCACGGCGCCGACGAGCTGGCCGCCGAAATCGTATGCGGCAAGGGCCTCATTGAGCAGCTTCTCAGCCTCAGACATGTTCAGACCTCCCACAGCTTATCGGGATACAGCCCGCTCGCGGTCTTTTCTGCGATGGCCGCGACGACGCAGGGCTTGTCCTCTTTATACGTGACGCCGTACCACTTGTCCGCGCTGCGCAGGACCTTCACGCGGGCCTTGCCCTCTTCGAGCAGCTGGGTCACGACGCTGGGCAGGAAATACTCGCCCTTCAGGGGATTGGTCTTTATCGTGGTATCCAGGAACAACGGGAAGCGCGCCTCCGCCTCCTTCAGGAAGCTCTCAGTGAAGCCCCAGAGGTTCATGGAGACTATCGTGCTGCCCGGGACCTCGGTCCAGGTCTCGCCGCCGTCCTCGGTAAAGCGGGCGTCGTCGCCCATCTTCTCGATGTGGGTGCGTTCCGTGACCTTAACAAGGTAGTTGTCCGCGTCCTCCTCGCAGATGCCGCGGGCGACATGGCCGTACTCGGTGACGGTGTTGCCCAGCAGATAGCCGACCATGGCGAATTCATAGCAGCCCTCGCTGTCCGGATGGCTCTCAAGGTACTGATATATCTCGCGGAAGCCCTCCGGGCCATAGTAATCGTCCGCGTTCACGACGGCGAAGGGGCCGTCCACGATCTTGCGCGCGGCAAGCACCGCGTGGCAGGTGCCCCAGGGCTTCACACGGCCGTCCGGGACCTCATAGCCCTCCGGCAGGTCGTCCAGCTGCTGGTAGGCGTACTTGACGTTTATGAACTTCGAGAGCCTGTCGCCAATGGCCTCGTGAAAGGCCTCTTCGATCTCGTGCTTGATGACGAACACAACGGTGTCGAAGCCGGCGCGCTTGGCGTCATAGATGGAGTAGTCGATGATGAGCTGGCCGTGATTGCCCACCGGGTCTATCTGCTTGAGTCCGCCGTAGCGACTGCCCATTCCGGCGGCCATGACAACGAGCACGGGTTTCTTCATTGCTGATTCCTCCCTCTTCATACCAAAATATGGCCCGCAGGTGCGGGCCATATCTGTTTTTTTATATCGTTCAGCCCTTATAGCCGTTCGGGTTCATGCTCTGCCACTTCCAGGAGGAGGCGCACATGTCCTCGATGCCGTACTTGGCCTCCCAGCCGAGCTCTTCCTTCGCCTTGGTGGGGTCGGCATAGCAGACGGCGATGTCGCCCGGGCGGCGGGGGTCAACGACGTAGGGCAGGGTCTTGCCGCAGGCCTTCTCGTAGGCGTGCAGCACGTCGAACACGCTGTAGCCCTTGCCGGTGCCAAGGTTGCAGACGAAGAGGCCGCAATTGGTCTCCAGCTTCTTCAGGGCCGCGATGTGGCCGCGGGCGAGGTCCACAACGTGGATGTAGTCGCGCACGCCGGTACCATCGTGGGTCGGATAGTCGTCACCGAAAACGTGGAGCTTGGCCAGCTTGCCGACGGCGACCTGGGCGATATAGGGCACGAGGTTGTTCGGAATATCGTTCGGGTCCTCGCCTATGAGGCCGCTCTCGTGCGCGCCGATGGGGTTGAAGTAGCGCAGCAGAGCCACGTTCAGGCTCGGCTCGGCCTTGCAGTAGTCCATCAGGATGCGCTCAATGAAGAGCTTGGTCGTGCCATAGGGGTTCGTGGTGCCGCCGGTCGGGAAGTCCTCGCGGATAGGCACGGAAGCGGGGTCGCCGTACACGGTGGCCGAGGAGGAGAACACGAAGTTCTTCACGCCGTAGTCACGCATGACGTTCAGTATCATGAGGGTGTTCACGAGGTTGTTGGTGTAATACTCAAGCGGCTTTGCAACGCTCTCGCCAACGGCCTTGAGGCCGGCGAAGTGGATGACGGCGTCGATGTTCGGGTAGTTGCGGAAGAGTTCCTTGACCTCCACAGGGTCGCAGAGCTCACACTTCACGAAGGGGACCTTCTTCCCGGTTATCTTCTCGACGCGCCTGACGGCCTCCTCGCTGGAATTTATGAGGTTATCCGCCACGACGATCTCGTAGCCCGCCTCGATGAGCTCCACGCAGGTGTGGCTTCCGATGTATCCGGCTCCGCCGCTGACAAGTATCATGCTGAACACTCCTTAATTAGTCTTTTTTCCAGTCTGAAACCATTGTACGTCAAGCCCGCTCAAAAAGAAATAGACATTTTAGCATTATCTTTGCACTTTTTGCCGCCGCTTTCCCCTTGCGGCGGGGCTGATTTGCAGTATCATCCGAACAGGCGCTCATTCTCCGGGTTTGTTCCTGGCAGCAAGCGCGCGCACGCCGGAGGCGTATTCGCTCGGCGTCATGCCCGTGACCTTTTTGAAGTGGCGCGAGAAATAATAGATGGACTGATATCCCAGGCGGGTGGCAATCTCAGTGAAGTTGCCGTCCTCCCTGCGTATCATCTCCTTGGCAGCTTCTATCTTGCGGCGGCCAAAATATTCCATCACGCCGCCGCCCGTCTCGGCGTGGAATATCTGCTGCAGCCGGCTGCGGCCGACCAGATTGTCCCGGCAGATGCGGTCCAGCGTCAGCGTCTGCGAAAGGCGCGAGGCCAGATATTTGTCCACGCGCAGAAAGACCTCATTTCGGCTCTGGGCCTCGATCGGTCCGCTCTGCTTCTGTCCTGCTGCGCCCACGCGCAGCAGGCGGATGAGCAGCTCCTCTATGTACAGCGACACCAGCTGCTCCGCGCCGAAAGGAGCGTCCTCCCGGCGCTCCAGCGCCATTGTTGCAGGGTCGTCAAGCGGGGTCTTGAAGGCGCGCTCCGCCTCGGCTACTATACCGCCTATAAGCGCGCGCTCCGCTTCGCCCGCGGGGTAAATCTCGTCGCCTATGCGCTCCGCCGCCTCGCCCTCGCAGAAAAAGCTCACGACCACCAGGTTAGGCGCGGAGCCGCCTGTGGCCCGCAGGGCGTGAAACTCCCCCGGCGGGTGGAACAGCAGATTCCCGCGGCCCAGACGCAGCTGCCTGCCGCCCGCTATGACGTCAACTTCACCCTTATCAACGTAAACGAACTCCCAGAAGTCATGCTTTTCGCCCTCGAAACAATAACTGCTCGAATACTCAAAATAGTGCACCGTCACGACCCGGTCCACGCAGACCGGGCGCTTTATCTCCGTGGGCTTGAACGGCATTGCTCTCCTCCCCTTCCCTTAGGCCCCCGCCTTTGTGCGCGAGGTCTTGCGGTATTCCATAGGGCTCATGCCCTCAAGTCTGCGAAAGCTCTGGGAAAAATAGCTCGGAGACGAAAAGCCGAGCATATGCGATATCTGGCTCAACGAATGGTCTGTGTCCCCGAGCAGGTATTTGCTCTCCTCTATCCTTCGGCTTATCAGATAGTTTATCGGTGAGATGCCGTACTCCTTCGTGAAGGAGTGTACCATATAATACTTATTGACGTGGACGAGCTCGCTCAGGAGGTTCAGGTTTATGTTCTCCTTGAAGTGGTTGTCTATATAGTGCCGCACAGTGGCGCACTCCTTGCTGGGCTTGCGGCCGGGGCGGCGGTGCTCCGGCTTTTTGGTCAGGAAGCTCAGGCCGGTTTGGCGCATCAGGCGCAGGACGAGCACCTCCAGCAGGTCCTGGCAGATGAGTTCGTAGCCCTCGTCCTTCAGCTCTATCTCCTTGAGCATCTCCCGCAGCGCGTGGAGCAGGGGCTCGCGCGTGCTCTGGAGATTCGTCATGAACCAGCGCTCGTCCGCATCCTCCCCCGCCGAGTACTCCAGTCCCTCCACACCCAGGACAATGTACTCCAGCGGACGTTTGTTATAGCTCACCTCAGTGTGCTCCACCTTCGGGTTAACTATGACCATATCATCCGTCGAGACGGGCAGCAGCTTGCCGCATATGTTGAACTTCCCACTGCCGCCGACAACATAGAATATCTCGGTGCAATCATGTGTGTGTAATGTGCTGTGCCAATCGCCCCCATATTTGGCAGTACTGACATACAGCAGCTTAACGCGGCTGCGGTCTACGGGCGAGGTTCCCATATCTTCTAGTGTGAACCTGTTGGTGCTCAGGGCCGGCCACCTCGATTTCTTTAGCAATCTTGCTGCTTTTATCTTTAAGAATTATATTACATTTGCCTGCTCTGTGCAATATGTGCAAAATAACCGAATTTTTTGAGAAAGATGAGTACACTTGGCCCGTTGAGCTCGCAAACCTGCGCCACGCAAGGTTTTTTGTGTTTTAACATGTTGCATAATTTTTTTCTCGCGAATTCGTCCCCGCCGTCAAATTTGACAGATAAAGCAACAAACATAAAAAATAGAGCAACAATTTGATTGAATAGTCTACAGGAAAGATTATACTTAAGCCATCAGAGGGATGGAATTGCCATCCAATGGTATGGTTTGCAGTCCAAATTTTCAGAAAAGAGGAATGAAAATGAAGAAACTTCTCGCGCTCCTTCTCGTGTTCGTTCTGGCTCTTGGCGTTTTCTCCGCCTGCGGCACGACCGAGCCCGCCGCCAGCGACGCCCCCGCCAGCGACGCCCCCGCCACTGACGGCACCACTCCCGACGACGGCGACGTCGCCGAGCCCGCCGGCTCCATCAAGGTAGCCGCCATCGAGACCGCCTACGGCACCCAGATGTGGGTCGATGTCTGCGCCGCCTTCACTGAGGCCACCGGCATCGAGGTCGAGCTCGTCACCGACAAGAACCTTGAGGACGTCATCGGCCCCGCCATGCAGGGCGGCGAGTATCCCGACGTCATCCACCTGGCCACCGGCCGTGAAGCCGGCCTGACCGAGCAGTTCATCAAGGACAAGAACATCGCCGAGATCACCGACGTTCTGTCCATGACCGTCCCCGGTGAGGACGTCACCGTCAGCGAGAAGATAGCCGGCGGCTTCACCGAGACCAGCCTCACCAACCCCTACGGCGACGGCAAGACCTACCTCGCCCCCATGTTCTACTCCCCCTGCGGCCTCTTCTACAACGCCGGCCTCTTTGAGGAAAAGGGCTGGGAAGTCCCCACCACCTGGGACGAGATGTGGGAACTCGGCGACAAGGCCCTTGAGGAGGGCATCTACCTCTTCACCTACCCCACCACCGGCTACTTTGACGCTTTCTTCTACGCTCTGATGTACGCCGCGGGCGGCCCCGAGTTCTTCAACGAGGCCACCGTCTACACCGAGGGCATCTGGGACAGCGAGGCTGCCACCACCTGCTTCGACATAGTCGAGAAGCTCGCCACCTACACCAACCCCATCACCACGGCTCAGGCCAACGATCAGGACTTCACTCAGAACCAGCAGCTCGTCCTTGACAACAAGGCCCTGTTCATGCCCAACGGCACCTGGATCGTCGGCGAGATGGCCGAGGCCCCCCGCGCTGAGGGCTTCAAGTGGGGCATGACCGCCCTGCCCGCCGTCGAAGAGGGCGGCGACCGCTACAGCTACACCTGGTTCGAGCAGGCCTGGATCCCCGCCGGCGCTGAGAACATCGACGCCGCCAAGCAGTTCATCGCCTTCCTGTACAGCGACACCGCCTGCGAGATCTTCGCCGCCTCCAACGCCATCCAGCCCGTGCTCGGCATTGCCGACAGCCTTGAGGGCGACAACCAGCTCTTCTACTCCATCTACGACGACGGCGCCAAGGCCGCCATGGGCAACTTCGCCGCCTACAAGTCCGTCGCCGGCCTCGGCACCAACCGCGAGGAGTTCTTCGATCCCGTGAACAGCCTCGTCTCCGGCAGCCTGACCCGCGACCAGTGGGTCTCCGACTGGAAGGCCGCCAGCGACCAGATGAGGGCCAACCTCGCCTGACGCTTCGCGACAACTACATAACACCCTAATGTTTCGGGGGACGTTGAGCCGCGGCTCATCGTCCCCCTTCCCAAATGCACACTGGCAAAAAGAGAGTTTACCGGCATCATTCCGCTCGGAAAGGAGCTGAACACGTGGAAAAGAACAAGGGACGCAGCCGTTTTATTGTGCTGTGCGTGGCCCCGGCAGTAATTCTGTTCGTCATTTTCATGATAATCCCCACGCTCAACGTATTCCGCATGTCTCTGTTTGAGCGCGGAGCATATTCGCCCGACGAGACCTTTGTGGGCTTTGCGAACTTCAATTCGCTTGTTAACGACTCCAACTTCATCCGCGCGATGCAGAACACGATTCTGCTCATCGTGGTCGTAACAATGGTAACCTTCGCGCTGGCGCTCGTCTTTGCGGGCATACTCACCCGCGAGAACATCAAGGGCAAGGAGCTGCTGCGCGTTATCTTCTACATACCGAACATCCTCTCCATCGTCGTCATTTCCGGCATCTTTTCCGCCATCTACAAGCCCGAAAACGGCATGCTCAACAGCTTGCTGTCGATGATAAGCGGGCACGAGGTCTCGACCCTGTGGAAGGGCGAGGACCTGGTCATGCTCAGCCTCATCATTGCCATGGTCTGGCAGGCCATTGGCTACTACATGGTAATGTACATGGCCTCCATGGCCGCCGTGCCGCAGAGCCTGTACGAGTCCGCCGGCCTCGACGGCGCGGGCAGGGTGAAGCAGTTCTTCCAGATCACCATCCCCCTTATCTGGACGAACATCCGCACCACCCTCACCTTCTTCATAATCTCCACCATCAATATGGCCTTCCTCTTCGTCAAGGCCATGACCAGCGGCGGCCCCAATGGCGCCTCCGAGGTCGCACTCTCGTATATGTACGGCCAGAAGGACGCCGGCCTCTACGGCTACTCCATGGCCATCGGCGTGGTCATCTTCCTGTTCTCCTTCCTCCTCTCCGCCCTGGTGAACAAGGTCACGAAGCGCACGCCGCTTGAATTCTGAGAAAGGAGGACGTCATAATGGAAGCTACTAAAAGCCTGAAAAAGAACAGCAATTCCGGTGAGAAGCTCTACAAGTTTTTCATTTACCTCGTCCTCATTCTCCTGGCAGTCAGCATAGTCGTCCCCGTGGCATGGGTGTTCATGGCCTCCATCAAGGAGAACAGCGAGTTCTACGGCAACCCCTGGGCGCTGCCCGCGGGCTTTTACTGGCAGAACTTCGTGGATGCCTGGACCAAGGCCAGCATGGGCGACTATATGCTCAACTCCGTCATCGTGACGGCGCTGTCGCTGGTGATACTGCTGGTCGTGGCGCTGCCCGCCAGCTACTGCCTGTCCAGGTTCAAGTTTGTCACTAGCAAGTTTTTGAACACGATGTTCATGGCGGGCCTGTTCATCAACGTGAACTACATCGTCGTGCCCATCTTCCTCATGCTGCGCGACGGCGACACCTGGCTGAAGAACGTCTTCGGAAACGGTTTCCTGCTCAACAATATCGTGGTGCTCTCCATAGTTTACGCTGCGACGGCGCTGCCCTTCACCATCTACCTGCTCTCGGGCTATTTTGCGACGCTGGCGCACGACTATGAGGAGGCCGCGTATATAGACGGCGCGGGCTATGGCCGCACGATGATAAGCATCATCTTCCCCATGGCCCAGCCCTCGATAGTGACCATCATCCTGTTCAACTTCCTCTCCTTCTGGAATGAGTACATCATCTCCATGACCCTCATGAGCTCGGCGAACGGCCCGAAGACGCTGCCTGTCGGCCTGCTGAACCTGATGCAGGCGCAGCAGTCGGCGGCGGACTACGGCCCGCAGTACGCCGGCCTCGTCCTGGTCATGCTGCCCACGCTGATACTCTACATCTGCGTACAGAAGAAGCTCATCCAGGGCATGACCGTCGGCGGTCTGAAAGGTTAAGGTGCGGATATGAGATTCTGGAAAGAACACATGGGCCTGCGCGTGCTGCTGATGCTGATATTCTCCATCGGCGGTCTGGCGCTCGTCATCTACGGCTGGACGCTGACAAGCCAAATGTCCGGGCTCATCATCATGATAGTCGGAGTGATATTCATCCTGACCGCTCTGCTGCTCTACAACAAGCCCTTTGAAGACCCGAAGAAATAACAAAGGAGATCATAATGAGCGAAAGTGAACTCAAAAGAGGCCGCGTCACCATCCCGACGGACGTTGATGTCGTGCCTGAGACCATGGAGCTGCTCCGCCGCTGGGGCGCGGACGCCATCCGCGACTGCGACGGCACCGATTACCCCGAGGAGCTCAAGGCCGTTGACGCCAAGGTCTACTCCACATACTACACCACCCGCAAGGATAACGCCTGGGCCAAGGCCAACCCCGACGAGGTGCAGCAGTGCTACATCTCCACCGGCTTCAAGACCTCTTCCGGCGGCGAGCTGCGCATCGAGCTCATGCAGGGCATCAGCCGCGAGCTCATGCAGGTCAACACCCGGGACGACATCAAGCGCTGGTGGGAGGTCATGGACCGCACCCTGGGCCAGCCCATCTCCCCCGATGAGTGGAGCTATGACGAGGAGAGCGGCTGCGTCGTCATTCCGGCACCTGCCGCCTTCCACGACTACTCCGTCAGCTTCCTCGCCTATCTCATCTGGGACCCGGTGCACATGTACAACGCCGTCACCAACGGCTGGACCAACTTTGAGCACCAGATAACCTTCGACGTGCGCCAGCCCAAGACGCACAAGTTCACCATGGAGCGCCTGCGCAAGTTCATCGCCGAGCACCCCTATGTGAACGTCATCCGCTACACCACCTTCTTCCACCAGTTCACCCTGGTGTTCGACGAGCTCAAGCGTGAGAAATACGTGGACTGGTACGGCTACTCCGCCAGCGTCAGCCCCTATATCCTTGAGCAGTTCGAGCGCGAGGTCGGCTACAAGTTCCGGCCCGAGTTCATCATCGACCAGGGCTACTACAACAACCAGTACCGCGTGCCGAGCAAGGAGTTCAAGGACTTCATGGCCTTCCAGCGCCGCGAAGTCGCCAAGCTCGCCAAGGAGATGGTCGATATCACCCACGAGCTGGGCAAAGAGGCCATGATGTTCCTCGGCGACCACTGGATCGGCACCGAGCCCTACATGGACGAGTTCAAGTCCATCGGCCTCGACGCCGTGGTCGGCAGCGTGGGCAACGGCTCGACGCTCAGGCTCATCTCCGACATCCCCGGCGTCAAGTACACCGAGGGCCGCTTCCTGCCCTACTTCTTCCCCGACACCTTCCACGAGGGCGGAGACCCTGTGCGTGAGGCCAAGGAAAACTGGGTCACGGCCCGCCGCGCCATC
Organism: uncultured Eubacteriales bacterium; assembly: GCA_900544295.1. GTDB lineage: Bacteria > Bacillota > Clostridia > Oscillospirales > Oscillospiraceae > Scatomorpha > Scatomorpha intestinigallinarum. The sequence continues at coordinate 40,511 of UQUO01000003.1, read as the reverse complement.
CTGCGCAAGCCCATAGACCGAATCGGCTACGGCGGCTACCTCAAACTCGCCTGCGAGTTCCCCGAGTTTCTGGACTATGTCCAGTCTGTCTGCGACGAGTTCCGCGAGCTCTACGGCAACATCAAGGGCACGACGCCCTACTGCGTCAAGACCGTCGCAGTGCTCAACTCCTGGGGCAAGGCCCGCTCCTGGGGCTGCCACATGGTACACCACGCGCTCTACCAGAAGCAGAATTACAGCTACGCCGGCATCATCGAGGCGCTCTCTGGCGCGCCGTTTGACGTCAAGTTCCTGAGCTTTGACGACATCAAGGCCGACCCGGACTGCCTGAAGGGTATAGACGTCATCATCAACGTCGGCGACGGCGACACGGCCCACACTGGCGGCGCTGTCTGGGAGGACGCGGAGATAAGCTCCGCCATCAAGTCCTTCGTCTGGAACGGCGGCGGCTTCATCGGCGTGGGCGAGCCTTCCGGCCACCAGTACCAGGGCAGGTTCATCCAGCTGGCCCAGGTGCTCGGCGTCGAGAAGGAGACCGGCTTCACGCTCGGCTACGACAAGTACAACTGGGACGAGCATCCCGGCCACTTCATCACCGCCGACTGCACCGGCCCCGTGAACTTCGGCGAGGGCAAAAAGAGCATGTACGCCCTGCCCGGCGCTGAGATCCTTGTCCAGCGCGAGAAGGAAGTCCAGCTGGCCGTCAACGGCTATGGCGAGGGCCGCGGTGTGTACATCTCCGGCCTGCCCTACACCTTCGAGAACAGCCGCCTGCTCTACCGCGCCATCCTCTGGTCCGCGCATGACGAGGACAGCCTGAACAAGTGGTTCTCCACGAACTTCAACGTCGAGGTACACGCTTTTGTGAAAAACGGCAAGTACTGCGTCGTGAACAACACCTACGAGCCCCAGCAGACCACCGTCTACCGCGGCGACGGCAGCTCCTTTGAGCTCAGCCTCGACGCAAATGAGATCCGCTGGTACGAGATCTGAGATATCTGCCTATGGGAAATGCGCCCGGCTAAAGTCGGGCGCATTTTTGTATTTTGAGCGGTGCCTCACTGTTTACAATAATTTAACGCGGTTTTCGAGCAAATATTATATATGTGAGCTATCATAATATATACTGTTCAAAATCAGGAGGCATGCATTTGTACTGCGTTATTGATATAGGCTCAAACACCATCAGACTTGTGATATACACGCTTGAGGACGGACAGCTCAAGCAGGCGCTCAGCAGCAAGGCTACGGCGGGACTTGCGGGCTTCGTGGAGGACGGGGCGCTTTCAGAGGAGGGCATCGAGCGCATGCTCGGCGTCCTGAGGCGCTTCCGCGGCGTGCTTTCGCTGCTGCCGGACTGCAAGGTCTATCCCTTCGCCACTGCTTCCCTGCGCGGGCTCTCCAACACGCAGGACATTCTGGAGCGCGTCGAGCGGGAGACCGGCTTCAAAATCGACGTCATCACCGGCCGCGAAGAGGCCATACTCGATTACCGCGGCGCGGTCGGCCGGATGCAGGAGCGCTCAGGCGTGCTCGTGGACATCGGCGGCGGAAGCACGGAGCTCGTTTTCTTCCGCTCCCGCGAGGTCATCGCGGCGCGAAGCCTGCCGCTCGGCTCCCTCTCGCTCTTTAACCGCTTTGTCTCCGGCGTCATCCCGGACAAACAGGAGCTGCGCGAAATGCGGGCAGAGGCGGTAAAGGTCATTTCCCCAGCTCTGCCGCCCAAGGGCGACTATGTCTGCGAGCCCATCTGCGCAGTCGGCGGCACGGCCCGCGCGGCAAACGAGCTCTTCATCGCCTCCGGAGGCGGGACAGAGGGTTACTCCCCCGATTTTCTCCGCGAGGTTCTTGCCCAGGCGGAGGCGGGGCCGCGCAAGCTCATGCGCCGCATACTGAAGCTGGCGCCCGAACGCGTCCACACGCTTGTGCCCGGCATGGTCGTGCTCAGCGCGGCGGCGGAGCTCTGCGGGGCCGGCACCATAGTCACCAGCGGCTATGGCGTGCGAGAGGGCTACCTTGAACACATGCTGGAAAGGGACGGTGTTATCAGTGCCTGAACAGCGCTACACTCAGGACCGCGAGCTCTCCTGGCTCGCCTTCAACGACAGGGTGCTCTCGGAGGCGCTCGACGAGGGTGTGCCGCTCCTTGAGCGCCTCAAATTCGCCGCCATCTTCACCAGCAACCTGGACGAGTTCTTTATGATCCGCGTGGGCAGCCTCTTCGACCTTGCAAACCTCGACTCCGAGGCACGCGACGCGCGTTCCGGCATGACGCCCCGCGAGCAGCTGGCGGCAATCTACGACGCTGTAAGGCCGCTCTACAGGAAGCGGGAGCACATCTGCGGCCTGCTCCGGGAGCGTCTGCGCGCCGAGGGCATTTGCCGCCTGGACACGGCCTCCCTCTCGCCGGAGGAGCGGGAATACTGCGGGCGCTATTTCGATACCTGCGTGGCCCCCGTCATTTCGCCGCAGATAGTGGATAACCTCCACCCCTTCCCGCACTTCAAAAACAACGTGCTCCACATCGGGGCATGGGTCGAGCGCAACGGCCGGGAGATGCTGGCCGTCATACCTATGCCGGAGGCGCTCTCGCCCCTGCTGTATCTGCCGGGGCCGGAGCTCAGATACATCCACACCGAGGACATCCTGCTTGAGCGCGTTGAGGACATTTTCAAAAACTACCGTGTGCTGGAGAAGGCCGTCTTCCGCGTAACGCGAAACGCAGACATAAACCCGGACGACGAGGCCTTCGACCCGGACAACGACGATTTCAGAAAGACCATGCGCCGGGCCATCAGGCAGCGGCGGCGTCTGGCGCCCGTGCGGCTCGAACTCTCGCGCAAAATCGGCCGGGCATTTTCGGACTACCTCAGTGAAAGGCTCCCGGTCAGCCGCGAGCAGATTTTTGTCAGCTCCGCGCCGCTCTGCCTCGACTTTGCCTACTCCCTGCCCCTGCGCCTTGACACGGCAAAGAGGGCCGAGCTGAGTTACCAGCCCTTTGAGCCGCAGGAGCCGGAGGGCGTCTCCCCCACCAAAAGTATGACGCGCCAAATTCAGAAGCACGACCTTCTGCTCTCTTACCCCTACGAGAGCATGTCGCCATTTCTCCGGCTGCTGAAGGAATCCGCCGCAGACCCTGCCGTAATCTCAATCAAAATCACAATTTACCGCCTGGCAAGCAAAGCAAAGCTCATGGATTATCTCTGCGAGGCCGCCGAACGCGGCAAGGACGTCACGGTCATCATCGAGCTGCGCGCCCGCTTTGACGAGCTCAACAACATCGACTGGTCCGAGAGGCTCGAAGATGCGGGCTGCACGGTGATATACGGCTTTGAGGACTACAAAATACACTCCAAGCTCTGCCTCATCACCCGGCGCGAGCACGGCGAGGTCCGCTGCATCACCTACGTCGGCACCGGCAACTTCAACGAAAAGACCGCGCGCCAGTACACGGACCTGGCCCTGCTCACAGCCGACCCCTCCATAGGGCGCGACGCGGCGGAGTTCTTCAAAAACATGAGCATTGCAAACCTGGACGGCCGCTACGAGCGGCTGCTCGTGGCCCCCTCCGGGCTGCGCTCCGGGCTGTTCGCCCTCATGGACCGGGAGATCGCCCGCGGCGAGGCCGGGCGGATGCTCATCAAAATCAACTCCCTGACCGACATCGGCCTCATCCGCAAGCTGCGCGAGGCCTCGCAGGCCGGGGTCAAGGTACAGCTCATAGTACGCGGCATCTGCTGCCTGCTGCCCGGCGTGCCGGGTGAGACGGAGAACATCCGCGTCGTCAGCATTGTTGGGCGCTACCTCGAACACTCGCGCATCTACTGCTTCGGCGAGGGCCGGGACGAGGTGATGTACATCTCTTCCGCCGACTTCATGACCCGCAACACCCGCCGCAGGGTCGAGGTCGCCTGCCCTATCTGCGACGCTGCGGTCCGGCGCAAGCTGCACGGCATACTTGACGCCTGCCTTGCGGACAACGCCAAGGCGCGGCTGCTGCTGCCCGACGGCAGTTACGAGGCCCTTCCCCGCCCGGGCGAGCCGGTGGACTGCCAGGAACGGCTGATGCAGGCCGCCGTTGACGCCGCTGCCTCCGCGCCCATCCCCCACCGCGCGGCGAGGCTGCTTGCCGGACTTATCCGCAGGAGGAACAAATAAACGGCAAAGCCGGCCCTTTCGGGCCGGCTTTCTTTACACGGCTATAAGCGTTATTTCCGTCGGGTAGATGGGCGAGCCGTGGTGGCGCAGATACAGGCTGTAGTCTCGGGATATCTCCTTTATATAACGAGGGATGCGCCACAGGTCCTCGTTGCTGTGGTATACCGAGATGAGAAGCTTCGGGTGGTCGTTCAGGATATGCTGCCGCGCCCCGGCAAGGGCGCGCTGCTCAAAGCCCTCGATATCCGCCTTGATGAGCGTAACGGGCTCCTCGATATCCGCATCCAGCGTCGTGACCACGACCTCGCCCTCCCCGGCTTCGTCCGAAAGCCGGTTTGCGGAGTCGGCTGCGTTTCCCAAGAGCTTCATGCGCCCCTCCGCATCTGAAACGCCCTTGAGGCGGCAGTCTATGTCCCTGTAGGGTGCCAGCTTCGTCCTCAGCTTCTCGTAATTCGCGGGGGTTATCTCGTAGCAATAGATACGGCGGTAACAGTCGTCGCCATAGTTGCGCAGATAGGACAGGACTGTGTCACCCGTATAGGCGCCCAGGTCCACCATCACCTCATCCGGACCGCAGCGGACTATATCCAGGTCGAAATAGTCCTCATACAGCATCTCCTTGGTCTGGGAGCTGGTTTTGAAGTCGTAGGCGTACCAGTTGTTGAGTATACCGTAGAGCGTCTTCTTCGAGCGGTAGTCCGCCAGCTGCTCGTATAGCCAGACGTATTCCTCCAAATGCTCGAAAAGGGCCAGCTCCTTGAGCTCTATCTCTTCATAGACGCCCTTCTCAGGCTCCAGCCTCCCCCAATAGCCGAAGCGATTGAAAAAGTCCGCGCAGCTGCGCTGCGTCTCCTTGGGTACGGCGTCAAAGCCGCGGCGGATGCGGTAATACAGCTCCTTCTCGCCCAGCGCCCGTATCTCGGCCGTAAGCTCTGCGAAGCTCCTGTCTATGATATTCATTCCATCACGCTCCCCCCTAAAGCATATTGCGGCCTGTGGGGGCATATTCGCCTGAAAAAAGCAAAAGCCCGGCCTTTGCCGAGCTGGAACACACATTCTGACGCTTATCTGTCGCTCACATGCATATCGCCGCTGCCGAAAATCAGGTCGTCAATGTCGTCGTACATCCTCTTCCGCCTCCTTTCTCGTCTTGACTGCCTATATACTGCGCCGCCAATGTTAGATTTGCCAGCGCGTTTTTGTAAACCTTCGTTAAAAAATGCCGGCCGGAGTTTCCTCCGGCCGGCTGATATCATTTGCTTAGATCTTCATGCAGACGTCCCACGCGCGCCAGATGACGGTACGCAGGTTGCCTATGGCGATGCAGTCGCCGACGAGGTGGACGTTCTTGCCCTTCTTCGCTACCGGCGTCGGCAGGAAGCCGATGGCGTTCACGACGTTGTCGTACTCGACCTCGGTGACGGTGCCGTCCTTGCCCTTGATGGTGACGGTCTTGTCGCCAATGTTCGTGATAGTGGACTCAAGGTAGATGGGCACCTTGTGGAACACCAGCGCCTCACGCAGATAGGAGGCGTTGGGCAGCGGGACGTTCGCCGCCGCGACAAGGTCCACCGCGTACTCGACCACGGTCGGGTGCTTGCCCTGCAGGACCAGCTCAAGCGCCGCCTCGCAGCCGGACTGGCCGCCGCCGAAGACGACTACCTTGTCGCCCACGGGCTTCTTCTCCGCCAGGAGCTCCGTCAGGGTCATGGTCTTGTCGAAGCCGGGGATGGGCATCTTTCTCGGCACGGAGCCGGTGGCAACGATTATCTCGTCAAAGCCGCCCAGGGTCTTGATGTCGTTGATCTCGGTGTTGAAGCGGACCTCGATGCCGTTGCGGGCGATCTCCTTCTTGTACCACTCAATGAGCTGCTTGTCGTTCTCCTTGAAGGACATGGAGGAGGCGGTGATGAACAGGCCGCCCAGGCGGTCCGTCTTCTCGAAGATGACCGGCTTGTGGCCGCGGCGTTTCAGCACCAGGGCGCACTCCATGCCGCCGATGCCGCCGCCGATTACGGCGACCTTCTTGGGCTTGGTGGTCGGGACTATCTTATACTTGTTGTGCTGCATCGTCGGCGGGGTCAGAGCGCAGCGGGCCAGGTGCATGGAATCCCACAGAGGCTGCAGGTTGTTCGTACCCTTGTACTTGGCCATGTTGAAGCAGCCGTTATGACACCTGATGCAGGGCTTGATATCCTCCTCGCGGCCCTCCTGGATCTTGATTATCCACTCGGGGTCAACAAGGTTCTGGCGCGCGATGGCGACGGCGTCCAGCCTGCCGGCCTCTATCTCGGCCGCGGCGACCTCCGGCTCCATCTTGCCGGCGCAGACGACGGGGATGTTGCAGTAGTTCTTGATGTGCTCAACTTCCGCAAGGTTGCAGTTGTTCGGCATGTACTGAGGCGGATGCGCCCAGTACCAGGCGTCGTAGGTGCCGTTGTCGCAGTTGAGCATGTCGTAGCCGGCTTCCTCCAGTATCTTGACCGCGCGCTCGGACTCGGCCATGTCGCGGCCGAATTCCTTGAACTCCTCGCCCGGAACGGCGCCCTGGAAGAAGTCTTTCGTCTTGGAGACGACGGAGTAGCGCAGGGAGACGGGGAAATCCGCGCCGGCCTCGCGCTTTATGGCCTTGACGATATCGGTGGCAAAGCGCAGGCGGTTCTCCAGCGAGCCGCCGTACTCGTCAGTGCGGTAGTTGAAGTTCGCAATGGCGAACTGGTCGAGCGTATAGCCCTCGTGTACGGCGTGGATCTCGACGCCGTCAACGCCCGCCTCGCGCAGGAGCTTCGCGGTCTTGCCGAAGGCCTCGACGCTCTCTTTTATCTGCTCAATGGTCAGCGGCTTGGACTTGTAGTCCTGCTTCCAGCGGTTCGGCGTGTCGGAGGCGGAGGCACAGAGGTACTCGGCGTCCATGACCGGGCTGGCCAGCTTGCCGATGATGGGATGGTCAAGGCACATGCCTATCATGTCGGTAACAGCCATGGAACGGCCGCAGCCGGCGGCCAGCTGGATGAACAGCTTGGAGCCGGTCTTGTGGAACTCCTTCATGTACTCGGCCAGGGGCTTATATATGCTCTTGTTCTTATACAGCCAGCGGTTGCCCATGACGTCACGGACCCACTGCATGCCGGGCAGGACCAGGCCAACTCCGTTTCTGGCCTTCTCAAGCAGGAAGTACGCCGCTTCCTTGTCGAAGTGGCTGGGCTCCATCCATCCGAAGAGGGACGTGCCGCCCATGGAGCACATGACTATGCGGTTCTTTATCTCCACATTGCCGATTTTCCAGGGGGTAAACAGGGCATTATACTTTTGGTCCATGCAATACATCCTTTCCTGAACATCTTTTTAGAGTTGCAGTGATGCCTCGCGCTGCAAGGCCGCGGGCATCCATTGTCACGGAGAAAAATGCCTCCGGCACCGCGGAAAAAAGGCTGATAAACCGCGGTTGACTGCGCCTTTTGGCGTTTTTCCCAACCGATGACACAGGTTGTCTGTAGTATAACATACATTTTCACAAAAAGCAACTGGATAAATGCCATTAACTTGGCAAACTTGGCGAAAACCTCTGTGCTCCCCTGGGACAGCCGGTCTGGAATAAGGCGGGCCGCGCGGCTCATATAATATGCCACGACCTTTCGGGAGTGGTGTAAATGAGGACTGACATCGAGGAGCGCGCCGTCAGGCTCGCGGAGTACATTACCGAAAACCGCGCGACAGTCCGGGCCGCCGCCAAAAAATTCGGCGTCTCCAAGTCCACCGTACATAAGGATATTACCGAGCGGCTGGAGGGAGTCAGCCCGGAGCTTTATTCTCAGGTGCGCTCGCTGCTGGAGCTCAACAAGGCCGAGCGGCACATACGCGGCGGGATGGCTACGCGCAGAAAATACAAGGGCATATGAAAAGAGACGGGGCCTCTTAGAGGCCCCGTCAGACTTTTTGCGCCGCGGTCAGCAGCGCCTCGTACCAGGCGTCCGGCACTTCCAGCTCGCCGCGCCCACGCCCCAGGGCGATGTCCGGTTTGTTCGCGCCGTGGTAGTCGCTGCCTCCGCTCGGCAGCAGCCCGAACTCCGCCGCCGCCTCGTCCGCCGTGCGTTCATCCTCCCGGCTAAACAGCGGATAGCGCGTCTCCATCCCCATGAGCCCGCTTTTCACCGCGCCGGGCAGAAAGCGGCGCAGCCCGACTGCGTCCAGTTTCAGCAGCGGGTGCGCCAGCACCGGTACGGAGCCTATCTCTCTCAGCAGCGAGACGGCCTCCAGGGCGTCCGTCAACCACGGAGGCTCATAGAAGCCCGCTCCGGGGGCCAGAAGAGTGTGAAAGGCGTCGTCTATGGAACTCGTATAACCCAGGCGGGTCAGCTCCGCGGCGAAGTGGGCGCGGTTGAGATAGCCGTCCGGGTTTGCCTCCCTCATGGCTGCGTAGTCCACGGCATAGCCCGCCGCTCGCAGGCGGCGCTCCAGGGTCAGATTGCTCTCCTCCTTGCTCCGGCGCATCCTGGCCGTGAGCTCGCGCACGGCTTCCCAGCCGCGTTCAGGTATGAACAGGCCCAGAATATGCAGCTCCGTGCCCTCGAAGACCGTGCTTATCTCCGTTCCCGGCACAGCGGCGGTGCGTCCGCCGCGCGCCGCCGCGAGGAAACGCGGCAGGCCGTCCACGTCGTTGTGGTCGCAGAGCGCCACGGCCGTAAGGCCCAGCTCCTGCGCGGCGGATACGAGCTCCTCCGGCGTGCTGGTGCCGTCTGAAAAGGTGGAGTGTGTATGCAGATCGCAGCTCATACGTCCATCACCCCTGTCTGCCGTAGAGCCTGAGGTTCACCCGCAGGCGGCCCCGGCGCGTCTCGCCCAGAGCGCCCTCAAAGCGGAAACGCCCCATTCCCCGCACGGAGACGATGTCCCCAGGCTCCGGCTTTGCAGAGGACGAGCGCGCGGGCAGGCCGTTCACAAACACGCGCTCAGCCTCAAATAGCCGCGCGCTCTCCGCACGCGAGAGCCTGAAGGCCGCGGCCACGAGGGCGTCCAGCCGCTCCGAGGCGGCGGCGACTACGCTCTCCTCCGGTGGGGACGCCAGGCCCTCCGGAAGCGCCTCTGCCCGTGTTACTCGCACGGCGGCCCGGCGCACCTGATTGAGCTCCCGCTCAATTATACGCGCGGCGGCCTCCAGGCAGAAGGCATAGGCCCGCCCCTCTGCCAGGATGATGTCGCCCAAGAGGCCCCGGCGCAGGCCAAGGGCCATGAGAGAGCCAAGATAATCCCTGTGCGTCAGCTCCCCTGCAAATTTAGGTGCGGTCGGAGCTATTTCAAGACAGATCACCGGCGCCTCTCCGCCGCCGAACACTGCGACCCTGCGCTCGGCCTCCGGGTATCCGCCCTCGAACACGGCCGGCTCCGGCAGGCGCAGGCGCACGGCTTCCGCCTGTTCGCCGGGGCTGAGAAAGTCCGAGGAGGTCTGGATGCCCCGCTCAAACGCGCGGCGGGAGAGCTCAGTGAGTCGCTTTTTTGTGAGTTCCAATTCGTTTTCCATATAAGGCTCCTCTCCCCTGCCCGCAGTCATGCCGCGCGCGCCGCGGGCGTAGGCTTTACGGGAGGCGAGGTTTTTGCAGAATGTAATTTCCGTCGCGGCGGGGGCGCTCTGGGGCGCGCCCATGGCCCTCATGCTGGCCGGGGCAGGAGTTTTCCTCAGCCTCCGCTGCGGCTTTGTACAGCTCACGCACTTTCCGGAGGTCATGCGCCGGACTGTCGGCGCCGCGCTGCGTCCATCCGGGGCAGACAAGGGTTCTGTAACGCCCCTGCAGGCAGTCTGCGCCGCGCTGGCAGGAACGGTAGGCACCGGGAACATCGTCGGTGTCGCGCTGGCCATCTCACTCGGCGGGCCGGGCACGCTCTTCTGGCTATGGCTGACCGCCCTCTTCGGCATGGGAACGAAATTTGCCGAGGTCACGCTGGCTGTGCGCTTCCGCGAGCGCGGAGAAGACGGCCAGTGGCGCGGAGGGCCGATGTACACGATAAAAAACGGCCTCGGAAAACGCTTCATGCCGCTTGCACGGGCCTTCGCCCTCTTTGGAACGCTGGCGGCCTTCGGCATGGGCAGCGCCGTACAGGGCGCTGAGATCACGGGCGCTGCGCGCACCCTCTCGATGGAGCTGCTGCCATCCGTCGCGGCGGAGGGGCGGGTCTTCTCACTTGCAGCGGGGGCGCTGGTGGCTGCGGCGGGCTGGTTCGTCCTCTCGGGCGGCATGGGCAGGCTTGGGCGCGTCTGCGAGGCGCTGGTCCCGGCAATGGGACTCGTCTACGTTCTCGCCTGCCTCGCAGTCATTGCTGCAAACGCCGGCAGGCTTGGCGGCGTTCTGCGGGAAATACTGGTCTGCGCCTTCCGCCCTGAGGCGGTATGCGGAGGGCTGAGCCTGCGCGCCTGCCTCGGCTGGGGTCTGCGCCGCGGCGTGTTTTCAAACGAGGCCGGCCTCGGCTCCGCCCCCATCGCCCATGCCTCGACCAGCGAAAAGGAGCCGGTAAGACAGGGCTTCTTCGGCGTCTTTGAGGTTTTCGCTGACACGATGGTCGTCTGCACGCTGACCGGGCTCGCCATTCTCTGCTCCGGCGCGGCGATACCCTACGGCAGCCCTGCCGGGCTCTCCGTCTGCGTCTCAGCCTTTGCTGGGGTGCTCGGAGGTGGCGGCGCGGCGGCGGTGCTCGCGGCCTGCATGCTGCTGTTTTCCCTCTCCTCGCTCTTCGGCTGGGGCATGTATGGCCTGCGCTGCTGCGAATTCCTGCTCGGGCCTCGCGCGAGGGGCGCATACATGGCCATTTACGCCCTCTGCGCCGTCATGGGCGCGAACGGCGCCCGGGCCGCGGTATGGGAACTGGCGGACGTGCTCAACGCCCTCATGGCCCTGCCGAACCTCTGCTCGCTCCTGCTGCTCTCCAGTGAGGCCGCACGCCTGACGCGGGACTATTTTGCCCGCGAACGCGTTCTGCACGGCTGATTATATCCCATCTTCTCCTGTTTGTGAAGCGCGCGCCCCTTGCCTTTGGGCGCGCGCCGTGCGATAATATATGAGCACAGCAAAAACTGTTACGGAGGATGAGATATGGACTTCACAAGCGTGTACAGAGCCAAGCTTGGCACCCCGGAGGATGCGGCAAACCTGGTCAAGAGCGGCGACTGGGTCGAATACGGCAACGGCACCACCTTCGCCGTCGAGTGCGACAAGGCCCTCGCCAAGCGCCGGGACGAGCTGTTCGACGTCAAGCTCCGCGGCCAGATAATGTACGGCCCCATTGAGGTCGTGGAATGTGACCCGACGGGCGAGCACTTCTGCTACAACGCCTGGCACTGCTCCGGCTACGAGCGCAAGCTGCTCGACCAGGGCCGGGCCTACTTCTCCCCCATGATCTTCCGCAATCTCGCCTGGTACCACAAAGAATTCCTGCACGTCAACGTCGCCTATGTCTGCGCGACGCCGATGGACAAGCACGGCTACTTCAACTTCTCCCTCTCCGCAGGCACGGCGCTCGACATGATAGGCCGCGCGGACGCCATCGTCATCGAGGTCAACGACAAGCTGCCCAAGATCTACGGCGCCTACAACGAGAGCATACACATCTCCGACGTCACCATGGTCGTCGAGTGCGAGCACGGGCCGGTCCCCACCGTTCCCGCCAAGAAGCCCTCGGCCGAGGACATTAAAATTGCTGAGAATATCATCCCCTTCCTCGTGGACGGGGCTACGCTCCAGCTCGGCATCGGCGGCACGCCCGACGCCCTGGGCTCCATCATTGCCCAGAGCGACCTCAAGGACCTCGGCATGCACACTGAGCTGTGCACCGACGGCTTTCTCGACCTATACAAGGCCGGAAAGCTCACCAACAAGCGCAAGAACATCTTCCCCGGCAAGGGCGTGCTCGGCCTTGCCACAGGCTCGCAGGAGCTCTACGACTGGCTGGATGAAAACCCCGGCGTCATTGCCCTGCCCATCGCCTACGTAAACGACCCGACGGTCATAGCCTCCATGGACAACTTCATCTCCCTCAACAGCTGCGTCTCCGTGGACCTCTACGGCCAGATAAACTCCGAGAGTGCGGGTCTGCGTCACATCTCCGGCACCGGCGGGCAGGTGGACTTCCTCACCGGCGCGGCCATGTCCAAGGGCGGCAAGAGCTTCATATGCGTTGCATCCTCCCGCGTTGGCAAGGACGGGCGGCGCACCTCCAACATCGTGCCGCACTTCAACGGCGAGATCATAACCTCCCCGCGCAGCCAGGCCTATTACCTCGCCACGGAGCAGGGCGTTTTCAACATGGCCGGCCGCAGTACCTGGGAGAGGGCCGAGGGCCTCGTCTCCCTCGCTCACCCAGACTTCCGCGACGAGCTCATTAAAGCCGCCGAGGAGCAGCGCATTTGGAGAAGATCCAACAAGAGATAAGCCCAAAAGAAGGACCGCCGCCCGACAGGGCGGCGGTTTTTTGACGGGCCGGTGACGCCGGAATTGCTTGCCGTCTGCATAGCAATATGGAAACACGGTAAAATACACACACAAACTTTTTGCGGACGGAGGTCACAAAAATGACGGACTACACCTTGACCATCCCCCGTATCGCGGCCTACGAGCGGCATTTGCTGAACGAGGAACGCAGCCGGGGTACCATCGAAAAATATCTGAGAGATGTAAACGCCTTCTCTGCCTGGCTGGGAGGCAGGCAGGTCACGAAGGAGCTTGCGTCGGAGTGGAAGGCCCACCTGCTGTCGAGCGGCTACGCGCCGGTCTCGGTGAACGCCATGCTCTCTGCGCTCAACGGCCTGTTCCGCTTCCTCGGCTGGGATGAGTGCCGGCTGAAGTTCCTGAAGATCCAGCGCCGCCTGTTCCGCGACGGCCGGCGCGAGCTCACGAAAAATGAATACGAACGCCTCGTCTCCACGGCCTCGGCCCTTGGCAAAGAGCGTTTGGCCCTGCTCATGGAGGCAGTTTGCGCCACGGGCATCCGAATAAGCGAGTTGAATCGCCTCACTGTCGAGGCAGCAAAGCGCGGCCGGGCCGAAATCTCGCTGAAAGGCAAGATACGCGAGATCCTCCTGCCAGGCAAGCTCTGCCGCAAGCTGCTAAAATACGCCAAAAAAGAAAAAATCGCCTCCGGCGCGATATTTCGCACCAGAAGCGGAAGGGAGATAAGCCGCCGTCAGGTCTGGACGGAAATGAAGGCCCTCTGCGGCGCCGCAAACGTGGAGCCGTCAAAGGTCTTCCCCCACAACCTGCGCCACCTTTTCGCCACTGCATTTTACCGCGCCTGCAAGGACATCGCACGCCTGGCCGACATCCTCGGCCATTCGAGCATCGAGACGACCAGGATATACCTCGCCGTCCCCGGTTCGGAGTGCATGCGTCAACTGGACAGGCTCGGGCTGATATTGTAGGACAAAATCAACATTTTGCCCAAGAACCTGGACCCGTGCAGCTATGTTGATGTACATATCAGGCAAATTGTAGCACATGCTTCCAACTCTGGCAAGCTTGTTTTATCACTTTGACATCACAATAGAGACCCCAGAGCCAAATTTTCTGCGGTCTTTAAAAACTCGCGCCCAAATTGAGAAATCTGCTCTCAATTTGGGCGCATTTTTTCTTTCTGGCCTTTTTTGTCAGGTCTGCCCCTGTTGGAGATGCGGCAAAATGTTGATTCTGTTACTTGGGGGTGATGAGCGTTTGCGGATGGGATCATCGGACCTTTGTCTTGAGACAGGGCGAAGTTTCTGATTGCGGCTAGTAATTTGCACCAAATTTCATTTGTGACGGTACAGTGACGGACCGCGATTTATTATCCGAGCATATACCGTTATAATTCTACACGGCGAGCTGTGTGGATAATTTATACAGGTCCGGAGCTCGCGGCAAAAAGTCTGTGCGGTACTTGGGGGGTGATATACGCTTGCGAAAGAGTTTATTGGACTTCTGCCTGGAAACAGGACGTGACAAGCTGCTCTCGCAATGGGACGAGCATCTGAACGGACCGCTGACCGCGGCGGACATCACATACGGCAGCAAGCGGAAGGTCTGGTGGCGCTGCGCCAAGGGGCACGAATGGCAGGCGTCGGCGGGCTCCCGGACAATCAAGGACACCGGCTGCCCCGTCTGCGCCGGCAAACGGGTGTGTCCCGGCGAAAATGACCTTGCCAGCCTCTTTCCAAAGTTTGCCGTTCAGTGGCACAGGGAGAAGAACGGCGCCCTGCGTCCCGAGCAGGTAACGCCGAACTCAAACCGCAGAGTCTGGTGGCGCTGCTCGCTGGGCCACGAGTGGCAGGCCGTGGTGGCTGCGCGCACGTCGAACGGCAGCGGATGTCCCTACTGCGCGGGGAGGAAGGTGCTGACCGGCTTCAACGACCTCGCGACCCGCAAACCGCTGCTGTCAAAACAGTGGCACCCGAAACTGAACGGCAGCCTGACGCCCGAAATGGTCACCCCCGGCTCCCACCGCAAGGTCTGGTGGCAATGCCCGGATGGTCACGTATGGAGGGCCGTCATCTACTCCCGCTCCGGCCCTCAAAAAAGCGGCTGCCCCATCTGCGCGGGGCGGGACAGCAAGCGGCGGCTGGAAAAACGGGACTGTAAATGCATGATGACAAGCGGGTTAAGCCCCCGTCTCTCTCTGGTTTCAAAATTGTAATGAATAACGGAGGATGCTTTATGAAAAACCGATTGTTTACAATAATCCTGATGTTGTTCCTGAGCGTTGGAATACTATCTGCGGCGGCTCTGGCTGCGCCTTCGGCAGGGGGAAAGGGACTTTCACCGGATGATCCGATGGTGGTGCCGACTGATGGGATGCTAATAAAAGGAACCACATATTATGGCATTAGCAAGGCTTGGTTTGAAGAAATAAATCCTGACAAAGCCACCATGTACTTCTCTGTCAAGGTACCTAGCAGCGTAACAAGCATAATAAATGATGGTTTTAGGGACTCTTACACCACTGATAAGAAAAACAACGGTGCTGTTACCTCTTATGATAATTTAGGCAGGTACAATATGGTCGCCATAGATTTTTCTGAGGCGACCAGCCTGACGACTATCAATAATCAGGCGGCCATGCGCTGCTCCTACCTATCCGGCGTACTCGATTTGTCCCACACCAAAATTACCACCCTTGGAAAGAGTGCTTTCAGCGGCTGCACCGGCCTGACCGGTGTGATTCTGCCTGACACGCTTGAAGTTTTGGGTGAGGCTGATGGCAGTGCCGGCTCTGTTTTTAACGGATGCACGGGTTTGCAGTTCGTGCGCACAGCGCGTAGTGACAAGGACGCTGTTTTTGAGCTGCCATCTAACTTAAGGGTGATCGGAAAGCAGACGTTTAGAAATGCATTTACTTCTACAGCATCCATTGTAGGAAGAATCCCTGACTCTGTTGAAATTATTGGCTCAGAGGCATTTTACAGCAGCGGCGCCTTTTCTCAAATCTATATTGACAGGCCGAGCGGCTATGAGGATTACAATACCGGTGCATTTAAGTATGTAGGCCTGCTGATTCTCCCTAATAATGAAGCCTATAAGGGTACGGGCAGCTTCACCCGCACCACAAAAACCTATCCTGTTACACTGAAATTTATGAATGGCTCTGACCTCGTGGCGACGCAGCTTAAGCTATATGGTCAGAGTATCCAATATACCAAGGATAATGGGATTTGGTACCAGGACGATAATTATGTGCTGCCCGATATGGGCAGCGTGGATGTCAAGCCTGGATATGATGCCGGGTGGAGGATCGACGGTGACACCAAGGTTCTCGCCAACACCTCCAAAGTCAGCGGCTGGCGGGATGCTGAGCTCAAAGTTACTGTTGTGAATGACGCTATTGTGGCCAAGCCCACGGTGAAGTATTCGATAAACGGCAGCGTGGTGCAGTATGCAGACACCGGTGTGCCAGAGCTTGAGGTCGCTGTGGCGCCGGGCAGCCCCGGCAGGGTCGGCGTACAGGTCACCCATCCTTTGGCGACTGAGGAGGCCAGGAAAAACGGAACCTATGTCTACTTCAAATACTGCTGGTGGGATGAGGTGGACGACGGCGTGAATGGACCGCGGAGCGAAACGGAACCGGAGCTCTTCTCCACGGCAGAGACCTCCACCAGGTACAACAGGGTTTACACCGACGTCAATGAGATACCGATACGCAGTTCTACCGACACCCGGAGAGACGGGGATTACTACATGGTGGAGATATTTGGTTACTATGTAGAAAAAAAAGGGACTCCCCAGCTGTACTATAAATCCAGTCACAACTTCATTGGAGCCAGCGACACCGCCACTGACGCGAGGAGTTATGTAATGAATGTGATTGCGACGGACGCGGTTACCGTCGCCATCGTACCCGCGGACATTACGGTTTATGTCGGCGGGAATGGGTACGAGGGTGCGGTGGACGGAAGCGGCGCGCTGCTTGGGGAGGATAATGGCTTCCCGGTGCCGGGCTTTACTATCTCGGCGGAGGGGCTGGACAACTTTGACCCCACCAAGGCCGTTTTGACGTATGAAAACGACAACGTCTCACGTTCGTGGTACATTGTCCCCTATGACGGTGAAATTGGCGACGGCATGACGTCTCACGGCATTTACCGCTTTGAGCCCTACGAGGGCAGCAATACTGCGGTGAGGATGCAGTTTGAAAAGACGGTCAATGGTATAGGCACAGGCGAGATCGTCACTGACGACAACTTTGTTATTGAGGACAATCTTGGCCAGGACCTGCTCATGGAGGTCTACGGCGAGAGCATTGAGATGGGATATGTCAAGCTCGTTTACGACGGCGTCGAGTATGCAGTCACCACTGACAATGGCACGCTAAAGGTGCGAAGCACGACTGACTCCCCGGAATATGGCGAGGTGGTCGCCCAGGAGGCATCCGTACCCAACGGCGAGTCCGGCGTTGTGGCTCCTGTAGGCACGACTTACTACATAAACAACAAACCGGTTGAGGTCGTCGACGCGAGCGGCGTTAAGCTGCTCTTTGACGACATTGTCGAGGACAACAGCGCCGACGTCACCAACACGCAGCTGCTCATAAACCGCGCGGATTCTGAGCTCGGCGGGGCTTCCAGCACGCGGCGATATGAGGCGAAGTATCTCGACCTCGTAGACACCAACAACGGCAACGCCTGGGTCGCGGCGGATGAGAACATCACCGTCTACTGGCCACTCCCGGCAGGTACGGGGAGGAACACCAGCTTTACACTGCTCCACTTTGAGGGCCTCCACCGCGAGATGGGCGTTGATGTCATTGAGAGCGGCATCAACTCTTGCGACGTCACTCCCGTCACGGTTGAAAACACCGGCACACACGTAAAGTTCACGGTCAGCAGAGCCGGCTTCTCTCCTTTTATCCTCGTCTGGGACGAGTACAACACGCCCATAACTCCGATTCCCGAGCCGGACAATTCGCCTGTAGGCCTCAACACCGAGGACCACGTCGCCTATATCATCGGCTATGAGGACGGCACGGTCAGGCCTGGGGCCAACATCACCCGCGCCGAGGTGGCCACCATCTTCTTCCGCCTGCTGACCGACGAGACGCGCGAAAGCTACTGGAGCCAATCCAGCGGCTTCACCGACGTCGCCTCCGGGGCCTGGTACAACAATGCGGTCTCCACCCTCACCCGCGCAGGTATCCTAGACGGATATGAGGACGGCAGCTTCCGGCCCAACGCCAGCATCACAAGGGCTGAGTTCACCAAGATCGCCGTCAGCTTCTTCAAACACGTCGGCGGGGCCTCTTCCAATCCCTTCAACGACGTGCCTGACAGCGCCTGGTATGCCGAGTTCGTCAAGGCTGCCGCGGAGCTGGGGCTCATAGACGGCTACGAGGACGGGACTTTCCGGCCCAATGCGCCGATAACGCGGGCGGAGGCCTGCACCATCGTCAACCGCACGCTGGGCCGCGCGCCGGACAAGGATAACCTTCTGCCCGAGCACGAGATGCTCACCTGGCCCGACAACAGCCGCGACGCCTGGTACTATGCCCAGATTCAGGAGGCCACGAACAGCCACGACTACCAGTGGCTCGGCGCCATCGAGCTCTGGACGGCCAAGCTCGCGGAGCGCGACTGGGATGCGCTTGAGAAGGAGTGGTCCAACGCCTACTCCGCCCCCGGCGGAGACGTCGTGAGATAAGCGCAAACACAAAAAACACCCCGGCAGGGCCGGGGTGTTTTTCTGTTTCTGTCCGCGGGGCTTGACATGGGCGCTCTAATGTGTTAGACTAAGGCTACTCTAACGGATTAGAGGTGCGTTTATATGGACACCCCGAAGGTTTTTGAGAGCGAATATCGCTTCTGCCTCATACTCTGGGAGCACGAGCCGGTGCGCAGCAGCGAGCTGGTGGCACTCTGCCGGGAGCGTCTGGGCTGGAAGCCGACGACGACCTACACGGTTATAAAGCGCCTGGCCGAGCGCGGCGTGCTGGTGAACGAGCACAGCATTGTGCGCTCCCTTGTCTCGCGCGACGAGGTGCAGGCGGCGGAGATAGACGAGCTGATGGAAAAGAAATTCGGCGGCTCGCTGCCCGCCTTCCTCGCGGCCTTCGCGCGGAACCGGCGGCTCTCCGGCGAGGAGCTGGACGAGGTGCAGCGGATGATTGACGAGTTCAGGGATGGCGGCCATGGCTGAGATATTTCAGAAAGCGCTCAACATGAGCATTGCGGCGGGCTGGCTGATTCTAGCGGTCATCGCCCTGCGTCTGCTGCTGCGGCGGGCGCCGAAGCGCTTCAGGCTGCTGCTCTGGGCCGTCGTTGGCCTGCGCCTGGCACTGCCCTGGAGCATCGAGAGCGCTCTGAGCCTAATCCCCAGCGCACAGACGCTTCCGGAGGGCATCATGCTTGAACGCGCGCCGGTGCTTGACACTGGCATTTCCGCGCTGAACGGAGCCATAAATCCGGGCTTTACCGCCGCCTTCACGCCCGAGCTGGGGGCGAGCGCGAACCCCCTGCAGGTCTTGCTGCCCATCGCTGCGGCGTTTTGGATGCTTGGTGCGGCGGCGATGCTGCTCTGGGCGCTGGTGAGCTGGCTCAGACTGCGGAAGCGGGTACGCGAGGCGGTACGGCTTGAGGGGAACGTCTACGAGTGCGAGATAGCTTCGCCATTTGTGCTGGGGCTGTTCAGGCCGCGAATTTACCTGCCCTTCAGCCTCGAAAACGGCGAGCGGGAGCTGGTGCTGGCGCACGAGCGCGCGCACATCACCGCGGGCGACCATATCATAAAGCCGCTCGGCTGGCTGCTGCTCGCGGCGCACTGGTACAACCCTCTGGTCTGGCTGGCCTACGCGCTCTTCTGCCGGGACATTGAGCTTGCCTGCGACGAGCGCGTTGTGCACGGCCTGTCGCTCTCAGATAGGGCAGACTATTCCCAGGCACTTTTGGACCTCAGCCGCCCGCGCGGCGGCGTGCGGGCCTGCCCGCTGGCCTTTGGCGAGAGCTCGGTCAAGGGGCGGGTGAAGTCCGTACTGAGCTACAAAAAGCCCGCGTTCTGGCTGGTTTTGCTGGCTGTCGTCGTCTGCGTCGGGGCGGCGGTGTGCTTTTTGACGGACCCCAAGGAGGAGGCGGAGCCGGTTGACGACGGCGACGGCGGCGTCGTCATAAGCGCGCGGTTGGAGGAAAACTTCCCCGCGCAGGTGCTGGACTACGCCTTTGCCTGCACCGAGGAAATGGCGGAAGAGCTTTCCTACCTTGGTCTGAAGTCGGCGGAGCTGACGGATCTGAGCTGCTACGCCGAGGTCGAGGCCCCTGAGGGCGGGACGCTTCTGCTCTTCAGGCTCGGGGCGCGCTTTGAGCTGGCGGAGCCGGAAAGCGTCGCGCCTGCGGGCGGGATGGTGATAGAGGACGGCTGGCTCACGCGGCCCGACAGCGGCGGAGACCGCTTCATGCTGCTGCTCCGGGACGGGGACGACTGGCGCTTCATCGGCCTTGTGACAGAGCAGGTCCTCAGCGAATACGGTACGGACTACGACGCCGCAGTGCTCGGGGAATACGCGCGCTATCTGACGCAGCAGTCGAGCGGCGCGCCCGGCCCGGTGTACGAGGCGGCACAATCACTGGCGCAGGAGAAGGCGGCGCAGCTGTCAGACCTGGGCGTCAGCGAGACGGAGATAATTACGCTGGAGCTCTGTGCCGAGACGCCCTGCCCGGACGGCGGGACGCTGTACCTGTACGGTCTTGCTGCCAGCTTCTATGCCGATGGGGACTGGTTCACTCTGCTCAAATCCGGTCTGCCCACGGATTACCTGCTCATGCTGTGTAAAGACGGTGTCTGGGAGTGGCTGGGTACCGCCGACCGAGACACGGTCATGGGCGGCGATGGTTACGGAGGAAACTATCCCGCAGCGGTCACGGGAGAGTATGCGCGAATAAAAGCGGCACAGACGCCGGTTATATGGCTGGCAGATGGACTTGACGCGCTGCCGGAGCAGCTCATCAGCTTTGCCTGCGGCGGTGTGGACATGCTGGCGGAGACCTCCGGCTTCGGCATCACAGAGATAGAGATAAACGTGCTTGAGCTCGTTACAGAGCTGGAAGCCCCGGAGGGCGGCACACTGTGCCTTTACAGGCTGGGTGCACGCTATAAACTCGCGGATGGCAACAACGCCATGCCTGCGGGCGGAATGGTCATTGAAAACGGCTGGATCACGCGACTGGACAGCGGTGGTGACTGCTACATGCTGCTGCTACGGGATGGTGAGGTTTGGAGCTATATCGGCATTCTGAGCGAACTGACGGTCACCGAGCTCGGCGGCGACTACGATGCCGCTGCGCTTGACCTCTATGAGCGCATTTTTGCCGGCGGCGTGAATTGGACGTCAAATCTCGCCGTGAGCAGTCTTTACGGCATACAGTTCATGTTCGATTTCGACTTCGACTGGACGCGCATAGAGGCAAGCTGCAACGCGGGCTGGCTGCAGGATAGCCGTGTGAATTATAATGGCCAGAGTCTGAGCCTCGAGCCCGGGCTGGAGCTCCGCTGGATGCCGGACACAGATACCGCCTCGACGACGATATACTTTACCGTCTACAATGGCGACGAAGCGCAGTACAGCGGCAGCATAAGCATAACTCGAATAGCACAGCCGAGCCTCATAGAAAATACCTACCGAGCCATCCTGAACTGCCCTGGCCTGACCATGACCGCTAAAGGCTCCAATATGGGCGCGCTGATAAGCCCGGCGGAATAAAACAGCAGAGCCCCCGGCACCGAGGCCGGGGGCTTTTTGCATATTTCAGCTCATTCGCATTTCCAATATGCTACGCTGTATGGGGGCAGCTCGCTGCCGCCTCCGAAGTCGTGCATTTTGCCGCTTATCAGGTCCTGCGCCCTGCCACAGTTGGCGTTGAAGTGGGCGGTGTAAGGCACGGAGTCTGCATTTATCGCAACAATGACCCTCTCCCCTTCCGCCTCGCGCTGGAACACTGCCTGACGGTTGGTCAGGAGCAGGTCCTTGAAGTCTCCATAACAGAGCGCGCGGCTGGCACGGTGCGCCTTGGTCATCGCGGATATCGTGTCAGTCAGTTCGTTCCACTCCGGCGCCTCGAAGCTCGGGCGGAGGCTCCAGTCACCGTTTCGCTTGTCGCCCTCGGCGCCCCACTCGCTGCCGTAGTAGATGCAGGGGATGCCCGGCATGGAAAACACCAGGCCGTAGATGAGGGGCAGGTGCGCCTTGTTCTGCAATATCGTCGCCGCGCGGATGACGTCGTGATTGTCGCAGAAGCTCAGGAGGTGGCGGCCCTTGTAGAGCGTCCAGGGTTCGGGGCCGAACTGGCGCTTGAGGCTGTGGACTATCTCGAAGAGGTTCATGCTGTTCAGGCTGGAGTGCAGGCCCTTGTAGCACTCGTAGTTCGTGACGCTGTGGAGCATCTCGTCGTTCATCCAGCGGTTATAGTCGCCGTGCAGCGTCTCGCCCAGGAGGAAAAAGTCACCCAGGCCGTTGCAGAAACTGCGCAGGCGGCGCAGGAAGTCGAGGTCCAGGCAGTAGGCAACGTCGAGCCTCAGGCCGTCAATGCCGAACTCCTCGCGCCAGAACTTCACGGTGTCCAGTATGTAGTCCACGACGGCGGGGTTTTTGAGGTTCAGCTTCACGAGCTCGTAGTGGCCCTCCCAGCCCTCGTACCAGAAGCCGTCGTTATAGCCGCTGTTGCCGCCGAAGTTTATGTGGAACCAGTCCTTATAGGGCGAGTCCCACTTCCTCTCCTGCACGTCGCGGAAGGCCCAGAAGCCACGGCCCACGTGGTTGAAAACGCCGTCGAAGATGACGCGGATGCCGTGTTTGCGCAGCTCGGCGCAGACGGTTTTGAGGTCCTCGTTCGTGCCGAGGCGGCAGTCCACGCGGCGGTAGTCGCGCGTATCGTAGCCGTGGCAGTCGCTCTCGAACACGGGGCCGAGGTACATGGCGTCCGCGCCCAGCTTTTCAATGTGCCCGGCCCAGTCCGCGATTTTGAGTATGCTGTGCGTCAAAACGCCGTCGTTATCATGCGGCGCGCCGCAGAAGCCCAGGGGGTAAATGTGATAAAATACGCTGTCGTATGCCCACATATCCTAGATGTCCTTTCATAAGGCTGCACCAGAAGTATACAACAGCCTCGGACTTTTGAAAAGGGGCAGTTGGCTCAGCCTATCAGGCAGAGGATGAGGCCGTAGATTATGCTGGCGCAGGTGCCGAAAACTATTACAGGGCCGGCGATGATGAACATTTTGGCGGCGGTGCCGGTTATGAAGCCCTCGCTCTTGAACTCAAGAGCCGGCGAGACCACGGCGTTGGCAAAGCCCGTTATCGGCACCAGCGTGCCGGCTCCGCCGAGCTTGGCGGCGTCGTCGTACACGCCGAGGCCCGTGAAGAGCGCGCCGAGGAACACCAGGCTCATGGAACAGGCCGTCCCCGCCTCCGCCTCCTCCAGCCCGACCAGGACCCACAGCTCCGTTATCACCTGGCCCAGCGCGCAGATGGCCCCGCCTATGAGAAACGCACGCAGCAGGTCGCCCCAGATTGGCGACGCCGGGGACTTGCGCTTCACGTATTCCGCATACTGCTGATTTGTCATTTCGGACATATTTATCAACTCCCACGGCTATTTTGCCGCAAATGGCGGGAATTTATTTACGGCCTTTGACAGCCGGCGCAAAGCTGGTATAATGTAGGCGCAAATTTAAACTGCGGAGGCGCATTATGGCACTGGAAATGGATATCGCCGCCCTGCTCTCCGAGGCTGAGCTGGCCGTGCGCGAAGCCGGGCTGCTGTTCAATGACCGCGAGCTCGCCGGACACATACATCACAAAAACAAGACCGACTATGTGACCGAGGTCGATACCGGCATACAGGAACTCCTGTGCCGGCGTCTGGCCGAAATACTGCCGGATGCCCGGTTCATGGGCGAGGAGCAGGACAACTCCGGGCTGGACACCTCCGGCCTTGTCTGGGTCCTCGACCCCGTGGACGGGACGACCAATTTTATACACAGGCTGAGGCAAAGCGCCGTCTCTCTGGCGCTTATCTCAGACGGGCAGCCGCTGCTCGGCATTGTATTCAACCCCGACTCCGACGAGTGCTTTACCGCCATAGCCGGCTGCGGCGCAAAGCTGAACGGACACGAGATATGCGTCAGCCGCACGGAGACGCTCTCTGAGAGTCTGGTCGCCGTCGGCACCAACCCTGCCTTCAGGCAATTGGGAGACAGAAACTTCGCCCTCATGCGCGCGCTCTTCGACCGCTGCATAGACATACGCCGCTTCGGAGCGGCCTCGCTGGACTTCTGCTGGGTGGCCTGCGGCAGGTTCGACGCCTACGCCGAATGCCGCCTGAACGCCTGGGACTACGCCGCGGGGCTCCTGATACTCCGCGAAGCCGGCGGTGTTGTGACCGACCTTGCGGGCGCCTCCCCGGACATGTTTTCCCCCTCGGACATCGCCGCCTCCAACGGACTGCTCGCAAAAGAGCTTTTGGAAGCATTGCACAATATTTGATCGGCAATTTTTACACCCCCGTGTCCTCAGACGCGGGGGTGTTTTTACATATGTCACAAATTTCAAAAAAATCGCAGGATTCTCGGTGGTAGAGCGCGGAAAAGTTTTGTAGAATATAGGCAGAAAGTCCGGGTGCCCGGCGTCGGCCTTTGTGGATTTCGACGGCTGCGCCCCGGTGATTGGTACACTATGAAATAAAGGAGGAAACATCTTGAAAAAACTGCTGTCTCTTCTGCTCGTAGCCATGATGCTGGTCGGCCTGCTGGCCGGCTGCGGCAGCGAGCCCGCCCCCGCCTCCAACCCGCCCGCCGCCGACGGCGACGCCAGCGCGCCCCCCGCAGAGGACACGCCGGAAGTTGAGCTCACGGCCACTCAGCAGATAATCGCCGAGGCTGAGACCATGACGCTTGAGGAGCTGGCCGCAAAGGCCATCGAGGAGTCCAACGGCGCGACCTTCTTCGGCGTCGGCAACTCCAGCCGCGGCAAGACCGCGCTCCCGCTCTTCATCGAGTACCTCCAGAGCATTGACCCGAACTACACCCTTGAGTACGACTGGCAGCAGCCGAAGAACAACAAGATCTTCGACCAGCTGACCGCTGATTCCCTGAAGGACGTCGGCACCTTTGCCATGACGCTCATCCAGGACGGCAACCAGATCGAGAGCAAGATGGTCCAGACCGGCATCCTCGACACCTTCATCCCGAAGGATTGGGCCGAGGCCAACGGCACCACCGCCGCCGACTACGACGGATACCTGCCCCTCCAGACCCTGAACAAGGTCTTCATGTTCAACAACACCGGCTCCAAGACCTACGACAACTGCTGGGACTTCGTCGCTGAGGGCGAGCACGGCCTCTTCATGGACATTGACTCTGAGGTCGTCGGCAAGAACTTCCTCTACATGCTGACGAGCGACACCTACTCCGCCTGGCTCAAGGAGGCCTTCGACGCCCTCTCCGCCGAGGAGCAGGCTTACTTCCAGCCCACCATCGACGCCATGGCCGCCGACGCGGCTGACCTCGGCCTCGGTGAGAACGGCAAGTACGCCCTCGCCTGGATCAAGCTCTGGGTCGGCAGCTACAACGCCCAGACCGACGACGGCCCCATCTGCAACACTCTCGTCGATGCCTCCGCGACCGACCAGTTCGGCCTGCTCGTCTACTCCAAGCTCCGCTCCGTTGAGGAGTCCGCCTCCGTCTCCAAGAACAACATCACCATCGCTGCCTACAACGACGGCTACACCGGTATCGGCGGCTACGGCTACTGCCACTACCTCTTCGTCACCGAGAACAGCCCCCTGCCCTGGACCGCCTGCGCCTTCATCGCCTACATGACCTGCACCGCCGACGGCTTCTCCGCCTGGGGCAAGGACATCGGCGGCTACTCCTCCAACCCCAATGTCGCCGCTGAGAACGAGGAGATATTCCAGCACCAGACCGGCGGCATGGCCGAGGACGGCACCACCGTCGAGTTCGCCGCCCTCAACGACGCCGGCTACGACTGGTGGACCACCGACGGCAAGCTCGTGCTTGAGGACCCCGAGTACTGCGCCTCCGTCTCCTTCACCGTCGGCAGCTGGATCGAGACCCTCGACAAATACTCCGTCAGCTGAACCGGCAAGTCTTAAGCATCTTAGCGTCCCCGGATGGTATCCGCGTCCGGGGACGCTTTTTAGAAAACCCTGACCTTCGGAAAGGAAGGAGAGCAGCATGAACCAGTCGATTCCGGTACAGAGCGGCGCGGGCGCCGTTTTTAACAGGCTCCGCACCTTCTTCTCAAAGCCGCACAACGTCATACTCCTGCTCCTGGGCATCATCCTGACCGTCACCACCGTGGCGCCCATTGTGGCCATTGTGCAGGACACCTTTAAAATCCACCCCGGCACCATAGACGCGCACCTCACCGGCAAGAGCGAGGGCTATACCATAGTCAACTACATAGACCTCTTTACCAGCAACGTCGCAAAGACCAACCTCTGGACGCCGCTGTGGAACACGATACTCCTGTCTGTAGGCAGCTGCCTCGTGGCGGTCATCTACGGCGGGCTCTTCGCCTTCCTCATCACGCGCTCCAATCTCGCGTGGAAGAAATACCTCAGCGCCATCTTCATCTTCCCCTACATCATGCCCCAGTGGACGCTCGCCGTCGTCTGGCAGAACGTCTTCAACTCCAACGCCGTCACCGGCACCTCCAACGGCCTGCTCGCCGCGACGCTGGGCGTTCAGATGCCCATGTGGTGGTGCAAGGGCCTGTTCCCGAGCGTCATCGTCCTCGGCCTGCACTACTCCGCCTTCGCCTACATCCTCGTCGGCGGCATTTTCCGCAACATGGACGCCAACCTTGAGGAAGCCGCCACCATTCTCGACACGCCCAAGTGGAAAACCATGTTCAGGGTCACGCTGCCCATGGTGAAGCCCGCCATCCTCTCTACGGTGCTGCTGGTGTTCTCCAGCGCGATGGGCTCCTACCCCGTGCCGCATTACCTGGGCCTCACGACCCTCTCCACCAAGTACGTCTCCCTGAACTCTCGATACACCGGCGAGGCCAGCATACTCGCCATTATCATGATGATCTTCGGCATCGTCATCATGCTCATGAACCAGATGTCCCTGCGCAGCCGCAAGAGCTACACCACCGTCACCGGCAAGTCCGGCCAGAGCTCGAAAATTAACCTCGGCAAGCTCGGGCGCTTCATTATCGCGCTCATCCTCGTCGTCCTCACCTTCTTCACCAGCATCTTCCCCATCGTCTCCTTTGCCTTCGAGACCTTCCTGCCGAACCCCGGCGACTACAGCTTCCTCTACACAGGCGACGCCTCGAACCTCACGACAAAGTGGTGGACGACCAGCGAAAACATCACCGAGAACGGCATGTACGGCCAGAAAGGCATCCTATACAACCAAACCATCTGGTCTGCCTTCAAGGGCACCATACTCGTGTCGGTATGCTGTGCCCTGCTCGCCGGTACCATCGGCACGATGATCGGCTACGCCGTGGCCAAAAAGCGCCGAAGTAAATGGGCCAACTACGTGAACTCCGTTGCCTTCCTGCCCTACCTCATGCCCTCCCTTGCGGTCGGCGCGGCGTTCTTCATCCTCTTCTCGAACCAGCACCTGAATCTCTTCAACACCTACACCCTGCTCATCATCGCCGGCACCGTGAAGTACATACCCTTCGCTTCCCGCAGCTCGCTCAACTCCATGCTGCAGCTCTCGGGCGAAATCGAGGAGGCCGCCATCATACAGGACGTACCCTGGGTGAAACGCATGACGCGCATCATCATCCCCATCCAGAAGTCCTCCATCATCAGCGGCTACATGCTGCCCTTCATGACCTGCCTGCGAGAGCTCTCCCTCTTCATGCTGCTCTGCGTCCAGGGCTTCATACTCTCGACCACGCTCGACTACTTCGACGAGATGGGCCTCTACGCCTTCTCCAGCGGCATAAATCTGATACTCATAATCACCATTCTGGTCTGCAACACCCTCGTCAACAAGGTGACCGGCGCCAGTCTGGACAAAGGGATAGGAGGTTAAACCATGCCTGAGATAGTTCTCTCCCACGTCACGAAGCGCTGGGACAAATTCTATGCCGTTGACGACCTGAACCTCGTTATAGAGGACAACGCCTTCGTCACGCTGCTCGGGCCTTCCGGCTGCGGCAAGACCACCACCCTGCGCATGATCGCCGGCCTGGAGACACCCACCAGCGGGCGCATCACCATAGGCGACCGCGTAGTCTTCGACAGCGAGAAGGGCATCAACATCCCCGCCAACAAGCGCAAGGTGGGCTTCCTCTTCCAGAACTACGCCCTCTGGCCCAACATGACCGTCTACAAGAACATCGCCTTCGGCCTCACGAACATCAAGGATGAGCTGCCCCGCATAGACTTCGAGGCCAAAAAGGCCGCGCAGCTCATAGAGGTGCTCAAAAGGCCCGACGAGACCGTGCGCATCATCAAAGAGTGCATAGACAAAAAGGGCAAGCTGGACACGAACAAGGCGCACATCAAGCTCATCGACCGCTTTGAGATCTCCATGTTCTCCGCCAAGACCGTCATGGGCTGGAAGCTGCACGAGTCGCTCGAACCCGGCACCGTAGCCGCGGCGAGGCTCGCGGAGTGCGAAAAGACGCTCGAAAGCGCGCGCGCCAAGTGCGCCGCCGAGGGCTGCGTGTTCAACGACGACTTCGCCTATGTGAAGGACGGCAAGGTGCTCACCTCCGTCCGCAAGCTGACTGCGGAGGAAATTGACCTCACCGTCCGCCGCGTGGCGCGCATCGTCAAAATCGGCATGTTCATGGACCGCTACCCCTCCGAGCTCTCCGGCGGCCAGCAGCAGCGCGTGGCCATCGCCCGCACGCTCGCGCCGGAGCCGACCGTGCTCTTCATGGACGAGCCACTCTCCAACCTCGACGCCAAGCTCCGCCTGGAGATGCGCTCCGAATTGCAGCGCCTGCACATCGACACGGGCAGCACCTTCATCTACGTCACGCACGACCAGATGGAGGCCATGACGCTCGCCACGAAGATCTGCCTCATCGACAACGGCGTCCTGCAGCAGTATGACGCGCCGCTGGACGTCTACAACCGCCCGAACAGCCTCTTCGTCGCGGATTTCGTCGGCAACCCGGCCATCAACTTCATCGAGGCCTCCGGCCGCCAGAACGCGGACGGGAGCATCGCGCTTCAGATGCTCGGCGGGGTGAACGCCGTCTTCCGCCCGAACGAAAAGCTGGACCTCGTCGGCTGGTTTGCCGCCGAGGATGCAAAGGATGAGGCCAAAAAAGCCCGCGAGGCTGAGCTTGCCAGAGACAAAAAGCACGTCGAGAAGGCCAACAAGGACACCGTTTTCCGCTGCCACATACCCATGGTCACGGAAACGGAGGACTTCGGTGATGAGGAAAGCCCCACGGACGGCGACTTCATCGTAGGCGTGCGTCCCGAGTTCCTCAAGCTCTCGGAAAACGGCGCCGTCGAGGGCGAGATCTACAGCGCCATGCCCACCGGCATGGAGACCACCGTCCGCATACGGATAGGCGACTATCTGCTCACCGGCGTCGTCTTCGGCGGCGTGCTGTACAGGATAGGCGAGAAAGTGCGTATAGACTTTGACGGCAGCGGTGTGGTATTATTCAGCCGAAGGAACGGAAGGCTGATATCCCTCGGCTCTGTCGAGCTGAAATAACCGCGTGAGATGCGGCGGGGGCTTTCGCCTCCGCCGCATTTTTATATTTTGGTGGGAGCTATGATAAAACTCATTGTAAGTGACATCGACGGCACGCTGCTGCCCTACGGTAAAACGGAACTGGACGCGGAGCTTTTCTCGCTCATCCGGCGGCTGAGGGAGCGCGGGGTCATCTTCTGCCCGGCCTCCGGGCGCCAATACCACTCCCTGCGCGCGCTCTTCGCGCCGGTCTGCGACGAGCTGACCTATCTCTGTGAAAACGGCGCCATCCTCTACGGCCCCGGGCCTGAGGACAGCGCGCCTGTTCTGGGCAAGACGGTCATGGAGCGCAGCATGGCGCTGGAGCTCATACACGACATTGCCGCCCTGCCCGGCGGCAGGCCCCTCATCTCCGGCGCGAACACGACCTACGTCCTCGCCGGGGACCCGGAGTTTGAAGAATACATGCGCACGAACAAGGGCAACAACGTCGGCGTGCTCGCCAGGCCCGAGGACATGCCCGAGGACGTCATCAAGCTCGCGGCCTACTGCCCGGAGGGCACGAGCCCGACGCGGCACGCGCTCGGCCCCAAATGGGACGGCCTTCTCAGCATGGCCTCCGCCGGGCCGGACTGGGTGGATTTCACGATTGCCGACAAGGCCCTCGGTCTGCGCACCCTCTGCTCCGCCCTCGGTATAGCTCTGGAGGACACCGCCGCCTTCGGCGACAACTGGAACGACGCGCCCATGCTCTCCCTCGCCGGGCGCGGCTACATCATGGCCGCCTCCGACCCGAACCTGCGCGCGCAGTTCCCCCTGCAATGCGAAAACGTGGAATTGGTGCTCCAAAACTTCCTCGAAACGGGTGAGATATAGATGAAACGGCTGCTCTGCCTCGCGCTCATGGCCCTGCTGCTGCTCTCCGGCTGCGCCCAGGGGACGGATGTCTCCGCCTTTGCGCCCGGCGAGGAGGAGCGGCTTGTCATCTACACCTCCCACAAGGAGGAGGTATACGGACCCATCATAAAGGAGTTCCAGCAGCGGACCGGGATCTGGGTCGAGGTCGTCACCGGCGGCTCGGGTGAGCTGCTCGAACGCATAGCCATGGAGGCTGAGGGTGGTCAGCCGGCCTGCGACCTCATGTTCGGCGGCGGAGTCGAGAGCCTCGCGGCCTATGAGGACTGCTTCGAGCCCTGCACGCCCGAAGGCGTGGAAAACCTGCGCGGCGTCGGCCTCTCCGAGGAGGGGCTGTGGACGCCCTTTTCCAGCCTGCCGCTGGTGCTAATATACAACACCCGCCTCGTCTCAGAGGGCGAACTGACCGGCTGGGCGGACCTGCTCGACCCGCGCTGGAAGGGACGCATCGCCTTCGCAGACCCCACCGTCTCCGGCTCCAGCTACACGGCGGCGCTGACCCTTTTCTCCTGCATCGAGGGCGACGACTGGGACATCCTCGCAGCGCTTGTTGACAATCTCGACGGCGGCGCCCTGCCGGACTCCGGCGACGTTGTGGAAAGCGTGCGCAGCGGCAGCCGCTACATCGGCGTCACGCTGGAGGAGACTGCGCTCAAACAGCGCTCGCCGGAGCTGGGCATAGTCTACCCCGCTGAGGGCACCAGCGCCGTGCCGGACGGCTGCGCGCTAATAAAGGGCGCGAAGCACGCGGAAAACGCCCGCGCCTTCCTCGACTTCGTGCTCGGACGTGACGTGCAGGAGCTGCTGGTCTCCGACCTTCACCGCCGCAGCGTCCGTACAGACGTACATGCGCCCGAAGATTTGCCGAGCGAGGCGGAGCTCGGCATCATCGACTACGACGTACACTGGGCCGGAGCCTTGAAGGAGGAGTTCATCCGGCGCTGGACGGAGCTCTGCGGGGTGACGGCATGAGGGCAAGGCTTCGTGACCTCTCTTTCAGGAACAAGCTGCTTTTGGCTTTCCTGCTCATAGGCGTTGTGCCGCTGCTCATTTCCACGCTGCTGATGCTGAACATCTTCAGGGTCACGCTGGCCGGGAACGCCCGGGATGCGGCGCAGGCGGAGCTGGACGGCGCCGTTCGCGCGCTCGACACCCTGCTGGGCGAGGGCGTGGAGACCCTGCACGATCTGGCTGGGGACGGCCTTGTGTGCGCCGAGCTCTCCGAGCCGGGCAGCCAGCCGCCGCAGAGCGTCTACGACGCGCTCTACACGCTCTCGAGCGGGCTGCGCGGGCAGGCGGACTTCGCGCTCTACTCCGCCCAGGGGGAGCTGCTGTTTACGACCGGCACGGGCAGCGCCGCCGAGCTCGGCACACACTGGGGGCTGCTGAACGCCGCTGCCCAGGCTGACAGCTGTGCCTTTTCGGGAGACGGCGGCTATATGCTCGCTGCCAAGGCGCTGCTCGATGGCGATGTGCCTCTGGGTTATGCTGTCATGAGTCTCGGGGCGGTCCAGCTTGACGAGCTCTTCTCCGCCTACGCCGGTTCCGGTGGCATACTGCTGCTCGACCCCTACTGGGACTGCGTTTACCGCTCCGCCAACGCCGGGGGCGAGGACCTGGCCCCCCTGCTCAGGGAGCGGCTGCTGGCGGGACAAAGCCTCTCCGACGGCGGCGGAAGCGAGTTTTACGTGCGGGAAAGCGCCGTATCCGGTTTCATGCTGCTCTACAGGCAGCCGGAACCCGTGGCTGACTGGGTCATGCGCCTGCTCTACATCGTCTCGGCGCTGACCATTCTCATTTGCCTTGCACTGTGTGCAGCAGTCTCGATGCGCATCAGCCGCCAGCTTTTTGAGCCTGTGCGCGCGCTCAACGCCGCCATGGGCGCCGTCGAGGAGGGGAAGCTGGACACGCGGCTGGAGGTGCGCTCGACAGACGAGCTTGGCCAGCTCGCCGGCCGCTTCAACCGCATGGTGGAGCGCCTGCGCGCACACCTGGAGGAGTCTGTCCGCCGCCGCCAGGAACTGAGCGACGCACAGATACGCATGATGCAGGCCCAGCTGAATCCGCACTTCCTCTACAACACGCTCGACACCGTCAAATGGATGGGCAAGATAAACAAGGTCCCCGAGGTCGCGACCGTCGCCGCCGACCTCGCGGACATCCTGCGCAGCAGCATCTCCGGCGGCGAATTTGTGACGCTCGGCGAGGAGCTGACTACGCTCGACCGCTACGTCGAGATACAGAGCATCCGTTTCCCTGGGAGATTTGCGCTCGTAAAGGACGTGGAGGACTTGGCGCTGGATGTGCTGGTGCCGAAGCTCATGCTCCAGCCCATCGTTGAAAACTCCATCATCCATGGCTTCGCTGATTCGGGCGGGAGCATCGTCGTCACGGCCCGGCTTGCGGATGAGGAGCTGATAATAACCGTTCGTGACGACGGCTGCGGCATGTCCGAGGAAAGCCTGCGCCGCTTCCGTGAGGGCGGAGCGGATGGTGGGCGGCATCTGGGGCTCCGGAATGTGGACGCCATTCTCCGCCTGCACTACGGGCCGGAGCACGGCCTGCGCTTCCTGCCGGCGGAGGGGCGAGGCACCTGTGTGATGATAAGCCTGCCCGCCGCGAGAAAGGAGGAGAGAGAATGTTGAAGGTCGTCGTCATAGAGGACGAGGAACTGGTGCGCCGCGGCATAGTCATGGCCGTGGACTGGGCCTCCGTAGACTGCAAGGTCGTGGGCGAGGCCTCCAACGGCGAGGCCGGGCTGGAGGAGATACGCCGACTGCGGCCCGATATCGTCGTCACCGACATACGCATGCCGCGCATGGACGGGCTCGAAATGCTCCGCCGCCTGCGTGAGGAGGGCTGCGGCGTCAGCGTCATCCTGCTCACGGCCTACAGCGACTT
This sequence comes from uncultured Eubacteriales bacterium, assembly GCA_900544295.1. Classification (GTDB taxonomy): domain Bacteria; phylum Bacillota; class Clostridia; order Oscillospirales; family Oscillospiraceae; genus Scatomorpha; species Scatomorpha intestinigallinarum. The sequence continues at coordinate 7,398 of UQUO01000003.1, read as the reverse complement.
CTCCTACGCCCAGGCCGCGCTCAAGCTCGGGGCAGTGGACTATCTGCTCAAGCCCTTCCACGACGGGGAGCTTGAGGCCGCGGTCCAGCGCATTGCCGAGCGCGGTCGCGTCAGGACAAAACCCGGCGACTTTGCCGAGATAAGCTCCAAAAACCGCTATGTCACCGGAGCCGTGGACTACATAAACGCCAACTACGGCGACCCGGAGCTCGGAGTCTCGGCCGTGGCCAGGAGCGTGGACATCAGCGAGGGCCACCTCAGCCACCTCTTCAAAAAAGAGACTGGCTACACCCTCACCGGCTACATCACCGCCTGCCGGATGCACATGGCCATGCATCTGCTGCGGGACCGGCGCTGCCGCGTAAGCGAGGCCGCCGAGCGCGTTGGCTACCGCGATATCGCCTACTTCAGCAGCACCTTTAAAAAGTTCACGGGCAGCTCCCCCACCGAGTTCCAGAACAGCTGAGCCCTTCCCCCTGCGTTGACTTTGCGCAGGCGTTGTGATAAAATTCTGTCAGTATTTTGACAAGGAGATGATTGTCATGCTTCTCACGCCTGAACAGCAGGCCATGCTGGACGGCGCTCAGGGCGAGGTCATGGCGAAGGTCATGCGCTCGCTCGTCATGTACGGCGAGACTTTCGGGGCCGAGAAGATGGTCCCCGTCACCAGCAAATACGGACACACCGTCATCAGCTTCGGCATCGGCGTCATGAAGCCGGTGTACGACCTCTACGACCAGCTGCTCGATGCCGGCGCCGTCTCGAAGCAGCAGTTCTCTGCCGACCCTCTGCCTCTCGACCCCAAGGTGCCCTCTAACCTCCTCCAGGACCTCATCTTCAAGGGCATCATGTACTCCCAGCAGAAGCGCTATGAGGCCCAGCTCGACAAATTCGGCATGCTCGGGCGCGACGCCTTTACCTGCGCCTGCTATCTCGACGAGGTGGGCAACAAGCCGCAGATGGGCGAGGTGCTCTCCTGGGCTGAGTCCTCCGCCGTCGTCTATGCCAACAGCGTGCTCGGCGCGCGCTGCAACCGCAACTCCGGCATGCTGGAGCTCATGGGCTCCATCGCCGGCTGCGTGCCCTACTTCGGGCTGCTGACGGACGACGGGCGCCGCGCAGACTGGATAATCGAGATAAAGACCGAAAAGAAACCGGAGGCCCAGCTGCTCGGCTCCGCCATCGGCATGAAGGTCATGGAGCAGGTACCCTACATAAAGGGCCTCGACAAGTGGCTCGGCACGGAGATCACACCTGAGGTCACGGCCTACCTCAAGGACTTCGGCGCGGCCACGGCCTCCAACGGCGCGGTGGGCCTCTACCACGTCGAAAACCTCACGCCCGAGGCGAAGGCCCAGGGCGAGGCCCTCATCCGCGAGGGCGCGCCCGTCTACGTCATCGACGACGCCGAGCTGGAGCGCGTCAAGGCGGGCTACCCCTGCGTCTGGAAGGACCTCGGGGCCTCCCCGAAGCTCTGCTTTGTCGGCTGCCCGCACCTGACGCTGGGCCAGCTCCAGAGCTGGACGGAGCGGCTTGAAAAGTCCCTGCGGGAAAACGGCAAGACCAAGGTCACGGTGCCTACCGTCTTCACAGCCGCCCCGGCCACTATCAAGGAGTTCCAGAAGACCGTATACGCCAAGAGGCTCGAACGCACGGGCGTCATTCTCTCCTACATCTGCCCGCTGATGTACATGAACAACCCCCTCTCGGGCAAGATGCCGGTCATCACCTGCTCGAACAAGCTGCGCACCTACACCACGGCGCGCTACTACACCGAGGATGAGATACTCAACAAAATCACGGGAGGTGCCTGCTGATGAGCAAGGTGTTCAAGGGCCGCCCGGTGGTCCCGGGCAGCTGCACCGCCCCGGCGCTGGTGTCGCACGGCGGCTTCAACACCCTGGCCAGCTTCCAGATGGCCATGATGTTCGGGGACAAAAAGGTCAAGTGCGGCGACCAGAACAACGCCGACCTCTACAAAAAGCCCATGAAGGGCACGGCGCTCTGCCTGCCCCAGACCATAGGCTCCACCACCGGCGGCATGGTGCTCTACACAGCCTGCGCCACGGACAACCAGCCCGCGTGCATGCTGTTTTCCATGACCATCGACAGTCTCGCGGCCTCCGGGGCCATCCTCGCCGCCAACTGGACGGACGCCAACATGCCCGTCATCGACAAGCTGGGCGACGAGTTCCTGCAATATGTCCAGGACGGCATGAGCGTCAGCGTCGAGCCCGACGGGACCGTCACAGTCGAATAAACGCGCAAAGCGCCGCCCCTCGGGGGCGGCGCTTTTTCGTTGCTGCGTTTATGGGAAACGGGCGACGAACTCCAAATCAGTCTCGCCCGGCGTCTCAACGCTCAGGCTGCCGTGCAGGTTCTCGGCCAGGGCGCGCGCTATGGCGAGGCCCAGACCGCTGCCGCCGCTGCTCTGCGTGCGTGCTGCGTCACCGCGGTAGAAGCGGTCAAAGAGCCGCTCAGGCTCCCTCGGGCGCTCTTCACAGCGGTTGCGCACACTAAGGACGCTTCGCCCTCCCTCGCGCACGAGGCCCAGGCTTATGACACTGCCAGGTGCGGAGTATTTCACGGCGTTGTCCAGCAATATGCCCGCAAGCTCCGTCACTGTCTCCGGCACGCCGCGCAGCTTCAGCCCCGGCTCGATTTCTGTCTTGAGTCCCAGGCCGGCAGCCTCTGCGGGCTCGGCAAACTGCGCAGCCGCGTCCTCTATGAGTTGCGAGAGCTCCAGCTCCGCCGCCTCGGGGCGCGCTGCGCCGCCCTCGTCCAGCCGTGCAAGCGTCAGCAGCCGCTTGGTGAGCTCGTCCAGCCGCTCGGTCTGGCTGCGGATGTTCCGGCTCCACCGGCTCTCCCCCTCGTGCAGCTCCAGCGCGTCGGCATTGGCGCGGATTATGGCCAGCGGCGTCTTTATCTCATGGCCGGCATCCGTTATGAACTGCTTCTGCCGCGCCATGCTCTCCGCAATAGGGCTGATGGCCCGCTTCGAGAGCAGCATTACTGCCAGAAACGCCGCGAGCCAGCAGCCCGCCCCGGCCAACAGCGAGAGCACCGCCACCGTAAGCATGGAGCGTGTGTCCACCGACACGTCCAGGAACACGACCAAGCTGCCGCGCCCGTCACGAGAGGGCGCGATGCGGTATTTGAAGCGGCCCTCGCGCCCCGTATTCTCGCCCGAGGCCGCGGCCTCCTGCGCATACTGCACGGCCCCCTGCTCTGCCTCGCTCTCATAGCCCCAGACCTTCACGAGCAGCTCCTCCGTTGACAGGTAGATGCCCCGGTTTAGCATCAGGGCCTCAAGCATACGGTATTCCAGCCGCGTAAGCGTGACTGAGCCTGAAACGTAGCTGAGAAGGCTGCCGCCCCTGTCCAGCTCCAGGTCCCCGAAGCTCAGCACGTCCGGCGTATAGACCTCGCCCCGGCGGAGCATGGCGCGCACGCGGGCCAGCAGCTCGCCCATGGCGAAGGGCTTGGGCAGATAGTCGTCCGCGCCCATGTCCAGGCCCAGTATGCGGTCCTCGACCTCGGCCTTCGCCGTCAGCAGCAGTACAGGCGTGCGGCAGCCGCCGCTCCTGAGCTCGTGCAGCACCTCCAGGCCGCTTTTTAGGGCGGCATGATGTCGAGTATTATGCCGTCGTAGTCGCCGGAGAGAGCGTATTCCAGCGCCTCCTCGCCGTCAGGCACGGCGTCCACCATAAAGTTGTGGTAGTTCAGAATGTCCGTCACGGCCTCGGCCATGGCGGGCTCATCCTCAGCGCAGAGCAGCTTCATCGAGCGCCCCCTTTCCGAATATGAAGATACCGGCCTCTTTTGGAGGCCGGTATGTCTGGCGCTTTATCCGCCTCAGCGGGAGTTGAAGATCTTGAAGATGGTATCGTAGGGGTCGTCCTCCTGCTGGGGCTGCTGCGGAGCGGCCTGCTGGGCCGGGGCCTGCTGCTGCGGCTGGGCGGCCTGCTGGCTCGCCTGGGTATAGAGTCCCTCGGCCGGGGCAGCCTGCTTCACAGGCTCGGCGCCGGGGATCTTGGCCTTGCCCTCCTCAAAGCCGGTGGCGATGACCGTTACGCGGATCTCGTCGTCCAGGCTGTTGTCAAAGGTGGCGCCGAAGATGATGTTAGCGTCCGGGTGCGCGGCCTCCTGGACGAGGTTCGCCGCGGCCTCGACGTCCTCCAGGCCCATGTCCTCGGAGCCGGTGACGTTTATGAGGACGCCGTGCGCGCCGTTTATGGAGGTCTCCATGAGCGGGCTGGCGACGGCCATCTTCGCGGCCTCTTCAGCTTTGCCCTTGCCTACGGCGTGGCCCACGCCCATGTGGGCGAAGCCCGCGTCCTTCATTATCGTGGTGACGTCGGCAAAGTCGAGGTTTATGAAACCGGTATTCTTGATGAGGTCGGAGATACTGGTGACGGCCTGGCGCAGTACGTCGTCGGCAATCTCGAAGGCGTTAGCCAGGGTGACTTTCTGGTCGGTGGCGTATTTCAGGCGGTCATTCGGGATGATGAGCAGGGAGTCCACCTTGCCGAGCAGGGAGTTGATGCCGGCGAGGGCCTGGTCCATGCGGCGCTTGCCCTCAAACTTGAAGGGCTTCGTCACGACGCCGACGGTCAGCGTGCCGGCCTCGCGGGCTATTTCAGCCACGGTGGGAGCCGCGCCGGTGCCGGTACCGCCGCCCATGCCGGCGGTGATGAACACCATGTCCGCGTCCTCAAGGGACTTGGCAATGTCGTTGCGGCTCTCTTCAGCGCTGCGCTTGCCGACGTCGGGGTCGGAGCCCGCGCCCTGGCCATGCGTCAGCTTTTCACCTATCTGGATCTTCTGGTCAGCGCTGGAGACGGCGAGCGCCTGCTTGTCCGTGTTCACGGATATGAACTCCACGCCCTGAGTGCCGGACTTGACCATGCGGTTCACAACGTTGTTGCCTGCGCCGCCGACGCCGACGACTTTCAGCGTCACGACATTCTCGGGTCCCGTTTCGGATTTATACGACATATTCGGTGCCTCCCTGTTATCTTTTGAAGCGCCTTGCGGCACTGGCCGCCGGGCTGGTCTTTTCTTTTTTCTTCTATTCATATTATCTCTTTTCACCCGCCCGGTCAATATTTTTTTGTTTCCATAACAACATTTTCAGCCGTTTCGGCCTCAATACGGGCTGAACACGGTCTTCTCTCCCTCGGGTGAAACGTCTATCGTCCCCCTGTCGCCCTCTACCAGCTGTGAAACTGCCGAGAGCAGCTTGCCGAAGCGGTATTCCGTCTCCTCAAAATTGCCGAGCTTCACAACGAAGCGGTCCTTATAGCTGAAACTGGGGGAATTGATGTTCGACATGTCTATATAACCGACGTCGGCGGTCATGCCGCGCTCCTGTATCTGGTCAAGGATGGCGCAGAGGTATTCGAGCTTGCCGGTATCGTCCGGCCCGGTCTCGAAGACCTCGCCCACCTCGGCCGTCAGGGGCGTGATGCCCCGCACCTGTGCCAGTGAGGCCGCCTCCGCCTGGTCCGCCTGCGTCAGCATGCGGCAGTTGCGGTCTATGACCCAGCTCTGCCCCTCATAGCTGACACAGGCCAGGGCCTGACATTCGCTTATCTCGATAACGACCTTGTTCGGCAGGTATCGCGTCAGCGACACGTCCTCGACATAGGGCAGGCGCGTGAAAATGCGGCTGACAACCGAAAAACGGTTTATGAAAAACAGGTTGTCGCCCTCCACGACGCCGGAGGCCAACTCGACCTCCTCCGCCGTATAATAGCTGTTGCCGCGCACCTCCACGGTCTTGACGCGGAAGAATATGCTCATCAGGAAGATAAGCGCAGCGCAGGCTATGAGAAAGGCTCCCGGCCCGTAGAGGGCCTTGCGGACCGTTATCTTTTTCTTGCTGTTCCGCATGAGGTCTGCCATTCAACGTCTCCTTCCGGACTAGGCGCTGCGCTCTATCTCGGCTCCGAGCTCGCGCAGGCGGGAGTCCAAATCCTCGTAGCCGCGCTCTATGTGGCCGGAGTCCAGTATCTCCGTCACGCCCTCCGCAGAGAGTCCCGCGATTATGAGCGCCGCGCCGCCGCGCAGATCCGTCGCCACCGTGGGCGCGCCGTGCAGTTCCGTGACACCAGTGACGACCGCGACGCGGCCTTCGGTATGTATCCTCGCGCCGAGGCGCATTAGTTCTTCGGTATATCTGAAGCGGTTTTGGAATACGTTTTCAACGAAAACAGAGGTGCCGCGCGCCTTAAGGCAGGCAGCCAGCATCAAAGGCTGGGCGTCCGTCGGAAAGGCGGGATACGGCCCCGTTATGACGGGCGACGGCGCTTTGAGGTTCCCCTCCGAGCGCAGGCGCACGCCCCTTCCGCCGACCATTATATCACACCCGCACTCTGAAAGCGAGTGCAAAACGGTGGAAAATCGCTCAGGTTCCGTGCCGCGCAGCTCAATATCTCCGCCCGCGGCGGCAACAGCGCACAGCAGGGTCGAGGAAACTATCCGATCCGGCATTATCCTGTGGCCGACCCGCTTCGCAGGGGCAAATCCCCGTATGCACACCGTCGGCGTGCCGGCGCCGCTGACCTCCGCGCCCAGCAGGCGCAGAAAGCTCTGCAGCTCTTCGATTTCCGGCTCACGCGCGGCGTTCATGATGACCGTCTCGCCCTCGGCGGCGCAGGCGGCCAGCATGGCGTTCTCCGTTGCGCCGACACTGGGCATGGGCAGCGCGATGCTCGCGCCTCTCAGCCTCGGCGCGCGGCAGACCAGGTCTCCCCCGCTCTCCTCTATCTCCGCGCCCAGGGCGCGCAGGGCCATGAGATGCAGGTCTATTGGTCGCGGCCCAAGCTCGCAGCCGCCGGGCATCGAGAGCCGGGCCTCCCCGCAGCGCGCCAGCAGCGCTCCCAGGAAAATGACCGAGCTCCTCAGCTCCCGCATGAGCCCGTGCGGTATCTCCGCGCGGCAGAGGCCCGAGGAATCTATGTTCACCGCGTCCCCCTCGCGCGCGACCTCGCAGCCGAGGCCGCGGAGGATGCGTATGGTGGCGTCCACGTCCCGCAGGCTCGGGACGTTCAGCAGCTCCGTCTCGCAGGGTGCGAGCACCGAGGCCGCCATGATGGGCAGCACCGCGTTCTTCGCCCCCTGCACAGTGACGCTGCCGGAGAGCCTTCGGCCGCCGCCGACTTTCCAAACGCTCATTTTCTCTCCCCCAAACAGCAAATTCACGCCATTCTATGCGGGGGAGGGCCGAAAGGTTAAAATCGGGTGGCAGCGACGTGGGTAGGCGGTAATACAACGCCCGGGCGGGGTGGATCATCAGCCCGGCGCGGGGTTATCGCGCGCGTTATGGCGGTGCGAGGGTTGCGGGCGGCGGGGGCCGCCCGCAAAGGGGGAACCCCCGGCGAGGGTTCCCCCTTT
>UQUO01000002.1 GCA_900544295.1 uncultured Eubacteriales bacterium | reverse complement strand
GGGTCCAGGGGCGGAGCCCTTGGACGCGCGCCGCAGCGCGCGGAACTCTCCTTATGCTCACAAAGCGCAGGAGGGGGTCAAAGGGGGGACCCTCGCCGGGGGTCCCCCCTTTGCGGGCGGCCTCCGCCGCCCGCAGCCCCTGCGATTTACGAACACCCGCAGTCATCCGACGCCGGGCGGGGGTGGAACCCCGCCCCTACAGGGGGCGCTGGGAACTGCGACACGAGCCGTTGCCCGAGGCAATGAAAAAGCGCCGCCCGGAGGGCGGCGCTTTTTCATCTCAATAAAACGTTGCAACAGGCTGCTCAGGGGGCTCAGCTTTCTCCCAGGAGAGGGCCGTCAGCACCGGGCCGCGGCGGCCGTAGGCACGGTGGAACTTGTAGTCCATCTTCGCCGTCAAAATGACCCAGGCGTCGTTTTCCGGCTCTGGCGCGTCGGAGCAGACGCATATGAAGGCGGAAAACTGGATGTCGGCCTCGCAGCAGGTCATGATGTGACGTCCGGCGATCACGCTGCCGGCTGGGATGCCCTTGCGTTTGAGGCAGCGTACTTTCACACGCACGGTCTTGCCCGCGTACTTCTTCGGCTCCTCGGATACGTCGCGGTACCAGAGCGCGTAGTCCCTGTCCTCGATGTTCACGACGGGCGCGTCGAGGTCGAAGGGCAGGGGGTCCTCTATGTCGTCGTAGGCGACCTTGCCGTCGGCCGTCTCGTAGGCAATGTCCGCCCGGCGGGATGCGCCGCGGACTATCTTGTGGAACTCCATCTTGTCCATTTCGGGCTTGAAGCGGTTGAACACGACGAGCTCAGCGCTCTTCATCTTGTCGTAGCAAAGCTGGCGCATGTTGGCGTTGTAGGTGAGGAAGGTGCCCGCGTCCGCGAACATGAACTCCTGCGCCACCAGCCAGTTTTCCGGCAGCGCGCCGTAGAGCGTGTCGAGCATCCACATGCCGTTGTACTCCACCAGCACGCGCTCAGCGCCCGCGGCTTCGAGCCAGGCCGCGAGGTTCTCAGGCGTCAGCTCGCTCTCCTCCTCAACGGCCTTCAGCTTTACGCGGTGGCCGGAGAACTCCTCGGGCTCGAACTCCTCGATGCCCTCTTCGCAGACGAGCAGCAGCGTCGGCTCGCCGTTGTTGAAGCGCTTGTCTTCAAGGGTCTCCTGTATGAACTTCGTCTTGCCCGCCTCCAGAAAGCCGGTGAACAGGTAGACGGGAATTTGCCTTTGCTCAGCCAAGTTTGAACAGCTCCCTCAATCCGTCTTCGTCAAGGCCGGAGCCGATGACGCAGAGCCTGCCGGTCACAGCCGGGGCGCCGCGGCGCAGCTCGCGCTCGCCGGGGACGTAGTCGAAATATATCCAGTCCTCGCCCTCGGAGGCGACGTAGCCCTTCGCGCGGACGACCTGGCCGTAGCGCAGGCTGTCCAGCCCGGCGAGCATCTCGTTTATCTCCGCTTCCGTGAACTTCCGCGCCGTCTCCGCGCCCCAGCTCACGAACACCTCGTCCGCATCGTGGCCGTGGTGATGGTGGTGATGGTGCTCGTGGTCGTGGTCGTGGTGCTCGTGTCCGCAGGAGCACTCCTCGCCCTCGTGGTGGTGATGTTCATGCTCGTGCTCATGATGGTGCTCATGCCCGCAGCAGCACTCGTCCTCTTCCTCCTCGGCGGCTTCGGCGGCCAGGCGGGCGAGCTCGGCCTTGAGGCTGTCCTCGTGCTCCATAGCGGCGCGCAGGGTCTTGCCGTCCAGCTCATCCCAGGGGGTCGTCACGATGACGGCGTCCTTGTTGTGCTCGCGGAGCATGTCCACGCAGGCGGCCAGCTTGGCCTCGTTCATGCCCTTCGTGCGGGAGAGCACGATGGCCCCGGCGTTCTCGACCTGGTTGCACCAGAATTCACCGAAGTTTTTCATGTACATCTTGGCGCGTGTGGCGTCCACGACGGTGGTGAAGGAGCCGGGGACGAGATCGGGATCGCCCACGTCCTGCACGGCGCGGATGACGTCAGAGAGCTTGCCGACGCCGGAGGGCTCGATGAGTATGCGGTCGGGCGCAAATTGGGTTTTGACCTTTTCCAGCGCCTCGGCAAAGTCGCCTACGAGGCTGCAGCAGATGCAGCCGGAGCTCATCTCGGTTATCTCAACGCCCGCGTCCTGCAAAAAGCCGCCGTCCACTGAGATCTCACCGAATTCATTCTCGATGAGCACCAGCTTCTCGCCCGAGTAGGCCTCGGAGATGAGCTTTTTGATGAGCGTGGTCTTGCCTGCGCCGAGAAAGCCTGAGAATATGTCTATTTTCGTCATTTTCTACGCTTCCTTTTGAAATTGTAATTCTGTTTTGACTGGGTTATAATCATAACCAATATATTTTACCACCAGCAACACGGGGGGTCAAACGTAAAATGAAAAAACTTAGGGAATCCGCCGTTTGTCTCATTTTAAGCCTTTTGCTGGCGCTCTCTGCCTGCGGCACGGCGCCCGAGGAGCCCGCGCTGCCCAGCCCTGACGCCGAAGGCGTAGCTACACCAGCACCGACCCCGACCCCGGAGCCGACGCCGACGCCCGACCCGGTGCTGACGCGCGCGGAGGAGCTGCTCGCGGGCATGAGCCTGCGTGAGAAGCTCTGTCAGCTCATGATAGTCCGTCCCGAGGTCCTGACAGGGGAGAGCCCCGTCACCGCAGCGGGGGAGACGACGCGCCTCGCTCTGGAGCAGTACCCCGTCGGCGGGCTCATCTACAGCGTGGACAACCTCGTCACGCAGGAGCAGACGCGGGAGATGATAGAGAACACGCAGTCGTATTCCAAGATACCCCTCATCATCAGCGCGGACGAGGAGGGGGGCAACGTGGGCCGGCTCATGTACAAGCTGGGCACGACCTTCATCCACTCCATGTACAGCTACAAGGACATGGGCGAGGACACGGCGTACCAGAACGCCCTGACCATCGGCACGGACATGGTAAGCTGCCTGTTCAACACTGATTTTGCCCCGGTGGCCGACGTGTGGACGAACCCGGCGAATACAGTGATAGGGGACAGGGCCTATTCGGACGAATTCGGCCAGGCGTCGGAGCTCGTCGCCGCGGCGGTGCGCGGGTTCACGGAGTCGGGCGTCATCTGCTGCGTGAAGCATTTCCCGGGCCATGGCGACACCTCGACGGATACGCACGAGGGCGCGGCTGTTGTGGACAAGAGCCTGGAAGAGCTGCGCGCCGGCGAATTCCTGCCCTTCGAGGCGGGGATAGAAGCTGGCGTGGATATGGTCATGGTTGGCCATATCACCGTAACCGCCGTGGACGATGAACCCGCAACGATATCGCATGAGGTCATTACCGGCCTGCTGCGTGAGGAGCTGGGCTGGGACGGCGTAGTAGTCACGGACTCCCTGGATATGGGCGCGCTCGCGGGCTATGAGATAGGAGAGGTCTGCGTAAAGTATCTGGAAGCCGGGGGAGACATCATGCTGGGCATCCCCGACCTTGCCGCCGCCCTGACCGCCCTCGAAACCGCCGTGACCGAAGGCCGCCTGACCGAGCAGCGAATAGACGAAAGCGCCCTGCGTGTCCTGATGCTGAAGCTCTCGCACGGCATCGCGGAGTGACGCTGAAAAACATGTCCACCCCGTTTCTCCTGCCTTGCCAGAGAAACGGGGTGGTTTTTATAGTGAGAGCATATTTATGGCGGATATCACTCGTGGTGATGACCGCACTCGCCGGCGTGCTCGTGTTTGTGGCAGACGGAGCCGGTGCTCTTCAGTTCGCCCTTGAGGTAGGCTTCGACCGCGGTGCGGGAATCGCCGGTCGCGCCGACTATGACCTCGACGCCACGCTCGTTAAATATCTCGACGGCGCCGCCGCCCATGCCGCCGGCTATGATGACCTGCACGCCCTTGTCGGCCAGGAAGTTCGGCAGGAAGCCCGGCCTGTGGCCCGGATTGGGGATGGATTCCTCGGCCGTTATCACGCCGCCATCGGCGTCGTAGAGGTTGAAGTTGTCGCAGTGTCCGAAATGGCCGGACACCGTGTTTCCCATAGCTGCAACTGCGATTTTCATAACTCTTACGTCTCCTTATCATTGATATTCAAGTCTAAAAGCCTCGTGGCTTTGATAAACACCTCATATAGCGCCTCGCGCGCCGGGCAGTCGATATCCGCCAGACTGCGGCCCTCGTTTATCGCGCGCTGGGCGCTTTTGTCAAAGGGTATGCGCCCGAGGAAAGGCACGTCCTGTTCCGCGCACCAGCTCTCGATTTTCTCCGCCAGTTCCGGGCTGACGTCGGCACGGTTCACGCAGACCGCCGTGCGCACCCGCGACATTGAGGCCGTCCGCACGAGCCTCTGCATGTCGCTCAGGCCAGAGAGCGAGGGCTCCGTCACAATGAGCGCCAGGCTCACGCCGTTCATCGAGGCCATGACGGGGCAGCCCACGCCGGGCGAGCCGTCGATTATCGCCAGTTTCTCTCCAGGCGCGGTCTCGAACAGCGCGCGCTTGACCTCAGTCACCAGTTTGCCCGAGTTGCCGCGCCCCATGCGCAGCTCCGCGTCGGCAAAGGCGCCTGCACCTGTAAAAACGCGCAGCTTCCCTGCAATGTCCGGACCCAGCCGCGCCGCGCCCGCTGGGCAGCACTCGACGCAGAGCCCGCAGCCCTCACAGCGAAGCTCGTCCACGGCAAATTTGCCGTGCTCCGAGGGCGAAATCGCCCCGAAACGGCACATTTCCACGCATTTTCCGCAGCCCAGGCAGGCGGTGGGGTCAATACTCGCCTTGTCGGAGCCCAGGAAGTCCGCCTCGCGCCGCTCCGGGTATCCGCCGGATACGAGGGCGAGATTCGGCGCGTCCACGTCGCAGTCAGCGGCGGCGCGCGCCCCGGAAAAACGGATGAAGGCGGCGGCGGTCGTGGTCTTGCCCGTGCCGCCCTTACCGCTGAGGATGAGCAGCTTTTTCACTCCGCGGCCTCCCCTCTTATGCGCGTCAGCAGGCCGGAAAAGAGACTCCGCGCGCCCTCGTCCTCGCGGCAGGCAAGCGCGCCGCGCGCGCCAAGCTCCGCCAGCCGCTCGCTGTATGGTATGCGCGCAAGGACGGGCAGGCCCTCAGCTTCCAGCCAGCGCTCAAGCTCGGGATAGTCCGCGCCGGCCTTGTTCACGACCACGCCGCAGGGCTTTTTCAGAACGCGCATGAGTTCCGCGACAAGGCGCAGGTCGTGCAGGCCGAAGGCCGTCGGCTCCGTGACCAGGACGCAGTAGTCCGCGCCCCGCGCGCTTTCCATAACGGCGCAGGAGCTGCCCGGCGGGCAGTCTATCACCGTCAGCCCATCGTCGCCCGCGGCCTCAAGCGCGGCGGAGATGACGGGCACGCCCGTGGCCTCGCCCAGCTTAAGCTCGCCAGTCACGACGCGGACGCCGTCGCTCTCGCCGCTCTCGACCGCGCCCGCCTCTCGCCCGGCCTCACTCACCGCCCCATCGGGGCAGACGTAGGCGCAGACGCCGCAGGAGTGGCAGACCTCGGGAAAAAGCATCGGCGCGCCCTTCACGAGCACCAGGGCGTTAAAGCGGCAGCTCTCGACGCATTTGCGGCAGCCGCTGCACTTTTCACGGTCGAATTCCGGCATTTTCCGCTCTACCACGCGGCGCGCGACATTTTCCGGGCGGAAAAACAGGCGGCCGTTCGGCTCCTCGACGTCGCAGTCAACATAGGCGGCGCGCCCCGCAGCGCAGGCTAGTCCGGCGGCGACGAAGGTCTTGCCCGCGCCGCCCTTGCCGCTCAGTACGGCTATCTTCATGCGATGCCGTGGAAGCCCGCGTGGAAATGCGTCAGCTCCGCGAGCTCGCCACGCTCCAGGGCGGCGGCGTTTTCGATGGCCGAGCCCTCGTTGGACTTGTAGATCTTTATACCGACGGCCTTGAGCACTTCGGCGGCGTTTTCACCGCAGCGGACGGTGACGAGCGCGTCTGCCCCGCTGTCCGCGGCGGCCTGGGCGGCCTTCAGGCCTGCGCCTCCCTCGGCCTGGGCGCCGGGGTTATCGACAAATTCGGTCTTCCCGCCCTCGCAGAGCAGGAAGTACGGCGCGCGGCCGAAGGACACGCATACGGGGCTGTCCGGCCTCGCCTCATCGACGGGGATGATTACCTTCATGTCTCATTCTCCTTTCAAGCAGCGACGGCGGCAGCCGGGACGCCCGCAGTGCTCGCTCCCGCCCTCGCAGAGGCGGTAGGAGCCGCCCTCTATGCGCAGCGGCCGGCTCTCGACCAGCGCGGCGGCAAGCTTGGCGCGCGCGCTGTTGTAGATCTGCTGCGCCGTCGTGCGGGCGACGCACATATACACGCTGCATTCTTCCTGGGTGCAGCCCTGGTAGTCTATGAGCCTGATGGCCTCGTATTCCTCCACCGACATCAGGACGGGCAGGGCCTCGGAGCGCTCGCAGACGGCAGGGCCGAACTCGCTGCAGCTCGGCAAGCCGCAGACGCGGCGGCACTTCTTCGGACGCGGCATCGCGTCACCTCATTTCTGACATATGCCAATTTCATTTTTGAGTTTAGCACTGTTTACGGCATATGTCAAGAACTGCGCGTCAGATAAAAAATTGAGATTACGTGCGGAAAAGCGCGCGGGACGCTTGACAAATGTGAGCGGGGATGGTAATATAACTGAGCTTGCGGGCGCGTCCGGGGGAAACCGGGTGCGGGAGCCAGTTGCCTGCTAAATAAGCGCCAGTAGCTCAGCAGGATAGAGCAACTGCCTTCTAAGCAGTAGGCCGGGGGTTCGAGTCCCTCCTGGCGTGCCAGGGCAAGGCTCCATGAATGGTGGGTGTAGCTCAGTTGGTATGAGCACCGGATTGTGGTTCCGGGTGTCGTGGGTTCGAGCCCCATCTCCCACCCCAGAAATGCGGGAGGCCGGCAATGCCGGCCTCTCTGCACAAGTCGATGGTGGGATGTAGTGTAACGGTAACACACCAGACTTTGACTCTGATATTGTAGGTTCGAGTCCTGCCATCCCAGCCAGCGCCGCTTCGCCGCAGTCGGCACTCCAGTTTAATATGACCCAGTAGCTCAGCAGGCAGAGCACCTGCCTTTTAAGCAGGGTGTCCGGGGTTCGAATCCCCGCTGGGTCACCATAAAATCAAAACGGTGTAGATGCCACTGGCGAAAAGCCAGTGGCATCAACCGTTTCCGGGCTTTTTCAGCTCAAAAATTCACGGATGATTCCATAGATGCCAACCGCTGTTTTCCCCTAACTGGTGGGATTCGAACCCCCTCTTCTCGGAGGTTGGCAAAACCAGAAACCATGTAGCGCCCTTTTTGAAGCATCAATTTTCAAAAAGGGCGCTATTTTTCTATCAATAGAATACACAAAATTTGAGGCGTCAATTTGTTGGTCACGACGGGCCATCAGATTGGCGCCCTTTTTGCTTTCAGACAAATTCAAAAAGGGCACTAAATATCAGGAGGTAGTAAATGAACCGAGAACAGTTTTTTCAGGAGCTTCGCACCGCTCTCCACCGTGAGGGATTCACTCCGCAGCCGGAACAGGATGAATTGCTTCCTGTGGAGTGGGATGGTCTCCCCCTCTGCCGGATCACAGCGGACGGAGGCGTTCGCTACTGGCAGGAGGATGTAGCGACGCCGGAACGGGAACGAGCCTGTGAGCGAGCCACCGATCTGGCCTGCACCGTGCGGGAGTACATGACGCTTCTGGAACAGGCTCCGCCCCTGCAAGCCCAGAGCCTGACCGGTGACTACCGCCTGCTGGCTGACTTCAAGGGAGCCGTGCTGGCTGCCCATCCCACCCGGCTTGGCGTCCAATTCGTCACATGGGACTGGAGCTTCGACCGCACAGGTCTCAACCAGGGCAATTACTTTCAGGAAAACTATGCAGGTGCCAAGCAGGACTTCGCCATCCGCGCCGGCCTCATTTCCAAACAGCAAATCTTCAATCAGGAGCAGCTTGTTGAGATCTACCGATGCTGCTCCTACACCTTGGACGCTGGTTTTGACTTGACTGCTGAGCAGGAAAAGTGCATCCGGGGCGTTCAGGAGCAGATTGCCATTGCAGCTCCCGATGCTCTGAATCGCATAAGGGAGCAGGAGCAGCACCCCATGGAACCCTACAGTCAGGAACCGATCATGTAATATTCAGGCGCCGGAGTTTTAGAAATAAGACTCCGGCGCTTTTTTGCTTTACTGAAAGGAGCACACCACCAATGACACGCTACTTCATGCGGGATACACCGCTGTGCCAGATGGAACAGCAGATGATGACCCCGCCCTATTTCAAGCCCAGGGGCCATGGCCGATACTATCCCAGTTTCAAATATAGCAGAGATGACATGGAGTGCCCATACTGCATGAACTTCAGACGAAAGCATCCCTGCCCTTTGGAGCAGTGCATCTGTCTGGATGAACGGATCGTGGCCGGTGCGATTGACCTCAACGAGTTTGTCAGGGATTGCTTCTTCCCTGAAGCGGGAGTGCAGCTTCAGGCCCGCTTAGAGAGGAATTTCACTTGCTGCTCCATCAGCTTTTTTCTGAATGAGAGCCATCGTGAGCGCTGGCAGTACTGGCGCAAGCGCTGTTATCGAATGTCAGACCGTAATCTGGCCGCACTGTTTCTCCTCACGGCGTATGGGGACATCTGGCGCAGGATGATCTGGAAGTTTGATGCCAGTGGGTTTGACTTCAAATCTGTCCAGCTCGCTGGCATCCAACCGGAGCTGTACAGTGTTTATCAGGCGGCCAAAGCCATCTCCACCGGCAGCCGCAATATCACTCTTGCCGATCTCGCATCCCCCAAATTGGTCACAGATGAGGCGTTCCACCTGATTGTCTGCGCTCTGCTTCTGGCTAAGTACGGAGATGCGATTTTGAATTTTGAAGGAAAGTAAGGTGATGCAATGTGATGATGGAAGCAGTTCTGAGCAACGCCGACCACCCGGAATACGGTGTTGCGACGATCCCTCTTCCCATTCCCAGAAATCAGTACGACCACTGCGTTTCGCTGTTGGAGGCACTGGAGATCGGCGGTGCCTCTGAAGCCGACTGCCGCTTGGACTCGCTCGACAGTGCCTGGCCTGTGCTGAATCGGCTGGTATGCACCAAGGTCAACCTTGATGAGTTGGACTATCTGGCAAAGCGGCTGGACAGCTTTACTGTGGGCGAGTTTTCGCAATTTCAGGCAATGGCTGAAAAGCTGAATCTCGCCAGCATGAAGGATCTCATCAACCTGACCTTTTGTTGTCAGCAGGCAACAGTGATTACGGACTTCACAAATTTAAAGGAGATTGGCCGTGACCACTACATGAACATCCACGGCGGCTGCGCAAGCATGGAAGAATTGGAACAGCTGGACGGAGAGGAAACCGCCATTCTGCTGATTGAGGACAATGAGGGAACCGTCACCCGCTATGGCGTGGTCTATGACAACGGCATGCAGCTTTCACAGCTCTATGATGGAAAACACCTGCCCTGCTACCACTATGAGGCCGATATGACTGCTGTCGGGATATCCACCCGGTGGGAGCCGGAGAACAGCAGGAATGTGACCTGGATCTATCTCCCTGCATCAAAAGGACAAATTGAGCGCGCCATGCAGCGTTCCGGCATTGCTGACCCAAAGGATATGCGCCTCTTTATGGCTGACAGTTCATTCCCGGAGGAAGTGGATGTAGCACTGGACTTCCAGTGCGATAACATCCACGAACTCAATGAGCTGGCGCTGGCTGTGGAGAAGTTTTCGATTCATGACCGCAAGAAGCTGGGGGCAGCAGTAAGCATGGCCAAGCCGGAAAACGCCAGCCAGATCCGCCGTCTGGCGGAAAACATGGATCTGTTTGAATTCGCCCCCGGCGCTCATACCCCCGAGGAATATGGGAAATACATGATTCAGAGATCCGGCCATTTTGAGTATGACCCCAATCTGGACGAGTTTTATGACTACGAGCGGTATGGCCTGCAGCACATGGACTATCAGTCGGGCGTGTTTACCGACCGAGGCTACATCGCCTATGATGCGGAAAAGCTCCGCTGTGGCAAGGGTTCTCAGCGGGGACTTGACGAAAAAAGGAGTGGTTTTACTGAAGTCCGAAAGCAGAAAAACGAAGAAGGGGTTCTGGATCTCTGAGGATCTGGACGAGAAGGTAGACATCTACCTGCGCCTCGACAACTGCGCCAGCCGGAGCGAATTCGTGGAGAATGCGCTCCGGTTTTACATCGGCTATCTGAACACGAAGAACGCCGGCGGCTTCCTGCCCGAAGCACTCTCCGCCATGCTCACCGGCACCCTGGACAGTTTTGCCGGACGCATGGGCTCGCTCCTGTTCAAGCAGGGTGTGGATCTCAATGTGCTGGGGCAGATCATCGCCTACGACACCGATATCGACGAAGGCGAGTACCAGCGTCTGCGGGGACGCGCCATTCGGGATATGAAGCGCACCAACGGACGCATCTCGTTCAAGGACGCCCTGGACTTCCAGAAGTCGGTGTAACCCATGGCAAAGCTCGTACAGAAAAGCGGCTACATCAAATCCGAAAAGGCCGGCGGGTACATGAAATACATTTCCACCCGCGAAGGTGTGGAGAAGCTGACCGGCAACGGTCCCGTCACCAAAGGACAGCGGGAACTGATCCAAAAGCTCCTGCATGATTTCCCTGATGCCGTGGAGCTGTTCGAGTATGAGGATTACCGTAAGACGCCTACCCTTGGTACCGCATCAGCCTTCATCACCATGGCGCTGGATGCAAACCTCCACGAAATAAATTCTGAGAGCGGATACCTGTCCTACATTGCCACCCGCCCCCGTGTGGAGCGCCGCGGGGCCCATGGCCTGTTCAACTCCGCCGCCGCAGTAGACCTCGACGCAGCCATGTCCGAGCTGGAAGCCCATGACGGAAATGTGTGGACCATCATCTACTCCCTGCGCCGTGAGGATGCTGCCCGGCTGGGGTACGACAATGCGGACGCATGGCGCGGCCTGCTCATGATGCACGCACAGGATCTGGCCAAGGCCATGAAGATACCGGCTGATCACTTCCGCTGGTATGCGGCCTTCCACAATGAGGGGCATCACCCCCACATCCACATGATGGTCTGGTCAGACGATCCGAAGGAGGGCTTCCTGACCAGGGAAGGCATTGCGGCCATGCGCTCCAAGCTGACCAACACCATCTTCCGGGATGAGATGATCCAGATCTACGAGCGGAAGGATGTTGCCTATAAAGAACTGATCGAAGCGGCGCAGGATACCATGCGGGAGCTGATTCAGAAGATGGAGCACCTGCATACCTCCCGCCGACTGTATTTGGGACCCACGCCTGCCTGTGTGCAGACATTGCTGGATAACCTGTGGCAGTTTCGAGATTCGGAGGAAGTGGGACTGTTGAAACTTCTCTCCGCCCAGCTGCTTTGGAAGGTAGAACGCCAGTCTCTTGAAACCAGTCCCGCAGTCCGCTATTTTACCAGCTCTCAGGTGGCCATCGCCAGAGAGATACAGAACATCCTGTGCGCAGACCTGAGCCAGAACCACACAGCGCGGGAGCTGGCAGAGCGGTTCCAGATTGCCGAAACCAGCCTCAAGAATTACTTCCGCGGTGTGTTTGGAGAAAACCTCTCCACATTTTTGCGGGAGGCGAGGATGCGCCGGGCCGCAGAATTGCTGCAGAGCAGTGAATTACGAGTGGCGGAGATCGCAGCACAGGTAGGCTACGAAAATCAGAGCAAATTTGCCGCAGTTTTTGTCCGGCGCTTCGGCTACCCTCCGCTGGAGTATCGGCGCAGGGCACGGCTTTCGATTGCTGATGACGATTAAATCAAATGCATTTTGTCTTTTTGATTCAGAAAGAAGCCCACAGTTTTGTATCCGGAACTGTGGGCTTCTCTCTATTGCACAAAGAATTATGGCCTTGCCCCACTCAACTGCCACTGGGCGCTTTCACTCTGGAGCTCCACCATGTGCCGGAACAGGCCGCTCTCCGCCATCAGCGCCTGCGGAGAGCCTTGCTGCGCCACCTTTCCGTCCTTCAGCACCACGATATGATCCGCCCCGGCCACGGTGCGCATCCGATGGGCGATGACCAGTACCGTTTTGCCCGCCAGAAGCCGAGAAAGCGCCCCCTGCACCTTGGTTTCGTTTTCCACATCCAGAGAGGCGGTGGCCTCATCCAGCAACACGATGGGCGCGTTCTTGAGCAGCGCCCGGGCGATGGAGATGCGCTGCCGCTCGCCGCCGGAGAGCTTGGCGCCGTTTTCTCCGATGGGCGTCTGATATCCCTGTGGCAGTTTACTGACAAACTCCTCGCAGTTGGCGGCCCTGGCCGCAGCTATCACCTCCGCGTCGGAGGCGCCCCGCCTGCCCAGGCGGATATTCTCCATCACCGTGTCGTCAAACAGCACCACATCCTGAAAAACCATGGAGTAATCGGTCAGCAGCACCTCCGGGTCCACCGTGGCGATATCCACCCCGCCCACTTTAATAGTACCCCCGGTGATATCCCACAGGCGGGCGGCCAGCCGGGCGCAGGTGCTTTTGCCGGAGCCGGAGGGCCCCACCAGCGCAGTGATCTCGCCTTCTTTGGCGGTAAAGCTGACATCATGCAGGACGGCCTCTTTATCATAGGCGAACTCCACATGGTCAAAGACAATGTCGTGTCCCTTGGGCCGGAAGGTTTCCGCCCCTTCGGCGATGGGCGTGTCGAACAGAGCGTTCATCCGGTCTGCCGACACCTGGGAGACAAACAGCTCGGCGATCAGTGCCAGGCTCTGATCGAAGGGCGCATAGATCCGGGTGATGACCATCAGGAACAGGAACAGCAGCATGAAGTCGATCTGCCCGGACAGAATCAGCCCCGCACCCACAAGGATCGTGGTGGCCACGCCCAGACGCATGATGACGCTGGCCCCGTTGACGAACAGGCCGGTGACCAGTTCGCCGCGGATCATGATCCGTTCATGGTCGTCGATCTTCCGGTACAGCCCGGCAAGGTATCGCTCCTCCTGATTGGTGGCACGGATCTCCCGCACATTTTCCAGCGCCTCCTGCATCCCGTCCGAGACCCTCACAGCGGCGCGCTTGGTCCGTTCCGCCTGACGCTCGGTGAGCTTCCGGCTTCCAAACAGCAGGCCGAAGGCCACCGGCACCCCCCAGAGGCAGGCAAGGGCCAGCCGCCAGTCATACCAGAGCAGGCACACCGCAATCACGGCGGTGGAGATGTAGGAGCCGTACAGGTAGCCCAGCACATGGCTCCAGACATGCTCCATGCGGTTGACGTCGCCCATCAGGGTCTCCGTCAAATCGGCCAGATCCCGCTTGCCGAAAAAGCCGAGAGGCAGCTTACGCAGCCGCTCCGCCAGACGCAGCCGGGTGGTCTTGACTTCACCATACACCAGACCGTAGGTGGCCTTGTACTGCTGGAGATGCGTGAGAAAGGAGAGAAGTGCAAACGCCGCAAGGCCGGCCAGCACCGGCAAAGCTGCGGGCAGGGCGGTGCCATCAGTCAGAGTTTCCATCAGGCCGGACATCACAAGGTACAGGATGCTGACTCCGCCCATGACCACCAGATTGACGAGTACCGTCCAGAAGGTGCCCTTTTTGGTGTTCTGTACGCCCTGATCCGTCAGGGCATATTTCCGTTGAAAGTTTGCTCCGAACATCACCGTTCCTCCTTGCCGTTTTCCATTTTCCACTGAATCGCCTGATTGTAGTCGGCCCACATCCGGGTGTACAGTCCACCTGCCGCGATCAGCTCCCCGTGGGTGCCTTGCTCCGTCACCCGGCCGCCCTCCAGAACCAGGATCTTGTCCGCGCCCACTACCGTGGAGAGCCGGTGGGCGATCATGATGACGGTGCGGCCCTTCGTCAGCCGTGCAAAGGCTTTCTGAATCAGCGCCTCATTTTCCGGGTCGGCAAAGGCTGTGGCCTCGTCCAACACCACGATAGGTGCGTCCTTCAAAATGGCCCGGGCCAGGGCGATGCGCTGGGCCTCGCCGCCGGAGAGATAGGTCCCCTCGGTGCCGATCACCGTATCCAGCCCCTGGGGCAGCTTTTCCAGAATGTCGCCGCACTGAGCAGCCTCCAGGGCGGCCAGCGCCTGCTCCCGGCTGGCATCGGGGCGGGCGGCCCGGACATTTTCCAGAATGCTGGCCTTGAACAGGCGGTTGTTCTGGAATACGAACGCCACCTGCTCCATCAGCACATGGGGATCGATCTGGCGCACATCCACGCCGCCCACCTCCACCGTGCCGGTGTCCGCATCCCAGAACCGGGGGATCAGGCTGGCGGCAGTGGTCTTGCCGCCGCCCGAAGGCCCCACCAGCGCCACCGTCTCTCCGGGCTCGGCGGTGAAGGAGACATGGGACAGGGCGGGGGACTGCGCGCCGTCGTAGGTAAAACTCACATCCCGGAAAACCACCCTATTGTCCTTGGGCGTCTGGGGATGCTCCGGTACCGCCAGTGTCGGCGCGTCCATGACCGGCTGGATGCGGCCCAGAGCGGTGTCGGCCAACATCATGCCGGAGGCCGCAAACATGATTTTGGCCAGCGCGGTGGAAATGATAGCGGAGAACACGGCGTAAAAAGCAAAGTTCGTTACAAATCCCGCATAATCACCGGAAGCCAGCGCACCGGGAGCCAGGAACAGCACCACCGGCACCAGAAACAGAAAGGCGCCCTCGGTGAAGGTCAGGTTGATGGACTGGGGCACACGGCACACATCGCCCTGATAGTGCTCCGCCTTGGCGCTGTAGTCCTCGATGGCCTGCTGAAAGGCCTTGAAGGAGTAGACGGTCTGCTGAAAAATTTTGACTACCGGGATGCCGCGCACATACTCGGTGCCGGATTTGGTCATGCGGTCCTGAGCCGCCTGGTACTCTGCCATCAATGCGGCATTCTTGCCGCCCATCATGCTGCACATGGCGAGTATGGAAATCACCGCCGCCAGCAGGCAGGCCGCGCCCATGCGCCAGTCAAACACGAACATCAGCACCAGCATGGCGAGAAACAATGTAATCGTGCCTACAATGTCCGCCAGATTGTGGGCCAGCAGCGTTTCCGTGTCGGCGGCCGCCGCATCCAGTTTGCTACGAATCAGACCGGAGGCATTGGCGTCAAAATAACCCAACGGTGCCTGCATCACATGGGCCATGCCCTGCTTGCGGATGTTGGCTGCCGTGCGGAACGCAGCCAAGTGGGTACACATCAGGCCAAGGAAGTAGATGAGGATACCGCCTACCGCAAAAGCGAAGGCGATCCAACCGTAGTCCGTCACACTCCGGGCCTGAGTCCAGTCCGGCGCCACAGCGATCAGATCTCGTGCCGCCAGCCAAATGCAGAGGTACGGGATCATGCTGCACACCATGGACACCGCCGACAGTCCCAGCCCCAGAAGGGTAAGCCGCCGATGGCTGCCTGCGTATCCCAGCAGGACAGACAGCGCGTTTTGTTTCTTTTGCTTCACAAATACTCCTCCTTTTAAGGTTAGTCATCGCTAACCGATTACGTAAAAAGAAAGGGGCAAAGCCCCGATCTTACAAAAAAGATTGGCAGTATCTTACTGCCCGATCAGCTTCAGCCATCCGGCGGTGTAGAAATCCCGCAGCTGATCCACATAGCGCATGGCCTGCTCCTTGGGCATATCGTGGACGACGATCTCAAAGATGCCGTTGAACATCCCGCTGGCGATGATGTGACACAGCTGGGCGTCCAGCTGGGGGCATTCATGCCCCAGACGGTGCAGAACCTCCAGGTATTGGAGGGTGTATTCCACTTCGACCTCCACCATATTGTGGACGAAATGCTCATAGCTGGTGCCCTCGGCCTTGCACAGCAGCAGTTTCACCGGCTCCCGGTGGTCGCAGATGTAGTCCACCATCCAATGGACGCACTGGCTGGACTCCAGCCCCATGTGTTCCGGCTGCTCCTTCTCGGGCATCTCGGCAAAGGCGGTCTGTGCCTCCATGAACCGGCCCATCAGCGCAGCGGCGTGAGGCTCCACGATGGAGGCAAAGAGCGCCTCCTTGCTGGAGAAATAGCCATATAGTGCGCCGGTGGTGACACCGGCCTGCTTCACGATCTGCCGCAGGGAGGCACCCTGAAAGCCTTTCTCTGAAAACTCCTCCATGGCGGCCCGCTGGATCTTTTCCAGTGTGGCAGTCGATTTCTCTTCCATAAGCGCACCTCATGTAACAGCGTTATATATCACTGTTATAATAGAGCCCATGGGATGATTTGTCAAGGGGAAACGGCCGCCTCCGTGCAAAAGCCGACTGGAAAACTCCGGCCAACTTTTGGCGAAGGCATCATTCGGCTTCCAGATGGACCATCTTGACCATCCAAAACCGGTCCGAAACTGACATACTGATCTTGGTGGACAGTTTCAATCCGGTTCGGGGGATATGGCGGTAATAAGGCTCCTCAGCCAGCACCCTGACCCCGCTGCCGGTTTTCCCGGCCAGCACCGATGCGGAATCCACATAGAAAAACATCTGAGCATCCCCGTGGCCCACCTGCTTCATGTATTTCTTTCGCATCATGGCCATGCCGCTTTTGCTCACGGTATCAAAGACGATTTCAATCTCTCCAAACCCCGTGAGCATCCGCAGGAGGCCCACAACCTTGCTTTCCTCAAAATAGTGGAACAGGCCGCCGGCGGTGACCAGAATGGGAGCATCCGGCGCATCCGTGCGGATCTGTCTGATCCAGTCCTCAGCAAAGGCGTCTCCGGCAAGATAGGTCTCCCGCTCCGGCTCAGGCAGCAGCTCCCGACGGTACTCCACCACATGGGGCAGATCCACGGCATACCAGTGCGACCTTCCATTGTCGCAGCGATAATAGGCCGTCTCCAGACCGCAGCCGAGTTGAACGATCACACCGTCCGGCCTGTGCTCCAGAAAGGTCTGGATGTACCGGTCCATATTTGCGGACCGGACGGCGGAGGCCAGCAGAGTATACTGGCTCTGTCCGTCCTGCTCCGGCAGGCTGGAAGGCAGTTTCTTTTTCAGTTCCAGCGCCTTGGGATCGTACAGGATCTGCGGGCAGTACTCGCTGGCATAGATCCTGCCCAGCATGGGGACAAACAGCGTGTCCTCTACAACACCCAACTTGGACATGATCAACCCTCCTATTTGGACGAATTACTTTCTGCCCACAAGCAGCCGGGAAGAGCCCAGCATCATCATGGCAGCCCGGCGGTGGGAGCCGAAGGCTTCTTCTGCGGTATCAATGAGCCGGACGTCCTGATAGCCCATCTCCCGCAGTTTTTGGGCAAAGACATCCATATCACCGTACAGCTTGGGCTTCATGTCATCATTCAGAGCAAAGACGCCGCCTTTTTTCAGCACCCGCAGGCTCTCCAGCAACAGTTTGTGCATATCGGCTCCCATGACATTGTGGTAGACATAGTTGCTGATGACCGCGTCAAAACTCTCATCGGGGAAATCCAGATGATTAGCGTCACCATGCCGGAACACACACCGGGAGGCCACGCCTTCACTTGCGGCGTTTTTCTCACAGAGGGCCTTGCTGTAATTGTAAACAGCTCCCCAGTAGTCCATGCCAGTGACCTTTGACTCCGGCCAGGTCAGGGCCGCACGAATCGACAGGGCTCCGGAGCCGCAGCCGACTTCCAAGAGACTGCCCTGGCCGTCATAGTCCAGATGAGAGAGAACGACCCGGTGAACCTGTTCCATGATCCCGCCGCCGCCAAAGGCATACTGGCGCCTGATCCATGTGATCCAGACCAGCAGGGCTGCCAGCGCCGCCGCAACAACAGAGAACAGAACGCCGAGAGCTGTGATGTGGAACACCGAAAAGGAGAGTATGGCCAAAACCACGGCCAGAGCCGTAATGCCGCCGATAATATAGAACACGGGATTGGACATCCAGCTCCCGTAGTCTTCGCCGTGACTGCCGAGACGAATTTCTGCTTGTTGATTACGCTTTTGCTGCATTTGATTTTCCTCCTGTTGTTCAATATTTGTGTACAATTCGTTTACGGGTGTTTCTCCTTCGCCTTCCGGCAGACAAAGGACGCCATGCTCTGAACGGTGCGGACCTTTGCAGGCCCGAATGTTTCCTCCAGACGATGCCGCAGGCTCTCCGCCGTCTCAAAGGGCGGGGTGAACCAGCCCTTTGGCACATACAGCCTGCGGATTAGCCAGTCCGTGCGGCGGTTTTGTCCCCGCACATAGAAGCAGCCGCAGAAAACTCCGCCGGGCCGCAGTACACGAAAGATCTCCCGCCAGGCGGCCTCCTTGTCCGGAAACGCATGAAAGCCGTTGAGCGAGAGCACGATGTCGAAACTGCCATCCCCAAAAGGCAGCGCCCCAACATCCCCCTGCTGAAAGCGCACATGGGCAAGTCCCTCGCCCCAGAATTTTGCCCGCTCCAGCATCTCCGGCGAGTAATCCAGGCAGGTGATCTCCGCCTCCGGCATTTTCCGATAGAGGGGCATGGTCAGTATGCCGGTACCCACGGGGACTTCCAGCAGTCTTCCGGAAAACCCCTCCGGTATTCCGGAAAGGGCGACGCAAAGGTAGTCCTGGGTTTCCGCCCGGCCCATTCCCCATACCAGACGGCACACCGCCCGGCCTGACAGGGTGGAACAGGTGATCATGCCATCATAAAATGTCCGTTTGCCTCCCAATCCCCGGTAGGCGTTTTGAATCCGCTCTTCTTGTCCCATTTTTTCACCTTCACTCACTCAAGCACCCAGCGCCACATCCAGCGTCATCATGAGGGCAGAACTGGTACCAAACAGTGCGGGCCCCACATTGGAGCGCTTTTTCACTGATATCTTCGGAATCATGTCATCGAATGCCGCTGAAAGCCACACTCTTCATTCATCTTTTTTCCCTTCCTCCAGCGGCCCCTCTGGGGGTATGGGAAACAATTTTTGTACCCCATCATCTTGACTGCCGGACTGACGATTTGAAAAGGAACACTCATGCGGCACATCTTGTTTTCTTACCATTCACCAAAATATATCGATGAGCAGCCCCAGCCCTGCCTGGGCCGCCGCCAGGATGGGGCACATCAAAAACGGCCACTGGAGCAGGTGCTCCGGCAGAGCGTAGTCTTTCATCCACGCGTTGAACCCGTAGCCGGGGTGCCCTTCGGTCCCCGGAATGATAAACCGGCTTTTCGCCTTCCTCTGAATCAGCCAGAAATCCAGAAAGAACAGGTCGCAGAAATTGACCATCATCCACTGGATATACCCGGTCAGGGCCAGAGGCCAGAACCCTGTTGTCCCACCCTCCATGGTACTGACCGCGCCATAAAGCAGAAGGGGCAGCAGCTCCCCAAAACAGATCCAAAGCCAGTAAAAGCGGTTTTCCGCACTGGTGGGCGGATCTTTCGCCGCCTTGATGATGGCGGGCGGATAACAGGGGAACATCAACCGGGGTTTATACAGCGCCACAAATCCGGCAAACAGGTTAAAGTAGGCCGCCATAGCAAACCCGTCCAAAACGGTGCGCGTCCAGTTCATACACATCCCCTATCACGATCATCTGCTCGTATTCCGGGTGGAAAAAATCGGTTAGGTATCATCATTCCGCAAAGTCGATCCGGACGATCTGCAGATGCATCGGTCCGTCGGCCAGCTTTGCCAGCAGCCGGTGGACGGGCCGGACCGCCGGATCATGAAGCGATTGATAGCCCAGCATATAGCCCCGGCTGGAAACAGAAAAAAGCGGCGACCAGGGCTCCAGCTCCCCCTTGGCGTCCTTGACGGAAAAATAGGCACCCACATCCCGGATGCCCGCCTGCTTCACCCAGGTTTTCAGCATCAGCCGGACAGCCGTTTTCCCGGCCGCGTCAAAGACAAGCCGCCCTCTTGGGAAGCGTTTTGCGATGCCTGTGGCCAGAGATTTGACATCTTCCGTCGTGAAGTAGTAGAAGACCCCGGCGGCAAACAGCACCGCTCCATCCTCAGGATCAGTGTGGACGGCATCCATCCAGCGCGGGTCTTTCAGATCAAAGGCCAGGTTTTTCTCCCGCTCCCCGGCGGGAAGCAGGCGATCCCGCAGCTCGATCACATCCGGCAGATCGATGTTCCAGATGCTGCACCGGCCGTTGTCGCAGGCCCGCCCGGTGTTGTCCAGACCGCAGCCCAGATTGATGACAGCGGCTCTGGGATGGGCATTCAGATAGTCCTGCACCTCCCAGGCAAGGTCATTCTGGCGCATGGCTACCTCCAGCGCACCGAAGGTCTGCATCAGGCCGTTTGCCTGCCGCTCCAAAGGGGAGAAGTCGTAGTCCACCTTCTCCATCAGCATGGCCGCCGTCGTATCCTGATACAGTCCGGGAAACCGCCGCGAGCAGAGCCGCCGGCCATACAGCGGGATGATGAGCGTCTCCTGCACGGAGTCCTTCTCGATTTTGTACTTCTCCATAGGCCCTCCTCAAAAGACACGGTACTCTACGCTTGATTATAGTTAGCAATCGCTAACCAGTCAAGTGATTTTCCATTTTCAGTATCAATTACCCTCTCAAGCGAAATCTCCCGGACACAACAGGAGTGCCGCCGCCGGAATGTACCCGGTGACGGCACTCCTTTTTTCCTGATGATTTGGGCGTTTCCCCGCTCAGAGCTTCCACTGGCCGGACTCTTTACGACCGGATACGAACGCTTGATACAGGCCCTCCTGGGCCATGAGCTGGCTGTGGGTGCCCCGCTGAACGATCTGTCCGCCGTCCAGCACCAGGATCTGATCCGCATTGCGGACCGTCTTCAGCCGGTGAGCGATCATCAGAATGGTCTTGTTCCGAGTCAGGGCCTCAATGGCCTTTTGCAGCCGGTCCTCATTCTCCGGGTCTACATTGGCGGTGGCTTCATCCAGAATCACGATGGGAGCGTCTTTCAGGATAGCCCGAGAAATGGAGATGCGCTGCTTCTCGCCGCCGGAAAGGCTGGAACCACCCTCGCCGATGACGGTGTCATAGCCTTGGGGCAGGGTGAGAATGAAGTCGTGGCAGCAGGCCTTCTTCGCCGCAGCCACCACTTCCTCGTGGGTGGCATTGGGGCATCCAAACTTGATGTTGTTTTCCACCGTGTCGGCAAAGAGATAGACCTTCTGAAATACCATGGAGATCTGATCCATCAGGTCCTCCAGAGTATAGTCCTTCACATTCTGACCGCCCACAAGGACGGTGCCACTCTCCACATCCCAGAACCGGGCGATGAGATTACAAAGTGTGGTTTTCCCGGAGCCGCTGGGGCCCACGATGGCGGTGGTGGTTCTGTCCGGGATGGTGAAGGATACATCCCGCAGGATGGGCCGCTGGTCATAAGAGAACGAAACATGGTCGAAGGTAATGCTGTGCTCCCTGGGCGTGCCGGCCCGACCGGTCTCTGCCAGCTGGGGCATGGCGTCCGTCTCATCGGCATGGGCCATGCAGCTGCTGACGATACGCAGCAGGGACATGCCGCTGCCCGCCGAGGAGATCTGAGCAAAGACCAGGAAGGACATGATGACCACCATCAGGGCGTTGGCCAGGATCATGGTCCCGGAGAGATAGAACCATACCGCTGAGAGCATCATGGCCACGCTTCCCAGCTGGAGCGCGATCCCCTGCGCCATAATATAAGGGGTGAACATCTTTTCGATGTTCAGGTTGCTGCGGCAATTGTATTCCAGGGCTTCCTGCAGGGCACGGTCGCCCCGTCCGGTGAGGTTGAAGGACTTCACCACGCTCATGCCCTGCACATATTCCAGCACCGCCTCCACCAACTTGGCCTCGGACTTCTGACGGTGCGGGGCGAGGGCGGCGGATTTTTGCTCCATGGCGGAGGTGATGAACAAATAAACTGCTGTGGCCGCCACCACAATGAGACCGATCCGCCAGTCAAAAATCAGGATCATCACCGTAAAGACCAGAGCGTTGAGCATCCCGCCCAGCATGGTCACCAACACCATGGGGGCCACAGTCTCCACATTGTCCAGTACAGTGGTGCAGACCCCGGTGAGCTCTCCCAGGCTGTTGTCGTTGAAGTAGCCCATGGGGACGGATTTCATCCGCTGCCCGATGGCCACGCGCTTATTGGCCGCCATGAAGTACCCGGCGTGGGTCTGCTGGAGTTGGGAGAAATACTTGGTCACGGCGCTGCCCAGAATACTGACTGCCAACAGCCCCAGCGCCTGCCACGCCGTGGCATGGCCGGTTTTTCCATCCAGCAGAGCCAGGATGGTGTAGTAAATGGCGGCGATCTCAAACATATGGAACACCGCATTGAAAAAGCAGGCGATCACCGAGCGCCGGATGTTGCGCTGTTCCTTACCGGCAAACCGCCAGATACCTCTGAATGTCTCGATCATACCGTTTCTCCCTCCTTTACACCCATGTGAGCCTGCCACAGATCGGCGTACAACGGGCAATGGCGCAACAGTTCTTCATGTCTGCCCTGTGCCTCGATGCTTCCATCCTTCACCACCACGATCTGATCTGCGCCGGTGATGGTGGACAGGCGGTGGGCAATGACGATGACCGTCTTACCCTCCACCAGTTTTGCCACTGCCCGCTGGACCACCGCTTCATTCTCCGGATCAATGTAGGCGGTGGCCTCGTCCAGAATCACCACGGGGGCGTTTTTCAGCATAGCCCGGGCGATGGCGATACGCTGCCGCTCTCCTCCGGAGAGATGGGCGCCTCCGCCGCCCACCCGGGTGTCATAGCCATGCTCCAACTGGCGGATGAAACCGTCGCATCCGGCGGCTTTGGCGACTTGTTCTACTTCTTGATCAGTGGCATTTACCCGGCCCATACGGATATTTTCCCGGATGGTATCGTCAAAGAGGTAATTGTCCTGAGAAACAAAGGCCACTTGGTCGTAGAGTTGTTCCAGCGGGATACGGCTTTCCTCCACGCCGCCCAGGGTAATGCGGCCCTCGGTCACATCCCAGAAACCGGCGATGAGCTTGGCAATGGTGGACTTGCCCGAACCGGAGGGACCAACCAAAGCGGTGAGGCTGCCGGCCGGAATGGTGAGGGAGATGTTGTGGAGGATCTCCTTGTCCTGGGCATACCCAAAGGAGACATGATCCAAGGCGATATCCGGTCTTCCCAGCTGTGCCGGCTGTGTTCCGTGATCCTGCTCCGGCTTCAGGAGGATCTCGTCCACCGAACCTACGATGGTACCCACCTTGGCAAGATTATCCACAAAGCCCATGGCGGCAATGAGAGGTCCCACAATGCTCATGGACAGGATGATGGTGGTGAGAAATACCTCTGCGGACAAGCTGCCGTCCGTGTAGAAGATCCAGCCCACAGGCAGCACCGTAATAAGCGTGGTGGGAGCGATGGCATAGGCCAGCGCCATTCCAAACTGGCATTTCTTCATCCAGTTGTAGTAGTAGGCAGCATTGGCTCGTACCCGGGAGGAGAACTTCTCATAGGAGTTCTTTCCCTGATTGAAAGCCTTGATGACCTCAATGCCGCCGATGTACTCCACAATGGTCTCGTTCATGGCCTGGGTCGTCTCCACCGCACCCTGATAGTCCTTGCCATAGCTGCCCATGATGGCCATCATAAAAGCCATGCCCACAGGAATGGACACCAGACTCAGCAATGCCATGCGCCAGTCCAGCGTAAACAGATACACGAGAACGCATACCGGCGCCAGCAGATTGGAGGTCATCTCCGGCAGCAGGTGGGCCAGTGTCGTCTCCATACTCTCCACCTGATCTACCACGATCTGTTTGAGCCGGCCGCTGGAGGTGTCCAGAATGTCTCCCAAGGGTAAGCGGGGCATTTTGGACAGAACCATCTTCCGGATGTCCCGCAGGATCTGGAAGGTGGCCTTGTGGGAGAGGGAGAGCGCCAGATTGTAAAGCAGAGTTTTGGCCAGATAGCCACCAAGGGCCACCATGCACCACAGAAGATAGAAGTTCCAGTCCCGCTGCCCGGTGAGAAGCGCTACCAGGATACGCCCTGCCGAGAGATACGGCAGCAGACCCAGCAGGACACCCGCCACCGCGCAGAAGATGGCGGCAATCAGGCCACCGTGATGATCCCTGCCCAGCTGCCACAACCGCAGCAGTGGGCTTTGTGTTTGCCGCATAAATAAGCCTCCTTTAGTTAGTTGTTGCTAACCTTTGGTTCTATGAAAAGGCCGCCGGAAAAGCGGCCTTTTGCACTACCGGAAGTTTTCAGGATAAAAAATCGTTTCAAATCCTGCCATGTGATAGCGGTTGAGCTGGCGGACATAGTGGAGCGCCCGGGCCTTATCCATGCGGTGCCGCACCGGCTCAAACATTCCGTTGAAGTAGGCGGTGGTAACGATATGGATCAAGTCCTCGGTGACCTGACCGGAGCGGACGCTCTCACAGCCGATGACCTCCATGTATTTGTAGGTGTAACTGACTTCGATCTCCACCAACTCGTCAATATAGTGGGCATATTCCGTCCCGGCGGCCCGGCGGAGTAGCAGTTCAAACTCCGGCAGGTGCTCATAGATGTAGTCAAACAGTCCCTCCTGGGCATGGGCGGTGTAACGCCCCATCTCCTCCTGCTGGGTTGGGCCGTCAAACTGGTGAAAAGACTCCTGAATCTCCAAAAAACGGCGCTTCAGCTCTCCCGCGGCAGGCTCCACCAGGGCCCGGAACAATCCCGCCTTGTCAGTAAAGCGGGTATAGATGGAGCCGGTGCTGGTTCCCGCCGCCTTGGCGATATCCCGCAGGGATGCCAGAGCAAAACCCTTTTCCAAAAATTCCCGACGGGCGCAGCGGAGTACATTTTCATAGACCCCTTCGATCTGCTTTGCCATGGTATCGCCTCGCAATTCAAAACAGTGTTTTATAACGATGTTTTGAATATACAACCAAAAAGCGAGTTTGTCAAGAGAGGATTTCCCCTTGACAGGGGCAGAAAGGGATGCTATATTGATAATCGGATTATCGGTAATCAAATTATCATTCGTTGGGAGGGGTGTTATGGCAAGACCGGATACTTCCATCGACCCTCGGATCATGGACAGTGCCAGAGAGGAGTTCCTGGCGCTTGGCTTTGAGAGGGCTTCCCTGAAATCCATCTGCCAGCGGGCTGGGGTGACAACCGGCGCCCTTTATAAGCGTTACGCCGGAAAAGAGGAGCTGTTTCGCGCTGTGGTGGCGGATACGGTGGCGGATTTGGATGCTGTTTATGAGGAGCGGACGGCGGTGCCGGCATCCGCCCTCTCCGACGAAGACCTGATCCGGGCGTGGTATATGGATGAGGAATATATGCTGTGGTGGTTCCGCTTTCTCAATGAGCGGCGGGATGGCTTTGTTCTGCTGCTTACCGGAGCGGAGGGTACTGCCTACGCCAACTTCCAGCACGACTGGGTGGAGAAAATGACGGAAGGCACCTGGACCTACTATGCTGAGGCCAGACGCCGGGGCTTGTGTACTGTGGATATGACGCAGGAGGAGCTCCATGTAGTCCTGTCCGCCTTCTGGACCACCATTTACGAGCCCTTTATCCACGCCTTCGCCTGGCCGGAGATCCAGCGCCACTGCACTTTGGTCTGCCGTCTCTTTGACTGGTACGCTGCCCTGGGATTCCCCAAGGGATGAAAAACGCCTCTGCGGAGGCTTTTTTCTCGCTAATAAGTTAGCAATAACTAACTAAAAAGGAGTGATACTGTGTTTCAAAAAGTCCTGCGCTACACTGGACGCCACCGGAAGACGACTTATGCCTCCATTCTGGTACTGGTGGCCGGCGTGGCCATGAGCGTGCTGCCCTATTTCTTCCTCTACCGCCTGCTGAGACCCCTGCTGACTGGGGGCAGTCTCACATTGGAGGAAACCCTGTTCAACGCCGGGGCCATGGCTCTGTGCATGGTCCTCTACGGCCTTCTCTATGTGGAGGGGCTGGCTCTGTCTCATCGCTCCGCCTATCATACTTTGGAAAACCTCCGGCTCCATCTCCAGAGCAAGCTGGAAAAGCAGCCCCTGGGCGCGATCCAGGAGAAGGGCGTTGGAGTCTGGAAGAAGATGTTCATTGACGACATCGAGAGCATGGAGCTGTTGCTGGCCCACGCCCTGCCGGAAGGGCTGTCCAATCTGGCGGTGCCGGTGGTGGTATTTGCGGCCATGTTCCTCACGGACTGGAAGCTGGGTCTGCTTTCCCTCTGCTCCCTTCCGCTGGGCGTGCTGGCTATGGGCATGATGTACCGCTCCGGCATGAGCAAGATGGGGAACTACTACGCCGCCGGGCAGAAAATGAACAACACCATCGTGGAGTACATCAACGGCATGGAAGTCGTGAAAGTCTTCAACCGGGACGGAGAGTCCTATCACCGCTTTGAGACCGATGTAAAAAACTACCGTGATTTTACTCTGGATTGGTTCCGGGCCTGCTGGCTGTGGATGGCCCTCTACACCAGCATTTTGCCCTGCGTGGCGCTGGTTCTGCTGCCGGTCGGCGGATATCTGGTGCTCACCGGCGCCTCCACCTTGCCGGATTACGCGCTGGTATTGTGCATGTCCTTTTCTGTGGGACCGCCTCTGGTTCGAGCCATGAATTTTATGTCGGTGCTGCCCCAGCTGAGCTACAAGATCGATCAGATGGAATCTCTGTTCAACATTCCGCCCCTGAAAGAAGGAAAAACGGATTTCAACGGAAACGATTTGCAGATCCGCTTTGAGAATGTGCGGTTTTCTTATGAAAAGGACGAAGTCCTCCACGGCGTCACTTTCTCTGTCCCACAGGGGAGCCTTACTGCTTTGGTGGGAGAATCCGGCAGCGGGAAGTCGACCCTTGCCAAGCTGCTGGTCCACTTTTACGATGTGACGGACGGACGCATCACGCTGGGGGGGCAGGACCTGCGAGAGATGTCCCTCGCCTCTCTGAATGAGCAGATCTCCTTCGTCGCGCAGGAGCAGTTCCTGTTCAACACCAGCCTGTTGGAGAACATCCGGCTGGGAAGACCCGGTGCCACCGACGAGGAGGTGCTGGCGGCGGCGGAACGGGCTCAATGCGGAGAGTTTCTGAAACAGCTGGAAAAAGGAATCTATACCATGGCTGGCGATGGCGGCAAAGGGCTTTCCGGCGGGGAGCGGCAGCGGATCGCCCTGGCCCGGGCGATTTTGAAGGACGCTCCCATCGTGGTGCTGGATGAGGCCACCGCTTTTTTGGATCCGGAGAATGAGGAGAAAATGAACGCCGCCATTGCCGAGGTGATCCGGGGCAAGACGGTCATCGTCATCGCCCACCGGCTTCAGTCCATTGCAGGTGCCGATCAGATCGTGGTGCTGGATCAGGGCAATGTGGCAGGGATTGGCCGCCACGATACCTTGCGAAAGACTTGCCCCGCCTATGAAAAACTGTGGCGGGCTGCCGAGGGAGCCGCTGCCTGGCGTGTCTCTGCGGAGAAAGGAGGCGACGAGGCATGATCGCGCTGATGAAACGAATCCTGTCCGTATCCGGCCCCTATCAGGGGCGGATCAAGCTGGCCTTTGTCTTTGCGTTCCTGAAGGCCATGCTGTCCAAGGCCCCCATCGGTCTGTCCTTCTTGGCCCTGAGCGCTTTTCTCCAGGGAACCATGACGGCACGGCTGTGCCTGTGGCTGGCGGTGGGCACGGTGGGCTGCGTTCTGCTGGAGTGCCTGTGCCAGAACATCGCCGACCGGCTCCAGGCCGCGGCGGGCTATATGGTATTCGCCGATCTGCGCATGGAGCTGGGACGGCATCTGCGCCGCCTGCCCATGGGCTATTTCACAGAGGGCAACATCGGCAAAATCAGTTCCGTTCTGTCCACCGACATGGTGTTCATTGAGGAGAACTGTATGCACGACATTGCCAACATGATGAGCTATACCTTTGCCCAAGCCATTCTTGTGCTGTGGCTGGCCTTCCTGAATCCCTGGCTGGGACTGGCCGCCTTGGTGGTGGTAGGGATCATTTGGCAGCTGGGCCGCGCTTCCCTGGGGAGCACCCTGGCTCACTCTGATGTCCGACAGGAGCAGAGCGAGGCTCTCACACGGGCAGTGCTGGACTATGTGGAGGGCATTGGTATTGCCAAGACCTTCAACCTGCTGGGAGAGCGTTCCGAGCAGCTCACCGAAAATTTCGCCCGGAGCCGCAAGGTCAGCATCGAGTTCGAGGAGAGCCAGGCTCCCTGGATGCGGGCCCTCTATCTGGTGTGCGGTCTGGGCTCGGTGCTGATAATCCCCCTGTCACTCTGGCTCTATGGCCGTGGGCAGCTCTCCATCACCTTCCTGCTGGGTGTCTTGCTCTTCGTCTTTGACCTCTTCGGCCCCATTAAGGCACTCTACAGCCAAGCCACCCGCCTGACGGTGATGAACGCCTGCATGGACCGGATCGAGGCGGTACTGGCCCAGCCAGAACTACCTGACCGGGGCCGGGAGACCTTACCCAAAGCCGGCGGTGCCCCGGAGGTGGAGTTCCGAAATGTCACCTTTGCCTACGGGGAGAAAGAGGTACTGCATGATGTCTCTTTCACGCTGGAGAAAAACCGGATGCTGGCCCTGGTGGGCCCCTCCGGCGGCGGTAAAAGTACGGTAGCCAACCTGCTCTCCCGGTTTTGGGATGTCAAACAGGGACAGATCCTGGTGCGGGGCAGGGACATCCGCGATATTCCTCTTTCTGATCTGATGGATCAGATCTCTATGGTGTTCCAGCGGGTCTACTTATTCCAGGATACCGTCTATAACAACATCGCCATGGGACGGACAGACGCCACACGGGAGGAGGTCTATGAGGCGGCCAGAAAAGCCCGATGCTATGACTTCATCATGGAACTGCCCGACGGCTTTGACACTGTCATCGGCGAAGGTGGAGCCAGCCTATCTGGCGGAGAGCGGCAGCGAATCTCCATTGCCCGCTGCATTCTGAAGGATGCTCCCATCGTCATTCTGGATGAGGCCACTGCCAGCGTGGACGCCGACAATGAGAGCTACATCCAAGAGGCCATCACCCAACTGTGCCGGGGCAAGACCCTGCTGGTCATTGCCCACCGGCTCAATACCATTCGTCACGCCGATGAGATCTTGGTTATCGACCAGGGGCGCATCGTTCAGGCTGGCGCCCACGACACACTTATGGAGGAGGAGGGCATTTATCGCCGCTTCATCACCGCCCGCTCCAATCCCACCGGTTGGTGCCGGTAAAGGCAGAGGCGCGAAAGAAAAGAATGACCGGGATGCGTGTCCCGGTCATTCTTCGTTCCAGCTTCTTCCCTTGATTGATCCCGGAGAACATGCAAAACCAATATGGCGGCATCTTGCAATTTCATGCGACAAAGAGTATGATGTAGTTAGCAAACGCTAACCGTTATTGAGGTGACCATACTGTATGGATGACAACAAGCAGTTTTGGGAGCGGTTTTCACGGCATTACGCCGGCTTCATGCGCCGCTCTCAGGCGACCTATCAGCAGATCTGCAAAGCAATGCGTCCTTTTCTGAAACGGGACATGGATGTGCTGGAGTTGGCCTGCGGAACAGGTCAGCTGTCCGTGCCGCTGTCTCCATGTGTCCGGAGCTGGGAGGCAACCGACTTTTCAGCTGAAATGATCCGTCAGGCCAAAAAGCAGATGCATTCGTCCCGGCTCCACTTTTCCGTCCAGGACGCCACCAAGCTGCCCTACGGGCCGGAGAGCTTCGATGCGGTCGTGATCTCCAACGCCCTCCATGTCATGCCTCACCCGGAAAAAGCTCTGGCGGAAGCCTGGCGGGTTCTGAAGCCGGGGGGGATGGCTGTTCGCCCCCACCTTTGTCTGGGGCAAAAGCCGAAGCGCCAGACTCCGGCTCTGGTTCATGGGGCTTTCAGGCTTTCGGGTGTACCACGTCTGGACTGCCGGGGAGCTGATGGCATACCTGTCCGAGCGCGGCTATTCCATCGTTCGCCATCAGCTTCTCGGAAGTTCGTTGGCGCCGATGTGCTGTCTGATGGCCAGGAAGATCCCGGATGAACGGAGCGCGGCACGGCAGACCACCGTCCGGTCCGCGCAGCTCGATGATCCAAAAGTCAAGAAGGAGTGAGAGAACATGTGGAAGTACACAGTGGAAGTCAATGGAATGATGTGCGGGATGTGCGAGGCCCATGTCAATGACGCTGTGCGCAAAGCCTGCCCGGTCAAAAAGGTGAGTTCTTCCCGGAGCAAAAACCAGACCGTGATCCTCTCTGAAACAGAGCTGGACACGGAGGTGCTCATGAACGCCATTCGCGGCACGGGGTATGAGGTCGGAGCGATCCAGAAAGAGCCGTATAAAAAAAGAGGACTATTCGGCTGAGTTCATTGGCGGCAGCGGTCAGAAAAGAGGCGTGAATATGAACACGGCAATGCAGTCGTTTGGATATGGATTAGCGGCTATGCTGTTTTGCATCGCTATTCTTGGCGTGTGCCATAATATCAAAAAAGCCGCCCGAAAGGTTTTGAAAAGCCAGCAGACACATAAGGATGAGCTGCCGTAAGCGTTTGGAGCTATGGAGCAGGTACGCTTGGCGGTGAACTTACACAGCAGGTCGCTCCTGATTTAAAAGCGCAGATCACATAAAATGCGGTGGAGGCCATATCCAGGCTCCACCGCATTTGATATTCCGTGCCAAATGGCAGGTATTCACTTATCGCGTTGCCGCTCGATAGCAAAGTCCGCCAAATTAGCATAGGCTCATTGCCCGTGCGCATCTTCCCGCATTTTCGTTACCTGCTCCAAGTGCGCCTGCACCGCCGCAAAGGATTTTTCGCTGATCACATGCTCGATCCGGCAGGCATCTTCGGTCGCAGTCTCTTCGTCCACGCCTAATTCCATCAGCAGCTGGCTCAACACCGTGTGGCGGGTGTACATCGTCTTAGCAATGGCAAGCCCGGTCTCCGTCAGGGTGATCGCACCGTCAGCATCCACATTCACATATCCGTCCTTTTTCAGAATGGACATGGCTCTGCTGACGCTGGGCTTGGTAAAGCCCAACTGCGCTCCCACATCGATAGCTCGAACGAAGGTGCTGTTCTGTGAAAGAATATAGATGGTTTCCAGATACATCTGGCCAGACTCGTGAATCGCCATAGGAACCTCCAAAAAACGGGCGTTTTGCTTATTATAACACAGGCGTCCGACAAGCGCCATTTTTTCTGTCAGCAAAATCCATCCGTCCTCTTGACAAGCGAATTTGTCCTGTATATAATTGCGTTAGTTAGCTACCGCAAACTAAAAGGCGGCGGCTATATATTTAACGCATTGGTTAGCAATCGCTAACCACATTTACTGTCAGTTTTTTATTTCGCCGTACAGTCTTCGAATGGACATGATTTTGTGAGGGAAACGCCTATGTCAGAGGATCTGCTGATTCGCCATTGTTCTCCCACCCTGGCCGGGATCAAGACGGGAAACCTCTTTTCCTGCGCCTGCCCCAGCCGGAAGGATCTGACGCGAGACTTGTGCCGGCTGAACAAGAAACTGGTGCCCAAGGGCATCCGCGTTCTGCCGCTCCGGGCTTGCAAAGGCCGCGCTTTGATTTACGCCTACCGGCCCAATGCGCTGGAGAGCGATCTGACCGATCACCGCGCCAGAGCATTGCTTCTCAAATACGGCTATGTGCCGGAAAATCCCAATGGCTGTGTGGTTCACCTGATCCACCGGCTCCGGAGCGAGGGGGAATTTCCCCATGAGATCGGACTGTTTTTGAGCTATCCGCCGGAGGATGTGCTGGGCTTTATCTGCAATCGGGCGTGCAATCACAAGTGCGTGGACTGCTGGAAGGTCTACGGCGACGAACAGGCCGCCAGAAATATCTTTGAGAAATACGAGATGTGCAGCAAAATCTACTTCCGGCAGTGGCAGCAAGGGAAATCCATCGAGCAGCTCACCGTGGCTGGTTGATGTTTCTACCATAACAAATCCAGAAAGAAAGGTCGCTAAAGTCTTATGAGTAAAGTTGCAGTTGTGTATTGGAGCGGCACGGGAAACACCGAGGCCATGGCCATGGCGGTGGCTGAAGGCGCCAAGGGCAAGGGCGCCGAGGTATCTGTGATCACCGCCGCAGAGTTCTCCCCGGAGCAGATCAGCGAATATTCCGCCATCGCCTTTGGCTGCCCCTCCATGGGGTCGGAGCAGCTGGAGGAGAGCGAGTTCGAGCCCATGTTCACCGCCTGCGAGGGCAGGCTGCGCGGGAAGAATATCGCCCTGTTCGGCTCCTACGGCTGGGGCGATGGCGAATGGATGCGCAGCTGGGAGTCCCGCTGCAACGACGACGGCGCCAATCTGGCCTGTGACAGCGTGATCTGCAACGAGGCTCCGGACGATGACGCTCTGGCAGCCTGCCGCGAGCTGGGCGCGTCACTGGCCTGACAAAAACACCGCAGAAGGCAGGAGGATCTCGTCTCCTGCCTTCTCTCTGGTTCCCCAGCCAGCATAGGCGAAACCAATTTCGAACTCAGAGAAACAGGTCGTGAGAAATCATGCTGAAGGAATATTTATTGAGCCAGGGCTCCGGCACGGGCCGCTGGAGCCACGGTATGCCGGGGGTGCAGATCTGCCGCTTTTCCCTGCCGGAGCCGGAGCAGGAACCTCTGCGGTCTGTCCCAGTGTGCGGCGCACCGCTCCAGTTTGAGGCGCTGTTCTGTTTGACCGGCCGCCTTACTGTCCGAGCGTTACAGGGTGCTTCCTGCATGGTGGAGGCTCCGGGGATCTTCCTCCTCTCCGACAGCTCCGCTCTCCGCTCGTGTCAGTGTAGCGGAAACCTGGGCGGCGTTTTGATTGCCGTAGACGCCAAAGCCGCAAAAGAAAGCCTTGTGACGGTCTGTTCCACCCTGGGGATGAGGTTGGACACCAGGATCGTCAAGGAGAAGATGACGGCGAGGAACGGTTGCATGGCTCTGTGCGGCACACCTTGGACGCAGTCATTTTTTGAAACGGTTCGCTATCTGTCTGAGCAGGAGCAGGAACGCTACTGTGTTTTCAAGTCGGTGGAACTGCTGTATCTGCTCTGCACCGAGGTATCTGAATCGAATGGCTCTCTCTCCGGCTCAGGCTGCCCAGTATCCCACAGTCTGTTGGAAGTCAAGGCATACATCCAGACGCATCTGTCTGATAAGCTTACCATTGCGTTCCTCTGCAAACAGTTTTCGCTTTCCCCGACCTTCTTGAAAGAAGGGTTCCGCCGCGCCTACGGCGTACCGATTCACAGCTTTTTGGTTCAACAGCGCCTCCGACGGGCACAAGAGCTGATCTGCACCACCCGGATGCCCATTCAGCAAATTGCGCAGGCTGTAGGGTATGAGGGTATGAGCCAGTTCAACGCAGCATTCAAGCGGGAGTATGGCATGACTCCCGGCCAGTACAGAAAAATGTCGGAAACCGCAACTCCGCGTCCGTTTTGACAGCGACAAACACCCACCTTTTCTGCTACAATAATCAGACATTCCAAAGCATTCAGAAGGAGTGACAGCGATGAAACAGCATCGTTTTTGGGCGTGGGGCGCTGTGATCTGCATGATTATGGTCATGGTCACCGGCTACAAACGGAAATAAGGGAAAGGAAGTATTGCAATGAGCGTTTATACGAAACTTGCCTGCTTTGCGGGTGGTGCGTTGTTTGGTTCTTTTGGCATCAAGCTGCTGTCCAGCAAGGACGCCAAGAAAGCCTATGTCCATGTCACGGCCGCCGGCCTGCGGATGAAGGATTCGGTCATGGGGACTGTGACCACGGTGCAGGAAAACGCCGCGGACATTCTGGCCTCCGCCAAGGAGCTGAATGAGGACCGGGCTGCGAAGGAAGCGGAGGAAGCCGCCGCTGCCAATCTGGAGAGCGAAGAAGCCTGATTGACCCAGAGGGAGCCGCCAGCGGCTCCCTCTTTTCGTGAAGGAGGAACCTATGAACGCAACCATATTGCACGAAAGCCGGGGGCGCATCCGGTTCCGGCTGCGGCAAAAACAAATGACACTCGCTCAGGCGGATCTGCTGGAGGCATGGATTCAGGGAAAGTCCTGGTGCCGGCAGGTCACCGTCCATGAGCGAACCTGCTGCGTCATCCTGTACTACGATGGGACTCGCCAAGCCGTGCTGAACGAAATTCGGCATTTTTCCTGGCAGGAGGCGGAGCGGACCACCGCGCTGCCCGCCCACAGCAGCCGGGCGCTGAACCGGGAATTTGAAGAGAAGCTGGTAACTAAGGTAGTGTGCAAAGCTGCCTGTACCCTGTTTCTCCCGTCCCCATTGCGGATTGCCCGTATTCTCTGGCGCATGATCCCCTTTGTACGGCGAGGACTGCACTGCTTGCTGCGCCGCCGCATCAAGGTGGAGCTGCTGGATGCCCTGTCTATTTCCATTTCCGCCTGCAGAAGGGACTTTGGAACCGCCGGAATGGTCATGTTCCTGCTGGAGGTAGGTGAACTGCTGGAGGAGTGGACAAGGAAGAAATCTGTGGCGGATCTGGCCCGGTGTATGTCGCTGAATGTGGACCGGGTCTGGCTGCGCACGGCCCAGGGCGAAGTGCTGGTCCCTGTGTCCCAGATCCAGCCGGGGGATGCGGTAGTCGTCCGCGCCGGCGGCATCGTCCCCGTGGACGGCCTGGTGCTGGAGGGGGAGGTCACTGTCAATCAGGCGTCCCTCACCGGCGAATCCATCCCGGTACCCAAGCGCCCCGGCGGCGCAGTCTATGCCGGCACCGTGGTGGAGGAGGGCGAGTGTGTGCTGGAGGTAAAGCAGGCCTCCGGGCAGAGCCGCTATGACCAAATCGTTCACATGATTGAGCAGTCGGAGCAGATGAAGTCGGAGGCCGAGAGCAAGGCTGCCAATCTGGCAGACAAGCTGGTGCCCTATACCTTCGCCGGGAGCCTCATCAGCTTTGCCCTCACCCGGAATGTGGCGCGAGCCCTGTCGGTGCTGATGGTGGACTTCTCCTGCGCCCTGAAACTGGCTATGCCCTTGGCTGTCCTCTCCGCCATGCGGGAGGCTGGCAAGTCCCACATCACCGTTAAGGGCGGCAAGTTCCTGGAGGCGGTAGCTGCCGCCGACACCATTGTCTTTGACAAGACCGGCACCCTGACCCACGCCTGCCCCCGGGTAGCTCAGGTGG
This sequence comes from uncultured Eubacteriales bacterium, assembly GCA_900544295.1. Classification (GTDB taxonomy): domain Bacteria; phylum Bacillota; class Clostridia; order Oscillospirales; family Oscillospiraceae; genus Scatomorpha; species Scatomorpha intestinigallinarum. Next base: position 152,054 of record UQUO01000002.1, on the reverse strand, counting down.
TGCCCTTCGGCGGCAAAGAGGAAGCCGAAATGCTGCGGCTGGCCGCCTGTCTGGAAGAACACTTCCCCCATTCCATGGCCAACGCCGTGGTGGAGGAGGCGAAGCGCCGGGGCCTGCGTCACGAGGAGTACCACTCCAAGGTGGAATATCTGGTGGCCCACGGCATCGCCAGCACCGTCGATGGGGAGCGGGTCCTCATCGGCAGCGCCCACTTTGTCTTTGAGGATGAGGGCTGCGTCATTCCGGAAGGCGAACAGGAGCGCTTTGACGCCCTGCCGCCGGAGTATTCCCACCTGTATCTGGCGGTGGGGGGACAGCTGGCCGCCGTGATCTGCATCTCCGACCCGCTGCGGGAGGAGGCAAAGGAAGCCCTCTCTGCCCTCCGTGCTCTGGGAGTCACCAGTACCGTCATGCTCACCGGCGACAGCTACCGCACCGCCGCAGCCATCGCCGCACAGGTGGGAGTGGATGACTTCCGCGCCGGAGTCCTGCCGGCGGACAAGGCGGAGTATGTGGCAAGGCTCCGCCGGGAGGGGCATACCGTCCTGATGGTGGGCGACGGCATCAACGACTCACCGGCCTTGTCCGAGGCGGATGCAGGCATTGCCATCAGCGACGGCGCCGCCATCGCCCGGGAGATTGCGGACATCACCATCGCTGCCGACAGTCTCTTGGAACTGGTAGAGCTGCGCCGGATCGCCATGGCGCTGATGGCGCGCATCCACTCCAACTACCGCTTCGTTATCGGCTTCAACGGCACCCTGATTGCCCTTGGTGTGGCCGGTGTTCTGCCGCCCGCCACCTCTGCCACGCTGCACAATCTCTCCACCCTGGGCGTCAGCCTGCGGAGCATGGGCCGGCTGACTGCTCAGACGCAGTCCGCTCGGGGCAACAATTCGCATAATGGATAAAAAAAGAATCCTTTCCGCTTGGTAGCTTGTTCTTTTTGCGTGGTTGCACATGACTAACTCCATGTGCTATAGTAAGCCCACGATGCGCAGTGCGTGATGCATGGTAAGTCCAATCGCCGCTGCGCATCTTTTTTTGCAAAGTAGTTAGCCATAGCTAACCGCATGAAAGAAAGGGGAGGATTGTATCAGACCGTATCGTTCTACCATAGTTCTCTTGGCTCTGTTGCTTGTCTTGTCCTGCTGCTCACTGTTTGTGGGCGTGATTGACCTGACGCTGGCAGAGCTGCTGGCAGGAAACTTCGAGCAGATGGAGGTCTTCCTGATCTCCCGACTGCCGCGCCTACTGGCCATCCTGTGTACTGGAATCGGCATGAGCGTAGCAGGGCTTATCATGCAGCAGTTGTGCAGCAACAAATTCGTGTCCCCAACCACCGGGGCCACCATCTCCTCGGCCCAGTTCGGCATCTTGCTGGCGCTCCTGTTTATGCCGGCCTCCACCCTGTGGAGCCGTGCCATCTTCGCCTTTGCCACAGCAATTCTGGGCACTTGGATCTTCGTTTGGTTCATTCAGCGCATCCAGTTCAAGGATGTGGTGATGGTCCCTCTGGTGGGCATTATGTTCGGCAATGTCATCGGCGGCATTACCAACTATCTGGCGTACAAGTACGAGATGACCCAGGCCCTGTCCTCCTGGCTGGTGGGCCACTTTTCCCTGGTGCTGAAGGGCCGGTATGAGATCGTCTGGCTGACGGTGCCGCTGGTGGTGCTGGCCTTCCTCTTCGCCAACCATTTCAACATTGTGGGACTGGGCAAGGATTTTTCCAAGAACCTGGGTGTCCCGTATAACCTGGTCCTCTTTTCCGGGCTCACCATCGCTGCCATGATCACTGCCTCCATCGTGGTGGTGGTCGGCTCCATCTCCTACATCGGCCTGATCGTGCCCAATGTGGTAGCCATGTACAAGGGAGACAAGACCCGGGGCACGCTGGTGGACACCGCCCTGTTCGGCGCCATTTTTGTGCTGGTATGCGACATGATCGGCCGGATCGTAATCGCCCCCTACGAGCTGCCCATCGAGCTGATCGTGGGCATCCTGGGAAGCCTGATCTTTATCGGCCTGCTCTTTTACCGGCTCAAGCACGGCCGAAAAGCCATCCGTCTGGGCAGCGCCGGAACAGGCTGCTGCTCCACCATGCCCAACCTGAAGGGAGGTGCAGACCAGTGAACACGGCTGCCATACGCGCCAACCGGCGCAAACTCCTGATTTTGGCCTTTCTGGTTTTGCTCTGCGCGGCGGGCTATGGAATTCCGAGCGAGATGATTTTATCAGCTTGACTGACATCGCCAAGCTGAAGGACAGCGACAATCCTCGCTACATTATCCAAAACTGGCTGCGGAACCGGAACACGATTGAGTTCCTGGGTGTTTGGGAATCTCTATACAACCCGTCTTTTAACCGTGTCGAATTCGATGCGTTTAGGAGTCAGGCCGGCTTGAACAGCTTTGTGATGACCCCTCAGAAATGGGTGGAGTCGACCGGGGCTATCGGCATCATCTCCAAAGCTGGCCGCTATGGCGGAACCTACGCTCACAAGGAGATTGCCTTCGAGTTTGCCTCGTGGATCTCTGTCGAATTCAAACTGTATCTGGTCAAGGAGTTTGAGCGGCTCAAGACCGAGGAAATGAAACAGCTTGGCTGGGACATCAAGCGAAATCTGGCCAAGATCAATTACCGCATCCATACAGATGCTATCAAGGAGAACCTGATTCCGCCGGAGCTTTCCGCAAAGCAGATTTCCATGGTGTATGCCAGTGAAGCCGATGTGTTGAACATGGCCCTGTTCGGTATGACTGCAAAGCAGTGGCGGGACAGCCATCCCGATCTGAAAGGGAATATCCGTGACTACGCCAATGTCTCTCAGCTGGTCTGCCTGTCCAATCTGGAGAACCTGAATGCGGTGTTCATCAATGAGGGGATGTCTCAGGCCGAACGGCTGACAAAACTCAATGCCATCGCTATAAGCCAGATGGAGATCCTGACTCAAGATCACCGAATCGAAGCTCTGGAGGCTCATAGCGAAGACCTATCTCCTATGGAGTAAAAATATAATCGGCAGGACGCTTGCGAGTGGGCGAAGGCCGTGGCATCTATAGTGTTGCGATGTTCCATAGACAACAGGCCCCGCCGCGTGTTATGCGCGGCGGGGGTTTTTTATGCGCATCAGGGGATAAAGAGGGCTGCTTTCTGTCGGTTTTTGTCATAATGCACGAAATAACATGGATAAAATTAGATTTTTGCTATCTTGCATTTTGTGGTTGATGATGCTATAACATACAATATGTAGGGTGTATTGCACATTCCAGTTCGCACCGATATGGAATTTTGTAGAACGAGAGGGGTAGCTGTGATGAAAGGAATATCAATTGCTGTGCTGGCGCTTATTGCGGCGGCATTATTTTTGTCCTTTTCTGCATTTGCGGAGAGTGCCGGTTCCGATGCGCCGGCCATTGCCGTGACCGCCGACGGTCAGCAGAAATACAGCCTGAGCCTCGCCTCCGCGGTTGCAGACGCGGGCGACGGCGGAAGTGTTAAGCTGCTGCAAGACGTGGAGATCGACTCCATTTCGGGGCTGGCCATCACATGCAGCATAACGCTCGACCTGAACGGCAAAACGATATCGGGCGTACACTCAAGCCAGAAAAAAGTCATTTACGTATACAGAAACAACACCCTTACGATAACGGACAACAGTCTGGAGCAGACGGGCAAAGTGGTTAACACCAGCCCGTTGGGAGGCAGCGTTCTCAGTACCTCCATGTCGGATGATGCGGGTATAATCGTGCTGGGCGGCAGCTATGAGGGGCAGCTGGACAACTCAAAAGGCGAGATAGTGGTGTTGGGAGGCTGTTTCGACACGGATGTCAGCGGCCTGGTGCCAGCTGGCATGATGCAGGATGAGAGCGGCAGAGTGGTGTTGGACGACGCAGTCGCGGTGGCTTCTGTAAACGGCGTTGGCTACGTCTCCCTCCGTGACGCCGTCATCGCAGCAAACCCCGGCGGGACTGTCAAAATGCTCATGGACGTGGACTGCGAAAGCTGGGAGCAGGTCTGGGAGCTCAGCGGAATAGTATTTGAGGGAGGCGGCCACACGCTCAGTATCGGCGGGATTACAAGCCTCGAAAACCACGACGCCGTCTTCCATTCTGCAGGCGGGAACATCTTCAACGACCTCACCATCGACCTCTCCGGCCTCGGCGCGCCGTCTGCCGCCCAGGGCTTCAGGGCTTTCAACGCCGCAAACGGCGACGTGTTCAACAAGGTACGCATCACGGGCTGCGGCGACCGGACCTTCGGCATCTTCGCGGGAGGCGTTCAAGGGGACGAGCGGCCCGTTATCATTTCTGACTGCGAGTTCACTAATTGCCGCTACGCCGTGGGCAGCGAGCCCATGCCCGGCACCACGCTTTCAAGCCTCGGCGGCCTGAACATCAGCGGATGCACTTTCACTGGCTGCGGTTATGCAGCGATACTCTATTCTGATGACGCTGCTTTTTGCGGCAATGTGGTATTCGGCGGCAGGCTGAACGTCATGCACGGCGGCCAGAGCGTCACGGGCAACAGCTTCGCGGAGGGCAGCCGCGTCAAGTTCTACGACGCGCCCGCGCTTTTCTGCCGCAACAGCATCTCGGCAGACAGCCGCCTGGATGCCGACGAGAACGCGCCGGTGATCGACGTCTCGGGCAACTACTGGGGCGGCGGCGCGCCGAGCGCCGCTCAGCTCGGCTCTGCCTCCGTCACCGGTGAGGACGTCTACTACACTTCCCCGGATATGGGAGACGGGGATTTGAGTACCTGCTGCACTGTGACTGTACAAAACGGCAACGGAGAAGAGAATTTAGTGTTCAGCTGTCAGCGCGGCTATGCCTACGTCCTACCCGATGCCCCGCACAGGAGCGGTTTTACCTTCCATTATTGGAGCTGCGGGGATGCAGCTTACGCCCCGGGTGAGACTGCCGTCATAACAGGAGACACCGTTTTCAGCGCCGTATGGGTACGGCATCCGGATGTGGAATACGTCCCCGTTCCCGACGGGCCGGAGGATGCGGAAGAGGCGGAAGATGCCGCGGAGCCCGAGGCACCGGGGCTGGTTTTCAGCGATGTATCCCCGGACGCCTGGTACTACGACGCCGTTGAGTACGTCTGCGCCGCCGGACTCATGGACGGGGTAGCGGACGGGACCTTTGCGCCCGACGCCGCGCTTACTCGGGCCATGGTCTGGACAATACTCGCCCGCATGTCCGGAGCGGACACCTCTGAAGGGGACAGCTGGTACTCTTCCGCCATGGAATGGGCGGTCGCACAGGGCATCAGCGACGGCGAGGATGCGGTCTCACCCATAACACGGGAGCAGTTTGTTACCATGCTGTGGAGGCTCAGCGGCTGCCCGGAGGCTTCCGGTACTGTCGCCGCGCCTGACGCGGCGGAAATAAGCGGCTGGGCCACAGAGGCAATGACCTGGGCGGTCTGCGCGGGTCTCGTCGAGGGCGATGAGACCGGGGCTGTCGCACCCTCGGCATATGCCAGCCGCGCGGCCGCAGCGGCACTCGTCATGCGCTGTGCGGAGTTCTAGGCACAAAACGGCGGCAAAAGCGCCCCATCCCGAGCGGGATGGGGCGCTTTCCATAACAAAAGCTGACTCGTCGGCACGGAATTGCTCAAAAACCGGCATTTTGACCACAGCGTGTTGCATTTAGCGGCCGCATCTGCTAAAATGGTCAAAACGCACAAAAGGGGCCAGGAATGGGAAAGCGAAAATACATTCCGCTCGCCGTCATGCTCTGCCTGGCGGCAGGGGCGGCCGCCCTCGTGCTCACGGGGGACGGCGTGACGGTGGAGATGCTCACGAACTACGCGCCGAAGAACACGGCCCTCGCCGTGGTTGTGGCGCTACTTGCCTATGCGGTGAAGAGCCAGACGGTGTTCGTGCTCTACGGCGTCGTAGCCACGGCGGTGGGCATAGTTTTTGAGCCGCCGCTCTCGCTCATCGTTAACGCCGTGGGCTCGGTCATCTGCATAAGCGTGCCCTATTTCACCGGCCGTGCCTCGGGCGGCGAGGCGGCGCACAAGCTGCTTGCCAAGTATAAGAAGCTGGGCGAGGTCTATGAGGGCAACCGGGATAACCTTTTTCTAGTCTCGCTCGTGCTGCGCGTCACCAACCTCTCAAACGACATCCTGGGCCTGTTTTTCGGCGCGCTCAGGATGGACTATTGGCAATATCTCGCCAGCAGCTTCATAGGAATCCTGCCCACAATGGTGTTGTATACGGTTCTGGGCAGCGACCTTGACCTGACATCCACGCCGGTACTCATCTGTGCTGGGGTGGATATCGCCTGCATAATAGCGGCTTGGTTCGTGCTGAGGCACAGGAAAAAGAGAAAGGGGACACAAAATGAAGAAAAAGCTCTCTGAGGGCAGAGAGTCCAAGCGTCAGGCCCTGCTCCGCAAGAAGAAGGAAGAGCCCGCCGCTTTCTGGACCTATGTCGTCCTGCGCTTCATCGTCATACTTATCCTCATCCGCTGCATCCTCCGCGGAGACATTGAGAGCGCCTTCGTCTGCGTGTTGGTGCTGGTGATCTACCTGCTGCCCCAGTTCGTTGAGAACAGGCTGAACATAGACATTCCGACCACGCTTGAAGTTGTCATCTTCGTTTTTGTCTTTGCGGCGGAGATATTGGGCGAGCTGCAATCCTATTTTATCAAGTATTCCAACTGGGACACTATCCTGCACACCTCTTCCGGCTTTCTCTGCGCCGCCGTGGGCTTTTCTCTCGTGGATTTGCTCAACCGCAGCGACAATGCAAAGGTACAGCTCTCTCCCGGCTATCTGGCCATAACCGCCTTCTGCTTTTCCATGACCATAGGCATCCTCTGGGAGTTCATAGAGTTCTCTGCCGACAGGCTGTTTCTGCTCGACATGCAGAAGGACACCATCGTGAACCAGATATCCTCCGTCAGCCTCGACCCGACAAACAGCAACATCTCCATAACCGTGAAGGGCATAAAGGACGTCATCCTGGTCACGGACTCCGGCGAACAGGCCCTGGGCCTCGGCGGCTTCCTCGACATAGGGCTCTACGACACGATGGAGGACCTCTTCGTAAATTTCGTTGGCGCTGTCGTCTTCTCCGTTGCGGCCTTTTTCGAGTGCAAAAGCGAAAAGCGCCCTCTCACGACGGCGCTTACGCTCAGGCGGAAGAAAAAGCCCCAGAATACCTGACTCACTGACAGGCAGCGAGTACCGCGTCAAATACGTCTCCCGGCATCTTTACGAAGTACCAGCCGAGCTCCTGATAGCCCACGTAGCCGCCCTCGATGAGCCGGAGCTCGACGGTCGTGCCGTCGGACAGGGCGCAGAAGAGGTGGCCCTGCACGGCGCTGTCGTAGATGCCGCGCTCGCTCTCCCAGGTATAGACGAATTGTCCGGCGCACAGCTCGTCGAGGAAGGCGGAGATGGTCTCCTCGCTCAGCTCAGGCGTCCGGTAGTTCTTCGCGGCCTTGTTCCAGTCCTCGTGCGTGAGGAAGCTCAGGGCCTCAAGGCGCTCCGGCAGATGCAGGCGGGTCTCGAAGAGGTCCGCGCCCGTGTCGAGGGTGATACCGTTCAGGCGTTCGAGCAGCAGGGCCGAGCCGTCGTCGTTGAGGCAGCAGATGCGGAAACCCGTGTCGTAGCCCTTGACGGCGTAGAGCTCCCCGGCCACGGTGCCCGCGAACTCGACGGAGTACTCGGACTCGTCCGACCACTCGTCGATAACGCCCGTCGCGCGGCCGAGGTATTCGCCCAGCAGGGCCGAGGCGTCCTCCAGCCATGCGCCCTGGGTGTAGACTGCGCCGTTGTAGACGACGCAGGCTATCATATCCATGGCAAAGCCGTTTTGCGTCTCCGGCAGCTCTACGGCCGGAATGTAAACGCCTGCATCAGGCGACGCGGCGATGGAGCCGGGCCCCGGGGATTCGGTGGCCGGCCTCGGCTCTGCGACACCCGACGGGCGTACCTGCGCCGCGACAACGATTAAAATACAGGCTGCAAGCGCGGCGGCAAGGTAGTATACGCCGCGTTTGCGGCCCTTCTTTTTGTAGTCTGCGGCCTCGTCGATGAACTTTTCGTCTATGTCGCCGAGGCAGCGGGAAAGTCTGTCGTTTTTCATATGCTGATACCCTCCGAAATGAGCGCCTTTCTGAGCGAGGCGCGCAGCCTCATGAGCAGAGAGGCGGTTTTGGCGGTGGTCCAGCCCATGCGTGAGGCGAGCGTTTGAATACTGTCGAGGTACCAGTAGCGCCGCACGAAGGCCACACGCTGCTCTCTTGGCAGCGCGTCCAGCCAGCGGTCTATGCAGGCAGTTATCTCCGCGTCCTCGACTGTGCGCTCGGGCGAGTCGCCCGACTCAAGGCAGACGGCCAGCTCGTCGAGCGCGAGCTCGGCCTCGCCGCCGCCGCGTTTTTGGCGTCGGGTGTCGCGCAGCGTGTTAATGGCGATGTTCCGCGTGATGCGGCCCAGGAAGGCCCGGAGGCTGCGCGGCCGCGCGGGCGGTATGGCCGCCCAGAGCCGGTAGAGCGCATCGTTCACGCACTCCTGCGCGTCGCGCTCGTCGCCGAGCATACCCAGCGCCACCGCGCGGCAGTAGGCGCCGTATTTCTCCGACGCCGCCGTCACCGCACCCTCATCCCGAGCCAAAAACAGCTCGATTATCCTCTCGTCGTCCATAGACTGTCCCCCTCATGAAAGGCCCTTCGACTATAAAGACACCGTTTCCACACCGTATGTTGCAGGGAAGGATGTTATTAGATAGTACGCTTTCCTGCAAGCCCGGCGCGTGCAACTAACGGCTTGTTCTTTTGGAAAAAGTGTGCTAATATAATTAGTCAGTGCGCGCCGGTCCGGCGCGGCGAAAAACTAGCTGGAGGACTGCTTTGTGACCATCTCTTCGGCCATTATTCTGGGCATCGTGCAGGGCGTGGCGGAGTTTCTGCCGATATCGAGCTCCGGGCACCTTGCCGTTTTGCAAAATCTGTTCGACCTCTCCGCCGGGGAGGACCATCTCTTTTTTGACGTGCTGCTGCATCTGGGAACGCTCATCTCCATCTGCGTCTGCTACTGGGGCGACATCGTGGCCATGGTGCGCGAGGTGTTCATCGTCCTGCGCGGCGGGCGGCGGGCGGATGGAACGCCGGTGCAGGGCCACCTCGGCGCCGCGCGGCTGTTCCTCATGATCGTCGTCGGCACGCTGCCGCTTTTCCTCGTGCTGCCCATCAACGACAAGGTCGAGGAGCTCTACTACATAACCCCATTCATAGGTGCGGCGCTGCTGCTGACGGGCTGTATGCTCTTCGTTTCGGACAAAATGGCCCCGGGCACGCGCACGGAGCGCAACATGCGCTTCCGGGACGCCCTGACCATTGGCCTGTGCCAGTGCGTGGCCACCATCCCCGGGCTTTCCCGCTCCGGCGCCACCATCACGGCGGGCATTGCGACGGGCCTGGACCGTACCTTTGCGATGAAGTATTCCTTCCTCCTCAGCCTGCCCGCGGTGCTGGGCGCAAACCTTCTCAGCTTCATCAAGGCCATAGGCGAGGAGAGCATCGAGGCCTCGCTCATCCCGGCCTATCTTCTCGGCATGCTGGCGGCCATGCTTTCGGGCATCGCGGCCATCTCGCTCATGAAGCTCATCACCAAAAAGAGCAAATTCGGCTGGTTCGCCTATTACTGCTGGGGCGCCGGCGTACTGACGATAATCCTCTCCCTCATTTTCTGAAAGGACTGCTGACACAATGGCAACTACGAACGGCAGCCGCAAGAGCACAAGCTCATCTGGCTCCGCAAAGAAAAGCGGCAGCACGGCCAAAAAGCCTGCTGCCTCCGCCAAGGGGAACGCCAGGGCCGCTAAGAATGCGCCGAAGCCCGTTAGAAGGGAGGTCGGCGCGGCTGTCTGCGCGTTTTTGGCCATACTCTCCTTCATCGGCTATTTCGACGTGGACGGCTGGTTCATCGACATCTTCTGCGGCTTCATAAAGGGACTGCTGGGTTGGGGCTTCTATCTCTTCCCGCCCGCGCTGCTGCTGGCGGCGATAGCCCTGGCCTTCCACAGGGGACGGCCGGTGGCCTTCCGGCTCTTCTGCTGCTTCATGCTGCCCATAGTTTTCGGCGCCATTGCGCACCTGCTGTTTTCGCGGACGGCATTGGAGCTGGGAGGCGACTTCGGCAAGCTCGTGACGGGCCTGTACGCCGAGGGCAAGCTAATGGAGGGCGGCGGCCTCATCGCAGGCCTGCTGGCCATGGCGCTGGAGTCGATGTTCAGCGTCTACGGCGCGTTCCCGCTGCTTTTGGCGCTTTTGCTGTTCTTCCTGATGTACTCTGTAAGCCTGAGCATAGGCAAGGTAGCGCGCTGGCTCTCCGGGCGCGAGCGGCCGGAGTACGAATACGTCCCTGAGCCGGAGCCCGATGAGCGTGCGCCCCAGGCCCGGAAGGAGGCCCAGCCGGCCGCGAAGCCCGCGAAAAAGCAGAAAAACCGCGTTATCGACATTCCCGTGGACGACGAGCCGGACGAGGATACGGATTACGGCGGCGTCAAGGTCAGCTACTTCACCGAGGATGAGATAGGCACGAAGCCCGCGCCCAAGCCGGCACCGAAGCGCGCGCCTGAGCCGGTGTTCGACTTCGAGGAGGAGCTGGTGCCACCCGAGTTCGCGCCCGTGGACACGCCGCCTGTGGAGAAGAAGCCCGCGCCGAAGCCCACGCGCGCCGAGGTAGAGGCCGAGTCCGCCGCCGTGGCGCAGGAGATAGAGAGCGCCGGAGATGCCGCGCCGGAGTACGAGTTCCCGCCCATAGACCTGCTCCGCAAGGGCGCGGCGGCCGCCGTGGACGGCAGGGACGAGATAGCCCTCAACCGCGAGCGCCTGGAGACGACGCTGCACAGCTTCGGCGTCGCGGCGAACATCGTCGGCGTCACGCGCGGTCCCACGGTCACGCGCTACGACCTGGAGCTCGACGCGGGCGTGAAGCTCACGAAGCTGACTAACCTCTCCAGCGACCTGGCCCTCTCCCTCGGCGTCATGAACGTCCGCATAGCCCCCATCCCGGACAAGATATCCACCGTCGGCGTCGAGGTGCCGAACAAGATAGTAAGCATCGTCTACCTGCGGGACATAATAGACTCGCCCACCTTCAAAAACGCGCATTCGAGCCTCAGCTTCGCCATAGGCAAGGACATCAGCGGCGAGTGCGTAGTCGGCAATATTGCCAAGCTGCCGCATATGCTCATCGCGGGTACTACGGGTTCGGGCAAGTCGGTCTGCCTGAACTCCCTGCTGCTGAGCCTGCTCTACAAGGCCACGCCCGAGCAGCTGCGGCTCATCATGATAGACCCCAAAATGGTCGAACTGGGCATCTATAACGGTATCCCGCACCTGTATGTCCCCGTGGTCACGGACCCGAAGAAGGCCGCGGGCGCGCTGCAATGGGCCGTCGTCGAGATGCTAAAGCGCTACCGCCTGTTTTCCGAGGCGGGCGTGCGCGACCTCGCGGGCTACAACGCCCACCAGAAGAAGCTGGGCGCGGAGACCATGCCGCAGGTCGTCATAGTCGTGGACGAGCTGGCGGACCTCATGTTCGTCGCCTCGAAGGACGTGGAGGAGAGCATCTGCCGCGTTGCCCAGATGGGCCGCGCCGCGGGCATGCACCTCATAATCGCCACGCAGAGGCCCTCGGCTGACGTCATAACGGGTCTCATGAAGGCCAATATCCCCAGCCGCATCGCCTTCGCGGTCTCCAGCGCGATGGAGAGCCGCATCATACTCGATACGGCGGGCGCGGAGAAGCTCATCGGCATGGGCGATATGCTCTATTCGCCCCTGGGCAGCGGCAAGCCCATGCGCGTCCAGGGCGCCTACGTCTCCGACGAGGAGCGCGAGGACGTCATCGACTTCATAAAACGCGGTTCCGCTCCGGAGTATTCCGACGACATCCTGGAGCAGATCGAAAAGGCCGCGGAGGAACCGGCAGAGGCGGAGGCTCCCGCCGCGACGAAGCAGCAGTTTGACGAGCTGCTGCCCCAGGCCGTGGACGTCATCTTTGAGACTAAGCAGGCCAGCGTATCCATGCTGCAGCGCCGCCTGAAGCTGGGCTATTCCCGCGCGGCCAGGCTGGTGGACCAGATGGAGCAGCTGGGCATAGTCGGCCCCTTCGAGGGCTCGAAGCCGCGGCAGGTGCTCATAACCAAGCAGCAGTGGCAGGAGATGCAGCTCATGAACGGCGCCGCGCCGACGGAGCGTTTCCAGACCGAGATGGAGTTCGGCACGGATTCCGACGAGGACATGCTCTGATATGACGGACGCCGAACTTGGAAAACTGAGTATCCTCGCCCTGGCCCACGTGGGCGACGCGGTGTATGAGCTGCTGGTGCGCACGCTGCTGGCCGAGCGCGGGATAGCGACTGTAGTGCAGCTGCACAGGGAGACGGTGGCGCGCGTAAAGGCCCCCGCGCAGGCGAGGGCCGCGGCGGTCATCCTGCCGCTGCTCACGGAGGCCGAGCACGACGTGTACCGCCGGGGCCGCAACAGCCACGTGAACACCGTGCCCCACGGCGCGACGCCCGGGCAGTACCACGCTGCGACGGCTCTGGAGGCCGTCTTCGGCTGGCTCTGGCTCAGGGGAGAGCGGGAGCGGATACACGAGCTTTTTGCACACATCACGGAGGATTACGATGCCGCTTGACGCAGTATGCCTTACGGCGCTTGTGGACGAACTCGCGCCCCAGCTGGAGGGCGCGCATATAGACAAGGTGCAGCAGCCCGCGAGGGACCTGCTGCTCCTTTCGTTGTATACACGGCAGGGGAGCAGAAAGCTGCTCATCTCGGCGGGCGTGGGTATGGCGCGCCTGCACCTGACTTCGGAGCGATTCGAGAACCCGGAGACGCCGCCGATGTTCTGCATGCTCCTGCGCAAGCACCTCGTCGGCGCGAGGATAGACGCCCTGACGCAGCCGGAGAACGAGCGCATGGTCATCCTTGAACTCACTGCTAGGGACGAGTTGGGCGTGGAGACGAAAAAACGCCTCGCTGTGGAGCTGATGGGCCGCTCGTCGAACGTCGTCCTCGTGGACGGGGAGGGGGTCATCATCGACTGCCTGCGCCGCGCGGACTTCGGCGAGGGGGCCTACCGCCGCCTGCTGCCCGGCATGCTATACCGCCTGCCTCCCAAACCGGCAAAGCCGAACCTGCTGGAGCTGAGCGGAGAGCAGCTGCGCGCCGCCATTGGGGCCGCGGCCACGGACAAGCCGGGGGACAAGCGGCTGATGGACGCCTTCTCCGGCCTCTCTCCACTCATAGCGCGGGAGCTGGCCAGCCGGGCAGAGCGCGGGGGCGACCTCGCGGCGGCTGTAGAGGCCTACGCCGAGAGCGTGAGGGCGCGGGAGTTTACGCCGGTCATGGTGCTCGAAGACGGGCAGCCGCGCGATTTCAGCTTCATGCGCATCACGCAGTACGGAGCGGCGGCCGCCTGTGAGCCGCGCGGCAGCTTTTCAGACCTGCTTGAGGAATTCTACGCGGGCCGGGAGCGCGCCGAGCGCATGCGCCGCATCTCGCACGACACGGTCAAGACAGTCCGCACCCTGCGGGACAGGCAGGCCCGCAAGCTGGGCCAGCAGCGTGCGGAGCTTGCGCGCACGGCGGACAGGGAAGAGCTGCGCCGCCGCGGCGACCTCATCACGGCGAACCTCTGGCGCGCGGAAAAGGGCGCGAGGACGCTCGTCTGTGAGGACTACTACGCCGAGGGCTGCCCCGAGGTAGAGATAGCGCTCGACCCGATGAAAACGCCGCAGCAGAACGCCGCTGCGGCCTACAAGGAGTACAAAAAGGCCGTCGCCGCCGAGCAGCACCTGACCAAGCTCATAGCCGAGGGCGAGGCCATGTTGGACTACCTCGAAAGCGTGCTGGACCTGCTGGCCCGCGCTTCGAGCGAGAAGGAGATAGCGGAGCTGCGCCGGGAGCTCGTCGCCTCGGGGGTCCTTCGCACGCCGAAGGGCGGCGGCAAGGAGCGCCGCGCCAAGCCGCTGGGCCCCATGCGCTTTGTTTCGAGCGGGGGCTACGAGATATTGGTCGGCCGTTCGAACGCGCAGAACGACGAGCTGACGCTCAAAACCGCGCGCCGCTCGGACATCTGGCTGCACGTGCAGAAGTCCCACGGCTCCCACGTCGTCATAAGGGCCGAGGACAGCCTGCCGGACGCGCGCACGATGGAGGAGGCGGCCTCGCTGGCGGCATATTTCTCCGAGGCGCGCGACTCGGGCAAGACCCCCGTGGACTGGACGCGCGCCCGCAACGTCAAGAAGCCCACCGGCGCCCTGCCCGGAAAGGTCATATACACCAACTATGAGACCATCCTCGCCGCCCCGGACGAGGCATTGACACAGACATTGAAGGCATGACAAGACCCCGCCGCCCTTGAGGGACGGCGGGGCCATTTTTGTGTTCAGCCGCGGAAGCCCTTGCCTCCGCCGCCGGCGGTGTTGTTCACACTGCCCATGGCGGAGATATCGAGGCCGGAGGCGTCCACGGTCACATCCTCGCCTGCGAGCTGATAACCGATGCTCTCTGCCCGCAGGAGGCAGAACTCGCGCAGAGTCTCCGCGCCCAGCTCAAACTCCTCATACGTGCAGAACTTGGTCGGGTCGCGCTCGACGTAGGGGGAGATGAGCTCCACAGTCTCGTCAAAGAGACGCTCGAACTCGCCGCTCGTAAAGACGCTCTCGATGAACTCGGCAAAGGCAGCGTGGTAGAGCTCCGTGTATTCCTCGCTCTCGAAGATCCAGGCCAGCATTGGCCGGGACTCGGTGTCCCCGTCGGAGGTCGGGTCGTCAATCGACCAGTTCACCAGTGCCTCGGCGTCCGAGCTGCCCATGAAGCCGCCGAAGGCGAGGTTGTAGTCCCAGGGCAGCATGGAGAGCAGGCCGCCGTCCTCGTAGAGGTAGTAGTTTTGGATCATGGAGCCGGTGTAGCTGTCGAAGTTGCATACGAAGTTGTGGGCGACAAAGTAGCTGATGACGCTCTCGATGTCCACGCAGTCTGAGACGTCGCCGCCCTCGCCAAGGGCCTGGAGCGCGTCGATGAGCCTGTCCTTGTCGGCGTTGGAGACATCGGTTTTGGCGTTGTCAAAGATGTTGGCGTAGCTGTCATAGTCGTCGTCGGTGTAGACCAGCAGCACGTCGCTGCTGCCGCCCATCATCCCGCCGCCCATGCCGCCGCCCATCTCAGGCATCTCGCCCATATCCGGAATTTCACCCATCTCGGGCATCTCGCTCATATCAGGCATCCCGCCCATGTCCTCAGGCGGCTCGCCCATGTCGGATGGCATCCCGCCCATGCCGCCACGGCCGCCGAAGCCGCCGCCGTTGCCGCGGCCACCGCCCATCTCCATGCTGTCGGGCTTGTATAACTCGCCGTAGTCCGTGCCGTAGTTGCGCAGAAGGAAGCTCTCCTCAACGCCCTCGACGGCCAGATACAGGCCCCAGTCCTCGCCGTTTACCGTTATCCAGACGTAGCTGCAAAGCGGCGCGGCCGCGCCAGCCGCAGCCATGAGCTGGTAGCTGAGGAAGTCCTTCATGTAGGTGTTGTCCTGAATTATATTGTTAAGGTTCAGCTTGTCGAGACCGTAGTAGCTCAGGGAGCTGTCGTAGTGGTCGAACTCGATCTTGAAGCTGTACCTGTCATTGCCGTAGGCGGCAACGGAGCTGAGAGAGGTGTTGCCCTTGGCGCGTATGCCCGCGCCGGGCTGCTCCTCGCCGTCTATAACGAGGTCGCACAGGACGTATTCCTCGTCCTCGCAGCCTGCGATGAAGCCCTCCCAGTCGTCCATGACGATGTCGATGGTGTGGACGACCGAGGTGTCGAAAAGCCGCTCCTCGTAGCTGAGCACGACGCCGCCGGAGGCCGCCTCATAGCCCAAAGCCGGCGCACAGAAAGCCAGGGCCGCTATGAGTACGGCGAGCGCCAGGGCCGCAACGCAGATGCGGTCCAAATTGCTGCTGGTTGACATAACACATACCTCAGCCCATGTACTCGCCGTTGTAGCTGACGAGTACGGCGCTCTGTACGCCGGGCAGGGCGGCGAGGGCGTTTATGAAATCGGTGCTCTCGCCCTTCATGCGCACCTCGACGTTCAGTTCGACGGAGCCGGGCTGGACGGTCTTGCTCTTGACGGAGCAGCGGGTGACGCTCTTTTTGAGGAAGTCGGCAGCCTCGCGCTCGCTCTCCGCGCCGTCGCAGCGCAGGACGACGATATAGGGGTCGAGCCTGGAGCGGCGGTTCACAAAGACGATGAGGATGAGCCCTATGACCGCGCTGCCGATGACGGCGAGGACGATGAGCCCCGCGGCGAGCACGATGCCTACGGCGATGGCCCAGAAGAGGAAGGCGATCTCCAGCGGCTCCTTGATAGCGGCGCGGAAGCGGACAATGGACAGCGCGCACACCATGCCGAGGGAGAGCACGACATTGCTGGTCACGGCGAGGATGACGACGGTGGTTATCATCGTCAGCGCCACGAGCGTCACGCCGAAGCTGGAGGAGTACATGACGCCCATGTAGGTCTTTTTGTAGACGAAGAAAATGAAGAGGCCCAGCGCAAAGGAGAGCACGAGCGCGAGTGCTATGTCCACAAGACTGATGCTGTCCACGCTGGAGAGGAAGTCAGATTTGAAGATGTCCTGGAAAGTCAACATTTCGGTTTGCTCCTGTCATAAAGAATCAGCCGTAGGCACGGCAGGCGGCGTCTTTGGAGAAGGCCCCGGCGCGCACGCCGCGCAGGGCGACGGCGTCCCGGACGATGTCGGGGAGGAACTCATCCCACTTTACCTCGAGTATGGCGGGCTCACCCGGGACAGGCACTGTCACACAGCCGGTATCCAGCATGGCGGTGCAGTCGAGGCCGGTGCGGATGTCGTAGTCGAGCGTGACGCGTACGTTCCCGGCAGGGAAGGTGAAGGCCTCGCGGGTGTAGTCCACGAGCGTCCTGGGACGGAGTCCGGCGCCCCTATCTCATGCTCGAGTTCGTGCCGGAATTCGGTCATGTTATCGCCTCCGGGCTAGATGGTATGTTGAGAGCCTTAGTTTTGCCTTAAAAAAACGCCCTGTAGATACGTGAACAATTTGTAAAACCCGCAAATGCGCAAAAAAACCGCCGCCCCTTTGGGCGGCGGTTCGCGTTTCCGTGCTTATTTGGCCTTTTTCGCCTCGCACTTGGCCGTGAACTTCTCCATGTCCACGACGAAGCGCTCATGCGTGCCTTCGCCTATGAGACCGGCCTCGTCGTAGGCCTTGACCTCAAAGACCAGGCGGCGGCGGTCAATTTCGACGAGGGTGCTCTCAGCCCTGACCTTCATACCGACGGGCGTGGCGGACAGGTGCGAGACGTCGAGCCTCGTGCCGACGGTGTCGGTGCCGGGCTCAAGGTAAGGGCGCACGGAGAGCAGCGCCGCCTCCTCCATGAGCGCCACCATAATGGGCGTGGCCAGAACGTCCAGTCCGCCGGAGCGCAGGGACTTCGCGGTGAGGTCCGATGTTACAGTGCAGCTGGAGCTGCCCTTGATTCCGAGTTCGATTGCCATTGTGCAGATTTCCTCCTGTGTATGTATATCTTTGTGTCAGCCGTTGAGCAGCGCCGCGGCGGCGGAGCCGAGCATGGTCGCATTTTCAGCGGACCAGATCACAACGCTCCTGCCCAGGCCCTTTTCAATGAAGCTGTCGATGAAACCGTCCAGCGCCTCGCGGAAAGCGCGGCTGCGGCGGATGACGGAGCCGTCCGCGCTGATGCAGGCGGGATGCTCCGGGTCGGAGCCGCGGTCGGTGAGCACGAGTATGGCCGCGAGGTTGCAGCAGACGCAGCGCGCGGAGCGGACAAAGACGGCGTTGCAAAGCTCCGATGCCGTGCGCGCGTCCTCGCCCTCGAACATGTCCCCGCCGCCGCAGGCCATGGCGTCCGCCTCGGGTGCGGATAGCGCGTCGAGGGAGAGCAGCTTCTCGGCCGCGGCCTCGGAGAAGAGGCCCTCGCGCGCGGCGCAGCGCAGCGTGAGGCGGCACAATTCGCCCAGATATGCGCCGGAGGTCATCTTCTCGTGACGGTAGACACCGGGGTCGCAGGTGCCGGCGTCGAGCTCGGCGTCGAAGTCGCCGCGGGGAAGACCGTTGAAGTTGCCGGACTCAAGGTTCACCAGCATGCTGCCCGAGAAGGCCCCGTGAGGCTTTTTGATCGCCTCGTCAGGCAGGACGCAGCAGGTGTTCGTACCGGTGCCGGAGATGAGGCCGACGAGCCCGTCACAGCTCTTTTCGGCGGCGTAGGCCGAGCCGGAGAGCAGCACGGCGGGCGTGTCGTTGAGCAGGACGAAGCTCTTGCCGGTGATGCCGCGCCTTTCCAGTTCGGCGGCAAGGTCTGCGCAGATGAGGCGGCCCTCAAAGCCGGTGAGCTGTACCTGCTTTGTGAGGCTCAGGACGCGCCCGTCGCGCTCGGGAGTCTCCTCAGTGGGATAGGAGAAGCAGAAGCCCACCTTGTCGGCCCTGTCGAGCAGCGGGGCAAGCCTGTCCGCGACAAAGCTGATAAAATCCTCCCAGGCGACGGCTCCGTCCGTGCCGGGCATGGCGCAGACGCTGAGCGCGTCGATGACCGGACCGTCCTCGGTAAAGCTGACGAGCGCGGTGCGGAAGTTGGTGCCGCCCGCGTCAATGACTGCGGCGGGCTCGCCGAGCGGGAGCTGCCCGTCGGCGGTGAGATAGGTGGGGATCATCCTGATGGAGCTTTCCCGGCCGCGCAGACCGAGCTCCATGTCGCTTATAAAAGCGGCGGTGGTCGAGTCGAAGTCAACACGCTCCGGCTCCATGCCGTGGCTAGTGAGGAAAACGCGGACCTTTTCTGAATACAGCATATATCTCACCCCATAACTGCGCCGGTACGATGAGACCGCACCGGCGCAGGACGAATTTTCTTGGTCAATGCTAGAGAGGACTCAGTTGGAGTCCTGCTTCGCTGCGGGCTTCTCAGGCAGCTTGACGGCCTCGACTATGCCCTCGGCCAGGCCGGCGAGGCCCTGGATCTCGGAGGGGATGATGATCTTCGTCGCGCGGCCGTTGGCTGCGGCGGCGAAGGCCTCCAGGGCCTTGAGCTTGATGACGGGGTCGGTCGGCGTGGCCTCGTTGATGAGCTTGATGCCCTCGGCGGTGGCGCGCTGAACGGTGAGGATGGCCTCGGCCTCGCCCTGGGCCTCAAGTATCTGGGCCTGCTTCTTGGCGTCGGCGCGGAGGATGGCGGATTCCTTTTCGCCCTCGGCGGTGAGGATGGCGGATTTCTTCTCGCCCTCGGCGCGGAGTATGGCCTCGCGGCGCTCGCGCTCGGCCTTCATCTGTTTTTCCATGGCGTTCTGGATCTCGCGTGGGGGCAGGATGTTTTTGAGCTCCACGCGGTTGACCTTGATGCCCCAGGGGTCGGTGGCCTCGTCGAGGATGGCGCGCATCTTGGTGTTGATGACGTCGCGGCTCGTGAGGCACTGGTCGAGCTCCAGGTCGCCGATGATGTTTCTCAGGGTCGTGGCGGAGAGGTTCTCGATGGCAACGATGGGCCGCTCGATGCCGTAGGTGTAGAGCTTGGGGTCGGTGATCTGGAAATAGACCACCGTGTCTATCTGCATCGTGACGTTGTCCTCGGTTATGACGGGCTGGGGCGGGAAGTCCGCGACCTGCTCCTTGAGCGAGACGACCTTGGCGACGCGCTCGATGAAGGGCAGCTTGAAGTGCAGACCGACGTTCCAGGTGGTCTTGTAGGCGCCCAGCCTCTCAATTACGTAGGCCTTGGCCTGCTGCACCACACGGATGCAGCGCACGAGAATGACGATGATCACGAGCACTACGACACCAATGACGATGTACGGAAGATACGGCATGGCATTTTCCTCCTCTTTTTTGTGCTTAAGTTCAATTCTTTGCTGAAACTATGAGCTTAACTCCCTCAATGCGCAGAACGGTAACTATGCTGCCGACCTCTATGGGCTCGCCGTTTTCAGAGCGCGCCGTCCACACCTTGCCTCCGACGGCGACTGCGCCGGCGCTCTCAACGTTGTCGATGGCCTCGGTGACAAGGGCTTCCTTTCCGATGACCATGTCGGCATTAGTGGGCTGGCTGCGGGAATTCACGTATTTGAGCACCAGGGGGCGCGTGAAGTATAGCGTGACGACGGAGACTACGAAGAACCAGACGAGCTGGAGCCATATCGGCGCGCCGAAGAGCGCGGCGATGAGCGCGGCAAGCGCCCCAATGGCGAACCAGATGCAGGTGAGCCCCGCTGTGGCGGCCTCGACCACGAGGAAGACGACCATGATGACGACCCAGACGATGCTCATGTTGTCTATAATGATGTCAAACAAGCTGACCGGACCTCCTTTCTGCGTGCTGGAAGCACACTGACATTCTATCCTAAAAGCGTCTTCCTGACAATAGGATTCTTTTCCGAGAGGGCAATTATGAATTTTTCGTCAAATTAGTGTAAAGCCTCTTTACTTTTACGCATTAGGGTTATAAAATATAAAAGGCTGTAGCCAATGTAATGGTGAGGTGCTATATGAACAAGCAGAATAAAAAACCCAGAAGCGACGATATGTATGAGGCGATACTCACGCTCAAGACCGTGGACGAGTGCAAGCGCTTTTTTGACGACCTGTGCACCGTGACGGAGCTTCAGGCGATGGAGCAGCGCTATCAGGTGGCCGTATATCTCAGCCAGGGCATGATATACAACGACATTTTGGAGCGCACCGGGGCGTCGAGCGCGACGATTTCCCGGGTAAACCGCAGCCTGCAGTACGGCTCGGACGGCTATGCCGTCGCCTTTGAGCGGCTCCAGGCCGAGGGGAAGCTGCAAATCAAATGACGGCGTACTCCTCACTCGCCGCATGGTATGACGAGTTGACGAGGGACGTGCCGTACCCGGCCTTCGCGGATTACTACGAGGGCCTTTTCCGTGCCCGCGGCGGAGAGACCGGGCTCATCCTGGACCTCTGCTGCGGCACGGGCAGCCTGGCCTGCCTGATGGCGGCGCGGGGATACGACGTAATAGCGGCGGACGCTTCTGCGGACATGCTCATGTCCGCGCGGGAGAAGGCGTCCGCGCTTGGCGTTGGGAAAATGCCCCTCTTCATCAACCAGAGCGCGCAGGAGCTGGACCTGTACGGCACGGTGGACGCGGCGTATTCCTCGCTGGACAGCCTGAGCTATGTGCCGTTTTCGGATTTGCCGGAGGTGTTCCGCCGCCTTCGGCTGTTCATCCGTCCTGGAGGGCTGTTGGTGTTCGATTTGCGCACGCCGGAGTTTCTGCGCGGGATGGACGGCAGCGTGTCGGTGGATGAAAGGGAGGACGTATTCTGCGTCTGGCGCGGGCGCTTTGAGGGCGGCGCGCTGTATTACGGCATGGACATTTTCTCGCGCGAGGGCCGCGCCTGGCGGCGCTCGTCGGAAGAGCACGTTGAATACGCCCACGAGCCGGAGGCGGTCGCGCAGCTCTTGCGCCGGGCCGGGTTCGTGGAGGTCGAAACGCGCACGGACGGGCCGATGGGCGGCGCGGAGCGCGTATTTTTCACAGCAGTGAGAGGTAATTGAAATGGACGAGATCATAAGGGCCGTCACGAAGGACGGCTTCGTGAAGATATCCGCCATAAGCGCGCGCGGCGTTGTGGAGCGCGCCCGGGAGATACACGGCCTCGCGCCGACGGCGGCGGCCGCGCTGGGCAGGACGCTGTGCGGTGCGTCGATGCTGGGCGAGCTTATGAAGGAGGAGGACGCCTCGCTGACCATCCGCGTGAACGGCGGCGGCCCGATCGGCAGCGTCATTGCCGTGTCGGACTGCGACGGCAACGTCCGCGGCTATGTGACGGAGCCTAAGACCGATCTGCCCCTGCGCCCGGACGGCAAGCTGAACGTCGGCGGCGCGGTGGGGACGGACGGCATGCTGACCGTCAGCCGCGACATCGGCCTGAAAGAGCCCTACGTCGGCTCGACGGAGCTGGTGACGGGGGAGATAGCGGAGGATCTGGCGCAGTACATGGTCGAGAGCGAGCAGATACCCTCTGCGGTGGGCCTGGGGGTCCTGGTGGATACGGACAGGACGATAAAGGCCGCGGGCGGCTTCATCGTGCAGCTGATGCCGGGCGCGCCGGAGGAGCTCATTTCGGCGCTGGAGGAGAATATCTTCCTGATGGACCAGCTGACGACGGTGCTGTCGGAGGACGGGCTGGACGCGGTACCGGCGCAGGTGCTGAAGGGCATGGAATACGAGACGGTCATGCGCGTACCGGTGGAGTATCGCTGCGCGTGCAGCCGGGAGCGGGTCGCGGCGGCGCTGGCGAGCTGCGGCGCGGCGGAGCTGGAGGACATGGCGGCGACGGGCGAGGAGACGGAAGTGAGTTGTCAGTTCTGCGACAAAATCTATCGTTTCAGCCCGGAAGAATTGCGCGCTTTGGCGAAGTGAAAAAAATTCGAAAAAGATATTGACAATAGAGGGGGTGTTTAGTATAATGACAAAGCCGCTTATCCGGGAGCATAGCTCAGCCGGTTAGAGCACTTGCCTTACAAGCAAGGGGTCACTGGTTCGAGTCCAGTTGTTCCCACCAGAGTTTTCTTTCGGCGGCGGAAACAGAATATGCCTCGGTAGCTCAGTTGGTAGAGCAACGGACTGAAAATCCGTGTGTCGCCAGTTCGACTCTGGCCTGAGGCACCATCTGCGGGCATAGCTCATTTGGCAGAGCGCCACCTTGCCAAGGTGGAGGTAGCGAGTTCGAATCTCGTTGCCCGCTCCAGTTCCGGCGAAACTAAACAATAGTTTCGCCGGAACCTATAATGAAAAGACGCGGCGCCATAGCCAAGTGGTAAGGCAGGGGACTGCAAATCCCCGATTCTCCGGTTCAAATCCGGATGGCGCCTCCAATCCCGGCCCAGAAATGGGCCGGGATTTTGTGTTGTTACAAGAAGTAGTCAAATTGTAATACAAACCTGCTTGAAATACCAAGATATAGATGCTAATATGACAATGTATAACGCAAGGGGTACCCCTTGCCATTGAGACAGGCTCCGCCTGTCTCATGACGGAGCTTTGAAAACAAAAGAATATAAGGAGGAAACTCAAATGAAAAAGTCCATCCTGGCGCTGCTCCTCGCCGTCCTGATGGTCGCGTCCCTGCTCCCCGCCGCTGCCATGGCGGATGGTGAGGTGGCCATGCTTGGCAATGCGAAGTATGCGACGCTGCAGGCGGCCATTGATGAGGCAACGGCGGACAACAACGAAGTTGTGCTCATTGCGGATGTCACTGAAAGCGTTACTATTGCGGACAACGATGACATCATTCTCAACCTTGGCACGCATAAGATAACCAATGTGGACGGAAAGGACACAATTACGGTCACTTTAGGCGGTACGCTGGAAATCATAGGAACCGGCACCGTTGATAACATCTCTCATGCCAAGGCCGCAGTTTTCAACAATGGTACTACGATCCTTAATGGCGGCAACTATACACGCTCTTTGGAGAACGGCCAAAACAAAGAGGACAGTGGCGGTAATTCCTATTATGTTTTGCTTAACCATGGAGATATGACAATCAACACTGGCGCGTCAGTTACTCAGAGCGGGCATTATTCCAGCATGGTTGAAAATGGCTATCAGAGTTATAATTCTCAGTATAAAGTCAATGAAAATCATGCCAATCCGAAGCTTGTAATTAATGGCGGCAATTTCAGCGGTGGACTCAACACCATCAAAAACGACGACGGCGGCATACTTGACATAAATGGCGGCATATTTGAAAATGTTTCTCAGTCTGCTGTTATGAACTGGAACAAAGCCACAATCAACGACGGATGGTTCGAGGTTACTGGCGGTGGCAGCAACGCGCTGATTAACGGCTATGCTAATGACACTGTTGATAAAGGCACTCTCGAAATAAACGGCGGATACTACTCTTGCAGCGGTGCGCTTATTGGTATAGGTCAAGAAGCAACGAACGGCGGTAACACAGTTATCACTGACGGTATTTTTGAATACGGTGAAGACGCGAACCTGTTTGTTAGCAATACAGCGACTGCCAATGTCACCGGCGGTGAGTTTAACAACACCGTTGCCGCGAAATATCTCGGCGACACCCTCCAGTATCAGGTCAACAACAACGGCACCTACACCTACTACACCACTTTCGATGCCGCCCTCGCTGCTGCTGAGAACGGCGCGGAGATAGTGAAAGTTGCCGAGGGCGTTGGTGCGCAGCACTACACCATCACCATTGACCCCGCCAACGGCGGCGCGGTGACTACATACACCGTCCCCGGCGGCTCAGAGATACCTCTCTACACCCCGAACAAGAGCGGTTATGCCTTCCTCGGCTGGAGCGGCTCTGACGGCAATACCTATGCCGGCACCGACACCGTCACTGTGACCTCCGATATTAAACTCACCGCCTCCTGGGTGCGTCACCCCGACACTGAGTACGTCCCCGAGCCGGAGGAGCCCGAGGAGCCTGAGGTTCCCGAGTTCCCGTTCTACGACGTGCCGGCCTCCGCTTGGTACTACACGGCTGTCAAGTACGTCTACGACAACAAGCTCATGGACGGCGTGGACACCTACGTGTTCGCCCCGAACGACACGCTGACCCGCGCGATGGTCTGGACCATCATCGCCCGCATGAGCGGCGTTGACACCACCGGCGGCAACAGCTGGTACGCCAAGGCCCAGGAGTGGGTCATCACCAACGGTATCTCCGACGGTGAGAACCCGACTGCGGCCATCACCCGCGAGGAATTCGTCACCATGCTCTGGCGTCTTGCCGGGGAGCCGATTTATACCGGCGACCTCAGCCGCGTGCCGGACGCCGGCAGCATCAGCACCTGGGCGCAGAACGCCATGCTCTGGTCGTATGCCACGGGCCTGACCGAGGGCGACGAGAACGGCGCTCTGACCCCGCTTGCCACCGCTACCCGCGCGCAGGCTGCGGCCATGATAATGCGCTTCTGCGAGAGCGTGAAGTAAGCCCCAAAAACATAAAACAGGGAGCCTCCCGGCTCCCTGTTTTTTTATATCTCCGCGCCCTCGGCCTCCAAATGCGCCCTGAGCGAGCGCCGGAGCCGGAGCATGAGCTGCGCCAGCCGCGCGGGCCGCTCGCCCTCCTGCGCCGCCAGCTCGGAGAGCGCCTCGCCGTACCAGTAGCGCCGCAGAAAGAGCCGCCGCTCCCGCTCCGGCAGCGCGCCGAGCCAGGCTTCGATGTGCCGCGTCAGCTCCATGGCGTCCAGCGTCTGCTCCACCGTCGCGGGGGAGGGGACGCAGTCGTCCAGCTCCGAGAGCAGCGCCTCCATGCCCGCGTAGCGCTTGCGCGCCCGGTTTTGCCGGTAGCGGCTGATGGAGAGGTTACGCGTGATGCACCCCAGAAAGGCCCGCAGGCTCGCGGGCAGCTCCGGCGGCATCCGCCGCCACGCGGCGAGCCAGGTGTCGTTCACGCACTCGTCCGCGTCCTCGCGTATGCCGAGCAGGTTCAGCGCTATGCGCAGGCAGAACGCGCCGTATTTTGCCGCCGTCTCCGAAATCGCGCCCTCGTCCCGCGCGTGGTAGAGGGCGACTATCTCCCTGTCCTCCATGCCGCGCCCCCTCAGTCCGGCCTGTTCACCACGCCCGTAAAGAGCGGCAGTCCGTCCCGCGAGCTTATGGCAAAGAGGAAGGGCCGGTCGAGAGTGAAGTATATCTCGTCCTCGGGCTCCGCCGCCGCGCCGTCGGCTATGATGACCGTAAAAGCCGCGGCCTCGACGCCCTCCTCGTCTATCTTCACCCGCGCCGCGTGCGTAGCCTCGGAGACGTAGATGGGCATGTCCGTGTCCGTCGTCATCGGCGTGAAGTCCGAGACATCGGGGTCGAAGACGTCCGTCACGCCCAGCTCCATCAGCCCGCCTATGAGGTCGAGCTGCGCCGCAATGTCAAACTTCGGAACCGAAAGATGTACGACCGCGTATTTCCCGGCCAGCTCATTCGGTCCCGAGGCCATGAGGCCCAAAACTTCCTCGCTTTGCAGCAGCTCGTCCACCGCGACGCCCTCGTCGGGGAGGATGAACCACATGCCGTTCCCGCCCCGGAGCGGGAGCCGTACCGCGCCCCAGCCGTCTCCGCTGAAATAGTCCATGCCGCGCTCCGCGCGCATGTACTCCGCCTCGGTGTCGCCCGAGGGCGCGTGAAAGACGTCGGTGTAGTTTGCCGCCTCGTTGAACTCGTCCGTCCACTGCGCGCTGTAATAGATGGTCGTCGCCAGCAGCAGGACGGTGAGGGGGTTCGTCTCGATATTTGCCGCCTGCTCCTCAAGCAGCCCGCGCGTCTGCTCGTTCAGCCAGGCCTGTATGGCGGAGTTTATCTCGGCACTCCCCATCTCGCCCCGGTAGGACGAGGCGTAATAGGTGTACGCAAGCGTGTCCATCGTGCTCTGCACATAGCCGAAGTCGTCCCTGAGCCAGACGGAGCCGGCAAGCACGCTCTGTATCTCCTCCTCGTCCCGGCTGCACGCGCGCCAAATGGCTGACGCCTGTTCGCGCAGGGCCTCCACACTGTCAACGCATATGAGCTCCAGCAGCTGGCCCCGGCTCTCGCCGCCCGTCAGCTCCGCGAGCATGGCGAGGGCCATGTAGAGGTTCACCGGCGAGAGCAGGGCGTTCTCCTCGCCCGCGCCGGAGAGAAACTGCGCCGTCAGCGCCTCAAAGCAGGCGTCCGGCGCTGCGACCCCGTCCGGCAGCCGCTCGTAGTCCTCATACACCGCCTCGGCTATCGCCAGCGCCGAGCCGCCCGCCCCGGGCCGGATAAGCGCCGCGGCGATGGCCACGACCAGCAGCGCCGCCACGGCCCCGATGTACCAGGCCCTGCGCGGCCTTCTGCGCCCGCCCGCCGCTTCAACCAGCTCGTCGGAGACATTTGTCACGGCCTCGTAGATCTTTTCGCTTTTCTCGCTCATGTTACTGCCTCCCTTCACCTTATAAGTCGCAAAACGCGCGCGGATGTTGCGGGCTGAGCGGAAAACTGTTAAAATGACATTAGGAGGGATGCCAAATGGAATTTTGCCTCAATAACGAAAAACTCTGCGTCCGCGTCTCGTCCCTGGGGGCGGAGCTGCGCTCCGTGCGCGGCGCGGACGGCACGGAATACCTCTGGCAGGGCGACGAGCGCTTCTGGCGCGGCCGCGCGACGAATATCTTCCCCTACGTGGGCCGCCTGACGGAGGACAGCTACCTCTGGCGCGGCGCGAGGTATAAAATGGGCCGCCACGGCTTCGCCCGCGGGAGCGAGTTCACAGCCGAGGCGGCGACGGACACGCGCCTGGTCCTCTCGCTCAGGGCGGGCGAGGCGACGCGGGAGAGTTACCCCTTCGATTTCAAGTTCAGCCTCATATACGAGCTTTCCGGCGATACCCTGCGCCAGACCTACCGCGTCGAGAACCGCGGCGAGGGCGATATGCCCTTCGGCCTGGGCGGGCATCCGGGCTTCAACGTGCCCCTGGCCCCCGGGCTGAGGTTCGAGGACTACCGCCTGGAGTTTTCCGCGCCCTGTGAGCCGCAGCGCGTCCTGCTCTCGCCCCAGTATTACGCCTCCGGCGAGGAAGCGCCCTACGCGCTCGAAAACAACGCCATATCGCTCCGCCACGACCTCTTCGACGCTGACGCCGTCATACTGCGCGCCGCGGCGGAGAGCGTGACGCTCAAATCCGAGCTCGACGCCCACGCCGTTGAAGTCTCGTACCCGGACATGCGCTATATAGCCTTCTGGCACACGCCGGAGACGGAGGCCCCCTTCGTCTGCATCGAGCCCTGGCTGAGCCTGCCCTCGCGGCAGGACGTGGTCGAAGACCTTGAAAAGCAGCCGGATATCCGCGTCCTCGCTCCGGGCGAGGCGTATGAGAACTGCCTGCGCTTCCGCTTTTTTTAAAGCCGCTCCAGCGGGACACGGATGGTCAGCGTCCTGGGCGTCGGCATCTTGTCGAACTGGATGACGTAGACCCTCCGGGTCATGTCCACCTCCAGCAGCGTGCCTTCACCGAAGGCCGCGTGCCGCACGCGCGCGCCGGGGGACAGGAGCGCCTCCGGCTCCGCCGCTGTGCCGGAGAGCCGCCGCTCGTTTGAAGCGATATATTCCCGCGCCTCGGCCACGAGGCTGTCACGGGGCCTGCCGTCATGAACGAGCAGGCCCTCGTCTATTTCCAGCAGGAAGCGCGAGGGATAGCGCGGCGCGCCCTCATGCCCGCGGCCCTCGCAGTCCGAGAGGCAGAGGCCCCTCTGCGCCCGCGTGAGCGCCACGAAAGCCAGGCGGCGCTCCTCCTCCATGCTCTCGGGCGAGTCGGTCCTGCGGGAGGGCAGGATGCCCTCGCTCAGGCCGCAGAGGAAGACGTGGGGGAACTCCAGGCCCTTGGCGGCGTGGATGGTCATGAGCTTCACAGCGTCGCGGCCGGTGTCCGCGTCGCTGTTGGTGAAGAGGGCCACGTGGGCGAGGTAGTGCGTCAGCGAGCACTCCTCGCCGCCCGTCTCCTCATATTCGCGGACGGACTGCTTGAGCTCCGCGAGGTTGTCCAGACGCTCCTGACTGCCCTCGGTACGCAGATGCTCTTCGTAGCCGCTGCGGTTGAGCACCTCCGAGAGCAGTTCCGCGATGCTCCGTTCCTCGCAGCCTGCGGAGAGCTCCTCCACCAGCGCGACGAGCTTCCGGGCCTTGGTGCCGCGGAAGAGCTCCTCGCCCAGATTGCGGCAGAGCGCGTCGTAGAGAGAGCAGGCGTTTTTCACCGCATACTCGCGCAGGTATTCCATCCTGCGCCGCCCGAGGTTCCGCCTCGGCACGTTCGCCACGCGCAGGAAGGAGAGGTCGTCCCGGTAGGCAAGCAGGCGCAGGTAGCTGAGCGCGTCCTTCACCTCCGCGCGCGCGAAGAATTGGACGCCGCTGTATATGACATAGGGCAGCTTCAGCCGCAGGAAGACCTCCTCGATGCTGCGCGTGACGTAGTGCGCGCGATAGAGTATGGCCATGTCGCGGTAGGGGACGCCGCTCTCGTGCAGCTCGGCAATGCGCGCACCTATGCGCCCGGCCTCGTCCTCGGGACTCTCACAGTGCATCCAGACCACCGGCGCGCCGGAGGGCAGGGTGGGGGAGAGCTCCTTTTTCATGCGGTTGCGGTTTTTGCCTATGAGGCTGTTCGCCGCGGCGAGTATCTCGGGCGTGGAGCGGTAGTTCTGCATCATCATGATGGTCTTCGTGCCGGGAAACTCGCGGTCGAAGTCCAGCAGGAACTTCACGCTCGCCCCGCGCCAGGTGTAGATGGTCTGGTCGGGGTCTCCGACGATGAAAAGGTTTTTGTGGTAGCCGCAGAGCGCGCGCATGAGGCGGTACTGGGGCTTGTCTATGTCCTGGAACTCGTCCACCATGATGTATTGCAGCCGCTCCTGCCACTTGCGGCGTATCTCGCGCTCGCGCTCGAAAATGTAGAGGGTGAAGAAGATGAGGTCGTTGTAGTCCAGGCCGAAGCACTTTTTCTCCTCGTAGAGGTAGCCGTAGAAGATGATGTCCCGCGTGCTGACGGCGTCGAGGTACTTCCTGTTCAGGGTCTCCAGGTCCATGTCTATCATGTCGAGGTAGTATTCGGGGTCCTCGATGCCCTTGCGGAGCTCTATCATGTCCCTCGCGTCGGCGTATGTCATGTGGCGCAGGGTGAGGCCGCGCTCTTCGTAGATGCGGGCGAGCATGACGTCGATGTCAGCGTTGTCGAGGACGAGGAAGCTTTTGGGGTACTGCACCGCGTGGCTGTCCTCCTGGAGCACGGTGACGCAGAAGCTGTGGAAGGTGCAGATGTGGCCGGTGTCGCTGTCGCCGGTGAGTGCGCGTATGCGCTGGCGCATCTCGGCGGCGGACTTGTTCGTGAAGGTGACGCAGAGGATGCTGCCGGGCGTGACACCCAGCTCGTTTACAAGGTAGGCAAAGCGGCGCGCGAGGGCGCGCGTCTTACCGGAGCCCGCGCCGGCCACGACGCGGATGTAGCCCTCCGTCGAAGTGACCGCCTCGCGCTGACTGCTGTTCAGGCCTTCCAGAATATCCATGCCATCGCCCCCTTTGGGATAAGTATACCATTCCGGGGCTCGCGCGTCCAGAAGGCCCGGCGCTTTTGCGCCGGGCCTTTCCGGATGTGTTTAGTTTGAGGTCGAGCACTCGTTCGAGGGGAAGAACTCCTCGACGGGGAAGCGTATCTGAGCGAAGATCTCGCAGGGGTCGTCGTGGCAGCGGCCGCCGGCGCACTCCTTTTCCGGCACACAATAGTCGTAGGCCGGGATGAGCAGCTGGGTGTCGCGCTCAAGGCGGATGATGGAGAACTGGCCCAGGGTGACGTAGAGCCTGCGGCCCGTGTCCGAGGTAACGAGCGCCTCGCCGAAGCGGGCAAGGATGCAGGCGGGGATGTCGTGCCTGTCGTTGTCGCAGCAGACGTTGCAGTTGGCGTCCACGAGCTTGAGGTGCAGGGCGATGGGGTCCACGGCCTCAACGTAGGCTGTGGGCATGCCCTCGTCCACGCAGCTGCAATCGCAGATGTCGGAGGAGAAGGTCTTCACAGTGCCCTCTCCGCCGCAGAGCATGACGCGCTTATCGAAGATGGCGAGTCCGGTGACGGTGTTCGCGCCGGGGAAGGTCTCGCCCGTTATCTTGTAGAAATAGGTGACGTCAACGGTGTAGTAGCCCTTGTTGAAGGTGATGGCCTCGACGTTCACCTCGGCGTACAGCAGCTCGGCGCTCTTGGGCCGGACGCTGAAGGCGTTGTCTATGTAGGTCTGGGACCCGACGGTGGGGTAAACCCGGAGGTCTTCGATGCAGTCTTTGTCATAAGACTGACCGTTTTATAAATATGGCAGTTAAAAATCGCGGAGCTGGAGCTCCAGGGTGAAGTCGCGGGGTTTGGTTTTCTTCCCTTTGGTGTAGGTTACTTCCACGCCGAGTGCTTTTAGGGCACTGTTCTTGTCGGCGGGAGACATGGTGGGGTAGAGCTGGACCAGATTCTCCAATGCGGCGGCGGCTTTGCGCGGGTCGCTGCGGCGGCGCTCATCTATATGGCGCTCGAGGTCTGCCCGCTTGTTTGCAAGCTCGGCAAGCTCTTTTTCGGCGGCTTCCAGCCTTGAGCGGAACGTAGCGCGGTCATATGTGCCGTCCTCGAGGAATTCATACAGACGCGGGATGCGGGCTTGTACGCGCTCCTGTTCGCGCTGCGCGGCGGCTAGGGCAGCTTCAAGTGCGTCAATATTTGGCGCTGCGCCCGAGTCTATGAGAAGTCGGAGCCGGGCAAGCTCGTCATACAGCAGCTCGACCATGCGCTCCTCTACATACTCGAACTTCGCACCGGCGGTACAGCCCTTTGTGGTACACAGCAGATACGGCTCGCCTTTGTTAGTCCCCATGCGCTGCATATTGTTCCCGCACTTCGAGCAGCGGATGATGCCGGCAAAGGGGTTCGCGCGTTGGCCGGTATTGCTGGGTGGTATGTAGCGCTGCTTCCTGCGCTCCTGAGCTTCCAGCCAGGTGTCCCATGGGATGATCGCTTCGTGCACGCCGTCCACCATCAGCCACTCGCCCTCCGGAGTGTAAACGACGTGGTGCTTGTCTTTGCCGTGAGCTCCGGGGCGATAGTGCTTCACGCGGTTCCAGGCGACCTTCCCGGCGAAGGTGGGATTGCGCAGTACATGCCGCACCGTGTTCCGGTTCCACTCGGCGCCGCGTCGAGGGATGCTGCCCATGGCGTTGAGCTCCTGCGCTATGGTCTGCGCGCCGATGCCGGCGAGGTAACGCTCATAGATATAGCGCACGAATCGCGCCTCCTCGGGGATGACCTCCAGCGAAGGCAGCTTGCCGATGCGGCAGCGGCGGTAGCCGTAGGGCGCGTTGGCCGTGTAGCCACCGGCCTCTATGGTCTGCATCAGACCGCGGCGCATGCGCTTGCGGATGGCACGCCACTCGGCCCGGGCGAAGAAGGCCTTAAACTCCGTCATCTCGATATCGACGTCATTCGTGAGGTCATAGGTTTTCTCCGGCGTGATTATCAGCGTGCCGGACTCGCGGAAGGCGTCCAGGATGGTGCCCTGGTCAGCCATGCCGCCGCGCCCGAGGCGGTCGATATCCATGCACAGCACGGCCTCAACTTCGCCGGCGCGGATGCGCTCGAGCAGCTTGAGCATTTCAGGGCGCGCATAGAGCTTTTCTCCGGATGCCACTTCCTCATACACGCCGTCCACGGGCAGGCCAAGCCTGTCGGCCAGCTCCTCCAGCGCAGCCCGGTGCTTCGCCAGCACCTCCTCCGTGCTCTGCCCCTCCTCCGCGCGGCTCTTGCGGAGATACATGAAGTTCGTAGGAATCACCCCCCCCTTGAGTGGATATACAAGTGGGCCCCCAGGACTCAGCTTACCACGTATGCGTGGGAAGCCTACCGCAAGGGGGCTGTTAAGCGATATCAGGTATTGGAAGGCTCTTCTGTGAAATATGATTGGATGTGTTCAGCAAGGTCCAAAGCAACGTCCACAGGCAATACTACGGAAGCGACGGCGTCCGACTTGAGACCATTGATCCTCTTGTCGTCGCCAAAAGTTGGTGCTTCTTGAATGAAGTCTATCAGGATATTCCTGCTCTCTTTCTGCATGGCAACATGAAACGCATTTGAGTAGTTGAACATTTTAACTCACATCTCCTTTAGTTCGCCGACGTCGGTAAATGTTGAGCCGGAGGCAGAGAATTCCCAGCTTGCGGCGTTCGGGAATTGAACGACATTATCATGGTCGTATGTCCTGTGCTTGAGATGCGCTGGAGTGTGGTCGACAACAAATGGGCTGCGCACCTGAACATCCAGCTTTGCCGCTATCTGCGCCAGGGTTTTGAGCGTGAAATTTGCGCAGCCGCTTTCCCATTTTGATACCATTGCCTGAGAAACACCCATGTACTCGCTGAACTCTTTTTGAGTCATGCCCATGTCGACTCGCTTGCGTATAATAGCCACAGATATGTCAGAAGACATGAGTATCAGAGCTAGGTCTTCCGTAGGAATATCTTCGGTTACCGAAGCAACAAAATCGCGCAGACTTGCCTCAGCCATTTTCATACAACTCCTTCATCTCATTTAAACGAGAAACTGCCGGGGGAATATGGGACTGGTAGTCCGTATGCTTCTTGCCGGAACGTTTGAAAAAACCCAAAAGCAAAGCGGAGCGACCGTCGGATAGAAAGCCGTACAGTATGCGCACATTAAAGCCTTTTCCATCCACGTGCATACTGTATATGCCGCCTCCGAGCGGCTCGATTTCTAAATACTTGGAGGCCAGGACTCCGTCAGTCCTCAAAATACTCAAACAGGTTTTGAGCTTGGCAAAGAACGCAGATTCAATGCCCGACCCCTTGAGGGCACTCACGAGTTCTTCAGACAGGCGCGGATGAAAGATGAACCCGTCAAGGTATTGCATTAGCAACGTCAGAATGGTTTCTCTGTTCATAGTATTCCCCTTGCACGTATCATATTACACATGAGTTATAAAATCAACAGTAAAATGGCTAGTATTACTTAACAGTTATGAAGTGCCGCCTCGGGAGGGGCGGCTTTTTTTTATTTCATGTAATCTGAGATGTAGATTATCCGGCGCTGGCACGCTCGTTTCTTGTGGGGTCTTCGTACTTTTTGAGAATATGCTTAATTACATCTCGATCATCATCGCTTGCCCGTCTGTACAATTCAATAAAGTAAAGTTCATTTTCACTTAGCTCGCTATCATTCGATAGAGGGCCAGCAAGCCGTATGTAGTCACTGCGCAATCCGGGAGGGACACCGCGGGACTGCAACAGGTATAGTTTTTCCTCATCATTTCTTGCATTCTGATAATCCTCATAAAAGTCGTCTGGCCAATTACCAATTAGGAAATCAGAGTCAACGCCGAGAAGCTCAGAAAGCTTTTTTAACATTAATATATCTGGTTCTCGCTTATCCTTCTCCCAATAGTTTAACCTAGTGGGAGTAATACCCATCAGTTCAGCGAGCTGCTTTTGAGAATATTCTTTTTTATTGCGGGCGTAAACTAACCGCTTGCCAAAAGTGTCCATATACTTGCCTCCTTTTATAATACAATAACGCAAATAGCTAATCAGGTCAATATAAAAATAAGCAATTTGCGAAGTATTACCGTTTTGCTATTGACAAATAAGCAAAACGGTAATATTATAATCTTGCAATTATCATAATGCTAATCGAGGTGATAAACATGTATCCAAATCTCAAGGCAGAACAAGCACGAAATGGTTACAGCAACGGGTTCGTAGCAGAGAAGCTTGGCATGTCTCGAAGCAATTACGAGACGAAGTGCCGTAACGGGCGCTTCCGCGTCAGTGAGGCGCGCATACTGTGCCAACTGTTTAATGCGGATTTCAACTACTTGTTCGAGCTGCCTTTGGAGCAGACGGCACAGTAAGGAGGTGAGGGCGTGAGCGGCGAGGCGGCTGAGGGGGCTTATGTCATATGCGGCATGGCCTACATGCTGCTTGTATGT
Organism: uncultured Eubacteriales bacterium; assembly: GCA_900544295.1. GTDB lineage: Bacteria > Bacillota > Clostridia > Oscillospirales > Oscillospiraceae > Scatomorpha > Scatomorpha intestinigallinarum. The sequence goes on along the minus strand of UQUO01000002.1, from coordinate 117,508 downwards.
GCACCGGCACTTGCGCTTATGCTGTCGGGCCGTGAAATAGATCTGTCAGTCATGGTGTGCAGCAGAAAAGGCATGAGCGCGCTGCGGCTCAGGAACTTTGAGACTGAGCTGGCGTGGATATCGGTTTATGGGTTCTGCACTTACATGCTTATACAGGCGGCGCTGCGCATTGCGTGGCTGGTCAACCCCGACGGGGTATGGTCCGGCTTCTGGCTGGTGACGGGCGCGACGGTGTTCGCGGCGGCTCTGACGGGCTGTGTTCTGGCGTTCAAAAGGAAAACGCTCGCCGCAGCGGCTACTGCGGTGAGCGCGTGTATCGGCTTATTCTGGGCGTTCCTGATGGTTATCATTGCGCTTCAGCTGAATCACTGAGGATAGAGCGGCTTCGATTTCTTCGCGCGTGCCTTTGCGTAGCGTGGAATACAAAGCATCGAGACAGACAGCTAAATTGCCCGTGGATTCGGCACTGATGGAAGAAACCTGCGCGAGGGCCTCTGCGCGGTACTGCCAGCCCTGTGTGTTTGCAGCACGGGAAACGGAGGCGGCCATCGCAGAAAAACGAGACTCAGCAGCGAGCTCGCGCTCGTGCTCCCATTGCTTTTGCAGGTGTTCAAATTTGAGCTTCAATTCTCTGGTGGCCTTATTCTTTGCGATAACAGCTGTAACTATGGTAGCCAACACGGGCAAGATGATGCCCAAGATATCCAACCACATTTTATCACCTCCCTTCCGGATGATTTTACCACCGGGCGCGGAGGCGGACAAGAGGAGGTTAGGGCGTGAGCGGCGGTAATAAAAAGCCCGCGCTGGATGAGCGCGAGCGGGAGAACGTGAGCATAACGGGAGAAGTCATCTGGTCAACAAATAGCATGACTGCGAAACAAGAAGAGGGTAGTACCGGTATATATTCCGGAATAGTGCCAGAGCACTTACTTATCGAGAACGAGGAACCTGACATTAGAGTTGACTGAATCGTCGTGCTGAGCAACGTGCTCTATAAACTCACGCATAATGGCTTGTTCGCCTTGGCCGCAAGCGTTCAGTTTACAAAATTCGCTGAAGGTTGTAAGGAGGTGAGGGCGTGAGCGCACTTGAACTTGTCGGCTTTGACAGGGAGTATCCGAACTCCGAAACACGGGACAGGAGATACATAGAGGCGTATCTGTTCGCACTGGAGGCGTTCACAAGGGACACGCCGCACGCGGAAGAAGCTTACGGCGCCATTGTCTGCCTGTCGGAAATACTTGTGCGCCGCGGACTTTTGCCAGCGGCATATGACCGGGCGCACACGATCCGCTTATCAGAGCCGATGACCGAGGTGGAGCTCATAGAGCTGCTGGAGAACATGAGCGCGACATGAGTTGCATTTGTCACTTCCGTCCATGTTCTCGCAGCCATTCTCTTTGACATCAAGAATTGTGCCGTCATCCGCTGCCAACAGGTATACGGCGAACTTTTCTTCATGTCCGGATTTGGCGCAAGTCCAAGGTTTATCGTACTGGCGAATAGATGCCATATCGTCACCTCCCTTCCGGATGATTTTACCACCGGGCGCGGAGGCGGACAAGAGGGGAGACGAGGACTTGAGTCGCGAGGCGGCTCAAGGTTAGGTTCCAGTAATCATTCAGGCTGAGGCACACATAGGCTTGAAGGTGGAGGTGAGGGGCTGTGGCGGAGCCTGTTTATCCGTTAATCACGAAAGAGGACACCGAGGACGGGTACATATTGCGGTACGACTATGGCCCAAAACAGGGCGTCACGACCTGCATCGTACACCGGCGGCCGGCGACGGAGGAGGAACGCTCGCGCATGCGCAGCGGCATCAACAGGATAATACGCCCGTACGGCTACGTGCTGGCGGACTGAGAGGGGTACAAACATGGTTATGTCCGAAAGCGAAATCGTCCGGGAGTACCGGACGGCGAAGAACAAGCCCAAGCAAATCAAGGTGCTGGCGGAGCTGAATGCGGTAAAGGAGGAATGGATAAAGGATATCCTCCTGCGCAATCCGGAGAGCGGATATGTGAAGCCGGGGCCAAAGCCCAAGCAGAAGGCGGCGGCGGAGTCGGAAGCGGTGCGGGAGGTCAACGCACTGGCGCCGGAAGCGCCGGGGCGGGCGGACAGGGACCGCGGCGGAGCAGCGCTGCTGCTCATGGAACTGGCGGCTATGCTGGAGCGGTGTGAGAGCCTTGAATGCCTGGAGCAGCTGCAGCTCGCGGCGACACTGAGCGGCGGCAAGGTAATGATAGTGGACATCCACTAATGGGACGCGCTCGCATGAATAACACAAACGAAAGGCGGCGGGGAGAGATGAGAAATTGGAGGGGGAAGGCCGTGTTGGCCGGGTACATAGCGCTGTGCGCGCTGCTCATCATCCTCGCCGCCATCATATCGCTGCGCCTGAGTGCGCAGGAGGCGCGGGCGGCAAGTGAGCTGCCCGCGCCTGTTTACAGCTCCGCCGCGCTGGCGGCGCAACTGGCGGTAGCGCCGGACGTGGCAGCACATGAACCTCAGACGCCTGAGCCTCCCGCGGAGCCTGAATCAGAGCCGCGGTATGAGGAAATCACAGCGGAGGAGCGGGAGCTGCTCGCCCGCGTGGTGTATGCCGAGAGCAACACCGAGCCGATTGAGGGGCAGATAGCCGTCGCCCAGGTGGTGCTCAACCGCGTGCGCTCCGAGAGCTTCCCGGACACGGTGAGCGAGGTGATCTATCAGGAGCGGCAATTCTCCACGGCGCCTATACTAAGCCGCGTGACGCCCACAGAAAACAATTATGAGGCTGTGGACCTGGCCTTCGAGCTCGCGGTCGTGCCCTATGACGTGCTCTATTTCTCCCGCGGCGCTGAGAATGACAGGGTGTGGGGGCAGATCGGAGCGCATGTGTTTTGCTATGGATATGTGTGGTGAGCGGCTGGGCCGCTTGCAAATATGACAACGGAGGAATGAACATGTACATCGTTACTATCAGAGAAAAGGGCAAGGACAAGCCACTGCTTGAGCGGGAGTGCGACTGCGCGCTGGGCGCGTTTGGCAGCGCAGGAGAAGCTCACTTTTTGACCAGTGTACAGGGCGACCGGGAAACGCTGATAAGCACATATGCCAGCGCCCTTATGGGGCTTAAAACGCTGGAGACACAATTCCCCGGACTTGTGGATGAGGCTGTTGAGGTGGCCAAGGACGCAGACGTTGTAGAAATGGAAATAAAAAAACCGCACGCCTCGCTTTTCTCGCGGCTCTTTGGCAGGTGATCGGCGTGGACAGGTGGGAGGTGCGGCACGATCTCTATGAGGACGTGGAGGTAACGGCGGAGGACAGGCTACGCGCCATCATCGCGGCGGCGAAGATATGGGGCGTGCGCTGGCTGCCAATTGCGCAGGAGTGCCGGACAAAGAAGCTCGGCCCGGTAAAGGAGGCGGAAGACTATGGCAAGGCAGGAACGGTTTGAGATACCCTGCCGCGAGTGCGGCAAGCCTCTGATATTCATCCGCACGCGGGCGGGGAAGAACATGCCCTGCGAGGCGGAGCCGGTGCTCTACTGGCCGGATGCCGACGGGCCGCTGCTGTTCTATCAGCGCGACGGCTCATATGAGCGGGGAACACTGGAGGGGCATCCCGCGGTGCCGCGGGAGAGCGGCTATGTGCCGCACTGGGGACGCTGCCCCGGCCGGCGCAGGGACAAGGCACCGGAAGGGGAGCGGAGACGGACCCCGCTTGAGCAGCGCATACACGAGCAGGTGCTCAGAGAGCGTGCCGAGGCAGAGGCGCGCCGGGAACGGGCGCAGGCGCGGGCCGCCGAGCAGGCGGCGCTGCGCGAAGCCGAAGAACGCCAGACAAGATTGTTTTGAGGAGTGGAGAGCATGACTGCGATACAGACCGCGGCGGTGGCGCCGTTGAAGGTATACATAGCGGGCAAGATCGCGGGAGACCCCGAGTACAAACGCAAATTTCTCGCCGCGCACATGGAGCAGAGGAACGAGGGGCACATCGTCCTCAACCCGGCGCACCTTCCCGAAGGGATGAAGAGCGCGGATTACATGCGCATATGCCTCGCAATGATAGACAGCGCCGACATGGTGGCGTTCCTGCCGGACTGGGAGGATTCGCCGGGGGCAAGGCTGGAGCACGACTATTGCGAGTACGTTGGGAAAAGGCTGTTTCATGTTGCCGACGCCTATGATAACTGAATACTGCCTGGGATGCCGGCACCTGGACCCTGACATGGTGGCCTGCGTGTATATCCTCAACACCAAGACGAGCCGTGCCTTCACTATGAAGCAGCCTTCAGGGGACGGGTGCAGGTGCTGGGAGCCGGGCGGACGCGACGACCGGATGCGCGACGCTATCCGCGACGAAGTGCGGGCACGGCTTGAGGCAAAGAGACGGGAGCACCTGCATACCCACATGATGGCGCTTTACAAGCGCGGATGCACGGACACAGAGATAGCCGAGCGCTGCGGCGTTGGGCTGGGTGCGGTGAAGCACTGGCGGCGCACACGGATGCTGCCAGTCAACGCCGCCCGCACCACGGGCTACGACCTCTACAGAGAGCTCTATGAACAGGGCCTGTCCGACAGGCAGATGGCCGACAAACTGGGCGTGCCTGCACGCCGGGTATCGAGGTGGAGATGGAACAAGGCCCTGCCCCCAAACATACCAAAGGAGGTACAACCATGATAATAAACGAAAAGCGGCTTGCCCGTGCGCTCAAGAGTGCAGGCGCCGTAGGCTTCCGGCTGCGCGTCGCCGGCCCAAATCTCGAACTTATAGGCCCTGATTGGGCCGCGCAGATTTGCCTGGATATCATGGACGAGCCGCCTAAACTCGTCCTCGCCGCCTTGGTAGAGGTCCTCGGGTATCTGCCCGGCACGGGCGAATGCCTCAGCGTTTGCAAAGGGAAAAGCGGGTGGGCCGCCCAGTATATACAAGACGCCGTTTTCTGCGAGGAGTTCAACGGCTACGTGAGCGATCATTATGCGGCTCAGCCCTGCGCGGTGCTTCCTCTCCGGCTGGGCGCTCAGCAGCTCGTTCAAACCCTGGACCGCCGCGTGTATGGCCTGGGGCCCGGCTGGAGCTTGAGGGACCGCAACGACGCCGCGTACCTCGGTACGGGCTGCGCGATCATCAGGGACCGTGAGTCGGTTCTTGCCGTGAGACTGAATCGAGCGGACGAGCCCGGGGCGGTGTGGAGGTGGATCGAGAGCCGGGACTGGCTTGGCGACACGGAGGGCGGGCGTGAAGGCGGCGGGACCTGTGCTTAACGTCACGCCGGCGAGAATGCTGCGCTTAGCGAAACGATACGGCATTAAGACCGGCCAGCGCGGCGGGCAGAGCTTTGTGCGCTACCCGAGCGGGGCGTGCCTGCTTCAGTTCTCCCTCGAGGGGGAGCGGCATTATCTGCACCTCGGCACAGCAGATGAACGTGTGCTGCTCAGCCACGAGTGGACGGAGCAGGAGAGGGCCGGACGGAGCAGGTCGCGGTATGAGGTGATACCTGTGCCGCACGACGTTTTGCTGACACTGGGGTTTATAGAGAAAGGAGCGGCTGATGGTACGTAAATACAAAGGGTCGCGCGAGGAATACGAGCAGAAGCTGGGAGGGCGGGGTGAATGAGAGAGCTCATAGTCGACAGCTTTGCCGGAGGCGGCGGAGCGTCTACGGGCATTGAGCTCGCGACCGGGCGGCCGGTCGATATCGCTATCAACCATGACCCTGACGCAATACTCATGCACAAGACGAACCACCCGCGCACTGAGCACATTCAGGCCAGCGTGTGGGACGTTGACCCCGTGGAGGTCTGCGCCGGCAGGCCGGTGGGCCTGCTGTGGGCGTCCCCGGATTGCAAGCATTTCTCCAAAGCCAAGGGCGGGAAGCCCGTGGACAAGCATATCAGGGGCCTCGCTTGGATCGTCCTGCGCTGGGCGGGAACGGTGCGGCCGCGGGTGATCATCCTGGAGAACGTGGAGGAGTTCCAGACCTGGGGACCGGTGCGTCGTGGACGCCCGGTAAAATCAAAGGCCGGTCAGACATTCACAAAGTGGCTGGAGCAGCTCCGGGACTTGGGGTATGACGTCGCGTGGCGCGAGCTGGTGGCTGCGGACTATGGCGCTCCAACAACGCGCAAGCGGTTTTTCCTCATCGCCCGCTGCGACGGGCGGCCCATCGTGTGGCCGGAGCCTACTCATGCCCCAGCTGACAGCCCGGAGACGAAGGCAGGGCTGAGAAAGCCGTGGAGGAGCGCGGCGGAAATCATCGACTGGTCGCTGCCATGCCCGTCCATCTTTGATACGCGGAAGGAAGTGCGTGATAAGTACGGCCTCACCGCACAGCGACCACTCAGCCCGAACACCATGCGGCGTGTCATCCGCGGCGTGGACAAGTTTGTGATTAGGTCGTCGGCACCGTATGTCGTGCATGCTGCGGAACGGCCTGGGGAACGTGGAGGCTGCCGGCCTTATATCATCCAGTACCACACTGAGCGGCACGAGCATGTCCGGGGGCAGGACGTGACAGAGCCCCTGATGACAATAGACGCCGCCAACCGTTACGGGCTGGCGGCGGCATCGCTGACTGCATATTACGGCGCTGAGAGGCATGGGCAGGACGCGAAGGCCCCACTGCGCACCGTTACGGCGCGAGACCACGCAGGCCTGACGCTTGCAAGCCTGGTAAAGATGAAGGGCACAAACCTAGGCGCGGCGGTCTCCGAGCCGGTGCAGACCATCACCGCGGGCGGAGGTCATCATGGCGTGGTCACGACAGAGGTGCGGAAAGCGGAGCCGGGCGCAGAACTGCACAACTGGCCGAAGATTCGCGGACTGCTCAATATTTACTGCGGGTACGCGCTGGCGGATGACGAGGTGCTGCTGCTTGAGCTTGGCGGCGCGTGGTATTTCATAGCCGATATTGGCCTGCGCATGCTGATACCGAGGGAGCTGTATTGCGCCAACGGCTTCCCGGACGACTACATAATCGACCGTGACTACACTGGGCGGGAATATCCGAAGTTCAAACAGACCGCCCGCTGCGGCAACGCCGTGCCGCCGCCCTTCGCCGAGGCCCTCGTGCGCGCAAACCTGCCTGAGTGGTGCAGTTAAACTTGTGTAAGGTTTGGAGAGTGATGAAAATGGCGTTCTGCAAATTTAGAGTGATGGACCGCTGCACAAAAAGTCAGCAGCCTTGCACAGAGCGCGGGGGTGAGGTGTAATGATGCGGAGCTCAATTACAGGATGGAGGAATTCACATGACTGATATAAACAAGGAGGCCAATAAAATGGATAACACTTATTACATCGTGCGCTGCGACCGCTCGGGCGTGTTCGCTGGAAACATCGTTGAGCGCAACGGCCAGGAGGTAACGATGTCGGACGCCCGTTGCCTGTGGTACTGGGACGGAGCTGCGAGCCTTATGCAGCTCGCCAAGGATGGCACGAGCAACCCGCGAAAATGCAAATTTACCGTTTCCGTTGATTCACTTACGGTCCTCGACGCGATAGAAATACTGCCCTGCACCAAAACCGCTGAGAAATCTATAAGGAGCGTTGAAGAATGGAGAGCATGAAAGCAGACGAGTTTGCCGCGCTTGCAAACCGCGACGGCTCCGGCGACGGCTCCGGCTACGGCTACGACTCCGGCGACGGCTACGGCGACGACTCCGGCTACGGCTACGGCTCCGGCGACGGCTCCGGCTCCGGCGACGGCTCCGGCTCCGGCTACGGCGACGGCTCCGGCGACGGCTCCGGCGACGGCTACGGCGACGGCTACGGCGACGGCTACGGGAAAAAAATAGCCTCTATATCCGGGCAAAAAATATACGACATAGATGGTGTGCCAACAGCTATATATCGCGTAAAGGGGAATATCGCCAAAGGCGCGATACTGCAAAGCGACCTCACGTTTACGCCGTGCTTTGTTGTTAAACAGGATGTCTATTTTGCCCATGGCGATACTCTGCATGAGGCTATGGAAGCGTTGAGAGATAAACTGTTTGAGGATTTGCCGGAAGAAGAACGCATAGAGGCGTTTGTAGCCGAGCACCAGCCGGGCGTGAAATACCCTAACCGTGACCTGTTTGATTGGCATCACAGGTTAACCGGGAGTTGCGAGGCCGGGCGCAAAGCGTTCTTAGCAGACCGTGGCCTTGATATGAACGGCAGCACAACACCGGAGGAATTTGTCCACTTGACGCGCAACGCTTACGGTGGCGAAGTGATAAGAAAGTTGGAGGCGTACTATCATGTTGACTGACATACAACGCGCAATGCTCGGAGACCATGAAGCAGCGGCGAGGCTGACGGAGCAAGGGGTGCTGGTGCCGTGCTGGAGATGTGGATGCGACGCAGAAGTGCAGGTACTTCACACGGGCGGCAAGCCTGTCTATGCAGGGAGTTGCAAAAAACACTATTGTGGGGCGTATGGGTGCGCCTGTCAGACGAAAGAGAAAGCGATAGAATACTGGAACACCCGTGCACCGATTCTGAGCGCGGAGGAGATGGAGAGATTGGATGAAAATCGGGCTGATTGACGTTGACGGGCATAATTACCCCAACCTCGCACTGATGAAACTCTCCGCATGGCATAAAGCGCAGGGAGACGAGGTTGAGTGGTGGTGGGGGTTTTCAGAGTACGACCGTGTTTACATGAGCAAAGTGTTCGACGAGACTTACACGCAGGACATCCCGGAGCCATTAAACGCCAAAGAGATCGTCAAGGGCGGCACAGGGTACGGCCTCGACAACAAACTGCCAGACGAGATTGAACATATTTACCCCGACTACTCTCTTTATCCAGAACTCACGAAAGATACGGCGTATGGATTTCTTACTCGCGGTTGCCCACGAGGCTGCCACTTTTGCATTGTGGCTGGGAAAGAGGGGCGCAAGAGCATCAAAGTCGCTGACCTCTCCGAGTGGTGGAATGGGCAGAAAAACATAGTGCTCATGGATGCAAACATATTGGCCTGCCCTCAGCACATGGAACTGTTGCAGCAGCTTATAGATAGCAAAGCGTGGGTGGACATCAATCAAGGCATGGACTGCCGCTTGTTGACGAAACAAAACATTGAGGCCATTAACCGGCTCAAACTCCGGGAAATCCATTTCGCATGGGATTACATGAGGGAGAGCAAGGCGGTGCTGCGAGGGCTGGAATTATACGCGAGCCTCGCAACACGAAAGCCTCACGGGCGGTATGCAACGGTGTATTGCCTCACCAACTATGACACCACGATGGAGGAAAACCTATACCGAATATATAAGCTGCGCGACATGGGCTACGACCCGTATGTAATGATTTACGATAAGCCCCACGCGCCACGGGAAGTCCGCCTTCTTCAACGCTGGTGCAACAATCGGCTGATTTTCCGTGCAGAGCCGGACTTCAACAAATATGACCCTAAAAGGGGATAGGAGGCAACAAATGAGCATGGCGCGGGAAGAAGCGATTGAAGAACTCGAACGGTTGCTTAGGCATTGGGATGATCTTGAAAATGGAAAGAGGAGTTTTCGATGGTATAGCAAAGACGCCGTTGAAGTTGCCCTCACCGCCCCCGCCCCATCAGCCGGGAGCAGGTGGAACAGATGCGCGGCCGTTGGATTACTGTGGTTGAGGTCAACGGAAAACAGTATTCGAAGTGCGCTACTTGCCAAGAAGGGCTTGACGGTCTGGAGGATACGTATAATTTTTGCCCCCGCTGCGGCACGCCCATGACGGACGAGGCCGTGGAGATGGTGATGGAGAGATTGGAGGCGCTGAAAGATGGCTAAATGGGAAATAGACGGTTATGACGAGATGGGCAGTTACTACTTTTGCCCCAAATGCGGATATGGAATTGTCGTTGAGGAAGATTATGGAGACTGGGCGCCGGACGAATGCCCTAACTGCAAGGCAAAGATGAAAGGGGTTAACTATGGCGAGGATGATTGACGCAATAGAGCTTCGGCAAAGAATGTGTGCTCTTTGCAATCAGGACTATTCTGACGAGCCATGTGAACCGAGTGATTGCGTGTTTGTTAGGGCGATAAATGAAACGCCCACCCTCACCCCGCCGAACGAGTGGGTGAGCGTGGAGGAGAGGCTACCGGAGGAAAAACAGAGGGTTATCGTGCGTTGCGAGCGCGTTGGAACGTCTGTAGGCTGGATTTTGTGGGGTAACTGGATGACGGACATTGGGCCCGGTGCGGGTAAAGTCACCCACTGGATGCCACTTCCCGCAGCGCCAGACCGCCGCCCGCCGGAGGGAGAGGAGGACACGTGAAAATGCTTGAGCATTTATACAGCGAGCTTAAAGCCGCAAACGCGCGCTGCGAGACGTTGAGCAAGATGGTCACTCAGTATCAGGACGACATCATCCCCGGCTATCGTGAGCGGGCGGAGAAAGCTGAGCGGGAGAGGCGCGCGGTGCTGGAGCGCCTTGGCGAATTTGGGCGGTTGTTCATCGATTACGTCGGATGCCCGCGCGGTGGCCCAGGCAGAGAGTGCGCCCCGCTTACGGAGGAGCTGCTGTCCATGCCGGTGATAACCGACGTTGGCGGCGGGCGATGGCGGCCTGTTAACGAGGACGCTTTGCAAGAGGCGATTGCACTGCTGAAAGAAAGGCAAGGGTGAAAATGAAAATCACATTGAACAAGTACGACTATGCGACTATTGTCCGGAACTGCATGAAGGCTCGGGAGGGATATGACGGCTGCGGCAAGTGCGCGTTGGCCGGGGTATGCAGCGGGCCGGAGACCCTCGAGGATAACTGCATCATAGATAGAGAACCAGAGGCGGTAAATGATATCAGTAATCTACACTGACGAGAACGAGCGCGAGCTGGCGGAGTTTATCACGCGCTCGCTTGAAGGGCTGGACATTGAGCGGTTTGGGTGGCTGGCGCTTGCAGCAGACATTGGCGGAGGCGAAGTACTGACAGGCTACTACAAAAGCGGCGTACAGGACAAGCTGCTGGCGGCGCTGCACATAATGAGCGATGGCCTGTACGGCATCGTGGATGCAAACTTTGATCGCCTCATGCGTGACCACGGATATGATGCGCCGGACGAGAGCGGCGAGGACAAGGATGTGTTCTGACCACAGGGCCCGCGCGGCGGGCCCTTTTGTGAGAGCATATACGTTTAGTGTGGACAGCATGGCCAGAAACCGCCCTGTGGGTCGGCTGCTCGCGCCCGACCGCGTTTTCCTCCTTGAAGGGCGACAGCCCGTCTGCGTCGTCAAGCCTTGCCGGACACAAGCAGACGCCCCACAGGGTCGGAGATTTTTGAGCGTGCCCGCCGTCTCGTGGCGATGACGGCGACGGGCAGACGGGCTGTCGCCCTTCAACCGGCGACGGCGATGACATGGGGCGGCGGACACGTTCAAAAACGGATTCGGGTCATGCCGTCCACACTATATTTAATACGCGCGCGCACGCGCGTTATCAAAGGTTCGTAAAGGCCTAAGTTTACGGACGCGGGGGAAATATATGGGCTCGACCGGGTACTGGGAGATCCGCACATATGAGTGCGGGGCTCTCGGGGAGAAAACGAAATACTGGGTCCCCGGTGAGCCTCCGGCCAGGGGGCGGAAGCTCGGGCGCAGTTCGGAGCGGAAGCAGCGGCAGAACGAGAACGACGCGGCGCGCCGACTCAATCGGGAAATACACGCGAACTTCTCAGCCGGGGATCTGTTCCTCGGGCTGGACTATGGGCCGAAGAAATACTCCGAGCTCCTTCGCAGGGCGGAAGCCAGGCAGGAGGCAGACCGGGCCGCCGGGCAGGAGCCGGGAATACTCGAGGACTATCTCCGCAAGGAGGCTAACCGCGAGCTGGACAATTTCATCCGCCGCGTGAAGCGCCGCCTGCCTCCCGGAGCGGAGCTCAAATACATAGCCGTGACCTCCGATATGGACGGGGAGACGGGCGAGGCAGTCCGCATACATCACCACATCATAGCCAACCGGGCCGCGTGGCAGGCCTGCCTGGAAGCCTGGCCGCACGGGGGCGCCTACGCCAAAGCGCTCAGCGCGCAAAAGGACTACACGCCGCTGGCGGAATACCTGCTGGCCCAGGTGCGCCGCCTGCCCGACGAGAAGAAGTACAAGCCCTCCCGCAACCTTGTGAGGCCTCAGCCGAAGTGCCGCGTCGTATGGAGCGGGGCGGAGCTGCGCGTGCCAAAGGGCTGCGAGCTGCTGTACCGCACGGCCTACTCGGGCAAAAGAGCGGGGCAGTATATCCGCTATGCGCTGCCCTTCGCACCGATGCGCAGTTAGGAGGGCGGGATGGCGAGGAAATTCAAGTATCTCCCCTCAGTACATAAGGGCTATGCCGAGCAGGGCATGATATTTTTCGTGTGCCAGAACTATGCGCGGCAGACTGCGGAGGTGCAAAGTAAAATAGACAGACTGTGCCGCGAGGCCGGGGGCGAGTATGCTGACGCGCTCCGGGCCTATCTCTGCACGCCTGCGAGCTGGGAGGCGGTGACGACGGAGTATTTCGTTTCGCCCTCGACGCTGGATAGAGTGAGACGACGATTTTTCGAGCTGTGGTAGAGCGCTCCCCTGCTGGGGAGGGCTCTTTTTTTTATGCCTGAAAGTGAAAGTTGACGGTAACAGAGGGGGTAAGGCTGATAGATTGCAGATTGAGAGATAGTACGCGCGCAGGGAGGTGTTGGTCGTGGCGCGGGCCAAATATGCGGAATGGCTGACAGAACAGGGGCTGGAACGGCTCGCCGAGATGGCGCCGCGGCTGACCGACGCCGAGATGGCGAAGGAGATGGGCATCAGCTCCTCGACCTTCTACGAGTGGCTCAAAAAGCACCCGGAGATGTCGGAGGCGGTGACGCGCGCACGCACGGGCGCGGATGCGCGCGCGAACAATGAAAGCGTTGAGCGGAGCCTGCTCGAGACAGCGCTCGGCGGTGTCCGGGTGCTGAAAAAGCCGATGAAGCTCAAAACCACGAGCTTCGACAGCCGGGGGCGGCGCGTGGAGAGCGAACGGCTCGTTTACGCGGACGAGGAGATCTATGTGCCGCCGAATGTTAAGGCCCAGATATTCTGGCTCACGAACAGAGAGCCGGAGCGTTGGCGGAACAGGGTCGAGGCCGTGCTCCCGGGCGCGAACGAGATGCAAATAATCTTCCGCGGGGCGACTGACGAGGAGGCCGCCGGCTATGCCGAATAGGGTGCTCGAGCTCAATGAGCGGCAGAAACTCTTTTTCAAGGCCCGCCGGCGCTTCATCGCTTACGGCGGTGCGCGCGGCGGCGGCAAGACCTGGGCGGTGCGCGAAAAGGCCGACGTGCTGGCGCACCGGTATCCCGGCATAAACATCCTCATCGTCCGCCGGACACATCCCGAGCTGCTGCAAAATCACATTCTCCCGATGCAGCTGGAGCTCTCGGGCCTCGCGCACTGGAACGACAAGCAGAAGCGATTTATATTCCCGAACGGCTCGAACATCTGGTTCGGCTACTGCTCCGCGGAGCGGGACGTGCTCAGGTATCAGGGGCAGGAGTACGATATCATCTTCATCGACGAGGCGACACAGCTTACGGAGTACCAGTTCCAAACCTTCAAGGGATGTTTGCGCGGCGTGAGCGGATTCCCAAAGCGCATGTACCTCACCTGCAACCCCGGCGGAGTTGGCCATGCCTGGGTGAAACGGCTCTTTGTTGACCGACAGTATCGAGGCGACGAGCGGGCGGACGACTACGAATTCATCCAGGCAAAGGTTACAGACAATCCCGTGCTCATGGAGCGGGACCCCGAGTATATCCACATGCTTGAATCCCTGCCCTATGAGCTGCGCGAGGCCTGGCTCAATGGCTCCTGGGACGTGTTCGCAGGCCAGTATTTCAGTGAGTGGGACCGGGACGTGCATGTCGTGGCTCCCTTCGAGCCGCCGGCGTGGTGGCGGCGCTATGTGACCATCGACTACGGCCTCGACATGCTGGCGGCCTATCTCATCGTCGTGGACGAGCACGACATGGCTTACGCCGTACGCGAGGTATATCAGGGACGGGACCTTGGTGAGGGCGCAAAGGGACTCATAGTGAGCGAGGCGGCCCAGGCCGTGCTTGACATGGTGGGCGAGGACAAGATCACGGCCTATCTCGCGCCGCCCGACCTGTGGGCTGCGCGGCAGGAGACCGGGCGGAGCGTGGCGGACATATTTGCCGAGCACGGCATCGCGCTCACCAAAACGAGCAACGACAGGCTGGACGGCTGGATGGCGATGCACGAGCGGCTTCATGTGTTCGAGGATGAGCGGGGCCAGCGCGTGGCAAAGCTGCGCATATTCCCCCTCTGCACCAACCTCATCCGCACGCTGCCTCAGCTGCGCTACGACGATAAGCGGGTAAACGATGTGGCGCAGGAGCCTCACGAGCTCACGCACGCGGCCGACGCTATACGCGGCTTCTGCGTATATTGGGTCCGCGCGGCGCACATACAGGAGGCGCCGGCCCGGATGCAATGGACCAGGGACATGCTGGAGGATTACCGGCGCGCGTCCCCCGCGGGGAAGCGCTTCCTGGAGCAGCGCTGGGGGCCGCCCGGCAGATAAGGAGGAGACATGAACAGAGACAGGCTGCACCTGTGGCAGGACAGGCTTGCCCGGAACGATTCGCAATACGAAAACTGGTATGCGCGCATGGATGAGCGCGAGCGGCTGTATCAGGGATCCAGGTACATCTTCCCCCTGGTGAACAAATACCGGCCGAGCAACGCAAAAACGCCGCACGTGCGGAACATATGCAGCGAGCTCATAGAGGCCCAGGTGGACAGCAACATCCCTTCGCCGAAGGTAACGGCGGTCCACGAGAAGGACGAGCCGCTTGCCAAGATAATCGAGGACATGCTGCGCAATGAGATGGACCGCCTGCCCTTTGCTGAGATCAACGACCTCATGGAGCGGATAGTCCCCATCCAGGGCGGCGGGGCTTATCTTGTGGAGTGGGACAACACGGCGCGCACGCACACCACGATCGGCGAGCTGAACGTCGTGCCCATCCACCCGCGGCAGATGGTGCCGCAGGACGGCGTGTACAGCGGCATCGAGGACATGGATTACATCATCCTCAAGATGCCGCAGACCCGGGAATACATATACCGGCGGTACGGGAAGGACGTTTCCTTCGAGGGCGAGGCGGAGCCGGATATCAAGGGCGGCGACGGCGGCACGGCCGAGGACATGGTGACGCAGTATATCGCCTACTACCGGAACGACGCCGGCGGGATAGGCATGTACAGCTGGTGCGGGGATGTTGAGCTCGAGGACCTCGAGGACTACCAGGCGAGGCGGCTGCGGCGCTGCGCCTTATGCGGCCAGCTCGAGCCCATGGCCGACGACGGCGATGATAAGCAGCACGCGCTCGAGGAAGAGGAGGAAGAGCCGGACGAGGAACAGGCCGAGGGGGTTTCGGGCCGCCCGGGGCTCCCGCCGGACGACGAGGGCTGGAGCGGGGCTATGCGCTGGATAGACGGCGAGCTCTGGCCCGAGGGCGAGGAAGAGCCGGAGGAAGAGCCGGACGGGCACGAGGCTCGGCGCTGCCCCTACTGCGGCTCGACGGATTGGGTGTACAGCGAGGAGGAGTTCGAGGAGATCTGGGCGCCCATCACGACGAGCCTCGGGCATCGCATACCGGGCGCACACGAGGAGGTCTATCTCACCGGCGAGATAGATGAGATCACGGGCCTGCCTGTGCCGGCTGTGAGGCTCGTGCCTTTCCGCGTGCCGTATTACAAGCCCCGGCGCTATCCTGTTGTGCTCCAGAAAAACGTGAGCGTATACGGCCAGTTCCTCGGCGACAGCGATATCGACAAGATCACGGATCAGCAGAACACTACAAACAGGCTCGAAAAAAAGATCATCGACAAGCTCATCTCGAGCGGCTCCTTTGTCACGCTGCCCGCGGATGCATGTGTGGGCATAGACGAGAATGATATGCGCGTCTACCGCCCGGCAAACCCCGCGGACGCGAACATGATAGGCGTATATAACCTCGAGGGCGATGTGAGCCAGGACCGCGAATACCTCGACCACATATACGAGGAGGCCCGGCAGATCATTGGCATAACCGATTCGTTCCAGGGGCGGCGGGACACGACGGCGACGAGCGGCACGGCCAAGGAGTTCGCCGCGGCGCAGACTGCGGGGCGGCTTGAGTCCAAACGGGTGATGCGCGACGCGGCGTATGCTGCGCTGTTCGAGCTCATGTTCAAGTTCAAGCTGGCCTATGCGGACGAGCCTCGCGCTGTGCGAACGATGGACGAGCGGGGCAATGCCGAGTACAAGACCTTCGACCGCTTCGATTTCCTCCAGCAGGACGCGAGCGGGGAGTGGTACTGGAACGATGCCTTCCTCTTCACCTGCGATACCTCCGCGCCGCTGGCCTCAAACCGGGAGGCGATGTGGCAGGAGACGCGGATGAACCTGCAGACCGGGGCCTTCGGCAACCCGCAAAGCCTGAGCACCCTTATCCTGTTCTGGAGAAAAATGAACCTCCTGCACTATCCGGGGGCCGGCGAAACGCTCGGCTATCTTGAGCAGGAGCAGCGCCGGCAGGAACAGCTGCAGGCCGTTCAGATACAGATGCAGGCGCGCCAGGCGGCCGCCCGGCAGGCGGCGGAACTCGCCGGCCAGGTGGAGGCGGCTGCGCTCGGCAACGCACAGACGGGCGGTGGCGCTATGTGATACCTATGCGCAGGAGAGAGCGTTATCATCCGCCACAACACATCGAAAGGAGGGACATAAATGGCTATGCCCGATAACAGCAGGAACAGGGGCCGCGACTACGGCAGTCGCAACGGCCGCGGCTACATCGGCCGGATCAGCAACGACGGCGCTCAGCGCGTCGAGGCGCCCATTGACCCCAACGGCAAGCGCGGCAAGGAGATAGTAAAGCGCGGCAACGATCTCCGCACCGGCAACGGCAGAAAGTGAAAGGATAGGTAAAAATGGACTACGACAAAATATTCGGCGTAGACACAAGCGGGGAGCCGACCGGAGACCCCGGGCCGGAAGGGCCTCAGGGCGAACGTGAGCCCGAAGACGCCGCCAGCGCGGCCAACACCCCGAGCGAACAGCAGCCGACGGCGGGAGACGGCCCGGAGACGGCGCCGCCCGGCGGCGAAGAGCCCGGAGGCGAAGAGCCGGGCGGACAGACGCCCGAGGAAAAAGGCGCGGGAAACGCCGGCGCGGGGATAGATCCACAGACCCGCGAGCAGATAGCGCGCGAGATACGGGCCCGCGCTGCGAAGCAGCTGGACGAGAGCATCGCGGCGCTGGGTCTCATGAACCCCTACACCAAGGAGCCCATCAAGAACAAGGCCGACTACGACGCTTACCGCGCGAAACTGGACGAGGACAGGCGGGCCAAGCTGCTGAAAAAGTCCGGGATGTCCGAGGAAGAGTTTGTAAAACTCGCGGCTGAGCAGCCTGAGATCAAGGCCCAGCTCGAAGAGGCGAGGGAGGCGAAACGGCAGGCCGCGGCCGCGGCGATGAACGAGCAGCTGAGGCAGATACACGAGCTCGACCCTGCGATCAACACGGTCGAGGACCTCGCGAAGATGCCGAACTACGCGGAGTTCTACCGATTCGTGAAGCAGAACCGCCTCAGCCTCGTGGAGGCCTACAGGCTGGCCAACATGGAGCGGCTCTCGGAGCGGGCGGCTGCGGCGACGAAACAGGCCGCCATAAATGCGGCCCAGAGCAAGGCCCATCTGGAGGCCACAAAATCCCGGGGGAAGGGCGGCGACGTTCCCGCTATATCTGCTGAGGTGCTGGAATATTACCGCGCCATAAACCCCAAGGCGACTGAGGCCGAGATCAGGGCGGACTACGCAAGATATCTCAAAAACATCTCGAAAGGAGTGTAATGAAAATGGCTTTTCTCATATCCCAGAACAACGGCGGCATCATCCCCGGGCTGGAGTATCTGCCCGCGGGCGCGATCACGCCTCAGATAGGCATGGCGCTCGTCATGACCGACGGCAAACTGGCCGCCTGCGGCGCGACCACGCGGCCGCAGTACATATGCGCCACGGCCGCCGAGAGCGCGCTGAAGGCGGGCACCATCATCCCCGTGTTCCGCGTGCTCGAGGGCATGCTCTTCGCCACGACCTGGAGCGCCGCTGCAAGCGCGGTGAACGCGGGCGACCTTGTGACGCTCAGCGCCGACGGCATGCAGGTAACGGCCACTACCACGAGCGGCGTGGCCGAGGTAGTTTCTATGGACGGCACCGCCGTGGGCGATACCGTTTACGTCAGGTTCCCGGCCTGATAAACACAAGAAAGGAAGTGATTTTTTATGGCTGGTATCAGCTTCACCGAGGGCTCGGGCGTTAACGATTCCGTATTCGGCAAATGCCAGGCCCCCATCCGCATGTTCATCGAAAAGCGCGGCGAGGCGTTTGAACAGATGAGCATGCTCAAACACCTGTTTGATATCAACGACAGCCGCCACTTTGGCGAGACCATAAGCTCCATGACGGCCATGCAGGGCTTCCAGCCCGTGGGCGAAAACGGCGAGTACCCCGTGGACTACATGCAGGAGGGCTACAAGAAAGTCCTTATCAACATGACTTGGAAGGACAGCTTCAGCCTCTCCCGCGAGATCATCGACGACGCGACCGTCATGGACCTCAGGCGGCAGCCCGAGGCGTTTACGGCCGGCTACTACCGCACGCGCGAGCGCTTCGGCGCTGCGCTCTACGCCAACGCCATGCTTGGCAACACCGCGATGACCTTCCGCGGGAAATCGTTCCCCACGACCGGCTCGGACGAGCTTTGCCTCTTTTCCAAGAGCCACCCGAGCATCCTGGACGCGAAGTTCCTGCAGTCCAACCAGTTCGCGGACGAGTTTTCCGAGGACGCGCTGGCGGCCATGGAGAGCGCCATGCAGGACTTCAAGGGCGACACGGGCGAGGTGCTCGACGTGCATCCCGACACCATCCTCATCCCCAACAACTACAAGCTCAAAAAGGCGGTGTTCGCGGCCATTGGCGCGGACAAGGACCCGAACACCTCCAACAACGCATTCAACTTCCTCTTCGGCCGCTGGAACGTCATCGTTTGGCCCTACCTCAACGAGTGGCTGGGCGGCGATACGACGGCTTGGGTGCTGCTCGATTCCGGGTACAACATAGCCCGCGGCGGCGCCGAGTGGCTCAACCGTGTGAACCTTGAGGTGCGGAGCGAGCTGGCGAGCAACGATGCCAACGTGTGGAAGGGCTACGCCCGCTTCACGGGCGGCTTCGCCGACTGGCGCTTCGCGGCCGTCGGCGGCGTGAGCGGCGGCACACAGCTCGTGAGCGCCTGATGGACAGGAGGGCGAGATGACAGTACAGGAGGCAATTACATACGCCTGCGCGGTAAAGCCCAACGCCTTCGACAACGATACGCTGACGCGCTGGCTCAATGAGGTCGAGGGCATGGTGCAGACGCAGGTGCTGCTCCTGCGCGTGGAGGCGGTGATCACATACACCTACGCGCAGGACGCCGACACGACCATGCTCGTCCGCCCTCCTCATGACAAGCTCTATCCCGCGTACCTCGAGGCGCGCATTGACTACGCCAACGGCGAGTATGAGAAATACCAAAACACCTCGCAGGTGTTCAACACGTTTTTCAATGAGTTCATGCGCTGGTATGCCATGAATTACAATCCGTCCGAGGCCTATGAGGAGGGACTTATATGAGCTATACACCCTATTACCCGCCGTGCCCCTGGCCGCACCCTTGGCGCGGTTACTACATCGACGCCTACGGCGTGGCCGTGGCGCACGGCTTCCAGGGCACGCCCGAGGAGTGGCTGGCGTCCCTCGTGGGCCCCACCGGGCCGGCGGGCACGGGCATTGAAGTCCTCGGGCAGTACGACAGCCTCGAGGAGCTGGAGCAGGCGGTGCCGGCCCCCAAGATCGGAGATAGCTACTATGTTGGCACTGAGCCGCCGTATGAGCTCTACACCTGGCTCGTGGTGGATGGGACGCCCGAATGGCATAGCTACGGCATGCTAACCGGCCCGATTGGGCCGACGGGCGAGGCCGGGCCCACCGGCCCCCAGGGCAACACCGGACCTGCCGGCCCGACCGGACCCGCCGGAGCCCAGGGCATACAAGGCCCCGTCGGCCCGCAGGGACCCGAGGGACAGGCTTCAACTATAGCCGGGCCTACCGGCCCGACCGGCGCCATCGGCCCGACCGGACCGACAGGCCCGGCCTCCGAGGTGCCGGGCCCCGAGGGCCCAACGGGGCCTACCGGGCCGACCGGCCCCCAGGGCCAGGCATCCACCGTCCCCGGGCCGACCGGCCCCCAGGGCGCGCAGGGACTCCAGGGCGCTGCCGGGCCGACCGGGCCCACAGGGCCAACCGGCCCGCAGGGGGCCACGGGTACGACCGGCGCAACTGGCCCCACAGGCGCACAGGGCGTACAGGGGCCGCAGGGGGAGACTGGCCCGACAGGCCCGACCGGAGCGCAGGGCATACAGGGTGCGCAAGGCCCCGCCGGACTGACCGGCGCTACCGGGCCGACCGGACCCACCGGCCCGAAGGGCGAAGCAAGCACGGTGCCGGGACCAACAGGCCCACAGGGCACTCAGGGGCCTCAGGGTGTGCAGGGCGCTATCGGCCCGCAGGGCGAAACCGGGCCTACCGGCCCTACGGGAGCTAAGGGCGACACTGGCGCAACCGGTGACACCGGCCCCACGGGCCCGCAGGGTGCAGTTGGCCCCACGGGGCCGACCGGGCCCACGGGCAGCACCGGAATACAAGGGCCGACAGGGCCCACCGGCGCCATGGGTGCTACGGGGCCGACTGGCCCGACGGGCGCCATAGGAGCTACTGGGCCCCAGGGCAATGGCTTCACCATCATGGGCTACTACGCCTCGCTCTCTGAGCTTCAGAGCGCGGTGCCATCGCCCAATATTGGCGACGCCTACGGCGTGGGCGCGTCCGAGCCCTATGATATATACATCTGGGGCGGAAGCTCGTGGGTTAATAACGGAACAATTCAGGGCCCCGCCGGGCCTACCGGCCCGACCGGCCCCGCCGGAGCGCCGTCTACCGTGCCCGGCCCCACCGGGCCGACGGGCGCGAAGGGAGACACGGGAGCAACCGGCCCCACCGGTCCCACAGGAGCCACGGGAGCGACCGGGCCAACGGGGCCCACCGGATCCACAGGCGCCACGGGTGCGACCGGCCCGACCGGCCCCACGGGCCCGCAGGGCGCACAAGGCCCTACTGGCCCGCAGGGGGCGCAGGGCACACAGGGCATACAGGGTACGCAAGGCCCCGCCGGACTGACCGGCGCTACCGGGCCGACCGGGCCCACCGGCCCGAAGGGCGAAGACAGCACGGTTGCCGGGCCGATTGGCCCGACGGGGCCGACAGGCCCTACCGGCGCGGCTGGCTCGGACGGCTCTCCCGGCGCGACGGGAGCGACCGGCCCCACCGGGCCGCAGGGCATACAGGGTCCCACAGGCCCGACAGGCCCCGCAGGAGCTAACGGCAGCGATGGAGCCAAAGGCGATATCGGCGCGACGGGCGCGACCGGTCCTACTGGGCCCACAGGCCCCACGGGGGCAAAGGGTGACACGGGGGCCACAGGCAGCGCGGGGGCTGCAGGCCCGACCGGCCCGACCGGCCCGACGGGACCTGCGGGTGCGGCGGGCAGCACAGGCGCCACGGGCGCAACAGGTGCGACGGGTGCTACAGGCCCGACGGGCCCCACTGGGCCGCAGGGTGCGGGCGGCGCGGCCGGGGCAACCGGCCCGACTGGGCCCACCGGACCGACGGGCCGCCAGGGCCCTACCGGCCCCACGGGCCCCACGGGCCCGCAGGGACCCGCCGGCGCCGATTCCACCGTTGCAGGCCCGACCGGGCCTACCGGGCCCACCGGCCCCACGGGGCCGACAGGGGCGAGCGGGCAGCCGCACAGCGTCTCTGTTACGCTCCAGGCGTCGGCATGGAACAGCAACGCCCAGACGGTGAGCGTCACGGGCGTGCTTGCGGACGAGACGGCCCAGCTCATCACTCCGGTGCCGGCGCTGGCGTCCCAGTCCGCGTACTACGAGGCGGGCGTGCTCTGCACCGGGCAGGCGGCGGGACAGCTGACCTTCAGCTGCACGACGGTCCCCAGCGCGGACCTGACCGTATACATCGTGATACAGAGCCTGACATAAGGAGGTTGTACACAGTGCATAAATACCACAAAATCCCAACGGGGGGGGGGCGCGTAGCTCCTCTTATTGGCACCTTGCACAAGGGAGGTGCCGAGCATGATACTCAACGCAGGAGCCGGAGGCGGCGCGGGAAGCGTCAGAATTATCGACGCTGGAAAGATAACTGCGACCTCGGGAAGCACCATTACGCTGCCCGAGAAGGCTTCGCTGGTGCTCGTTGGGGAGTACTCCT
The DNA here is from genome assembly GCA_900544295.1 of uncultured Eubacteriales bacterium. Lineage (GTDB taxonomy): Bacteria > Bacillota > Clostridia > Oscillospirales > Oscillospiraceae > Scatomorpha > Scatomorpha intestinigallinarum. The sequence continues at coordinate 95,125 of UQUO01000002.1, read as the reverse complement.
CGGGTGCGTCAAATCCATCGAGCAAATCTGCTGTGTTGTTGGTACCGGGCTGCTCTACAAGCGGAATGTCACCAGAAACGACATTCAAAGCGGATGGCGTAACAGTGCAATTCGGAACTCTCGGGTTAGGAGGTACTATCACGAGGACATACATCGCCTTCGCCTGATATCCGCGCCCGCGCCGGAAGGCGGTGCGGCGTGATACACAATACGCAGTATGCCGCGGGCGGGGGCGGAGCGAGTTCAGAATGGACTCTGCTCCCGGCGGCAGCGCAAACAAGGGCTCCTGTCTATGGGTATTATAATTTTGTAATAACATTTGAAGGGGCCGTGCCAAAGGCAGTACTGTTCAAGAATGTTTCCAGTTCATACGACAGCTGTGGCTGTGCATATATTTTTGGACTTGATATCCCTGAGGTTGGCAGTGCTTACAGCTTAATTGTCACGCAAGCTGAGTTAAATGGCAACGTATTCAGTGGACAGCTTCAGTACACAGATTCATCAAGCGGAGACTTTTATTACTTGCCGGCATACTGAGGTAACTGCATGAAAACTATCGTTTACACCATATGCAAAAACGAGGCGCAATTCGCCGAGCGGTTCATGGCTTCCTGTGCGGGCGCTGACGGCGTTTACGTCCTGGACTCGGGCAGCACGGACGGGACGCCGGAGCTGCTGCGTGCGCTGGGGGCCGCCGTGTACGAGCAGACTATCACGCCCTGGCGCTTTGATGCTGCACGCAACGCCTCTCTTGCCCTGCTGCCGGAGGACGCGGACGTGTGCATCTGTCTCGACCTCGACGAGGTGCTTTGTCCCGGCTGGCGCGAGGCGCTGGAGGCTGCCTGGGCGCCCGGCACTACTCGCGCGCGGTACACCTACGTTTGGAGCCACACGCCCGACGGCGGCGACGGCGTGGTGTTCTTCGCGGACAAGATCCACGCCCGGCACGGCTACCGCTGGACGCACCCCGTCCACGAGGTGCTGACGCCGGACAGGGCCGAGAGCTGCATCACCGTCCCGGCGCTGCGCGTGGAGCATTGGCCGGACAGCAGCAAGAGCCGCGGGCAGTACCTCCCATTGCTTGAGCTTTCCGTCGCCGAGGACCCGGGCGACGACCGCAACATGCACTACCTCGGGCGGGAGTACATGTTCCACGGACGCTGGGGCGATGCCATGGCGACGCTGATGCGGCACCTGTCGATGCCCACGGCGACCTGGGCAGCGGAGCGGGCGGCGAGCATGCGCTACATAGCCCGCTGCTGCGATGCGCTGGGCGATTGGCGGAGCGCGGCGTACTGGCTGGAGCGCGCGGCGGACGAGGCCCCGGGCCAGCGCGAGGCGCCGTATGCGCTCTCGCTGCTGTACTACCGGCGCGAGGACTGGGCGCTGTGCCGCTACTGGGCCATGCGGGCGCTGCACATCACCGCGCGGGACAACAACTACATGACCGAGCCGGAGGCCTGGGGCGCGGGGCCCTTCGACCTCATGGCGATATCAAGCTGGCAGCTCGGCCAGTGGGAGGATGCTGCGGCGGCGGCGGAAAAGGCCGTGGAGCTTGAGCCGGGCAACGAGCGGCTCCAAAATAATCTGAAAATAATGAGGTGCAGCCATGATAGCAAATCCAAATGACGGCAACAGCCCGCGGGTCGAAGTCGCCACGCCGATGATCGACGTGAGCGCGGGCGGGCTTATCACGGCCACGACTGAGCAGGAAAAGGGATATGTGCCCGGCGGCACGAAATCAGCCACTCAGCAGCTCACGACACAGGGGGCGAAGACCGTGACGCCCGGCACGTCGGACCAGACCGCCGTAGCTTCCGGGCGCTATACCACGGGCAACGTGGTTGTCTCCGGCGACGCGAACCTCGTGCCGGAGAACATCGCCGAGGGCGTAAGTATCTTCGGGGTGGATGGGACGCACTCGGGCGGGGGCGGAGTATTCCGTATCATATCAATTGGCATCTACGACATATTTCAAGATGAAGCAGCCGCCGGAGAATTCGTAAGTGGCTATCTTGATGAAAAGCCCGGGGGTTATGAAATCACGACCGTCGAGACGTCGCGCGATGTTCCCGTTGGCGTATCTTACGATACGCCAGCCCGATATCCCCAATATACTTTTGTTATGCCCTCAGAAGATGTACATGTAGACATTTCATAATATCGCAACGAATTTTATTTGCATGTAGAGGTGACACCATGCTACACACAGGCACACTACTCCGCGCGGAGATATACGACGACCACACCAAGCCATACACCAACGTCAAGGCCGTCTATGAGGCGCACAAAGGCAAATACCCCGGCAAGCTCATAGTCACGAACGGGCACTGGTACAACACAAAGCCCGTTACCCCCTGCGGCAATTACAAAGTCAACGGCACCGTGCTATCTACTGAGGAGTGGATGGACTGGGGCTTCGGTTGGAACTCCGGACCGATTATCACGATGAGGTCCACTATTCCCGTGATGGTAACTGACATGAGCAACGACAACTATCTCTCTACCCTACCCCTGCTCGTCGGCGGGAAGAAGCGGGATGACGTAATCAAGAAGCAGAAGCCCAACGTCAAAGTGCCCACGCTTCGCACATGGTTCGGAGTGGACGCCAAAGGCAAGTGGACGGTCGAAGTCACAACCACCAATTATACGCTCGACGGCATAGTCGAGCGGATGCAGAGCCTCGGCATCGTGGATGGTATGGTGCTCGACGGCTCGGGCAGCTCTCAGTGCTATGATGGCACGACCTATCAGCGCGGCGACGAGCGCGACCTGTACAGCTTCCTACTGCTGTGGTTCGCGGAAGACGGCGGCACTGGCGGAGACGACACGGAAGACGACAAGGAGGAGGCCGCGGGCATGAAAATCTACCTTTCCCCTTCTGCACAGCCTGCGAATAACTACGCGGCGGGGGACACGAACGAGCAGGTGCAGTGCAATCGGATAGCTGAAGCGGCCAAGTCCGCGCTGGAGCGCTGCGGCTTTGCGGTGCGGAAGGCCCCAGAGGGGCAGGGGTACAAGGACAGCGTGGCTGAGAGCAACGCATGGGGCGCGGACCTTCACATCCCTATCCACACCAACGCCGGAGGCGGCGCGGGCACCGTTGTGTTTGTCCACGGCGGCACGGCGAAACAAATGCAATATGCCAAGCCCATATATGATGAGGTGCAGGCTACGAGCCCGGGAACGACGGACTATGGCGTGCGCGTGAACTCCGGTCTGTACGAGCTCGGCTACACCACGGCGACGGCGGTATATATCGAGTGCGAATTCCACGACCGCGCAGACCTCGCCGCGTGGATAATCGAGCACACCACGGAGCTCGGCGAGGCCATAGCCCGGGGCGTGTGCATAGGCGCGGGCGTGACGTACATAGCGCCTGAGCCCAAGCCGGACCCTGAGCCTGTGAAGCCGGAGACCGAGCTGGCCCGGGAGTGGGTCATGGCTACGGGCATCAGCGATGGACAAAACCCGGACGCCCTTTGCACACGCGAGCAGGCATGGGTGATGCTGTATCGTGCGCTGGGGAAATGAGCGCTCGATTGAAAAAACAGGGGCGATTTTAAATCGTCCCGCGAAAAGGCCGATATCAAACAAAAACAGGAGGGATTATTTTCATGATCAACTGGAAGGTGCGGCTCAAGAACAAGAACTTCTGGCTCTCTCTCATCCCGGCGCTGCTGCTGCTGATTCAGGCGGTGGCGTATGTGTTCGGGTTCAGCCTTGACCTGTCGGAGATGGGCGACAAGCTGCTGGCCGTGGTGAACGCGCTGTTTGCGGTGCTGGCGATTCTCGGCGTCGTGACCGACCCGACCACCGCCGGCCTTAGCGACAGTGATTTAGCCATGACATACGAAGAGCCCAGGGAGGATTAAATATGGATGAGCCGATTTCGCGCGCGGAGCATGAGGAATTTGCCCGGCGCATAGACGCACAGGAAAAGCGTCAGGACAGGCGGCTCGAACTCCTTGAAGAGAACGTGCGCGAGATCGGCGCCTTGACGGTTTCTGTTCAAAAGCTGGCACAGAGCTTGCAAAGCATGGTCAAAGAGCAGGAGCAGCAGGGCCGGAGGTTGCAGGCGTTGGAGAGCCGCGACGGAGAAAAATGGCGCAAGCTCATGGGCTACATAGCCACGGCGCTCACGTCCGGCGCGGTGACGCTGCTGCTTTCGCAGATCATATGAGAAAGGGGGTGGAGAGCGGGTATGCCGAGCAGCATCCTCAACACCGACATAATGTTCCCCAACCTGAGCGGGAAGAGCACGGAGCAGCAGGTGTTCACGATAATGAACTACCTCTACATGCTCAAGGAGCAGCTCACATACTCGCTCTCGAACCTCGGCCTCGACAACATCAACGCCAACTCGTTTATCGAGATCGCGGGGATAATCAATCAGCCTGTGATCCTCAGGCTGGACGGCGTGGACGGCAGCCTGGCGGAGATAAACGTGAATCTCGGCACGGTGAGCTCTCAGCTCCAGGACGCGGAGGGGAACATCTCGAGCCTCCAGCAGACGGCGGCGAGCCTCAGCGCCCAGCTCGAGGACGCTGAGGGAAACATCTCGGCCATATATCAGATATCGGAGAGCCTGTCCACGCGCGTGGAGGACGCGGAGGGGAACATCACGACGCTCTTCCAGACCTCGGACAGCCTGACGAGCAGGGTGACGAGCGCGGAGGGGAACATCTCGAGCCTCCAGCAGACGGCGACTTCGCTGACCTCGGATATCTCCGACCTCGAGGGGAACTACACGACGCTCCAGCAGACGGTGAGCGGGCTGAGGATAACGGCCAGCAACGGCACGACGAGCAGCACGCTTACGCTCACGAGCAACGGCGTGCAGCTCTCGAGCACCAACGTACAGATCACGGGCATGGTGACCTTCACCGACTTGAGCACGAGCGGACGCACGACCATCAACGGCGGGAACATCACCACGGGCGTTATCAGCGCCATTGACATTTCCAGCGTGACGATAGACGGCTCTTCTATCTCCGGCTCGACCTTTGAAACGGTGCTCACGGCCTATGGAGTGGGCGGCGAGATAAAATGCTATTACCTCTCGAACGTCAGCGACACATACCTCGCCGGCGGGCTTCGGCTTGACGACCAGGGCGGCAGCGGAGATTCGACGTACAGGATGTTCCTCTATACCAGGAACGCGCTGGGCGTTGCATTTGCTCTCAAGCTGGAGAGCGCGGGCAGCATGAGCCTGTCGAGCGGCAACAGCCTGTGGATGTACGCCCCGAGTACCGTGCAGATAACCGGCAGCACCATCAAAATGTATGGCACGGTTTACGTTAACGATAAAGTTATATCGTAAGGAGAATATACATGACGAACCTCAAACAGTGCATAGCGGCCTGGCAGGCCCTCCGTGCCATTGCAACGCAGGCCATGGACTACAAGAGCGCGCACGCGCTGGTGCTGCTCATGGAGCGCCTGCGGCCTCATGTGGCCTATTTCAGCTCGACGGAGATGGAGCTGGTGAAGAAATACGCGGAGCTGGACGCCGAGGGAAATCCAGTATATGAGGCCCCGGGGCGAGTGCGATTCCGCAGGGCCGAAGATCTCGTGGCCTTCACACGCGAGCGCAGGGCGCTCGACGATGTTGAGCTGGGCGAAGAAATAGCCCGGGCGACTATCTCACCGCCCACGCAGATATCGCCTGAGCAGCTGGAGGCGCTGTTCCCGTATGTGGATATCAAGGAGGTGCCGACATGAGCCTGCCTTCCATGCTCTATGGCTCCGGTATAGGAAAGTACAACCAAACGAGCTACGGCGGTTACAACCACAACCTTGCCGCGCTCGACGGGCAGATCTACGACATGCAGAACATGAGCAGCGACTACGCGCCGCTGCTCAGCCCGCGGCCTCAGCGATACATAACTCGAACGCTCACTCAGCCCTACGGCCTTTACGCCAACGACGGGCTGTACTGGGTGGATGGGACGGCCTTCTACGCCGACGGAGAAGAGCGCGGCACGGTAAGCGCCGGGCCGAAGACCTTCGCGGCGCTGGGGGCCTATATCATTATCATGCCCGACATGGCCTGCTACAACAAGCTCACGGGTGAGTTCGGCAGCCTCAATGCGAGCTGGACCGGCGCAGCGCAGATCGTGGACGGGACATACGGCGGCGAGACGGCCAAGAGCAACACCATCGAGGCCTCGGACGTGGACTTCACGACGCTCTTCAAGGCCGGCGACGGCATAACGATAAGCGGGGCCACGGTGCACCCCGGGAACAACAAGACCATCATCGTCCGCGAGGTCACTGCGACGAAACTTGTGTTCTACGAGAATAGCTTCGTGATAAACGACGGAGGGGACGCGGAGACGGCGCTCACGCTCTCGCGCGAGATGCCCGAGATAGATTTCCTCTGCGAGAACGAAAACCGCCTCTGGGGCTGCAAGGGGGACACGATATACGCCAGCAAGCTCGGCGACCCGACAAACTGGAACGTGTTCGACGGCCTGAGCACGGACAGCTACGCCGTGCAGGTGGGCAGCGCCGGCGACTTCACGGCCTGCTTCTCATACCTTGGCTACGCGATATTCTTCAAGGAGGAGATGATCTACAAGGTCTACGGCTCGGCGCCCTCCAATTTTCAGGTGATGGGCAGTGCCTCGCTGGGCGTGGAGGCCGGCAGCAGCCTCTCGCTGGCCATAGCGGGCGAGACGCTTTTCTTCCTCACGCGGGCGGGCATCGTGGCCTACTCCGGCGGCACGCCGCAGAGCGTGGCCTCCGCTTTCGGGGTCGAGCGCTACCACAACGCCGTGGCCGGCAGCGACGGGCTCAAATACTACGTCTCAATGCAGAACGAGGCGGGGGACTGGAGCCTCTTCGTCTACGACACGCGACTCGGCATTTGGGAGCGCGAGGACGACACGCAGGCGCTCGGCTTCGCATGGGACTCGGACCTGTATTTCCTCGACGCGGACGGCACCCTCTGGCTCAACGGGCGGCCGCGCTCTATCCCGGATGGGGCGACTATTGAGAGCCCGGTGGAGAGCATGGTGGAGTTCGGGGAGTTCGTGGACAACGATCCGAACAAAAAGCAGATAGCAAAGCTGCAGGTCCGCATTTCCATCGACGCCGGGGCGAGCGTGACCTTCTGGATGATGTTCGACTCGAGCGGGACGTGGGAAGAGATAAACACCATAGAGAGCCAGGTGCTGCGGAGCTATTATCTCCCGCTGGTGCCGCGGCGCTGTGACCACTACAAGATCAAGATCACCGGTACGGGCGGCTGGAGGCTGTACAGCCTGACACGCGAGGACTCGATAGGCAGCGAGCTCAGGAGCACGCCGGGCCGGCAGTAAGGAGGCAACATGGCTATATCTACACTCAAATCACCGACGACCAAAAGCCGGTACACCTACGACCAGTTCCGCCAGGCGGCACAGCAGAGCGGGCTGCTCGGCGAATTCTCGGACGCCGACCTCTCGCTGGCACAGCGCAACCCGGATGCAGGCATGTCACTGCTGAGCTACAAGCGCGACTGGCACAACGCGACGACGGATGCCGAACGGCAGCTTGCCAACCTGGGCGCTGAGAGCGTGCGCGGCAGCTATGGCAGCTATGCCGGCGGAGCAGACGGCGGCAGCTTCTACCTCGAGCCGCTGAGCCCGGACATGTTCGAGTATCCCGAGGCCCCGAGCTTCCCCGGCGGCAGCAACGCGGGCACGGTGAACGATCTGTATGATCAGATGCTCAATTACGGCGACTTCACCTACGGCCCCGCGCCGGAGTACACGAACCGTTGGGACGACACCATCCTCGGCCTCATTGATGAGATACTGGGGCGCGAGGACTTCGCCTATGACCCGGACACGGACCCGCTGTACAGCCAGTACCGCAAGGCCTACATACGCGAGGGCGACCGGGCGGCGGAGGATGCGCTGGGCGCGGCGGCGGCCGCGAGCGGCGGCCTGCCTTCGAGCTACGCGCAGACGGCGGCGTCCCAGGCGGGCAACTACTACGCGGCCCAGCTCACGGACAAGATACCGGAGCTCCAGCAGCTTGCCTATCAGAAGTACCTCAACGACTACAACATGCTGCTCTCCGACCTCGGTGTGGTCCAGGGACAGGAGGCCAGCGACTACAACAAGTACCTCACGGACCTGAACCAGTACAACACGGACCGCGACTTCGACTACGGCGCGTGGCTCGACCGCTACAATATGCTAGGGAACAACCTGCAGGCGGGGCTGAACATGGACGCGCAGGAGCTCGAGCGGTATCTGGCGGAGCTGCAGCAGTACAACACCGACCGCGACTTTTACTACGGGCAGCTGCTCGACGAAATTAACGACCAGACCAACGACTTCGGCACGCTCGTTGACATGGCCCAACTCGGGGCCAGCTACGGCGATTACCGCGGGCTGGAGGATCTCGGCATACAGCTCCCGGCGCCGAGCGGATATTATTCCACCTCTCAGACGGGTAATACATTTGACCCGAACAATATGTCTGCTGCGGCACAGGATATCCTCGCCAGCTACAACAATGCGCTCAAGAATATCAGCCCCGGTGCGGCTGTAGGCTTGCCCAGGCAATATGGAGTCATGATTAAAAACGCACTTCTGGAGGGGCTTATAACTGAGGACGAAGCGGATTACCTGATTAGCTCCATGGGCTATGGCAACTGATAAAAGGAGTTTAACATGTCCAGCGTACAAGAACGACTCGACCGCATGATTAACGGAACCGGCACCGCAAGCAGCGGGGCCGGTAGTTCCGTTATGGAGCGGCTTGACCGTATGATAAACCATTCTCTTCCTCAAGTCGCCAATAAAAACGATGAAGATAGCGCTGCGCGATGGCCGTCACAATCCAAAGAAAGCACAAAAGATCTGCTTCCCAGCTTCGCCACGCCAAGCGGCGGGGGGAAAAGTGTTGAGAACATTCTCGGCAAATTTTCCGGTCGCGGGGGTGTCGAGGCGATAAAGTCCCCGGACAGCTGGAGCAGCACCGGGGACGCAGAGCTGGGACTGAAAGCGTGGAGCGGTCAGCTTGAGAGCTATGAAAAAAAGCTCACAGAACTGAGCGGCAGCATCGCCAACACTGAAAATCGGCTCAAGAATCTCCAGACTACTGTGAAAACCGCGGAGGATGCAGCCGCCTATGATGAGCTCTATGCCGGCTATGAAAAAATGATAGCCGACTACAACGGCGTTGTGAACGACATCAACCGCGTGCAGGACAAGTACAGCGCGGGGGTTGAGCGGTATCGGGATATCCTCAGCGGGGGCATGGAGAGAGCCGACGCGGCCGCGGCGGAGGCCAAGAGGCTTGAGGATGAGAACAGCCGCCTGCAGCGGCAGGCCAACCTTATCCGGGTCTACGAGATGAGCGGGACGAGCCCAAGCTCGGCGGCTGCCCCTATCGAGGCCCAAATCGAGCAGAATGCCGAGCGGATAAAGAAGCTCCGGGCCGAGGAGAACCAGAACAAGATGCAGTATTACAGCTCCCTGGCTCTCATGGAGGACTATGCTGGCCTCTCGAGCCCGGCGTCTGTGACTGATGACACGCGATACGAGTATATAAACGACATCGACAATGCCCGATACAGAAACGAGCACACAACAGACCCAAGCGGCGCGCCAGTAGCACTCAGGAGATATCAGTACCTCACTGAGGATGAGATAAAAATATATAACTATCTCTACGCCTCCCAAGGCAAAGAGGCCGCTGACCGCTTCCTTGAAGATATGGGCCCTGCGCTGACCGAACGGCAAGGTGCGGCTCAATATGAGGAGCTGGGCGCGTTGGGGAAGGCGCTCTACTGGATACCCGCCGGCCTGGATCAGTTCGGCAGCGGCATACGGCAACTATTCCAGCGTGAGGCCGTGCCAGTATCGTCGACGCAGATCACCTCACAACTCATACAGCAGGAAGCACAGGAGAAGAGCCCGGTGCTCGGGACACTCTATACCTTGGGCACAACACTCTCGAACATGGCTCCGAGTATTCTTGCCAGCGCGCTCGGCAGCTGGGCACTCGGAGCGGCGGGGCTGTCGGCAGGAACGGCAGCAGCCGTGGGCAGGGCCACGGGCGCTGCAACACTTGGCGCCTCCGCGGGCGGCAACGCCTATACGCAGAAGCTGAACGAGGGCTACAGCTCAGAGGCGGCGCAGAACTATGCGACGCTCGTCGGCGCAAGCGAGGGCGCGCTGCAATATCTGCTTGGCGGTATTGGCGCATTGAGCAAGAGCGGCACCGGGCGCGTCGCCGCCAAAATCGCAGGCCTGGACAACGCACTGGGCCGTGTGGCACGCACGGTGAGCGGCAGCACGGCCGCACGGCTGCTGGGCAGCATGATATCAGAAGGCACGGAAGAGGGATTGCAGGAGCTGCTGGAGCCCGCATTTGCGGCCATAATCTTCGACGAGGAATATGAGGCCGACTTTGAGGACGCGGCGTATGCGTTCCTCCTGGGCGCTCTGAGCGCGGGAATAATAGAGGGACCGGCGGCCATTGCTTACGCGCGGCGGCCGGCGGGCTTTTCCTTCCGGGATATGGACGGATATGCCGATAATGGTGTAGACTATTTTGAGGGTGCGAACACGCTCGAGGAGGTCGAGGCACGGTATCGTGAACTCGCGCGGCAGTATCACCCGGACGCGGGCGGCGACACGGCTATCATGGCTGAGATAAACCGTCAGCGAACGATGGCGCGCGCGTTCTTCCGCGGGCGTGCCGAGGCGGCTGCGGAAAACGATACGGCAGACACGACGCCGGAGGCGGCCGCGAACACGGAGCGCGCAGACGGCGTGATCCGCCGCTTGACGGCGGGCCGGGCAACTGAGGAGACCACGCCCGAGACAGTGAGGGCCCCGATAGAGGACCAGGCCTACGCGGAGGCGGGCGGCATCGTTTTGCCGACGGCTGATACCGCCGGCGACTTCTCACTGCGAGCTGAGGCTGGGGCAACGGAAGGGCCAACCATGGAAGCTCCGCGCACAACTGCGCCTGAAATAAACGCCGAAGGGAATATTATACTACCCACGGCGGAAGAAATAATGAATGGAGGCATACAGAATGGACAGCAGGGACAAGAATGGCAGCAACGGAGAAACCAGGTATCAGATGGAGACGGAGGACGGTTTTCTGGTCAGCGTGCCGGAGTCGAAGCTGGAGAGCTGGCTCGAGGCGCAGAGCAAGCCGCCCGCCCCACTCAGCAGGTCGGAACAGCTCTTGCTCGACAGGCTCGTGTCCGAGGTCTACGGCTCGAAAGAGTAAGCAGCGCCAGCCTCGGCCTTGAGAACGGCACAGAGGCGCGCTCGCTTCAGGTGATCCCGGAAGCGGCCTATGATGATGAGCTGAGAGCGGTCTCGGCTGACGTATACAGGCGGACGGGCCAGCGGGTAACCTTCGTTGCCGGGAACATACAGGTGCGCGCAGTGGGCAAGACGCGCGCTGTGCGCGGCGTTTGGACGCCTGGGGGCATCTATGTGCAGGCGGACAATGCGGGCTATTCCGCGGCGCAGATAGCCGCACATGAGGTATATCACGATCTGGCGGCGAACACTCCGGGGCTTGACGCGGATGTAAAGCAGCGCATCATCGAGCGGTACGGCGAGGACGAATTCCGGCGTGTTGCTCAGGTGTACATAGAGCGGCTGCGCGGCGTATACGACGTGCCGGATGGCGCGGAGTATGACCCGGCGCTCATGGACACATACTTCGCCTCGATACTCCAGGAAATTTACGCCGACGCCTATGCGGGCATCAACGCCTTCGGAGCTCATGCGGAGCGGTTCGCGGATGCAGCGCGCGTGACCGTCGCTGAACGCACGGGCATGGACACCGGAGAAACTGAGGCGGCCACGCGCAACCGTACCGGGCCGCCTGCGGAGCGGAACGGCGTTGGCTATATTACAGAAGAAAAAGAGACGACTGCAGTGAAAGCCAAGAACCCGTCGCCGGGAACCGACAGCAGCACTGCAACCGTCTCCACGAGTAGTGTAGCAGAGAATGCTCTGCCTGTCAAAGAGGGAGAAAAAAGAACCAATACATGGTTACAGGGAGTCCGGCTCCAATTGCCTTCGTATGATACCATGTATGGTCCTATTGGCAGCATATCATACGACGACGACTACGTCAACATACATGGTGCTCCCTGGAATGAGCTTGCCGACAGTGAAAGCGACGCCGGGGAGAGCGTCAACAACAGGTATTCGGAGGATGAGCCAGAGCGGTACAGCGTTGACGAGGAGTACGCAGCAGAGCTGGAACTGTGGAACAGGGACGGCAGGCCGGGCGGCGAGGTGTTTGTACTGGGCTCGACGGGCGAGGCGCTGCAGGGGCTGGGGGCCATGGAGCAGGATATCTACCTGCGCAGCGAGAAAATTAATGCCATACTGGACGCGCACCCGGAAATGACGCTCAGCGAAATAAAGCGCATACCGGAAATTCTGGACGACCCGGTGCTTATAGCAAAGAGCGCAGGGGAAGGGCGTGGAGGGCGGAATTCGCGCCTGACAATAATGGGCAGCCTGCGCGCTCAAAACGGTAAGCCGATCATGGCTGTGCTGGATTTGCGGCCTATCGAAGGGCGGCTGCTTGTAAATGACATGCAGAAAATAAACAGCGCTTATACCAGAAGCAACGCCGCCAACTATTTGCGCAGGAGCGAAATCCTGTTTGCAGACGAAAAAAGAACCATTCCGCTTCTTCGCTCGGCTGGGCTTACAATAGCGTCCCAGCGGCTTCTGCGTCATGGTTCTATGGGCAGTATAACATACAGCGGAAATGACGTCAACATCGAGGGCGTGCCGTTTGACGAGGTAGTGGGCGCGGCGCAGCCGGAGCGGTATAGTGTAGACGAAACCACGGACAAAGAGGTCGTACCTGACTACTTCCGGGGGAATCCCTACTGGCTGGAGACTGAGCATGCGGCGAAGGCGGCGGGGTATCCCGAGATAGACGGCGTGCAGATAATGCCGTACAAGACCTGGGTGCGCTCCAAAGAGCAGGGAAACTATGGCTTCGTAGTTGGCCTCGCTCCGCGGGACAGACTTGTCGTATCCTTCTGGAACAAGGACAGCGGCAAGCGCGCCGTTGTGCCTCTTGAGCAAACGGACATCGAGCCTGTGCAGGGCGCGTACCAGATGGAGCAGAACGAGCTTGCTTCGTTGCTCGAGTCAGAGCCTGAGGCTGTGGAGCGTATGGAGCTCTCGCCCGAGGACGAGGCGGAATACCAGCGCTGGCTGACGGAGAAGTACGGCTTCAAGGCTGGTGTCAGGGCGAACACTGCGCTGCTGGCGCTTCCCAAAAAAGCGCAGACAGAGTATAAGAGAAGCGTCTCGCGCCTGGTGAATGACCTCGGGAAGAGCCTGGGCGTGCCGTATCACGCGGGCCGGAGCGAGCTGCGCCCGATAGCCGAGCAGATAGCGGACGAATATTTCCGCGAAGGGACCGTATCTGAGGAAAGCGGCGCCGAGCTGTTCGAGGAAGCCTATGCCAACGGTATCATAAGAGACGATGAGTTTTACCGCGAAAACAAGCCCATACTTGACTACCTCCGGACCACGCCAATAAGAGTTAGCGAGACAGTTAAAAGCGACATAGCGGATTTCAACGACTGGAGGAAAAGACAGTTCGGACGTCTGCGCATAAGTGAAGATGGGCGCGGTGTGGATCAGGTTTACGGTGAACTGAGCGAGATGGCGCCGGGATTCTTTCCGGAAGATATTACAAATCCAACGGACCAGCTTGAGCGTATTGCAGATGTCGCCGACAGTATACGTATCTCGGAGCGAACGCTCGACGAGTATTACGGCCCCGACGCTGCGGAATATAAACGCTGGGCCTATGATGAGTTCAAGCAGCAGATTGGCCGCGCCTATGAGAGCCTGCGCACGGTCCGGCAGATAGCACTTGAGCAGGACGCCAAGCGGGCGGAGCTTGAGCGACTACTGGAGATAGCCGAAACCGGCCCGACTGAGGGAGAGCTGGACAGGGTAAAAAGACTATGGGATGAGGGCAAAAAGGCGCGGCGGGCCTATGAGCGCGCCGTGCGGCGCAACCTCCTGAGCGACAGGGACAGGCAGCTGCTTGGGAAGCTCATGCGCGGGGAGATCAGCGCCGAAGACATCCCGTCCACCGCAAACCGCGCAGGCATTGCGGAAATATACGCGGCCAAGCGGGAATATGAGGCCTTCGCCGGCGCTCTGAAGGAATTCAACACAAAGCGGCGCGCTGCTCTCCGCGCACAGGCTGACGACATACTGGCGGGCGCAAGCCGGATGAAGGACAAGCGCCGCGGCGCGTCCTATATGCGCGAGACACAGGAGCGGAACGCCCGCTATGTTTTTGACGGCCCGACGGCGGAGAAGATCATCGAGACATATTTCACGCCGGTACACAAGAACGAGGCGCGCCGCACGGTATACAAGACGCAGCTGCGCGACAGAGTGAGAGAACTCGACCTTGACAGAAAGGCCCGCAAGGGCGATGCGGTGAGCGAGGCCGCGGCTGTGCAGATATACGGCGAGGCCCTGGACAACATCTCCATGATAGAGGAGCAGCTCAAACGAGGGGGCAGCGATTGGCGCAACGGCCACAGCCTGAGCGAGTGGCGCGCGCTGGTGGACGACCTCTGGGCCAAAAGCCCGAGCCTGGACAAGGAGAAAATTACGGCTGCCGTCGAGGAGTTCCGGAAAATCTATGACGAGCTGTTCTCGCTGATGAACCAGGTACGCATACGAAACGGCTATGAGCCTGTGGACTACCGGCACGGATATTTCCCGCATTTTGATGATGCTAAGGGGGAAAGCCTGCTCGGCCGTGCCTTCAAGGCCGCAGATATGAAGGATGTGCCGCTGAAGGACCGCCTGGCCGCGCTCGTCGGCAAGGGGCTGGACGTAAACACGGAAGTGAACGCTCTGCCCACATCCATAAGCGGCCTGACGCACACCTTTAAGCCCGGCATACGCTGGGTCGGGAATATCATGCAGAGACAGGGCTTCGACACCACCTTTGACGCGGTGCAGGGCTTCGACCGGTATATCGAGGGCGTGAGCGATGTCATCTATCACACCGACGATATACAGCGGCTCCGGGCTCTGGCCTCGCAGATACGATACCGAACTTCTGAGCCGGGTATACAGGCGCAGGTAGACGAGATAAGGGCTGATTCCCGGTTGACCGAGGAGCAGAAAGATGAGGCGGTACGAAAGAAGCAGGAGGAGGGAAGGTATGAACTCTCAAACTATGTCAACAACATAGAGGAATATACCAACCTCCTGGCGAACAAGCGCAGTGCGGCGGACAGAGGCATAGAGTTTTTTGCAGGTCGGGACTTCTACAACTTTTCGAAAGCCCTTGAAAACCGAGTGGCCGCGAACATGGTGGCAGTAAACCCCGGCTCCTGGCTTACGAACTTCATCCCGATATCTCAGGCCTGGGCCGAGGTGAGCGCTGGGGACATCCTGACAAGCATGCGCGACACGCTGAGTGCGATGGTCAAGGACGACGGCTTCAAAACCAAATCAGACTTCCTGACCAACCGCATAGGCTCTGATCCTCTCGTGCTTAGCTGGACGCAGGATGCCTCAAAGGTCCTCACAAGGCCAATGGAATGGATAGACATGTTTACCTCCGAGACCGTGGTCCGCGCGCGGTACAATTCTAATCTCAAGCTGGGCATGAGCGAGACAGCGGCTATGGAGGAGGCGGACAGCTTTGCGGCCAGCCTCATTGCAGACCGCAGCAAGGGCGCGCTGCCCACGATATTCGAGTCCCGCAATCCCTTTACAAAGCTATTCACGCAGTTCCAGGTCGAGGTAAACAACCAGCTGTCATACCTGTATAGGGACCTGCCCAGGAATCTCAAGGAACGGGGCAAAAAGTCGCTTGCCGTGGCTCTGCTCAAGTTCATGCTCGGAGCCTGGTTGTATGATGAACTCTATGAGGCAATAGTCGGACGCCGCCCGGCGCTAGACCCACTGAATATGCTCAATGAGCTTTCGGGAGACCTCTTTGGCTATGCGCTGCCGAACACCATTGAGCTGGCCGTGGACATGATAACCGGTAATGACGTTTCCTTAGCAACGGAAAGGACTGACGCGGCGACGGCGCTTGCGAACTTCGGGAAAGAGCTGGGCGGTCAGCTGCCTTTCATAGGCGGACCTGTGTTCGACGGCGGGCGCCTGCCTATACAGTCGGCGTTTAAAGACCCCTTGGCATACCTGCTGCTGCCGTTCGGAGGAGGGCAGCTGTCAAAGTTCGTAAAGGGCGTGAACGCTGTGGCTGAAGGGGGCGTATACGGCGAAGACGCCGAGGGTAATCCTACGCTCAAGTACCCTGTGGAGAGGAATGTCAAAGATGCTTTGACAGCCATGGTCTTCGGAACGACCTCCACGAAAGGCGGGCAGGAGTGGATAGACAGGGGCTTCAGCCGCCTCACGGCCAAGCAGACTGCCGCCTATGCCGCGCTGCTCGGCGGCGGCATCGACGCTTATGATGCCTTCGACGTGGTAATGGATATCAAGGGTACGGAGAAAACGGAGACGCAGAGCGCAAATGACATAAAACGCGAGAAGATATCTGCCCTGGATATATCCGACGAGCTCAAGGCGACGCTGTACAGCAACCTCATAACCGATGACTATGACGAGTCTATTGACGACATGCTGCGACGCGGTGTAGACTGGGACGGCATCATGGGCGTGGTCACCAACAGCAAATATGGAGTTGAACGGTACAACAAACTCGTTGATGCGGGCGTCAGCCCCGGCAACGCAGCCCGGATAACCGAGGCACTGTATTCTCTTGAGCCGGAGGATGGCAAAAAAAGCGTGTCGCAGGTACAGCAGTACGGTGCAATAGACAAGCTGGACGGGCTCACCGACGAGGAAAAGCTCGCGGCCATAGGTACGATCATGGGAACGGACGCGACCACAGAGAGCGGTAATCCCTCACAATACTCCAAATTGACGGACGCTATCGAGTCCGGGCTCAGCCTGACCGACGCGCTTGAGCAGAGGGAGAACGGGACGCTTGACGACTATCTGGAATTCTACAGTGCCGGAATGAAGTCAGATGCGGCCGTTGATGCGGCGGAAACACTTGACGCCATGCCTGAGGATGCTTCCACCGTCGAGCGGTATTTGGCGATTGCGGAGATGCCGCTGAGCGAGAGGGACAAGGACGCCGCGCTTTCGGCGATAATGTCCGACAGCGCCTACGAGAAGTACCAGGCGGCGCGCAGCAAAGGCATCGACACATATGAGTATGTGGCCTTCCTGCGTGCTATAAGCGACTTCTCCGGAGACGGAAAGCAGCAGCGCGTGTGGGATTATATCAACAGTCTGCCGCTGAGTACGGCGCAGAAGGACCAGCTCCATTATGCAGCCGGGTACAAGGAAAGCTCGCTTGCAAAAACACCATGGCATTAAGAAAAGCGCCGGGGGCGGCTGCCTCTGGCGCTTGTTTTTAAAACGGTCAGTCTCTTTCCCTGCAAGAATCAAAAATTTTCTTGGTGTGGACGCAGACGGCTTCCCGGATGCAGGCCGCGCTGTCCACCGGGCCGGGCAAAACCCTGTCTGCCATGTTGTTTCCTCCTCTGAGAAGATTTGAAGCGGACTTCATTACAGTCTATGCGCCGCGCCGCCGCTTGTGAAAATAAATAATCTGTACCGCGGCGGAAATGTGTGATATAATGTGCTGAACATGAGAGAGGGGGGCGAAAATGGACAACTTCGGGTTTATCCACGGCGAGCTTGACACAAAGCTCCTGATACTTTTCATCCTCCGCCGCCTGCCGAGGCCGGTGGACGGGGATACGCTGACCGAGCTCTGCTTCTGCGACACCGGCGTGAGCTGGTTTGAATACTCCCAGTGCCTCGCGGACCTTGTGGACACCGGGCACATAGACAAGCTCGAAAACGGCCGCTACATGATAACCGAGAAGGGCGACAGAAATTGCGCCGCCACTGAGTCCAGCCTGCCGTACTCCGTCCGCACCAAGGCTGAGCGGCTTATAAAGCCCATCGCGGCCCAGATGAAGCGCGATGCGCTCATCGTCACAGAGCACAGGGTTGAGAAAAACGGCTGCTTCGTGAAGCTCTCGCTCTCGGATGGGGAGGGGGACATCATCAATATGACGGTCCTCGTCTCTGACGAGGCCTGCGCGCAGGATATAGAGCAGCGCTTCCGCCGGGATGCGGAGATAATGTACGGCAAGATCGTCAACTTACTTACGGATGGAGCGTCGGAACTATGAACACACGTGTACCCGCGGGTTACAAGAGCATACTTTCGGTTTACGACACGCAGAAGGCCATCGGCCTCATGAAGCGCCTGTTTGAGGACAGGTTTGCCGCGGTGCTGAATCTCTTCCGTGTCTCGGCCCCGCTCTTCGTCGAGGGCAAGAGCGGCCTGAACGACAACCTGAACGGCTGGGAGCGGCCCGTGGATTTCGACATAGCGCACACCGGCGCGCACGCGCAGGTGGTGCAGTCCCTGGCCAAGTGGAAGCGCCTGGCCCTGAAGCGCTACGAGTTCTACCCCGGCAAGGGCATCTACGCGGATATGAACGCCATCAGGCGCGACGAGGACGAACTGGATAATCTCCACTCCGTCTATGTGGACCAGTGGGACTGGGAGAAGGTCATCCTGCCAGAAAACCGCAACATCGACTACCTGAAGAGCACGGTCATGGACATCGTCGGCGCGATGTGCGACACGCAGGACACGCTCCAGGCCATCTACCCGGCCCTGACCTGCCTGGGAAAGATCAAGCGCTCCGTCAGCTTCGTCACGGCGCAGGAGCTGGAGGACCGCTGGCCGGAACTCACGCCCAAGCAGCGGGAGCACGAGTATCTGCGGGAGCACGGCACTGCCTTCATAATCGGCATCGGCGCGCCGCTGAAGTCCGGAAAGCCGCACGACGGCCGCTCACCCGACTACGACGACTGGAGCCTGAACGGCGACATTCTGGTCTGGTACGAGCCGCTGGACTGCGCGTTTGAGCTTTCGAGCATGGGCATCCGCGTAGACCCCGCCGCGCTTGACAGGCAGCTGACCATCTCCGGCTGCGACGACAGGCGAGAGCTAATGTACCATAAAATGCTGCTCAGCGGCGAGCTGCCGCTCACCATAGGCGGCGGCATCGGCCAGTCGAGAATGTCGATGCTCATGCTGGGAAAGGCGCATATAGGCGAGGTCCAGGCTTCCGTTTGGGACGAAGAGACCATCGAAACCTGCAAAAACGCGGGTATTATGCTGCTCTGATGACTTTTTTGAGAACAGGAGCGTGGAAGCGCTCCTGTTCTTCTCTGTTAACTTGTTAAATATGAAGACTTGACAAAACAAATAAATATGATACAATTTTACAAAATATGAGAACAAGAACTACGAACATAAGGGCCAGCGCCTCAAGTACCGGGATCATGAGGAACGGCCCACCCATGGCCGTTTCTCTTTTCCAACCGCCGGACTCCCTCCAGTCCGGCGGTTTCTTGCGTCAAAATGCAAGATATTAAGATACAACTTGCAACAAAAATCAGATATTGACAAAAATATAGCGAAAGTGGCCAGAAAAGTATTGCAAGATGCAAAGATGATACTTGCAAATTTCATTTTAGCTGTTATAATGGTTGCAGACTCTTGGAGAGAGGAGCGGCGGCATGATAGAGCTCAGCAGCAAAAACAACGTCCTCATGGAGTGCGAGTACAAATACAGCCTCCAGGACAGAGAGACGGGGAACCTCTACCGCGACATGTTCCCCTACAGTGAGGTGCCGAAATGCACCTTCAATTTCCGCCTGACACCGGCGAACCCGCCGGAGCACATCTGGATAACGGATACGACCTTCCGGGACGGCCAGCAGAGCCGCGCGCCGTATGAGCCGGAGCAGATAGTCCAGCTTTACAAATACCTGCACAAGCTGGGCGGGCCGAAGGGCATCATCCGCCAATCGGAATTCTTCGTGTACAGCGAGCGGGACCGCAAGGCCCTGCGCATGTGCCAGGAGCTGGGCTATGAGTTCCCTGAGATAACGGGCTGGATACGCGCCAGCCTCGAGGACTTCAAGCTAGCGCGCGACCTGGGCCTGCGCGAGTGCGGCATCCTGGTAAGCTGCTCGGACTATCATATATATAAAAAGCTCAAGAAGACGCGCCGCCAGGCGGTGGACGGCTATCTCGCCGTTATAAAGGACGCTCTGGACGCCGGCATATATCCCCGCTGCCACTTCGAGGACATCACGCGCGCTGATTTCTATGGCTTCGTCGTGCCGTTTGCGCACGAGATAAGCGACCTCATGGCCGAGAGCGGCATCCCCATCAAGATACGCGCCTGCGACACGATGGGTTACGGCGTTCCCTATGCGGGCGCCTCCATGCCGAGAAGCGTGCCGGGCATAGTCTACGGCCTGCGCAACTACGGCGGCTTCCCGGCCGAGCTCCTGGAGTGGCACGGGCATAACGACTTTTATAAGGCCGTCGTGAACTCTGCAACGGCCTGGCTCTACGGCGCATCCTCGGTGAACTGCTCCCTGCTTGGAATAGGCGAGCGCACGGGCAACACCCCGCTGGAGGCCATGGTCATCGAATACGCCCAGCTGCGCGGCACGCTGGACGGCATGGACCCCACCGTCATCCGCGACATCGCGGACTACTACGAGCGCGAGCTGGGCTATCACATCCCGGAGAACACCCCGTTCGTGGGCGAGAACTTCAACACCACCCAGGCCGGCATCCACGCCGACGGCCTGTTGAAGGATGAAGAGATATACAGCATCTTCGACACGCGCAAGATACTCAAAAGCCCGCCCCGCGTGGGCATCTCGCGCAACTCGGGCGCGGCGGGCATAGCCGTCTGGCTGACGCAGAAGCTGGGCCGCCCCGTGGCGAAGACGGAGGAGATAGTCCACATCCTCAAAAACTGGGTGGACGACCAATACGAGGCCGGGCGCGTCACGAATATAGGCGACGGCGAGCTCTGGAGCGTATATAAGCAGATGGAGGCGGAAGAGGCATGAACGCAGCACAAAAACTCATCTCGGCTCATCTGGTTTCCGGGGATCTCACTCCCGGCGGCGAGATAGCCATAAAAATAGACCAGACCCTGACGCAGGATTCGACGGGCACCATGGCCTATCTCCAGCTGGAGGCCATGGGTACGGAGCAGGTCAAGACCAAGCGCTCCGTGGCCTATATAGACCACAATATGCTCCAGTCCGGTTTCGAGAACGCGGACGACCATAAGTATATCCAGACCGTCGCGGCAAAGCACGGCATCTGGTTCTCGCGCCCGGGCAACGGCATATGTCACCAGGTGCATCTTGAGCGCTTCTCCGTTCCCGGGCAGACCCTGCTGGGCTCGGACAGCCACACGCCCACCTGCGGCGCGGCGGGCATGCTCGCCATCGGTGCGGGCGGCCTGGACGTCGCGGTCGCCATGGGCGGCGGGGCCTATTACCTCGCCATGCCGAAGATATGCAAGGTCGAGCTGACAGGCGCGCTCAGGCCCATGGTCACGGCCAAGGACGTCATCCTGGAGGTGCTCCGCCGCCTGAGCGTCAAGGGCGGCGTGGGGAAGATAATGGAGTACTCGGGCGAGGGGCTCAAGACCCTCTCCGTCCCCGAGCGCGCGACTATAGCGAACATGGGCGCGGAGCTGGGCGCTACGACCACCGTGTTCCCCAGCGATGAGGTCACCCGCGCCTTCTTCAAGGCCCAGGGCAGGGAGGACGACTGGTCGGAGCTTATGCCCGACCCGGACGCGGAGTACGACGAGGAGATAAGCATCGACCTCTCGGCCCTGCACCCGCTCGTCGCCATGCCGCACAGCCCGGATAACGTCGCGCCGGTCAGCGAGAAAGCCGGCATCAAAATAGACCAGGTCGCCATCGGCAGCTGCACGAACTCCTCCTACGCAGACATGATGAAGGTGGCGGAAATACTGGACGGTCACACCGTCGCGCCGAATGTGAGCCTTGTCATCTCCCCGGGCTCGCGGCAGGTGCTGACCATGCTGGCATCGAACGGTGCGCTGGCGAAGATGGTAGCGGCGGGCGCGAGGGTGCTTGAGTGCGCCTGCGGCCCCTGCATAGGCATGGGCCAGGCCCCGGCGACGGACGCGGTCAGCTTGCGCACCTTCAACCGCAATTTCTGCGGCCGTAGCGGTACCGCCTCGGCCAGCGTCTGGCTCGTGAGCCCGGAGACGGCGGCTGTCTCCGCCATTACCGGCGTCCTCACCGACCCCGAGACCTGGGCGCCCGTAGAAAAGCCCGCCCTGCCCGAGCGCTTTGCGGCGGACGACAGTATGGTCCTCGCGCCCGCGGCCGACCCCGATGCGGTAGAGGTCGTGCGCGGCCCGAACATAAAGCCCTTCCCGAAGGCCCAGGCCCCTGCGGAGACGATAGAGGGCAAGGTGCTCATAAAGCTGGGCGACAACATCACGACGGACCACATCATGCCTTCGAACGCGAAACTCCTGCCCTACCGCTCCAACGTGCCGTATCTGTCCGAATTCTGCCTCACGCCCTGCGACGCCGGGTTCCCGGCGCGGGCGAAGGAAAACGGCGGCGGCTTCATCGTCGCGGGCCAGAACTACGGCCAGGGCTCCAGCCGCGAGCACGCGGCGCTGGCCCCGCTGTATCTGGGCGTCAAGGGCGTCGTCGCCCTCGGCTTCGCGCGTATCCACCGGGCAAACCTCATAAATAACGGCATACTGCCCCTCTGCCTCGAAAACGAGACCGACTACGCCGCCCTCTCCGAAGGCGACGAGATAACGATAGACCGCGTACACGAGCAGATAGCCGCCGCCGCGCGCGGCGAAGGTGTCACGCTCCGCTGCGGCGACAGGGAGATAAAGGTCAGGATGACGATAACGCCCCGGCAGCGGGATATCCTGCTGGCCGGCGGGCTGCTCAATTACACCCGCGAGCAGGCGGGGAAGGAGGAAGCATGATGCGTGCAGTAACGCTTATCCCGGGCGACGGCATAGGCCCGGAGGTGGCCGCGGCGGCCAGGAAGGTGGTAGACGCCTCGGGAGCAAAGATAGAGTGGCACGTGGCCGAGGCGGGCGCGGCCCAGATGGAGGTCTGCGGCACGCCGCTGCCCCAGGTGACGATAGATTCCGTGCGGGCCGACGGCCTTGCGCTCAAGGGCCCCATCACAACGCCCGTGGGCACGGGCTTCCGCAGCGTCAACGTCGCGCTCAGGAAGGAGTTCGACCTCTACGCTAACGTCCGCCCCGCGCGCAGTTTCAAGGGCGTGAAGGGCCGCTATGAGGGCGTGGACATAGTCACCGTGCGCGAGAACACGGAGGACCTCTACGCGGGCATAGAGCACATGGTGGGCGAGGACGCGGCCGAGAGCATCAAGCTCATCACGCGCAAGGGCTCGGAGCGCATCGTGCGCTACGCCTTCGACTACGCCGTGAAGAACGGCCGCAAAAAGGTCACGGCGGTGCACAAGGCGAACATCATGAAGTGTACCGACGGCCTGTTCCTCGACGTTGCGCGCGCCGTGGCGGAGGAGTATCCGCAGATAGAGTTTGAGGACAAGATCGTGGACGCCACCTGCATGCAGCTGGTGCAGAAGCCGGAGGCCTTCGACGTCATGGTGCTGCCGAATCTCTACGGCGATATCGTGTCCGACCTCTGCGCGGGCCTTGTCGGCGGCCTGGGCCTGGCGCCGAGCGCTAATATCGGTAAGGACTGCGCCATCTTCGAGGCGGTCCACGGCAGCGCGCCGAAGCACGCGGGGCTGAACGACGCAAACCCAACGGCACTTATCCTTTCCGCCGTCATGCTCCTGCGCCACATAGGCGAGACCGAGGCCGCAGAGCGAATCGAGAGCGCCGTCCTTGCCCTGATAGCCGAAGGCACGACCACCCGAGACCTGGGCGGCAGCCTGGGCACGGACGAATTTGCCGACGCAGTCATCGCAAAAATGTCTTGCAAGGCCTGAGAAGGTGTGCTATACTGTTCAGGCATTGCGGGTGTAGTTCAATGGCAGAACATCAGCTTCCCAAGCTGAATACGAGGGTTCGATTCCCTTCACCCGCTCCATGGCGAGTGTTCTTATAGCCTTTGAAAAGCTGTAAGAACACTCGTCTTTTTTGTTTTCATCCGGTAATTCTGACTAGAGCGTAGTTGACGAACACGCCCTTGCGGGTGTTGACGGTCACATTAGTGACCGACAGGTGCGGCATTTTGGGAATCGTGATTTCTCCCACGCAGTTATAGTGGATGCGAAGTCGCTGCTCCCACACACCATCAGTTTTTTCCGCATGTAAAACCTCGGTTTTCTCAACAAACTCGCCCGGCAGCCGGGGCGTGAGCTTGCGGCGGTCTACGACGCTTTCAGAAATTCGTCAAATAGAGACTTGCGAACTTCGTCAGGCGACGGATTTCACCAGGCACTACCTGCTCCAAATATCTACCAGACAAAGTGAAGATCGCTGCCGCAGCCAGCAAAGACCAGCAGGACGGAGAACATTTTATGCTCGCCTTCGTTGGTGCGGCGCTTGCGGATTTTGCCCTGTTTCTGCTGCACCTGCTCAAAGACGGACCGTTCAATGATCGGCTCGTGGACGTTCTTGAAGATGACGCAATTCTAACGGTCATTCTCCAACTTCTTTTTGTTCTTGTAGGATTTGGAGTTGGTCTTGAAGTTGAGAATGTCGCCGCAATACTCCTGCAAAGACAGAATTTTGGTCACGGTGGGACTGTTCTGCTTGGTAGCGGGCTGCTGCTTGCCCTTTCCAGGCCGCTTGATGTCCTTTTTCAGCCAATAGGCACGCTGGGCAAGGATTTCATCACGTTCAAGCAGCCTGGCCCATCGGCTCGCCCGCATTCCCGTTGATCCTGTTGATACGTCGTTTCTTGCTGATGTCGCAGGCATACCATAGCCGCGGGGGTTAGATTCCATCAGTTTCACACCTTTCCATGGGTGGATCAGGTGGCTATCTCCCTTTCTGCTACTACCAATCCTGCGAGAGCGTATTCTGTCTGCTAAACGCCTCCTTTTTGAAAGAAATGCAAAGAATACAACGGCCAGCCATCCAGACCGCAGGAAACGACAAAAAGCGCCCGGCAGGTCACAGATACAACGGGCGCAATAGCAAGTACAGCAAGTGTGGCCTCACTTACGAGTTTTTCTTTAGGGAGCCCTTTGTTCTCTAAATACAAAATTGCTTGTTGGAATAGTCCCAACCCCTTATTCAGAAAGGACGGCGCTGCCCTATACCTCCGCTTCCGCCCTCCGCTCCTGCGCAGGGATGCGGCAAAGGCGGAGCCCTGAAAAAGCCCCCGCAGATCTCTGCGGGGGCTTTTTTGCGGAAAAAACATGCCGACGGAAGTGATAGGGCGTGTTTAAATAATAATGCAGTTTGATTGACATTATTATTGAAAATGATTATACTGGAAAAGGCACGATTTGCTATTAATACAGTGCGTCTGGAGGGACTTTCGACCCCGGACGGTGCTTTGGGAGGACCGTTATGACTATCAGGGAGCAGATAGACCGCATACTGGCGGCCCGGAAGGAGAAGGGGAAGGAGCTGGAAGCTCGCCTTGAGGCCTGGAAAAAGCTGAAGGAGAGTCTATACAGAGGCACGTCCTCGCTCGTCATGGAGTCCATGGATATCAAGGACGACAAGCTGCGTGAGCAGTATGGCAGAATATTCAACGACGTGGATGCCTCCGAGGTGGAGCTGCTTAAGCTCATGGACCAGGTCGTCACAGCCATGGGCGACGGCGTCAAGCGCTTCAACCGCGACTATATCAGCATCGCCACCGTCGGCAAGGAGCGCCAGGGCAAGAGCCAGTTCCTGCAGTCCCTGGGCGACCTGGACGATGAGATCATCCCCGCATACGACGCGACCAGCTGCACCGGCGCCACCTCCATCATCTGCAACTCCGCAGAGATGCCGAAGGGCAGCGTGCGCGCCACTATAACCTTCCGCCAGCCCTCGGAGCTCCTGGACATAGTCAGGCCGTACATAATGGAAATAGACCCGGCATACCTGAATAACTATCCCCTGAAGTTCGAGGATATCGGCTATATAAGGCTCAACTATCTCGCCTCCAAGGTGGAGAAAGGCAATGCCAACCAGGCAACGGCCCTCAAGCATCTGACGAACATTGTCCGGCACTTCAGCGAGATACAGGAGCTCTTCGGCTCCTCACCAATTTCGCTGACCGACCCGCAGCTCATAAAGACCTATGTTGCCCAGAATAACGGCAAGGACGTAGACTCGCCGGAGGCGGAGTTCTATTACAAATACCTCGCCGTAGCCCGGGCGGACATCTACTGCCCCTTCTTCGTGGACATCGGCCGCGTCCACCTCGTGGACACCGTCGGCATAGGCGACACGAAGTACGGCATCGAGGACATGATGCTCAACACCGTGGACAGGGAGTGCGACGCCGCCATCGTCGTCACCCGGCCCATCAGCGGTGTGCAGGAGTCTGACATCGAGCTATACAACAGCCTGCGCGACAAATTCCGCGACAGGGACACGGGCCTGTGGCTCTTCTACCTCGTGAACCACTACCGCGGGCAGAACGACAAAACCGTCCAGTCCTTCCTGAACGGCATAACCGAGTCCAAGTTCTCCGTCGCCGGCAGCAGCGTGGTGGACGTGAGCGACCAGGACGCCGTCCGTGACGACTTCACCATCCCCGTGCTGAACACCCTGATGAAGAACATGGACGCCATAGACGGGGCCTATCTGAAGTCGGTCTACGCCAAGGAGGCGGCCGCGAAGGAGAAGCTGCGCGCCTTCCTCGACAAGCTGCCCGCCCTCAGCCCGGTGAATACCCACGGCCTGCTGGGCATGGAGGCGGCGGAGAAGGGCAAGCGCTGCTTCAACCGCATGACCGCGGAGCTGAGCGAGACTATGCACCACTGGAGCCTGGAGCGGGAAAAGCCCAACACCAAGCTCTGGAACAGCGTCCAGGCCATCCTGAACAACCTCGACAACATCGTCCCCACGCCGGAAAAGATAAAGGCCATCGTGAACAGCACCGGCCTGCTCACGGGCGAGGACGCCTGGGAGAAGATGCTGCACTACGTCCGCAACGAGATAACAGACCGTTTCATCGCCATCGACGACGTGCTGGAGGAGGAGACGCGGCAGTTCAAGTGCTCCCTCGTGCGCACGCTGTATCAGGAGCTGCGCCAGCTCTCCTCGAACGAGGCGGATGGCGGCTCGCAGGACGAGGACTGCGACATGATAGAGTGGCTCAAGACGATGATGGACGAGATACTCACCGGCAACGAGAAATACGCCCAGATACGCAAGGGCTTCGACTTCCTCTACCGCTTCGAGTTCAACACCCGCGCGCAGCTCATCCAGGAGGTGCGGCGGCAGATGTACATAATAAACCCGCTGTGCGCCGAGTACGCCAAGCCGACCATCACCTTCCAGCGCAGCAACTGCGAGAACGCCATACATTTCTACCTCACCTCCCGCATGTCCGTCATCGAGGACGAGCTGCGCTACCACCTGGCCAAGCTCTACCGCACGCCGAACCAGGCGTTTTACGCGGCGGCAGAGGAGTTTTACGACAGACTTACCTTCGCCATCGACCTGTCCGGCGGCTACCTCATAAGCATGGCGGACGTCTGGGGCGCCTTCTTCCAGGAGTTCAGCTCCAAGCTGTGGAAGGAGGACGTCGAGCGCTTCGACGTTGTGAACAGGCTGATAGCGGCCTACAACGAGATGGTGTCCGGGCTGAGGGCCTTCCTCGAAGGCGCCGGGGCCGCGGCTGAGAAAGGAGCCGAGTGATGAAACAGGTCAACATACTCATGATGGGCGGCAAGCGCTGCGGAAAAACCACGGTCCTCGCCTCCATGTGCGCCGAGATAAACAAGGCCCTGGCGGGCACCTCCATGAGCCTGGACTCGGATAACGAGCAGACCAGGGTGGATTTGGAGAAGGCCAAAATCAGCATAAGGCAGAAGGTCGAGAGCTTCAAAACGCCCCTGACCCGCGTCGAAGTGGACGAGAACCCGACCAGCGCGCTCAAGACCTACAGCTTCCATCTGCGAATCGACAACGGCGGGAAGATACCCTTCCGCATCCACGACATCCCCGGCGAATGGCTGACGGACAGCCACCAGAAGGAGGTCAAGGCCCTCGTCAAGGACTGCCAGGTCATCATAATCGCCATTGACACGCCGTATCTATTCTCCAAGATGACGAGCAAGGGCTACGGCATCTACCACGAGGAGTACAACAAGCCGCTGGAGATAGCCAACTTCTTCAAGAACAGCCTCTCCGTGGACCAGATAGAGGACAGGATGATACTCTTCGTCCCCATAAAGTGCGAGCGCTACTACCACCTGACCAACACGCCGAAGCTGAACGTCAGCAAGCGCAACTATATGCAGGAGCTCATAGACGCCATAGGCTGCGGCTACCGGGACCTGCTCATGTTCCTGCGCTCGACGCCGGAGCTGCTGAACAGCTGCACCCTCGCCATCACGCCGATACTCTCCGCGGGCGGGATAGACTTCGTCCACTTCCGCACGGACTCGGAGACGGGGAAGATAACCTCCCTCTACCAGGAGCCGGAGTTCCTGCGCGAGTTCGAGCAGGGCTACAGTCCTAAGTTCTGCGAGCAGCCCATGATCTACGCCCTCATCTACATCCTGATGCAGGAGCTGGGGCCGCAGACCCAGAAGAAGGGCTCGCTTTTCGGCCAGCGTGGCATATTCCAGGGCCTGAACCGCACGCAGATGCAGGCCGCCGTCGAGACGCTGAGGAAAAAGCTCAAGCGCAACACGGGCAATCACCCGGAGGACGGTTTTTACTTCATCCAGAACCCCCGGGAGCTTTGACCCGGACTTAATTGGAGCGTCCGTATGGAAAGCTATTTCTACTGCTCATATGAAAACTCAAAAACAGGCTTTTTCCACACCCGACTGGAGGGGGACGCGCTCGTCCCCGTGGAGGGCGGGCATGAGGGCCTGCCGGCGGCGCTGGGGGAGTTTTTCTCCTACGGCATCTTCCGCCTGCTCTGGCGGGATCTGGCGGAACCGGTGGAGAAGCCCTGGCGCCAGCCCATGCCCACGGCGGGCATGTTCGGCCTGCGGGAGCTGGAGGGCAGCTTTTCGGACGGGCGTCAAGGCACGGTGAACCTGGCCTTCTACGCCGCGCCGGGGGAGGGAAGCCGGCTGCGCCGCACGGCGCTGGCCATCCTGGGCGACTTTGACGGCTTTCGCTCCCGGATTTTCGGCTGGCTGAGCGCGGGCGGCCCCTGCGGCTACAGCCTGGACGGCGCGGCCTTCAACGCTTGGGCGGACGACTGCGCGGGGCGCAGCCGCCTGCGGCTGCTGGTGCCGAGGGGCGACCCCGCGGCGGTGCTGCTGCCGGGGATGCAGCGGACGCAGCCGCCGAGGCTGGAGCGCGGCCTGCTGCGCCTGGCCGTGTACACCGGCGGCTGGAAGGAGACGGCCTGCGCCCTTGGCGACGGGCCGAACTGGCTCATTAAGCCCGCCTGCGCGCTAACGCAGGCGGCCTTTGACGAGAGCTTTACGGGCCGCGGCCCCATCTGGGAGCTGGAGCCCGGCGACTGAGAGAGGAGGCGCAAAAGCCATGGCATTCGGCTCCTTCGTGGCAGAGGCGCGGCCGGAAAAGGCCCGCCGCGAGCGGCCCGCCAGGGAAAAAACCGTCCGCGAGCGGCCCGAGCGGGTAAAAGTTGAGCCCGTAGTGGATGAAACGCTCCGCGAGACGCCCCCTTCAAAGGGCAGGGATAAACTCAGAATAGTGCTCCTGGGGCGCAGCCTCTCCATCATGCAGGAATTCCTCTGCGGCATGAATCTGAATATGAGCGAGGCCCTCAGCGGTCTGGGCCTCGCCTACTATACACGCGAGTCGGCGACAATAAATGACCTCGTAGGCAAGAAAAAGCGGCTGGAGCAGTTTTGCTGGAGCTTCAGCAGCGACGACTGGAGCTATCCGGAGCATGAGGACGCAGAGCGCCGCTACGTGTTCAGCCTCAGCCCCTCCGGCGACCAGGAGAAAGCGCTGGACCTCGACATCCACTGCGTAACGCCCGAGGAGGCAGAGGGTGCGGACTGGTCTGGGGCGGACGCGGTGTGGCTCCTGTGCGACGGCGCGCTGCTGCACAGCGGCTCGGACGGCTTCCTGTACGAGCTGCAGGCCGTCCTAGACGAGCTGCCCGAGGAGGGCGCGGTGGCCTGCCTCATCGTCAGCCAGTGCGAACAGCTGGGCCGCTTCGGCGGCGTCGGAGGGCGCTCGGAGCTGCCCGCCGCGGCTTCGCAGGAGCTGTGCCGCCTGTGCAGGGAGCGCTTTTCCACCCGGGCGCACGTGGCCATACTGCCCGTGCAGGTTTACGGCGGCCTGGAGTGCGTAGGCATGGATGAATACGGCCTCCCGCGCCTGCACATAGGCCAGAGCGGCTTTTACCAGACCTATATCCCCGACAACTGCCACATTCCCGCGCTCTACACCATCCAGAACATATGCGAGCGCGGCGGCTCGGACTATTTTGCAGATTCGGAGCAGGGAGGCCTTGTCCGGGGCATACACGAGATCTACAGCGTAAAATTCGGCAGCCTCGGCTGGGAGCCTGAGCAGCTGCGCAGGGAGGAGGAGAACTGATGCGCGGACGTTTCGGTGTGCTCAGCTGGATATTCTCCCTCGCAGGCGCGCTGCTGGGCTCGCAGCTCGTCGCCGCTGTGTATGATAATGTGAACGGCCCCATGGAGCACGCCCTCTGGGGCGGTGCCGTGTTTCTGGCCATCTATATCGGCGGCTTTGCGGGGCTTTCGCTCTCGCTGTGCTTCGGGCGCTGGCGGGCGAGGCGGCCGCGCGGCTGGCTCATCTCCTTCATCCTCTGCGGCGCGCTCATCTTCGCCGCAGGCGCTGGAGGTCAGGCGCTCTTTATGGTGACGCGCGAGGAGGTCGTCGTCAGCACGGACAAGGTGGACATGGTCCTGCTTCTGGACGCCTCAAGCAGCATGGATTCCGCCGGCTATGACGCCCCGCGTACCGAGGCCGCCTCGCAGTTCGTGGACGCCGTGGGCGAGGATAACCGCCTCCAGGCCGTGTCCTTCGCTTCCACGGTGCTGGACAGCACGGATCTGCTGTATATGGACAGCACGGGAAAGCAGGAGCTGAAGGACTTCATAGCCTCCATAGACTCCATAGGCCAGACGGACTTCAACGCCCCGCTGCGCCTCGCCGTGGACACGCTGACGGCGGAGGCGAGGCCGGACGTGAACCTCGCCATCCTCCTGCTGACGGATGGCGAGGGCGACCTCGACTCCGACGTGGCGCAGGACATCCAGGCCGGGGGGATCATGTTCTTCTCCGTGCGCATAAGCAAGAGCTCCACCACTGGCTCCCAGGGGCGCGCGCTCATAGACCTCGCGAACGCCACCGGCGGCTTCGACACCCGCCTGAAGCCCGCCGCCGACGGCAGCGTAGATACCGCCGCGCTGCTGGAATCCTTCAACAACGCCTTCGAGGCCAGCACGGAAAACCGCGTGAGCATGGAAGAGGACCTGCTTATCGGCTCGGAGGAGACCTCGCTCTACCAGTTCGCCGTCAGGCTCGTCACCCTGCTGTTGTGCGCGCTGCTCTTCGGGGTGGGCTATTTTACCCAGTTCAGGGCGAAAAAGCTGCTGCTGAACCTCGGCAGCGGCGTGCTGCTCGCCGTGCTCATCACGCTGTTGGGCGGGCAGGTGGACACCTGCCTGACGCTGGCCTGCCTTCTGCTGGGGACAGCCTACGTGTCATTCGAGCTGAACGGAGGCGAGGTGCTGGATGTATAACAGGCAGTGGAGGGCCTGGCAGTCCGCGGAATACGACGAGGCCCGGCTGCTCTGGTGCCGGGAGAGCTTCAACCGCGAGAACCCGGAGGCCCTGTTTACCCTCGCAGACGCCGCCCTCGGCAAGGCCGGCAAGGGCAAGGAGACCGCCGAGGCGGTCTACAACATGGAAAAGGCCGCAAAGCTCGGCCATGCCCAGGCCGCGCTTGCGATGGGCGAGCTGTTCCAGTACGGTTGGGCCGTCCACCGCAGCCAGAGGATGAGCCTGGAGTGGTACGAAAAGGCCGCCGCGCTCGGCAGCGCCGAGGCTGCTTCTAGGCTGGCGGAGCTGCGCCGCGCGAGGCGACGCCGGGCAATAACCTGGGCCTGCGCCGCCCTAGCCGTCGTCCTCGCCGCCTGTGCGCTGGTGCTGTTTCTGCCCGAGCGCCCGCCTGAGGGCATACTCGTCCATGAGGACACGCAGCTCACCGAAACCGCGACCTTCGAGGAGTTTAACAGCGCCCTTTCTGAACTCATACGCTCCTACGACGATGAGCTGGTCGTAAGCGGCCAGCGCAGCACGAACCGACTGCTGCTGAAGTTTGAAGGCCCGGGCATAGACCTCAGCGACTTCCCGGCGGCGGAGATCATAGCCGACAGCGACAACTATCTTGTAGTGCAGTTTGAGAGCGAGGAGGAGGCCCAGCGCTGCCTGGACGCGCTCACAGCCATGGACGGCATACTCTTCGTGGATACGGACGAGTACGCCTACACAGCGGGCAGCGCGGTGCAGCGGAGCGTCAGCGCCGTCCCCTATACCTCGCCTTACAGCGGAGAGGTATACTACAGCTGGGGCGTGGAATATCTGGGCCTCGACAGGCTCGCCGCCTGGCTAAAGGACCGGAACACGAGCCCTGTCACCGTTGCCGTGCTCGACACAGGCGTGGAGCCCTGCGACGAGAACGCCCACTGCATTCTCGAAGGCACGGACGTGACGAACCCTGGCTCCAACGGCTGGACGGACGACGCCGGACACGGCACCCACGTGGCAGGCACGATAATAGACTGCACCTGGGGCCTGGATGTGAGCATCCTGCCCGTCCGCGTGTTCGTGGGGGAGACGACCTCGGATTCCTACGTCGCGGCGGGGCTGAAATATGCCATCGAGAGCGGAGCGGACGTCATAAACATGAGCCTGGGCGGGTCCTGTGTCTGTGGCGCGGACGGCAGCTGCGGCAGCCCCATAGACTATTACGTCACCGAGGCCTGGAACAGCGGCATAGTCGTGGTAGTCGCCGCGGGCAACGGGGACGAGAACGGCGTTCCCGAGGATACCGCCGTCTGCTGCCCTGCGCATATGACCGACTGCATAGTCGTCTCCGCCTGCGACAGCACGGGGAAGCTAGGCAGCTTTTCAAACTACGGCGACACCGTGGACGTCTGCGCGCCGGGCGTGGAGGTGCTCAGCTACTACCCGGGCGACGTCCTCGCGGCGCTGGACGGCACCTCGATGGCCGCACCGCATATTTCCGCGCTGGCGGCCATGCTTAAGCTCTATTTGCCGGACAAGACCCCGGAGCAGATAGAAAAATACATAGGCGACTACTGCACCGACATGGGCGACCCCGCCGGCTACGGCGAGGGCATCCCCTGGGCTGGGTATTTTGCCGGGGACTGAGCAGAAAGATATGGGGAGAGGGAAAAATGACGGATAACGACCTGAGAAAAAGCCGCCACTGGCGCTGCAGCCAGTGCGGAAGCAGCTGGCCCCTGGACATGGCCGTCTGCGGCAACCCCGCCTGCGGGGCGGACCTGGGCATCTACGGCCAGGTGATCGAGCCGGAGCCCGAGCGCGCGCCGGAGCCGGAAAAGCAGCCCGAAGACGCGAAAAAAGTCCCTCGCCCCGAGGAAGAAAAGCCCCGCGGCGATGAGAAAAGGGAAAAGCAGCGCGAAAAGCCCGACCGCGCGGCGCAAAAGCGCGAGGCGCGCGAGGAGCAAAAGCGCCGAAAAGCCGAAGCCAAGTCCCGCCGCCGCGCCGAGCGGGAAACAGATTTCACAGCCTCCGAGCTCGTCCGCATACCGCACAAGCTAATGCTGCCCCTGCTCATCGCCATACCGCTGCTGGTTTACATAATTAACAGCGTGCTGCTATACTTCGTAAATCACTTCTTTATAATGCTGCGGCGCGTCTTGATCGTGGAATACTCTGCCCTCCTTGTGATAACGCTCGTCTGCGTGATCGTCACAGTGAGCCGCCGGGAGGGGAGAGGTGCCCTCAAGCCCACGCTTCTCCCGCCCCTGATCTTTGGCGCGGTTGTGGCCGTGATCTCATGGTTCACCTTTGGCTACCTGACCAACATTATTTCCGTGACCTCGGCCTGCACTGGCACCGCGCTTGCGCTCTGTGCCGCCTTCAGGCGCTGGCGGCAGGAGGGACGCTTCGGCAGCCCGGGCAAGTGCACTGCCATGGCCGTTTTGACCACCGCGCTGACGCTGGCCGCAGTGTTCGTGGCCATACTGATTGCTGAGGGAGCGTTCGGAAATACTATTCCGTTCAGCCTGGGGTACATCTACCCCTATGTTTTCAGCATGGGCTGCGCCTATGTGCTCTTCCTTATCACGAGACGGGACCGGATTGCAGCCGTGCTGCTGCTGTACATGATAATTGCGGTAAATGTCTTTCTGCTGGTGGTGTATAGATTCACACCATTTTATTTCTTTTGAGCCGCGCCGGGTCTAAAAGGGGGAGAGCGCAAATGACTGACAAAAATACCGAACGGATCCACTGGCGCTGCACACAGTGCGGCTGGACTACGCCAATAAACGAGGCCCTGTGCAGCAACCCCTCCTGCCGCGCGGAGTTGGGCGTCTACGGAGTGGTGGTGCAGCCGGAAGAGCAAGAGCAAACCGTCCGGGACAGCCAGGCGGAAGAGTTAAAACCCGAGAAAAAGCCCAAAAACTCCGACAAAAAGCCGGAAAAACCGCCAAAAACGTCCCGCAGCGAGAAGAAAAAGGCCAAGGCCGCCGCCCTCCGCGAGAAAAAGGAGGCCCGGGAGGCCCGCCGCGCACAGAGCGCCGCCTCCGAAGACATCTGCCGGTTCCCGCTGAAGGTCCTGCTGCCGTGCTTTGCCGGCGTTTACGCCCTGAACGAGCTGGCGTGCTACCTCGTTTGGCGCACCTTAGGCGGCTCCTATACCCGGTGGTACGCCATCTGCATTGGCTTTATCTGTGCGGCCGCCATCGGCCTCGTGCTGGTGGGCGTATGGTCGAAGCGCGAACGCGGCTATGTGCAGATATTCAAGCTGATAACGATACCCATAATCGCCGGCCTGGTCGCTTTTTTCGCGACGGGAGAGCCGTTTGGGCCGGAGCCGGCTATCGGCATAGGCTCCGCCGTCATAGCGCTCGCGTGCTCCTTCATCAGCGCCGTCTCCAGATGGCTGCGCGAGCGGCGGTATAAGAGCATCTTCGCGCTCGCCCTGGCCACGGCCGTCACCTTCGCCCTTGTAGTCCTGTCGCTCGTCATGCCCTACACCATGTCCTACAATTACACTTTCCTCGTAGGCTATTACAGCGGCATGGTATTGATGAACACCGCAGCCATACTGGTCATTACGGCGATAGAGATAATCGTGACCCGCCGCGACCCGATGACCATATACTGGTTCCTGCTGTCGCTGGTCTACCTGCGCTGCATTTCCGTGGCCACGTAATGACGCATCGAAACAGAACGGGACGCCGTCCGGGAAAGGACGGCGTCCCGTTTTGGTTTTTGTGTCCTCAGCCTCCAGCGCCGGGGGCGGGGGCCTCCGGGGCCGCGGGCTCGTGCTTCGGCGCGAGCGAGCGACGGCGGCGCTCCTTGCTGACGACGACGTAGACCATCATGATAACGGTTATTGCGTAGGGTATGGCCGAGGTGAGGTCGGAGCTGATGTAGTTTTGCAGCCTGAGGCCGATGGCGTCGAAGAAGCCGAACATCAGCGCCGCAAGGTAGGCCTTGGCGGGGTTCGCGGCGGCGAAAATGACGCAGGCAAAGGCAATGAAGCCGCGCGAGGCGGACATGCCCTCGACAAAGGTGCCGTTCAGGTAGCCGAGGGAGAGGTAAGCGCCAGAGAGCCCACAGAGCATGCCGCAGAGCACGCTCGACAGCCACTTCATCTTTTCGGGGCTGATGCCGGCGGTGCGCAGCGTCTCCGGCTTCTCGCCAGAGGCGCGCATCCAGAAGCCGTAGGGTGTCCGATAGACGAAGAGCCACATGACAAGGATGAGCAGCCAGGCGACGTAAACGAGCGCGGTGTTGCCGCTGATTATCTCGCCCAGGAAGGGTATGTCCTCTATTAGCGGTATCTCGATGGGCAGCATGTAGTCGATTTCGTATCCCGAGGTGCCGGAGAGCCCGAAGACGGAGCGGGAGACGAAGGCCGTAAAGCCGGAGGCGAAGATGTTGAGCGCGCAGCCGATGATGAACTCGTCGCTCTTGAGCTTGACGACGAAGAGGGCGAAGAACAGGCCCACGAGTATGCCGAAGAGCACCGCAGCCGCGACGCCGCCCGCGGCGGAACCTATGGCGTAGCTGCCGAGCACGCCGATGAGCGCGCCCATGAGTATCATGCCGTCCATGCCGATGTTCATGATGCCCGCATGCTCGGTCATGGAGCCGCCCATGGCGGCGAGGGCCACGGGCGTGGCGCTGCGGAGCATCTGAGTGAAGGTGCCGGCGGAAAAGACCTGGGAGAGTATCTCATTCATTTACCGACCCCTCCTTTACGCGCTTCTGAGCCGCGAGCCGGGCGGACTTGTCGGCCACGCGCCGCTTGATGTCGCTGACGATGCCGCTCTCGGCGGCCATGCAGAAGATGACGACGGTCTGGATGATGAGGTATATCTGGTTCGGCACGCCCGCCGCGGTCTCCATGCCCTGGGCGCCGATTTTGAGGATGGCGAAGAGCACGCTTATGACGGCAGTGGGCAGCACCTGATATTTCGCTATCATGGCCACCATGAGTCCCTCGAAGTAGTAGTCGTTGCTGATGCTGGCCTTGTAGATGTGCTCCGCGCCGTAGACCCGGAACATGCCCACGAGGCCGCACATCATGCCGGATACTATCATGGCGATGAGGACGACCTTGTCGGTCTTGATGCCGGTAAAGCGGGCAAAGCGCGGATTGTCTCCCGTGAGGCGCATCTCATAGCCCGTGGAGGTGCGCTGCATGATGTACCAGGTGAGTATGGTCATGCCAGTGGCGACGAAGAAGACCGTGGTGAGGTTTGAGCCGGTGGCAAGCTTTGTGAACCAGTAGGTCTGCGGCAGATTGCCCGTGCCGGCGACGATGTTGTTGTCCGGGTTTTTCCACGGCCCCTTGGCAAGGAACTCGCAGACGAACTCGGCAATGTTGTTGAGCATGATGGTCGTTATGACTTCGTTTACACGGTGCCTGACCTTGAGCCAGCCGGGGATGAGGGCGTAAATGCCGCCCGTGACCGCCGCGCCAAGGGCCGCGACGGGGATGACTATCCAGGGCGAGAGCCCGTTGAGTACCACGCCTATCTGCGCGGCAACGATGGCGCCCAGCAGCAGCTGGCCCTCGCCGCCGACGTTGAAGATGCCGACTCGCGAGCCGATGTCGCAGGCCACGCCGCACAGGCAGAGCACCATCGCGTACTCCAGCACGTCGCCGATGTGCCGGGCGTTTGAAAAGGCGCCGCTGAGCATGGCGGAGTAGGCCGCCAGCGGGTCGTAACCCGAGATCAGCAGCACCACCGCGCCTATGAGCAGCGCTGCGATGATGCTGACGCTGAGCGCCGCAATGTAGGAGTAGTTAATTCGCAGCTTCATGCGCTTCCTCGGCCTCCTTCCTCCGGCTGCCCGTCATGTAGTAGCCTATCTCTTCCTTTGTTATCTCGTCTGCCCGGAATTCACCTGTTATCTGCCCCTCATACATGGTGACAATGCGGTCTGAGAGGCGGAAGATCTCATCCAGGTCGGCGGAGGAGAGCAGTATTGCGCAGCCCTCGTTCCGCTTGTCGATGATGGCGGTGTGTATGAACTCGATGGCGCCGATGTCGATGCCGCGGGAGGGATTCGAGATGACGAGCACCGGCGTCTCGTGCGAGAACTCGCGAGCGACGACGACCTGCTGCATGTTGCCGCCGGACATGGAGCCTACGGGGGTGTGTATGCCCGCGCCGCGGATGTCGAATTTTTTGTAGACCTCGGAGACATAGCGCTCGATGCTGGAGCGTCGCAGGCGCAGGCCGGGGATGTTGAACTCGCGCTCTCTCTGCCGCCCGGCAATGAGGTTGTCGGCCACGTCCGCGAGCGGGTCCACGCCAGTGGCGAGTCTGTCCTCCGGCACGTGCGCGAGGCCGAGCTGCCGAATCTGCCCCGGGCTGAGGCCAAGCGCGTCAGTGCCGCGTATCCTTACCCTGCCCTCGATGGCGTGGCGCATGCCGGTGATGGCCTCGAGCAGCTCGCTCTGGCCGTTGCCCTCGATGGCGGCAATGCCGAGCACCTCGCCCGCGCGGGCCTCAAGACTGACGCCGCGGACGGAGACGAGGCCCCGGTTGTCGCGCACGGAGAGGTTTTCGACGGATATCATGGTTTCCCCAGGCACTCCGGTCTTCTCCAGCTTGTCGAAGAGCACAGGCCGGCCCACCATCATGGAGGCGATCTCCTTTTCCGTGATGTCCTTTGTGTCCGACAGGCCGACCAGCTTTCCCTGACGCATGATGCCCACCCTGTCTGAGATGGCCATGACCTCGCCCAGCTTGTGGGTGATGAGGATGACGGTCATGTTTTTCTCTTTTATGATGTGGCGGATGACGCGGAAGAGCTCCGCCGTCTCCTGGGGGGTGAGCACGGCCGTGGGCTCGTCCAGGATAAGGATGTCCGCGCCGCGGTAGAGCGCTTTCAGGATCTCAACGCGCTGCTGAACGCCCACGCTGATGTCCTGTACCTGGGCCGAGGGGTCCACGTTGAGCCCATACTCCCTCACAAGTTCCCGCGTTATTTCCTCGGCGCGGCGGTTGTCGAAAAACAGCCCCGCGCGGCGCGGCTCTCTGCTCATTACGATGTTCTGCGCCACGGTGAAGGAGGGCACGAGCATGAAATGCTGGTGAACCATGCCGATGCCCATGTCGATGGCGTTTTTGGGGCTGAAGGTCTCGACTTTTTTCCCGCGGATGTAGACGCTGCCGTCCGTGGGCGGGAAGATGCCGTAGATTATGTTCATGAGTGTGCTCTTGCCGGCCCCGTTTTCACCGACAAGGGCAAATACTTCTCCGCGATGTATCTCAAGCGACACGTCGTCGTTTGCCAGCACGCCGGGGAATTCCCGCGTTATGTGCTCAAGCTTAATGACGGTCTCCTGCAAGCTGCTGCACTCCCTTCGGAGAATAGTTTGAAAAGAGGGGAGCGTCAGATGAGGCTGACGCTCCCCAAGACGTGCGCAGGCCCGTCAGCGGACGGTGTCCACGGTGATCTCGCCGGAGCTTATCTTGGCGGCAAGGTCCTCAACGGCGGTCTTGACTTCGTCAGAGACCTGCTGGGTCGAGCCCTCCTCGCCGTAGCCGATGCCGACGTAGCCGGTGGCGAGGTCAGCCTCCCAGGTTGTGCCCCAGAGAGAGGTGTCGCCTGCCATGTACTGCTTGACGGCCTCGTAGATGGAGTTGCCGACTTCCTTCTTCATAGAGCAGATGATGACGTCGTCGGCAATGTATTTCTGGTCGCAGTCAACGCCGATGGCCCAGAAGCCACGCTCCTGCGCCGCCTCGAACACGCCGTCGCCGGCCTTGGAGGCTATCTGGAAGATGACGTCGGCGCCCTTGTCGTTGAGGGCGAGCGCGCACTCCTTGCCCTTGGCGGGGTCGTCGTAGTCGTTGGTGTAGTTGACCTCGACGCTGATAGTGCCGCCGTTCTGGGAGGCATAGTACTCCGCGCCCTGCTTGTAGCCGACGATGAAGTCGTTGATAGTGTCGCTGTCCTCTCCGCCGACGGCGCCGATGACGCCGGACTCGGACATGGAGGCGGCTATGTAGCCCGCGAGGTAGGAGCCCTCGTTCTGGGCGTAGGTGATGTTCAGGACGTTCTCGACGGGCGCGCCGGTGGCGTTATCGACCCAGATCCAGTAGACATCGGGGTAGTCGAGGGCGATGGTCTCGACGTTGTAGAACTCCCAGCCGACGCAGACGACGATGTTGGCGGTGTCGGCGGCGTTCTGCATCTGGGCGTCGAAGTTCTCGTTGTTGCACTCGATGGTGGAGATGGTGATGTTTTCGTAGTCCGCGGCGAGCTTATCAGCGCCCTCCTTGGCGGAGTCGTTGAAGGAGCGGTCGCCGAAGGTGCTGCTGACGACGACGCAGACGCTGACGGCCTCGTCGCCGCCTTCGGGCTCCTGCTTGGCCTCGCCGCAGCCGGCGAGCAGGCCGAGGGCGAGCACGAAAACAAGGGCAAGAGCTAAGAACTTTTTCATTACTGTCTCTCCTTACCTAAAAATTATTTGCATGGCAGACTTCACTGCCAGGCGTTTACCTAGTCGATGACCGTGTCGAGCGCGAGCTGGATGATGCTGTCCAGCCCGGACTCCTTCACGGCGTCGGATACGCTCTCCTCAGGGCGGTAGAGGTTCACAACTATGGAGAGCATCATGAGCGCCCTCGCGCCGTAGAGCGCGGCGGCGGTGTAGAGCGCCACACCCTCCTGCTCGGAGGCGAGTATGCCGTATTTGGCCCAGAGCTTGCTGTACTCCAGCTTATTCTCGACATAGAGGTGGTCATTCGTCAGCGTGTTGCCGACGTATACAGGGCATCCGCGCTCCGCGGCGAGGTGATAGGCCCTGTCGAGCAGGCCGAAATCCGCTATGGGGGCGAAGTGGCCGGGCAGGGCGTAGTCGTTGATGGCGGAGGTGGTGGAAACGCCCTGGGAGAGGATGATGTCCCCGAGGCGGATGTGCTCCTGCGTGGCCCCCGCCGTGCCTAAGCGTATGAGCTTTTTGCAGCCGTACTCCCGGCAGAGCTCCGTGGCGTATATGAGCATGGAGGGCGCGCCCATGCCGGTGGACATGACGGATACGCGCTGGCCCTTGTACGTGCCCGTGTAGCCCCAGGTGTTGCGGATCTCATTCACGCGGACAGCGCCTTCCAGGTACTTTTCCGCGATATATCTGGCGCGCAGCGGGTCGCCCGGTAGAATGACGTTCTCGGCGACCTCCCCGGGAGCCGCGCTTATGTGCATGCTCATTTGCATATCCCCCTCGCTAAAATCTACAATTCTGGCAGCCTTTGACTATGGATTTTACACGCCACGTGAAAAAAGTAACACGACATATGTCGTGTTACCTGTGGAAAATATCATAGCGTTCTTTTGTAGAGGTCTTCAATGCGCTCGGGCTCGCAGACGCGGTAACCGCCCCTGACACGTTCGAGCAGGCCGTCGGCGCAGAATTTGGCAATGATTCGCTGGAGGTGACGGTAACTGACGCCGAGGTATTCCGCGGCCTCTGTGAGCCGCTCCTCGAACATATCGCCGCGGCGGGTGTAGTGTATGTAGCGCGCGAGGCGCACCTCAACGGAGTAGGAGGTGTTGAGGGATTGGTGGTTGCTTATATCTCCGAGCCTTTCACCGAGGCGGCGTGCGACGAAGGTGAGGAAGGTGTAGTCCCGCAGCAGCTGCTCACGGCAGCGGGCCATGCTGAGTCCGAGACAGTGGCACTCCCGCAGGGCCTGCACAGAGATGGTCGTGTCCCGGGCATTGACGAGTTCAAGCTCGCCCAGGATATCGAAAGCGGAGGCAAATTCTACGACGCTGACCTTGCCGTTGTGGTGAGTGCGGAAGACTTTGACCTGTCCCTTGACGAGAAAATATAGCTCGCGCAGCGGCTCGCCCTCGCGGTAGATGTTCTCCCCGCGCGCGAAGCGGTGCAGGCATATCTCGCCCAAAACGGGCGTGGAAAACAGGCCCTGTATGTTACAGGACTGGATGTATTGCCTGCAAAGCTCCTCGTTGTTTCAAATCAAGGGATGGTCACCTCTTATAGGAAGTTATAGCACAATCCGCGGACGGGTTCAATTAAAAAGCGGTCCTGCGCCGAGCGGAATTAAGTTCTTGTTGGAGCGGCAGTCCGTGTGCTAAGCTCATGGCAGATGAAAGGAAAGGGAGGACGCAAGATGAGAACGGCGTTGGACAAAATACGCGGCTGCCTGCTGGGCGGTGCGGCGGGGGACGCGCTGGGCTATCCCGTGGAGTTTCTCTCTGCGCGCGGGATGAAGGTGCGCTACGGAGAAGAGGGGATAACGGAGTACAGCCTGCGCCAGGGCATCGCCGTCATCTCAGACGACACGCAGATGAGCCTTTTTACCGCGAACGGCCTGCTCTGCGCAGAGACGCGCGCGGCCCTCGGCGGGAGGGCGCAGAACGTCCCGGACACGGTTTTTGCGGCCTATCTGGACTGGTACCGCAGCCAGACCTGTGCGCACCCCCTGCCGGACGTACACTGGGCAGAGTCGCATGTCAGCTGGCTGCTGGACGTGCCGGAGCTCTTCAGCCGCCGTGCGCCGGGGAATACCTGTATGTCAGCCCTGGCGGACATGGTCCCGGGCAGCACGCGCCGCCCGATAAACGAAAGCAAGGGCTGCGGCGGGGTCATGCGAGTCGCCCCGGTGGGCCTGTGGTACGAGGACGCGGGCGAGGCGGCCCTGGCCGCGGCGGAGTGCGCCGCGCTGACTCACGGCCACGAGCTGGGCTGGCTGCCGGCGGCGCTGCTGGCGCACATGGTCTGCACGCTCTCGCACGGGGACGCGAGCCCGCGCCGGGCGCTGGCTCTGGGCCTGGAGGCCATGCCCGGCTTCTTCCCGGAGGCAAAGGAGCTGCCGCGCTTCCTCACGCTAATGGAGCGCTCCGCGGACTTCGCCGCCCACGGCGGCCAGCCGCAGAGGACGATACGCCGGCTCGGAGGGGGCTGGGTCGGGGACGAGGCCCTGGCCATCGCTGTCTACTGCGCGCTGAAGTACCCCTCGGATATCGAGGCCGCGCTCATAGCCGCCGTGAACCACGACGGCGACAGCGACTCCACCGGCGCCGTGGCGGGCAACATACTCGGCGCAAGCCTTGGCGCCTCGGCCATACCAGATAAGTTCCTCGAAAGGCTTGAGCTGCGCGACGTCATCGAAGAGCTCGCCGCCGACATGCACCGGGGCTTCCGCGCAGACGACCCCGCCTGGCGCCGCAAATACGTTGAGATGCACCGTGAATGAAAAACGGCCCGCCGCAAACGCGGCGGGCCGCAGCTTATTCAGCCTGGTTCTCGAAGAGCTGCATGGTCGCGTCGATGGAGTCCACGACGCTGACAATGTGGTATTTGAGGATAAAGAGCACGTCCGCGTCCTCGGGATAGACGCGCTTGGCCTTGCGGAGCATGGGCAGGACGTACTGCCGCGTCTCGTCTATGTAGGCCTTGAGCTTCTCGCGGGAGAAGGTGCCGGCCATGCTGGAGACGTTGTGGCAGCGGTCGAGCAGTTTGGTGAGCGTGGCCTCGCGGCTCTGGAGCAGCATGTTGTAGTAGCGGTTTTTGGCGATCTCCTTCGTCTCGCCGTCCATGACGCGGAAGGTCATGAGGTCCACGGCGCGGCGGACGGTGTCGTCCACGGGCAGCTCCGAGAGGCTGACGCCGCAGTCCTCGCAGACGTCGTGGAGCAGGATGGTGGCGACGACGGCATCGTCCCGGATACCGATGCTGACGGCATTGCAGGCCATGAGCAGCGGGTGGATGATATAGGGGTCGCCGCTCTTGCGGAACTGCCCGCTGTGCTTGTCCCGTGCGAAGGACATGGCCTTGAGCGTTTGCTTCATCCCCGCGCCGGTGGCGAGGCCGCGAAGATAGGTGTACATCTTGTCGGAATTGAAGGAAGTGACAGTCATAGTTTAGCCCTCCTTTTTAAAAATCACGGCGCTGCTATGTGGAGATTATACCGACGCGCCGCTCATTTTTCAAGTCGGATCCGGATATTTTCGCATCGCCGTCCAACCGCGGAAAAAGTTACGAAACTGATTTCACAACGACATTCTTCAAAGTCGGGCAAACTTGTGGCTTATTGGCAAATGTACCGCAAAATGACCGGGCAGATACCACAAATGAGCACAATAAATCTTGTAGATAATAGCGGATACGCAAGAGAAAATAGTTTCTCAAATCTCCGTTGACGTCCGATATAAACAAATGATACTATTTCCCCAAGGTTGAGTTTCCCGCGTTAAAATGTGAAAACGGAGGTCAAGAAATGAAAAAGCTCTTTGCACTTCTCATCGCAGCCGCCTGCCTGTTCAGCCTCGGCACAGCGGCGCTGGCGGAGGGGGAGGAGATGGTCCCCGTCTGCGTCAGTGTCCCCGAGGGCTGGGAGGCGCCCTGCCTCTGGGCCTGGGCCGACGACGGCACCAACGCCTTCGCCGCCTGGCCGGGCGAGGAGGCCGACGCCCTGGGCGACACGGGCTGGTACTACTGCTACGTCCCCAGCTTTGTCCAGAACGTCATCGTGAACGCCAACGCCGGCGCGGTGCAGACCGAGGGCGTAGTGGTGGAGGCAGGCAAGCCCGTCTGGATAACGGTGGCCGAGGACAACAGCGCCGCCGTGAGCTACGAGGCCCAGACCGAGGCGGAGATACCCGAGTACGTGGAGAAGATAACCGTCCACGCCTACGTGCCCTTGGAGTGGAAGACCGTGAACCTCTGGGCCTGGCTGGACCCTGAGGGCACGAACGCCTTTGACGCCTGGCCCGGCAAGGCCATGACGGAGAACGAAAACGGCTGGTTCACCGCGAAGGTCCCCGCCTGGGTGAACAGCATCATAGTAAGCGGCAACGAGGGCAGCGTCCAGACCGAGGACGTGACCATAGAGCCGCAGGAGCTCTGGATAACCGTCTACGACGACCTGAGCTACGAGCTGGCCTACGAGGACCCGGAGACGGCGGGCGTCGAGAACATAACCGTTTACGCACAGGTCCCCGCAGACTGGAGCGGCCCCTGCCTCTGGGCCTGGAGCGCGCCGGACGGCACCAACGCCTTCGCCGCCTGGCCCGGCGAGGCGATGACCGAAGCCGACGGCTGGTATGCCCTTGAGGCCCCGGGCTGGATAAACAGCGTAATCATAAACGCCAACGAGGGCGGCGTCCAGACCTCCGACCTCGCTGTGGAGCCTGGCAAGGACGTGTGGGTCACCGTGAAC
Organism: uncultured Eubacteriales bacterium; assembly: GCA_900544295.1. GTDB lineage: Bacteria > Bacillota > Clostridia > Oscillospirales > Oscillospiraceae > Scatomorpha > Scatomorpha intestinigallinarum. The sequence continues at coordinate 50,158 of UQUO01000002.1, read as the reverse complement.
AGCCCCGAGGATGCCTCGGTGAGCTATGAGCAGCCCACGGGCGAGCCCGCGGAGCCCTCCGCCGAGCCGAGCACCGAGGCCGAGGCCACGCCCGCGGCCAGCGAGGCGCCCGCGCCTGCCGAGAGCGGCAGTTCGAGCACGACGCTGTGGATAGTCATCGCCGTGGTCGTGGTGGCGGCGGTCGTCATAGCCGTGGTCGTCTCGAAGAAAAAGAAGAAGGACTGAAGCGGCCTGTAAAACGGGCGGGCGCGTAAAATGCGCCCGCCCATCAGGGCTTTTTGGAGGTGTGTGATGAAAAGGATAATTTCGCTGCTGCTCGTCGCCGCGCTGCTTGTGCCCCTGGCTGCCTGCGGCGGCGGGAGCGTGGAGACGAACAAGCTCACCGTCTGGCACGATAAGGAGGACGCGGTCATCGAGGCCCTGTCGGCCTATCTTGCCGAGGCTGCGCCGGAGGTCGAGGTCGTGTTCGAGAAGAAGACCAGCCTCACGGATTCGCTCAAGCTGGTGGGCAACGACCCCGGCTCCGCGCCGGATATGTTCATCTTCGCGCATGACAAGATCGGCGTCTTTGCGGAGATGGGCATCCTCGCGGATGTGAACACGCTGCTGGCAGAGGGCGCGCTGGATAACTGGTTGCCCATGACCATCGAGGCGGCGAGCTATAAGGGCACGCTCTACCAGCTGCCGCTCTATTTCGAGACGCTGCTCTTCATGTACAACCGCCGCTATATGCAGGATGAGCAGGTCCCCGCCACGACGGAGGAGCTCTACGCCTACATGGAGGCGAACACCGGCCGCGGCCGCTACGGCTTCGTGGAGCAGCACTCGACGGCCTACTACTCCGCGGCCTGGATACACGGTTTCGGCGGCAGCATCGTCTCCGAGGACGGCACGCCCTTCCCGGAACCCGAGGCCGTGAAGGAGGCCCTGCGCTACCACCTGAAGTTCGTGGCCCTCATGCCGGGGGAGACGGAGTATTCGACGGTGAACACCCTCTTCCTGGAGGGCAAGGCGGACGCCACCATCGGCGGACCCTGGATGGTCCCCAGCGCGCGCGAGGCTGAGATAGACCTCGGCATCGCGCCCATGCCCACGGTGGACGAGACGGGCCTGGCCCTCGCGCCGTATTCCGGCGTCCAGGGCGTGCAGGTGCTCAAATACGCGGCGGAGAACAAGGCCGAGGCAGTAAAGGCCGTCCTCGCCGCCCTCTGCGCGCCGCAGATAGGCATAGACCTCGCCCTGGCAAGCGGCTGCGCCCCGGCGAACGCCGCCTGCTACGACGACCCCGCCGTAGCGGAGGACGAGATGGTGCAGTCCATGCGCGCGACGGCGGAGATAGCCATCCCGATGCCGAACATCCCGGAGATGGACGTCATGTGGACGGTGGTGAGCAACCTGCTCACGGACGTGAACCTCTCGGGCGCGGATGTGGACGCCTCCTTTGACGAGGCGCTTTCCGAGGCCGAGAGCCTCATCGCCAATATGAAGTGATGGACGGCAGGCTAAAAAAACAGCGCCGGGGCTGGCTCACGAGCTACCTCTGGTCGGCCCCCTCGCTGGCGCTTATTGCGCTCATCGTCGTTTTCCCGATACTCTATACGTTTTTCATCTCCCTGACGAACATGAACGTCTACCACTGGTTCGACTTCACGATTATCGGCCTGGACAATTACGTGAAGGCGCTGTTCGTGTTCGACTCGGGTTTCCTCTCGGCGCTCATAAACACGGTGCTGTGGACCGTGGTGAACATGGTAGTCCAGCTCATCCTGGCCTTCGTGCTGGCGAGCCTGCTGAATATAAAGAGGCTCCGCCTGCGCAAGCTCTACAAGACGCTGCTAATGTTCCCCTGGGCCATGCCGGGCTACGTCTCCATCCTGCTGTGGAAGACGGGCATGTTCAACACCGAGTTCGGTCTGCTGAACCAGTGGATGGAAAAGCTGGGCCTTGAGGCGCAGCGCTGGCTGGCGAGCGACGTCTCCGCCTTCATCTGCTGCACCATCGTGAACCTCTGGCTGGCACTGCCCTTCATGCTCATGATAATGGACGGGGCCATGCAGAGCATAGACCGCAGCTATTACGAGAGCGCCGTCCTCGACGGGGCCAACTGGCTCCAGCGCTCGTGGAGCATCACCATCCCGAGCATCCGCCCCATAATCGCGCCCGCCGTCATAATCACCATCTTCACGACCTTCAAGCAGTTCGACGTCATCTACCTGCTGACCCAGCAGATGGGCGCAAAGACGGGCTCAGGCCTGCACACCATCCTGACCTACGCCTACGAGAACGCCTTCATAACGAACAACTACGGTTACAGCTCCGCGATATCCATAATCATATTCCTGCTGCTGCTCGCCTTCTCGGCGCGCTGGCAGCCGGGAGGGGAGGGGGAGAGATGAGAGGCAGAAAACTGCGCGAGGGCGTCGGCCTGACCTTCCTCAATATCTTCTTCATCGCGCTCTGCTTCGTGACGCTCATACCCATCCTCTACGCCCTGAGCGTCTCCCTGAACGGGCAGAACGCGCTTTTGAGCTCGGATTTCTCCTTCCTCCCGAAGGACTTCACGCTGGATAACTACCTCGCCGTCTTCACCGGCGAGGACATCCTCACTTGGTTCGGCAACAGCGTCATCCTCGCGGCGGCTACGGTGGCCATCTCGCTGGCGGCGGCGGTGCCGGCGGCCTACTGCTTCTCGCGGCGGCGCTTTCCCGGACGGCGGCTCGTGCTGCGCTGGCTGGTGCTCTTAAACAGCTTCCCGGCCATACTGAGCATGTTCGCCGTCTACCGCCTGCTGCGGCCCCTGGGCCTTGTGAACCACAGGCTGGGCCTCATCATCGTCTACACCGGCACCATGGCCGTCTTCAGCCTCTGGAACATGAAGGGCTACTTCGACACCATCCCGGCGGAGATCGAGGAGGCCGCGCGCATGGACGGTGCGACGGATCTGCAGGTCGTCACCCGCATAGTCCTGCCACTGGCGAAGCCCAGCGTCGTCGTGACGGCGCTGATGGTGCTCATCTACGTCTGGAATGAGTACATATATGCCACGACCTTCATGACCGGCGAGCAGAACTACACCCTGGCCGCGGGCCTCTACGCCCTCCAGGCCACGGAGACGAGCGGCTCCTGGCCGGTGTTCGCGGCGGCGTCCATAGCCGTGTCGCTGCCTGTGCTCATAATATTCTTCCTCTGCCAGAAGCATATGACCTCCGGCCTGACTGCGGGAGGTGTGAAAGGATAGCATGAAAAAGGAAACCATACTGCACATCCCAATGTCCGAATACGCCCACGGCCTGGACGAGCGGCGCATAGTCCTGCGCCTGCGCGCCGCGCGGGGCGACCTGGAGCGCGTGACGCTCTGGTACGGCGATACCGCCTGCCGCAAAACGCCCATAGACTGGTTCCCGGAGCCGATGGAGCGCGTCCTCTCGGACGAATACCACGACTGGTGGGAGCTGACACTGGAGTGCCCCTATCACCGCATCTTCTACCACTTCGAGCTCTCGGACGGCGCGGAGAGCTGCTATTACTACGGCGGCGTGTTCACGTACAAGCTGGTGGACGACCGCTCGGAGTATTTCAAGCTTCCCTTCAACCACCGCGCAGATATCGCCCGCGTGCCGGACTGGGTGCATGAGGCCGTGGTCTACAACATCTTCCCGGACAGCTTCGCCACCTCCCGCCGTTATATAAGCGGGGAGGCGACGCAGCGCGAGTTCGGCGGCCTCACTACACACGGCAAGCTCGGCGGCACGATAAGAGGCGTTACGGAGAACCTCGACTACCTCTCCGGCCTCGGCATCAACTGCGTCTACCTGAACCCCATCTTCGCCGCCGGGGAGTACCACAAATACGACCTCATAGACTACTACCACATCGACCCCTGCCTCGGCACGGACGAGGACTTCCGAGAGCTCGTCGAGTCGGCGCACGGGCTGGGCATGCGCGTCATAATAGACGGCGTGTTCAACCACTGCGGCTGGCGCTTCTTCGCCTTTGAGGACGTAGTGCAAAAGGGCGAGGCCTCGCGCTATAAGGACTGGTTCTACCGCCTGGAGTTCCCTGTAGTCCGCCCGGAGGACCCGGAGGCCATCCCGGGCTACGAGTGCTTCGGCTACGAGCGGCTCATGCCGAAGCTGGATACGGCGAACCCGGAGGTGCGGGAGTATTTCTGCGCCGTGGGCGAGCACTGGGTGCGCGAATACGGCATAGACGGCTGGCGGCTCGACGTGGCCAGCGAGGTGGACGACTCCTTCTGGCGCGAGTTCCGCCGCCGCGTCAAGGCCGCAAAGCCGGAGGCCCTGCTCATAGGCGAGGTCTGGGAGAGCGCGGGCCACTGGCTGGACGGCAGCATGTTCGACTCCGCCATGAACTATGAGCTGCGCCGCCATTGCCGCCGCTTCTTCGCGGAGCAGACGGAGGACGCCTTCACCTTTTCGGGCCGCTGCACCGGCATGCTGATGCGCTACCGCAGGCAGCTAGTCCCGGCGCAGCTGAACCTGCTGGACAGCCATGACGTGGGCCGCTTTCTCTCCCTATGCGGCGGGGACGCGCGGCGGTACAGGCTGGCCGTGCTCTTCCAGCTCTGCTTCCCGGGCATACCGAGCGTCTTCTACGGCGACGAGCTGGGCGCCTCCGGCCTCGTGGAGGCCGACTACCGCCGCCCCATGCCATGGCAGGGCGGGAATGAGAAACTCCTGGCCTTCTACCGCCGCGCCATTGCCCTGCGCCGGGAGCTGGCGCCCCTACGCCGCGGGGATTTCCGCTGCATTTCGGCGGAGCGCGGCAGCGGGCTCTTCGCCTTTTCCCGGGAATACGGCGGCGAGCGCGTGTACGTGGCCGTGAACTGCTCCGATAGAGCTGAAAAATGCGCCCTCCCCGGCGAAAAACTCTGGTCCGAGGGCCTGGAAGCTGATAAAATAGGCCCATACGGTTTTGCTGTTACGGTTTCGAGGGGGTGAGCGCTTGGCGGTGACTATAAAGGACGTGGCCCGCGAGGCCGGGACCTCCGTGTCCACGGTGTCCAAGGTCATAAACGGGCATTACAGCATCTCGGAGGAGACTGCGGAGCGGGTGCGCGCCGTCATGCGCGAGCTGGGTTATTATCCCAGCGCCAGCGCCCAGAGCTTCGCGCGCGGCTCGACGAAGACCGTCGTTTTCCTTGCCGACCTGCGTCCGAACACGGCCTTTGAAAACCCGCACCTGTTCGAGATACTCTCGGGCGTGGAGGAAGCCCTGCGCGCGCGGGGCTATGGGCTTCAGCTCCGCTCCGCGGACACGACCTCAGCCTGCGAGGCGGCGGAGGAGCTCATAAACCGCCGCGGCTGCGACGGCCTGGCCGTCCACGCCTCGGTCATGAGCCGGCCGCTGGCCGCGCTGCTGACGCGAACGCGCTTCCCGCACATCGTCCTGGGCCTGCCCAATTTCGAGAGCCAGGTCTGCTGGATAGACATAAACAACGTCTTTTCCGGCATGACCGCCGCCGCACACCTCGTGGACGAGGGCTATGCACGCATAGCCTTCATCGGCGGCAGCGAGCACGACATGATCTCCGCACACAGGCTGGAGGGCGTGCGCCAGGGCCTGGAGAGCGCCGGACGGGAGCTGCCCGAGGGCTATATCTGGCTGGGCGAGAGCACAAGGGCGGAGGGCCGGCGTATGACGCTGGGCCTGATGTCAGCCAAGCCCGCCCCGGACGCCGTCATCTGCGCAAATAACCTCGTTGCCCTCGGCTGCGTCGCCGCGCTGAAAGAGCTGGGCCTGCGCATCCCCGCGGACGTGGGCGTCCTGACCTTTGACGACTACCCCTTCTCCCGCCTCGCCAGCCCGGAGCTCACGGTCGTGGATATCGACGTGCGCGACATGGGCGCCCAGGCTGCAAAGCTGCTCGTGGACTGCATACGCCGCCCGAACCTGCAAACTCAGAGCTATACGACAGCCTCAAACCTGATAATCCGCGCCTCAACCAGGAAAAAATGAAACATCCGCCGCCCTGCGGGGCGGCGGATGTTTTTTAGAGCTTCCGCGTGCTCTGACCCTCTATGAGGCTGGGCAGGGTGGTGTAGCTCTGTACGCGCAGCTCGGGCTTCTTGAGCCCCTGGAGCAGCTGCTTTGCCGCGGCGCGGCCCATGTCGCGCACGTCTATCTGTACCAGCGTGGGCTCGGGGCTTATCAGCCCGCTGTATGGGTAGCGGTCGAAGGTGATGAGCAGCATGTCCCCGGGAATGGCCACGCCGCGCTCGGCGGCCGCCAGCGTGAAGGCATAGGCCAGCAGGTTGCTGCCGCAGACGATGCCCTGGGGCAGCTCGCCGCGCCCGAGCAGCTCAAGCGCCGCGCCTTTGCCGGAGGCCAGCGTCCCGTCCGTGTGCAGCACCCAGTCCCGGCGGTATTCCAGCCCGGCTTCGAGCAGCGCCGTGCGGAAGCCGGTGAGCCGCTGGTTGGAGATGCCCGCCGTCTCGCCCTCGCCCATAAAGGCCAGGCGCTCGCAGCCGCAGTCAATGAGGTGCTCGCAGGCGATGCGCCCGCCGAGCGTGTGGTCCGTGTCCACCCAGTTGAGGCGCACGTCGCTGGGGTGGCCGATGACGATGTGCGGAAAGCGCCGCGCGATGAGCAGGGAAGCGATGGGCCGGGTCAGCGCGCCGCCGTGGACGATGATGCCGTCGAAGGCGCGGGAGAGTATCATCTTCTCCACGTCCGCGCTGAGCGAATCGAGCAGCGTCAGCGCATAGCCCTTGCTGAAGAGCGCAGTCTGTACCCCGCACATGATGTCAAAGAGATGGGGGTTCGTGTAGGGCGCGGCCTCGTCCAGCTCCGCGAGGAAGGCGACGCAGCGGGCGCTTTTCCGCGCAAGGCTGGCCGCGCGGCTGTTCGGCGCGTAGTCCAGCGCGCGCATGACCTCCTCGACCCGGCGCGTCGTGGCCTCAGAAATGCCCGGCGCGCCGTTTATGATCTTTGACACCGTCGCTATGCTCACGCCCGCCTCGCGGGCGACGTCCTTTATAGTGGCCGCCATCTGCATCCCTCCTGCGTGATATAGTATAACGTTTTATCAAAAAGTTCAAGTCTTTTTTGCCGCATTTCGTTGACTTCGACGAAATGGACCACTATAATCGGGTTAACAAAGCCGAGGATGAGTCACTCGGCAGAGAAAATGATGTAAAACGTTTTACTATTATTTTAGAATGGAGGATGAAAAATGAAAAAAATACTTGCTCTGCTGCTTTCGGCTCTGATGCTGTTGGGCCTGCTGGCCGCCTGCGGGACGCCGGCCGCGGAGGAGAGCGCGCCGCCGTCCGGGGAGGAGAGCGCAGCCCCCGCCTCTGAGGCGCCCGCCCCCGCCGAGCCCGTGGAGCTCAAGGTCTGGCACGACGGCGACGAGGCCATTATGCAGACCATAGCCGACACCGTGAACCCCATGCTCGCGGACAGCGGCGTGTCCCTGGTTTTTGAGAAGCGCACGGGCCTCTCCGACCAGCTGAAGCTCTACGGCGGCGACGCCGCCAACGGACCGGATATGTACTTCTACGCGCACGACAGCCTCGGCACCTTCGCCGCCATGGACATCCTGGCCCCGCTCACCGACCTCGTGGACGAGAGCACCTGGGCGGGCGACCTGGAGATGACCGTCGAGGCCGGGCAGATAGGCGGCGTGCAGTACCTGCTGCCCGTCTATTTCGAGACGCTGCTCTTCATCTACAACAAGGCCCTCTGGCAGGGTGACATTCCGGCCACGACGGAGGAGCTCTATGAGTATATGGCCGCCAACACCGACACCGCCGCGGGCACCTACGCCGTCGTGAACCAGCATTCGACCGCCTATAATGTCTCGCCCTTCATAAACGGCTTCGGCGGCTATATCATAGACGAGAACGCCAATCCCGGACTCAACGACGCCAAGACCATCGAGGCCGTGGAGTACAACAAGAAGTTTGCCGCCCTCCAGGCCGACGGCGACTACAACACCGTGACGACCCTGTTCAACGAGGGCAAGGCGGCGGCCATCATCGGCGGGCCCTGGCTGGTCTCCGGCATCCGCGCTGCGGGCATAGACTTCGGCGTGGCCTCGCTCTCCGACATGACCCTGCCCAACGGCAATGCCCTCGCGCCCTATTCCGGCGTCCAGGGCGTGGGCGTAATGAAAGTCGCGGCCGAGGCAAAGGGCGAGGCCATCGCCCTCGCGCTGGAGGCCCTGGCGAGCCCCGAGGTGGGCATAGCCCTCGCCAAGAGCAGCGGCTGCGCCCCGGCCAGCGCTGCGGCCTATGACGACCCCGACGTCGCCGCGGACGAGATAATCGCCGCCATCGGCCACACGGCCGAGACCGCACAGCCCATGCCGAACATCGCGGAGATGAGCGTCATGTGGGGCCCGGCGGAGAGCATGCTGGCCGCCGTGAACAAGAACGGGGAGGACGTTGCCTCCGCCGCCGAGACGGCCCAGGCCGCCGCCTTGCAGGCGATAGCGGATATGCAGTAAAATAAGCAGATAAGGATGGGGCGGCGGCAGCGCCGCCCCATGTTTGGAGGCGAGGCAATGCTCAGACACAGGTATAAGCCGTGGCTCTACTGCGCCCCGGCGCTTTTGCTCATACTTATTATAATTGTGTTCCCCATAGCCTACACCGGTTACATCTCGCTGACGAACATGAACCTCTACCACTGGCAGGATTATGAGGTCATAGGCCTGGGCAACTATGCGAGGGCGCTCTTCAAGCTGGATTCGGGCTTTATGTCCGCGCTCGGCACGACGCTCTTGTGGACGGCGCTGAACATGGCCATACAGCTGGCGCTGGGCTTCCTCATCGCCCTGGGCCTCAACGCGCCGAAACTCCGCCTCAGCCGACTGTACAAGACCCTGCTCATGGTACCCTGGGCGATGCCTGCGTATATCTCCATCCTGCTCTGGCGCGTGGGCATGTTCAATACGGAGCTGGGCCTTTTGAACAAGTGGCTCGCGGCTCTGGGCTTGGGGAAATTCGACTTTCTGGCAAACAATACGGCGGCCTTCCTCTCCTGCATGGCGCTGAACCTCTGGATGGCCCTGCCGTTTATGATATCCACCATAGACGGCGCGCTGCAAAGCGTGGACCGCAGCCTCTATGAGAGCGCACGGCTGGACGGAGCGGGCTTCTGGAGGCAGACGGCGAGCATCACCATCCCGGCCATCCGTCCAGTTATCGCCCCTGCGGCAGTGATGACGACCTTCATCACATTCAAGCAGTTCGACATCATCTACCTGCTGACCCAGCAGCGCGGCTATATGACCGGCGCTACTCTGAACACCGTCATAACCTACGCGCACCAGAACGCCTTCGCCTCGAACAACTACGGGCTTTCGAGCGCGGTGAGCATGCTGCTCTTCGTGATCATAATAATCTTCTCCCTTGTCACGAACCGCAGCCTCCGGGAGGACTGAGCATGAAGCGGAAAGTCAAAGAACGCCTGGGCTACGCGGCCCTGAACATGGCCTTTGTACTGCTGTGCGCCGTGACGCTCGTGCCTATACTCTATGCCGTCTCCGTGTCATTTTCCGGAGCGGGGGCCTCGCTCTCGGGCGATTTCTCCTTTATCCCGGAGCACCCGAGCTTTGAAAACTACCGGGCAATCCTCCTGGATGAGCCCTTCCTGCTCTGGCTGAAGAACTCGCTGCTCCTGAGCGCGGGGACGGTGCTCGTGGCCATGCTCTGCGCCGTGACGGCGGCCTATGCCTGCTCGCGCTGGCGCTTCCGTGGCCGGCGACCGGTGCTCCGGGCGCTCCTCGTGCTCAACGCCTTCCCGCAGGTGCTCTCCCTCTTCGCCTATTACCGCATCCTGCGGCTCGGCGGGCTGCTGAACTCGCACGCTGGCCTCATCCTCATCTATGCGGGCAGCATGTGCGTGTTCGGCATATGGAACATGAAGGGCTATTTCGACACCATCCCCGTCGAGATCGAGGAGGCCTCGAAGATAGACGGTGCGAACGACGCACAGATGATCTGGAAGATCGTCCTGCCCCTGGCCAAGCCCGCCATCGTCGTCACCTGCGTCATGGTGCTCATCACCGTCTGGAACGAATATCTTTTTGCCACGACCTTCCTGCTGGACAGCAAGTTCTACTCTCTTGCGGGCGGGCTCTACCAGCTGCAATCGAACGACTACACCCGTTCCTGGCCGCTTTTCACAGCGGCGAGCATCCTGGCCTCCATTCCGCTGCTGCTTATCTTCTTCAAAATACAAAAGTACATGGTCTCCGGCCTGACCGCCGGGGGAGTGAAAGGCTGAATATGAGAAAGGACGCCATAATCCACAGACCGATGAGCGAATACGCCTTCGGCCTGGACGAGGACACAACGGTTTTCCGCCTGCGCTGCGCATCCGGAGGGATAGCGGCCTGCACGCTCTGGTACGGCGATACCGCCTGTCCCGATACGCCGGTGCGCTTCACGCCCGCGCCCATGAGCCTCGCCGCGGAGGGAGAGGACTGTGACTGGTGGGAGGCGCGGCTGAATGGCGCGTATCACAGACTCTATTATTACTTTGAACTCACGGACGGCGTTGAGCGGCTGTTCTACTCCGGCGGCCTGTTCCTCGAAAGCCCTTCCGCGGAGCGCGCGGACTATTTCAAGCTCCCCTTCAACCACCGCGCGGATATAGCCCGGACGCCGGACTGGGCCGTGGACGCCGTGGTCTACAACATCTTCCCGGACAGCTTCGCCGCCTCGCGGCGGAGCCTGCCCGGCGCGGGCTGCGAGCGCAGTTTCGGCGGAGCGCCCTGCCGCTCCCGCCTCGGCGGCACGCTCGAAGGAATCCGCCTGAACCTCGACTACATAGCCGCCCTCGGCGCAAATTGCATCTATCTGAACCCCATTTTCGCCGCCGGGGAGTATCACAAATACGACACCATAGACTACTTTCATATTGACCCCTGCCTCGGCACGGACGAGGACCTGCGAGCCCTCGTGGACGAGGCCCACGCGCGCGGCCTGCGCGTCATACTTGACGGCGTGTTCAATCACTGCGGCGCGAGGTTCTTCGCATTCCGCGACGTGCTGGAGCGGCAGGAAAAAAGCGCCTATGCCTCCTGGTTCTACCGTTTGGAGTTCCCTGTCCGCGTCCCGGAAGAGGGCGAGCGCCCGGGTTACGAGTGCTTCGCCTACGAGCGCCGCATGCCGAAGCTCGACACCTCGAACCCGGAGGTGCGAGACTACCTCTGCCGCGTCGGAGAGCACTGGATACGTGAATACGGCACGGACGGGTGGCGGCTCGACGTGGCGGACGAAATTGACGACGGCTTCTGGCGCGAGTTCCGCCGCCGTGTAAAGGCCGTAAAGCCTGAGGCCCTGCTGATAGGCGAGGTCTGGAGCGACGCGCGCCACTGGCTCATGGGCGACATGCTCGATTCAGCCATGAACTACGAATTCCGCCGGCATTGCCGCGCTTTCTTCGCGGAGGGGGAGGTAGACGCACATACCTTCGCCGGCCGCTGTTCGGATATGCTGATGCGACAGAAGCCCCCGGCCGCCTCCGTCATGCTGAATATTCTGGACAGCCACGATGTACCGCGTTTTCTCAGCCTCTGCGGGGGCGATGAGGCGCGCCTGCGGCTGGCTGTGCTGTTTATGTTCTGCTTCCCGGGCATGCCCTGCGTTTTTTACGGCGACGAGCTGGGCGTGACGGGTGTGACGGAGGCGGAATATCGCCGCGCCATGCCCTGGGAACGTGAGAGCGAAACTCTGCGCGCGTTCTACAGCGAGGCCGCGGCCCTCCGCCGGGAGGCCCCGTGCCTGCGGCGCGGAGATCTCCATGTGCTGTACGCCGAGCGGGGAGGGGGGCTGCTCGTTTTCGAGCGCAGCCTGGGGTCTGAGCGCACCCTCGTCTGCATAAACGCCTCCGCGCAGCCGTGCCGCCTGCCGGAGATAAGCGGGAGCCCTGTTTTCAGCAGCGGCTGGGAGCCTGGGAGCCTCGCTCCGCTCTCGTTTGCAGTCTTTAAAGGCGATTGAAAGCATAAAAGTATCGGACGGGCAGAATACGCCCGTCCGATTTTTCACATTTTGGAACAGGTAAAAGGGGGATTGACAATAAAAAATATGTGCGTTAAGCTATTATAAAGACAAGAAAAAAGGAAGATAAAAAGTGCAGGAAAAACTCCAAACGGAAAATAAAATGGGCGTCATGCCCGTGAACAAGCTGCTGCTTTCAATGGCAGTGCCTATGATGATCTCGATGCTTGTCCAGGCGCTTTATAACGTCGTGGACAGCATTTTTGTGTCGAGGATAAGTGAGAACGCGCTGACTGCGGTCTCGCTGGCGTTCCCGATGCAAAACCTGCTCATCTCCTTTGCCGTAGGTTTCGGCGTGGGCATAAACGCGCTGATGAGCCGCGCGCTGGGGGAGAAGGACCCGGCTCACGCAAGCAGGATAGCGATAAGCGGAATGGTGCTTGAGGCCGCTAGCTATGTCATATTCCTGATTCTCGGTCTGTTCTTCACAGAGACGTTTATGCGCGCGCAGATAAGCGGCGAAGTGCCTGCGGAGGACGCGGCGGAGATAATCTCCCACGGCGTCTCGTACCTGCGCATAGTGCTCATCTTCTCCTTCGGTGTGTTTATAGAGATAACCTATGAGCGCATACTCCAGTCCACGGGCCGCACCACGCTTTCCATGATAACGCAGCTCATAGGTGCCATACTGAACATCATATTCGACCCTATCCTGATTTTCGGCCTGCTGGGTTTCCCCGCAATGGGCATAGCGGGCGCGGCCGTCGCCACCGTTGGCGGGCAGATAGTCGCCGCGATCGTAGCGTTCTTCATAAACAAGCACTGGAACCGCGAGATAACTCTTGCGGGAGCGCGCCCGTCGAAGGTCTCGATGCTGGCCATTTCCAGGATAAGCATCCCGAGCATTGTAATGAGCTCGATATCCTCCGTGACGACGTTCTTCATGAACCTCATTCTCACCACCTTCACAGCCACAGCAGCGGCGGTGTTCGGCGTGTATTTCAAGCTGCAGAGCTTTGTGTTCATGCCCGTGTTCGGCCTTAATAACGGCATGGTTCCTATCATCGGCTACAACTACGGAGCGAACAAGCCGGAGCGCATACACAAGACGATAAAGCTGAGCATGCTGTACGCTACGCTGCTGATGGTCATAGGCTTTGCGGTGTTTCAGCTCCTGCCGGAGCAGCTGCTGCTGCTTTTTGACGCCTCGGAGGACATGCTGAACATAGGAGGGCCGGCGCTGAGGATAATCAGTTTCAGCTTCCTGCTTGCCGGCCTGAATATAATCGCAAGCTCGTCCTGTCAGGCTTTTGGCTACGGCATGTACAGCCTGTATATTTCAGCCGCTCGCCAACTGGTGATCCTGGTCCCCGCGGCCTACCTTCTCTCTCTTACCGGCACGCTCTCGAACGTCTGGCTGTCCTTCCCGGTAGCCGAAGTAGTCTCCGTTTTCGTCTGTCAATTCCTCCTCCGCCACGTCCTCAAAAAGACCGGCATGGAGCCGCCGAAAAAGCAAAAAGCGTGAGCATGTATTAGCTCAATGTAAGCGGCCAACAGGCAGTCCTTTCGTGCGTTGTCACGATAAGGGCCCGCCTGTTGGCCGCTTTCTGCTTGTTTGCAGTTACAGGAGGTTTTTCTTGCTGGAATCAATGCCATAACGCTTCATCTTGCGATACAAAGTGTCCCGCGCTATGCCGAAATCTGCGGCAGTCTTGGAAACGTTGCCTTTGTTGGCCCGCAAACGATCAATGATGCTGTCTTTTTCCGAAAGGCTCTTTGAGCTCCCCGACGCGCTGTTGAAGCTGTCATAGTCGAAGACATAGGCATATATGGAATTTGCTGTTATTCTCTGGTTTTCACACATGATAAGCAGTTTTTCCACGACGTTGCGCAACTCTCTGACGTTGCCCGGCCAGTCGTGCCTCATAAGGATGTTGTACACATCGGGTTCAACCTCTGGTATGGGTATACCGTACTGGTTGCTGATTATATCGACGAAATGCCGGGTCAGAAGCGGAATGTCGTCCTTCCTGTCACGCAGAGGCGGCAATGTGAATCCGATTATGTTCAACCGGTAGTATAAGTCGTTTCTGAAAAGCTGCTTTTTGATCATCTCTTCGATGTTTTTGTTAGTTGCAGCAATTATCCTCACGTCTACGGGTTTGGTTCTGTTGGAGCCGATCCTCTGCACGGTACGCTCCTGTATAAACCTAAGCAGACTGACCTGCATAGACAGCGGCATGTCTCCTATCTCGTCCAGGAACACGGTGCCGTTGTCTGCATATTCAAATTTGCCCATACGCCCCTCGCGGCTCGCCCCTGTGAAAGAGCCTTTTTCATAACCGAAGAACTCACTTTGCAGCAGTCCCTCAGGAATGTCCCCGCAGTTTATCGCGACAAAATTGCCGCGCCGACCGCTCAAATTGTGAATTGTACGCGCAACGACCTCCTTGCCAGTGCCGGATTCTCCCTGAATGAGAACATTGGAGGGGTACTTGGCGATTCTTTTTATTACGTGGTCGATTTTTGACCACTCCATACTAACGCCGACGTATTCAACATTTTCAGAGCGATTTGGACGGCTGGCTATTGCAGGGCTCTCTTTGGCGTTCACCTGTCTTCCTGGAGGGCTGACTTCTATTGAAACTGCCGTCAGCTTTTTACCTCCGGGGAAGCTCAGGCTTTCCTTTGAAATAATTTCACAGTTGAAGGTGGTGTCGTATTTTGTCCGAATATTACAGCTCCGATGCTCATGTGTGTCGCCATCGGGAGAAAAGCACGTGAGGTCATCCAGCCTCTCAAGAGAATCGGCAATGCGCGCAGGGGAACCATCAGGTTTTGCAACGGCAATAAACCTCCTGCTGTCACTGTTTGCCGCCACAATGGACCCCGAACTGTCAATGAGTAATATGGGATGGTGCGCCATGTCGATCAGTTGCTGGCATTTGGCAATGATTTCACCTCGAGAGGGCTCATGCTGTGCAAGCTCTCCTATCATGTCGGACGCAAAGCAAACGAGCGAGGTCATGTGCTCTGAGGAAAGCCCTCCGGTAACACTGAGCGCAATATAACCTGCAATTTCGTCATTGATAAATATAGGAGAGGCGGCTGAGGAGGTAGTCTGGTCAATTAGCCTGTACTTTTCATATTTGTGGAGGAAAGCTGCTTTGCGCTCGTAACTAGATATTGAAATTGCAGTGTTCCCGCAGGTCCTTTCGTCCAAATAAATGCCGTATGAAAGCGGTTCGGATTCATAGTCTGAAAGCATGTAATAAACAAACAGACCAGGAGAAATCAAAGAAACGCCGCCCGTTCCGGCAGTACATCTGAGAAGTCTCAAGCACGGAATGGCATATGACAGCAGGAAACTGTTTTCCTGCTGCATTTTTTTGAGCACTTGCCGCGACATGTGCGGAAATGTAGACGCAAATGGATCAACGCCGCATTTTCGACATCTGATCCATGATTCAGCCACAGGGCGTCTGACCATGCCTTCAGGTATAGAGCCGGACTCAATGAATTGATGCCATGCGGAGATCGTGCTCTCTCTGTTATATTTGAATTCACTTTCGGACATAAAGCATCACCAGGTGCATTATAAACGACGCAGAAGCCTCAGTCAATCTTGCCGGAAGAAAAAGTGTCGAGAAACTGTCCTAATGTGTCGAACAACAGAGAGGAGAGTTTCAAAAGCGCAAAATAATCCGCCTGAATTGTCGCAATAACACTTCGTATATTGGCAAAATAGTACTAGTTCGGAGAGTAAATAAGTTGGCACGAGAAATGCAACTAATTATGTTAGCAAATTAATTAACAAGGAGTGATCCCATGAGACGAGCGGATATGCCCACGTTCGGAAATTTGAGCGGTATCCGGGTGGTAACGACCGGCACCAACATTGCTGGCCCGGTGGCGGCAACATTCCTGGCAGAGCAGGGCGCCGAAGTTATCCATATCGAGAGCACAAAAGCGCCGGATATGCTCAGAAGAATGGGCCGGGCGTGGACTATGGAGCATCGAAATGGTCGGGCAATGGCACTCAACATCCCCGAGCCGGAGGGAAAGCGAATATTCTTGAAGCTGCTGGAGGGTGCAGACGTACTCATAGAAGCCTCCAAGGCTGGACAGTACGACAAGTGGGGCCTGTCCGATGAGGTGCTTTGGTCTACAAATCCGAAGCTGGTAATTGCGCACGTGAGCGGCTTTGGCCAGACAGGCGATGCAAGGTATGTGAGCAGGCCTTCATTTGACCCTATAGGCCAGGCTTTCAGCGGGTTCACGGCTGTAAATGGTATGCCCGAGCCAGAGCCGCCATATGCGGCCAAGCCTTATACCTGTGACTACATCAGCGCCCTTTTCGCCGCATGGAGCGTCGCCGCGGCGTTGGTGAACGTCTGCAAAACGGGGCGCGGAGAGAGCATAGACCTCGCCCAATATGAAACTATGGTGCGGATTCAGGGCGATTACCTCATCGGAGGCGTGAACGAGGGAGTACAGCCGCCCAGGATAGGAATAAGGGGCAACACGCTCCAGGCGGTGCCCAATATGCAGCGCTGCAAGGACGGCCAGTGGGTGATGACAGCTTTCGGCGGTATAGGCGTCATGCGCAACCTTGAAAAGCTCATTGGCTTGGGCGATGACCCGGATTTTGCGGAACCTCATGCGGGCGTACAACTGCGCGAGACGGCACGTGCCCCTAAATTCATTGCTGCGGTCGAAGAGTTCTTCAACACACATACCGCCGAGGAAGCCTGCCGGCTCATGGACGATGCAGGAGTGCCCTGCTCGCCTGTAATGACCTACGAGATGATGCTTACAAATCCTCAATATGTGGCGAGGGAAACCATCACGGAATGGCACGATGAGCTGACCGGGGAGAGCGTTAAGGGATGCAGCTGTGTCCCTCGATTCAGGAATAATCCCAGCAAAATCTTTCGCGGCGGCGCTGCATATGGCGCTGACACGGCAGATATCCTGGCGGATTTGGGGCTTAGCGAGAGCGAAATCAGGGAATGTTTTGAGAGCGGAATAGTCAAATAAACAAAAAACGGAAAAGGAGCGACTGATATGTCTAAACCGGCAACCAAAACAGTGAGGTACTACATTCTCTCGGCGATAGGCATCGCCATCATGCTGTTTTTCAAGTACATACCGCCCGTAGGGACGGTCACTGAGCTCGGCATGAATGTGCTCGGCATCTTCATAGGCGCCATTTGGTGCTTCTCCACCGTCGGAACTTTCTGGCCCGCGCTGCTGGCCCTGGTGCTGTTCGGCACCTCAGGGCTGTATGAAGGCGGAGTAACGGCCGCCTTTACCGCGGCCTTCGGCAGCGACACCTGGCTCTTTGTGCTTTTCGTCCTGGCCTTCGCCGCGATGGTCAACAACTCCGGCGCCAGCCGCGTCATCGCCAACAACATGGCCTCCTGGAAGTTTACCAAAGGTAAGCCCTACGCCGTCAGCTGGCTGCTGCTCACGATCGCTTATATCATCGCCGCTCTCATCAGCGTCACTCCCGGCATCGTCATCACCTGGGCCATACTTTATGTCATGTGCGAGGGCTACGGCTACAAGCCGCACGACAAATACCCCACGATAATGGTCATCGCCATCACCTTCTCCGCCCTCATGGGCCAGGCTGCCCTGCCGTTCAAGGCCGCGCCCATCATGTATATGAACGCGCTGTCCACCGCCACCGAGGGCGCCACCACCGTCTCCTATGCCCAGTTCTCCATAATCTCCATTCCCATGACCTATCTGGCCGGCATCGCCCCGCTGCTTGTCATCAAGTTCCTCTTCCGGCCCGACGTCAGCCTCATCAAGAACAGCGACTTTGTTTTCTCCTCCGAGGAAACGCGCTTCAACAAGGACCAGAAGGTCATAATGCTCTTCCTCGCGGCCTTTTTCGTCCTGCTCTTCCTGCCCGGCCTGTTCACTAATGCAGGCGGGTTCATCGCCTGGCTCGCCACCATTGGCAACACCGCCATTTGCGTGCTGCTCCTGGTCCTGGCCGGTTTCCTGATGCGCAAGAACGGCAATTCCTTCGTATCTCTGGCCAAGACCTTCAAGGACGGCATCCCCTGGGAGACCATGATGATCCTCGCTTTCGCCGTCGTCGCCACCTCCGCCCTGACTAATGCCGGCACCGGCATCAAGGACCAGATCGCTGCCTGGCTCACCCCGCTCTTCGGTGAGGGCACCGGCACCGTCCTGTTCATCTTCCTCATCATCCTGCTCTCCGCCGTCATCACCAACTTCATCGGCAACCTCGTCGTCGGACTCATGTTCGTGCCCATCGTGGTTGCCTTCGCATCCAGCGCCGGCGTGGCGCAGAATCTGGTTGTGGCCATTGCCGTGACCACCAACATGTCGCTGTTCCTGCCCTCCGGCAGCCCTCTGGCCGCCCTGCTGCACTCGAATACCGAGTGGTGCAGCGCCAACGACATTTATAAGTACAGCTGGCCCATCGTCTTTGCCGGCGTGATAGCCTGCTTCATCATCACCCTGACGCTGGGGAACCTGGTCTTCTGATCCGGCCCTGCCCGGAGGAGGGGCGCGGGCCGAGCGCCTGCGCCCCTCAGGATAGGACGCTTTGGACTTGAAAGGAGAAATATGAAAAACTGTAACTGTTCCCCCGACTCCAAATATAAGCATCTGCTGTCTCCGATCAATGTCGGAGGTCTCTGGCTGCGGAACCGAATGATGACCACGTCCATGTCCCCGGGCGAGGGCTATACGGACAGCGTCACGCACATGCCGACGCAGATGTTCCTGAACTATCTGGAAGAGCGCGCCGCCGGCGGCTTCGACCTCATCTGCCAGACGGTCATGATGTATCCGCAGGCGACTGCGACCCGACACCCCGTTCCATGGGCTTTCGCTGAGGAGCACGTCGAGGGCCTCTCCAAGATGTCCGCCGTCGTGCACAAATATGGCTCCCACCTCGTGGGGCAGATACCGGCTTTGAACAACTGGCGCCCCACGGGCAGCGATAAGGAGGAGGCCTACGGCCCCTCGGACATAACTATACGCAAGATACACGGCCAGCAGTTCGTGGCTATGAAGAAGGAGCAGATACCCGACTACATAGGCCAAGCAGTCAACGCCGCGACCATACTCAAAAAGAGCGGCTGGGACGGAGTCGAGCTTGTCGCCGGCGCCGGCGGTACGCTCAACCGCTTCCTCTCGAAGGCCACCAACAACAGGACGGACGAATACGGAGGTTCCGCCGAAAACCGCTGCCGTCTGCTGCTTGAGATGTGCGCGGCGATAAAGTCGGCCCTGCCCGGCTTCCCCGTGTTCCTGCGCTGGTCGCCCATAGATCTCGTGCCCGGCGGCAATGAGATAGAGGACGCCCTGGAGCTGGCGCCCTACATAGACAGGGCCGGCTTCGGGTATATAAACGTTCAGATAGGCTGGCACGAGAGCTCGGTGCCGACCACGACTAAGGAAATACCCGACGGCTATTGGTCCTGGGTCTCTGCGGAGCTGAAGAAGGTCTGCACCCGCACTCCCGTAGTCACCGGCTACCGCGAGACTGACCCGGACGTTATGGAAAAGATACTGGCCGAGGGCAAGGCCGATATGATCGGCGGCCTGCGATACAGCCTGGCCGACCCGGAGTTCCCGAAAAAGCTGCGCGAGCGCCGGGAGAAAGAGATAAGAAAGTGCATCTGCTGCTGCCGCTGCCTAGACGACATGGCCGCGGGCAAGGGGCAGGAGTATTGCAGCGTGAACCCCGGCCTGGGACCCGAGCTGCTTGCCAAACTGGAGCCCGCCAAAAAGCCCAGGCGCGTCATGGTCATCGGCTCTGGACCGGCGGGACTGAGCGCCGCGCTCACCGCCGCAAAAGCGGGGCACAAAGTTACGGTGTTCGAGCGCGGTCCTCGCATTGGCGGCTGCCTTGTACTCAGCTCCGTCTTCAGCCCGATGTACGAGCGGCTCATAAAGTATTACAAAGCTGTGCTGCCTCAGTACCCGAACATAGATATCCGCTGCAACAAGAAGGTCACAGCGGAGTTCGTCAAAAAGTGTGCGCCTGAAGTCGTAATTGTCGCAGTGGGCGGTGAGTGCGTGGACGGGGACATGCCCGGCGTGGACGGCAAGAACGTCGTGCGTTCTCACGACTTCCTGGAGCTGCTCAACGGCAGGCCGCCCCAGAAACCCGGCATTGTGAACAAGGTGCTCTGGAACGCCGGATATGTGTTCCTGCACTTCGTATATACGCCCAAGCTTATCAGCTTTGCGCTGAAGCTGCCCTCGCCCTGGCCGGTCGGCAAGAAGGTGGCCATAATAGGCGGCGGCCTGCCCGGCTGCGAGATGGGCATGAAGCTCACCGGCGGATGGAGGAAGATGAATATCTTCGAGGCCGGCAAAATCGGTCACGACGTAGGCTCCAGCGAGCGTTTTATAGTCCGCAATACCTTCAAAAAGGCGGACGACGTCGAGATGCACGAAAAGAGCCGAGTGGTGTCCATCACCGACAGCGGAGTCTACGCCGTGAATGAAAATGGCGAGGAGGACTTCTATGAGGCCAATACCGTGGCAGTGACGCTCGGCTTCAAGGAGAACCGCGAACTGTACGAGCAGATAAAGGACCTGGCGCCTCAGGTGTTCATCGTGGGCGACTGCAACGAGCCAAAGCGCATGGCTGACGCCACGAAGGCGGGCTACCGGGCCGCCGCGCGGATAAGGTAAATGGTGTGATTGACATGAGCAATATAATTTGGAACAGATGCAGCAGCAGTATAGTCGAGATCGTGCTGAACAAGCCCCAGCGGCGCAACGCCCTGGACGGCGATATGATGGAGGAACTCAACTCGCTGCTCCTGCGCGCCGAAGCGGACGAGGACATCCGTGTGGTGCTGCTCAAAGGCAGTGGGGAACATTTTTGCTCCGGCGCTGATATGAAGGCGGCCCCGGCGGGCGGCTATACGATAGACGAGCGCCGCGAGATGCTGTCCAGATATAACCGCGTCGTCAAAACCATCCTCACCATGGAAAAACCGGTGGTTTCCGTTGTGCGCGGCTACGCCGTGGGTGGGGGCATGAGCCTCGCGCTCTGCTGCGACATCGTCTTCGCCTCGGAGGATGCGAAGTTCTTTGGTAATTTTGTGAAGGCAGGCATAGTGCCCGAGATGGGCGCAATGCTGATCCTGCCCCAGCTCATAGGTTTGAACAGGGCCAAGGAGCTCTGGTTCACGGGTGAGATCGTCAGCGGAAAGAGGGCCATCGAGCTCGGGATCGCCAACCGAGTCTGCCCGCCCGAGAGCTTGGATGACGAGGTGGCAGCCTTTGCCGAAACGCTGGCAGGCATGCCGAAGATAGCCATGGGCATCACGAAACGCGTGGCCAACTCCACCGTGCTGGCCGGGATGGACGCCCTGCTCGAGTGCGAGCAGCAGGCTTCGCCCTTCTGCGCGAGCACAGAAGAATTCAAAAAGCGGCGCGAGGCATTCCTGAGCGGGAAGAAATAGAGAAAGGTCGGGACTGTATGGCAGTGGGTATGTCAAAAAAGAGCAGAAACTATTATATAAACTGCGCCGTTTCGATACTTATCATCCTGGCATTTCACTTCGCGCCGACGTTTTCGACCCTGACGAGGACCGGCATGGATGTGACCGGTATCTTTATCGGCGTGATATACGCTTTCAGCACCGTGGATATCATCTGGCCTGCCCTGCTCGGTATCGTGTTGCTGGGCTGCACCGAGCTTTACAGCATGACTGAGGCCTTCACGGCGGCGTTCGGCAATGATACCTGGCTGTTCATCCTCTTCATCCTGACATTCGCGGCCATCATCAATGACTCCGGCGTGAGCTCAGTCATAGCAAACTGGATGGTGTCCCGGAAGTTTTCCCGGGGAAAGCCCTGGGTCATATCCTGGCTGCTGCTGACGACGTCCTATGTCGTGGCCGCTCTGGTGAGCGTAACTCCCGGCGTCATAATCCCCTGGGCCATCCTGTATACCATGTGCGAGCATTATGGCTATAAAAAGCACGACAAATACCCCACCGTCATGGTCATAGGCATAACCCTCGCCGCGATGATGGGCAACACGGCCTTCCCCTTCAAGTCGCTCTCGCTGATGGTCCAGAAGTCTCTGGCGAACATTACGGGTGAGACGATAGACTTTGTCCTCTTCACCATCCTGGCGGTGTGCCTGAGCTACGCCATCGTGCTAACATACCTGTTCCTGTGCCGATTCGTGTTCAAACCCGACGTCAGCGCCATCAGAAACAGCAGCTACGTCTACGACGGCGATACCAAGACGAATGCATATCAGAAGAAGGTGCTCCTGCTCCTGGTGCTGTTTTTCATCCTGCTTTTCGCCCCGGGCATCCTGCCCGAGAGCGTGCCCGGCATAGCCTTCCTGAATACGGTGGGCAAGACCGGCACCTGTGTGCTGCTGCTGTGTTTTGCCGCCTTCTTCGCCTCGCGTGAGACGGGAAAGTCTAAGATCAATCTGGCGGTCGAGATGAAAAACGGCATACCCTGGCCGACCATGATGCTGCTGGCCTTCGCGCTCATCATGACTTCAGCCATCACTAACGAGGCAACGGGCATACAGCCCTTCCTCAAGTCGCTCTTTGAGCCCGTATTCGGCTCGGCGCCCAACACAGTGCTGTTCATAATGCTGGCCTGCGCAGTGCAGCTGGTGCTGACCAATATCTTCGCCAACATGGTCATCGCCCTGCTGCTGGTGCCGCTCATCTGCACCTATGCCCCTATGGCAGGCACCAGCAACACGATGATGTGCGTGTGCATCTGCGTGCTAGTGAACGTATCGCTGTTTTTCCCCTCGTCCTCGCCTTTTGCAGCACTCATGCACGGCAACAGTGAGTGGGTGACGGCCAAGGAAATATACAAGTACATCGGGATCTCGCTGATCTTTGTGCTTCTGGTGAGTACATTCATCTGCTCGACCCTTGGAAATCTGCTGTTTTGATAAGGAGTTTAGCATGGCTGATAGAACGACAGTCCCGAGCTTCGGCCCGCTGAGCGGAGTGAGGCTCGTCCACTGCTCCCAATCCGTCGCCGGGCCTTTTGCCGCCTCACTTATGGCCGACCTGGGGGCGGACGTCATCTGGATTGAGAGCGCCGTAGGCCAGGACGTCAGCCGGATAGCGCCCGGAATGGCCGCCCAGCTGGACCGAAGGAATATGCGTACGATAAAGCTGAACGTCAATACCCCTGTGGGCAGGGAAGTGCTGCTGAAACTCATCCGCGAGGCGGATATCTTCCTTGAAGCCTCCAAACCCGGCCAGTACGAGAAGTGGGGCCTGACGGACGAGCGGCTGTGGGCGGAAAACCCTCGCCTTGTAATCACGCACATATCAGGTTTCGGACAGTACGGCGACCCCGGCTATGTCCGCCGCGCGTCATATGACCCCATAGCCCAGGCCTTTTCAGGCGTGATGTACATGAACGGCCTGCCCGGCCGGCGCTCCGCTCCCGCAGAGGTGAGCATCTCGGACTATTACACCGGCTACATGGCAGCTTTTGCTTCGCTGGCCGCATATATAAATGCCGCCAAAACTGGCGCGGGCGACAGTATAGACGTGTCACAGTTTGAGTCCACGCTCAGGTGTGAAGCCGGCTGGCCGCTGGACATGTGGAATCACTCCGGCCGCGACTTCGTGCAGGGCAAGGGCAATAACTCCAACGTGGGCTTCAACAGCTATATGTGCTCGGACGGCCGGGAGGTCTATATGGTCATAATCGGCCCGGCTCTCCTGAAAAAGCTGATGCAGCTCCTTGATTTGCCGTATAACGAGGGCGTTTTCGCGGGCTGCATAAACAACGTCAAAGAGGGCACGGAGGCAGGCGCGGTGTTGGAGCGGGCGATAGTTGACTTTTGCTCTTCCAGGACCAGCGAAGAGGCCGAGCGCGCGTTTGTCGAGGCCGGCCTGCCCTGCAGCCGGATATTGAGCCATATGGAGATGCTCGACAACCCGCACTATCTGGCGCGCGAGAGCCTGACAAAGTGGCCGCGGGTGGACGGCGGAGAGCTGACAGGCCAGAACGTGACGCCGAAGCTAGCCAAAAACCCAGGCCGTATCTGGCGGGGATGCCCTCTGCCCGGAATGGACAATGAGGATATCCTCGGCGAGCTCGGCTATACCTCTGAGGAGATCGCCGAGATGTACGCGGACGGCGTCATCAAAAACGGACAATGAAAGGAGAAAAAATACATGGATTTCCGCATGACTGAGGAGCAGGAACTGCTGCTGGAAGGCCTGCGAGAGCTGATGGACAGAGAGTGCAGCGAGGATTATATAAAGCAGTGCGACGCCGAGGGGCGTCCCCCGGTGGAGTTTTACAAGGCACTGGTGGATAACGGTTACGGGCTGCTGGGTTGCCCGGAGTCCGTCGGCGGGACCCCGGTGGACAACCTGACGCTCATGCTCGTGAAAGAAGAGATATGCCGCCTGGGCGGCCCCATTCACGCGCTGACCAGCATGTTCCACGTGGACATGATGAAGGAATTCGGAACGCAGGAGCAGCTGGAAAAGTGCATGGCTGAGATAAACGAGGGCCGCATGCCCTTCTGCTCCGGCTTTTCTGAGCCTCAGGCGGGCTCAGACAGCCACGCCATCCTGACGAGCTACGCGCGCCGCGAGGACGGCAAGATAGAGATAAACGGCCATAAGACCTTTATCAGCATGGCGGGGCTATGCCCCTATATGGCCTGCCTGGCCCGGGACTTCACGCGCGAGGGCGAATATTTCACGATGTTTTTCGTCCCGATGGACGCTCCCGGCGTCAAGACTGCGCCCCTGCATAAAATAGGCTGGCATATGAACCCCACCTATGAGGTCTATCTGGAGAACGTCGTAGTCGAGGAGAAGGATATCATTGGCAAAGAGGGAGAGGCGTTCAAACAGCTCATGCGCAACTTTGAGATGGAGCGCCTGATGATGGCCGTAGCCGTCCTGGGCATGGCTGAGTGCGCCTATGAGGACGCGGCAAAGTATGCCAACCAGCGCATCCAGTTCGGCAGGCCAATAGGTACGCGCCAGCTTATTCAGGAAAAAATAGTTAACATGAAGATTAAGATAATGAACATGAAGAACCTGTGCTATCAGTGCGCCTGGGAGAAGGATCAGGGCATCTCCATTCGCAACGCCTCGGCGCTGTGCAAGCTATACTGTGCCCAAGCGGGCAATGAAGTAATAGATGACGCGCTGCAAATTATGGGCGGCCTTGGGTATACGCAGGATTGCCGCATATCTAGGCTTTGGCGTGACGCCCGCAACTACCGCATCGGCGGAGGAACCGATGAAATAATGATACATATTGCTGGAAGAGGCTTGCTCAGGGAAGTCGGCTGAATACATGGAGGTGAGCAGTCTTGAAAGAAATAGTAGGTGACCTCATAGCTGAACAGTCCATAGCCGATACATTTGTGGACGGGCTTTCAGAGCGGGAGTGGAATGAAACGATACGCTCTGATTTGAGAGTTTACGACATTGAGGGCATATGGAAAATTCGCGACGTTGTGAGCCACATTGCCATCTTCGACGAAGCGGCGGCTCAGCTTGCACTGGGAGATGCAAAAGAAATACGTGACGTCACCGGAGGAAGAATGGATGAGCATTTAAGATATCTCCCATATAATGACAAGAGTCGAGCGGAATTACTGAGCCAATGGCGGGAGAGCCGTACACGGTTGTGCGGAGCTCTGTATAAATGCGAGCCTAAGCAGAGAATTCCGTGGGCGCCGGGCCTGCCTATGTCGGCCAGGTCCCTGGCGACAGCGAGGCTGATGGAGTTATGGGCGCACTGGGTGGACATACATGACCATTTCGGGGCGGAGATAACCGAAAGCGAGAGATTACCGCATATTCTCTTCCTTTCGTGGCAGTCAAGGCCAAACGCATACAGGATCAACGGATATGAGCTGCCGGAAACACCCGTATATCTGGAACTTGAACTGGCGAACGGAGAGAAGTGGACAAAGGGCGACGCCTCTGCCGAGAACATTATAAGGGGCAAGGCGCTGGATTGGGCGCTTGTAGCGATAAAGAGGCGGAATTGGATGGATACAGGGTTGGAAGTTATCGGAGACGAGGCCAGACGCTATGCCGACGTTGTACAGACTTTTGCCGGACCCGCAGATCTGGCTCCGCTCCCCAGAAACCCCAGATAAAATATCCCAAGATAGTTCTCAAAGGACAGGTAATGCAAATGGTCGGACTTTATGAGTGGTTTGAAAAAACCTGCATGGCGCGAGGCGAAAAAACGGCTCTCATATGCGAAGATCGCCGGTTGTCGTATTCGCAGCTGCTGGTGTTATCTGAGACAATGGCGCGCAACCTGTACCGCATCGGTATTCACAAAGGGACCAGGGTGGCGTTGCTGTTTAAAAACTCTGTAAATATGCTGGGCCTTTATTTTGCGCTGCTCAGGCTAGGCGCCCTAACGTCGCCTTTGAATTACAGGGAGAGCCTTGCTGAGCTGGCCGGCTTGTCACAGTGCGTTGATACGGAATTTTTGATATGCGCAAACAGCTTTGTGCATCTGGCGCAGGATATCTGCTCGCTCACAGGCGCGAAGCTTGTGCCAGAAAGCGAGCTGCTGTCGGAAGACGGGGAGAAAACCGAGATATTTGCCGAGGATGTCCGAGCCGAGGATTTGGTACTCAACATTTTTACCGGAGGAACAACTGGAGTGCCCAAAGCGGCTTCACACTCAAATATTGGGCTCCTGTACCAGATTAAGAGCTGCTTTGAGATCGAATCACCTGTGACTGAAAGCGACGTTTTTTTAAACTATGCGCCCATGTTTCACATTGGCGGTTTCACGGCGGCGATGCAGACCATTTGCTCAGGAGGCACTTTTGTGATCAGCAGGGTGTTTGAGCCCGAGCAGTTGCTTGCCTTTATTGCTAGAGAGGGAGTGACGCAGATGTCGCTCATACCGCCCTCGCTCTGCACGGAACTTCTCAAGTGCGAAAATCTGAACGTGGAAGACCTGTCCTCGATAAGAATGGTCAGAATGTCAGGCGGCGCCTGTACCGTAGGAAATATTCAGAAAGTTTTTGAGCTGTTTCCTAACGCAAAAGCGTTTGTAGGCTACGGAATGAGCGAGCGCGCTGTAAACATGGTCAACATCATAGACCGGACACACCCGGTGAAAGCAATTAACGGCAACATATCGGTTGGCAGACCGGGCGCCTACAATAGATGCAAACTGGTTGACAAAGACGGCGAAGAAATCACTGAACCCGGACAAGTGGGAGAGGTCTATGGAAGAGGCCCCTGCACGATGGTCGGATACTATGGACGTGACGATTCGTTTGACGAAGAAGGGTGGTTTGCAACCGGAGACCTGATGTTCTTTGACGGCGACGGATATTACTACTTTGTTGACCGCAAAAAGGACATGATCAAGTCAGGCGGAGAGAACGTTTATTCAAACGTTGTAGAGCAAATACTGAATTCCCATCCGTCGGTGGCTGACAGCGCCGTTGTGGGCATACCTGATGAGCGGTTGGGAGAGATGGTCGCGGCCGCTGTGGTGCTTAAAAGCGGCGCGGCAAAAGTCACCGCGCAGGATTTGGCTGACTACTGCGCCATGAAAGGTGCGGGCTTTAAAAAAGCCCGCAGGATCGTTTTCGTAAAAGAGCTGCCCCATAGCAAAATGGGCAAAATAGATAGGCACGCCGTTAGAGAACTGATATGCGGCAAACAGTGAGAAAGCCTGCTTATTCTGCGAGGGAGGTTTTGCTGCTTTCCGCGCCGCACACGTGGGTGGCGTCTGTTATGCCGGCGCTGCTTTCCGCGGCGCTGGCATATGCAGATACAGGGAAGGCCGACCCGCTGATGTCTCTCTGGGTGCTCCTCGCATGCATACTGATGCAGTCGGCTGCAAATGCGTTTAATGACTACGCCGATTATTTGAAGGGAACCGATTCCGCTGAGAATTCACCAGACAAAAACGACGCCGTCATCGTGTATGGAATGCCGCCAAGGGCGGCGCTTAACTGGGGGATCGCCTTTCTCCTGGCCGCCGCCTCCCTGGGGGCGTATATAAGTGCGGCAAAAGGCATAGTGCCTTTGCTTATTGGCTTGGCCGGCGGAGCGGCAATAGTTTGGTATACATTTGGGAACAGACCGGCTTCATATCTGCCGGTGGGAGAGCTGCTGTCAGGCTTTGTGATGGGCGGACTCATCCCATTGGCCGGATACTATGCTCAGACCGAACGCCTTGCCCCGGGCGTACTGCTGGATTCACTGCCGCAGTGCCTGGGAATAGCTCTTATTATGCTTACAAATAACAGCTGCGACATAGAAAGAGACAAAAAATCAGGCAGACGCACTTTGGCGTGTCTTTTGGGAGCTGGAAAGGCCCTGATACTTTACAGGGCAATGCTTGTGCTATGGGCTGTTTCGCCCGTGCTGGTACTGCTCTTCAGAGGGGGGCGCGCAGGGCCCGCAGTATGTGTTGCGGGTTTGGCCATAGCCGCGCGGCCTCTTGCAGGACAGTTAAGCCTGACGCCGGGGCAAAACATCCGTCCAAGGGCCATGCGCGGAATAGTCAGGCTGAATGTATTCCAGAGCATCGGATATATGCTTGCCATTTTAGCGGAGGTGTGGCTGTGACGGAAATAGAAAGAAAAAGGCGGGTGTTTTGCGTTTTTCAGTCTATTGCCAGGACTTACGACGCGGCAAACGACCGGATAAGCCTCTGGAGACACAGAAAGTGGAAGCAATTTGCGGTCAACAGTCTTCGCGTCAACAACTCTGCAGGACGAGCGCTGGATGTTGGATGCGGCACAGGCGATATGCTGGAGCTGCTGGCGGGGAAATACCCCCAAATGCAGCTGGTGGGTTTGGACTTCTCTCCAAACATGCTTGAAGTCGCCTCTGAGCGGCTGAAAGGCTGCAAAAGAGTTCAGCTGGATTGCGCGGACGCAATGGAGCCGCCGTACGGCGAAAAGAGCTTCGATTGTATAGTTAGCGCGTTTGCACTAAGGAACATGCCTGACTGGAAACGCGCACTGGAGCGGATAGTAAAGCTGGCTAAGCCGGGCGGTGTCATTTGCTGTATAGATTCGTTTGTCCCGACATGCAGGCTTGTCCTTCCTGTTTACAGGGCGTATTTTCGGCTGGTAATGCCTTTCTTGGGCGGCGGGCTGCGCAAGACGGAGGAATATGGCTGGCTGTGCAGCAGCACAGAGGCTTTCGCAGCTGCGGACGAAGTTATCAGTACCCTCATGAACTCGGGCGTCAAATTAGAAAAAAGACGCAGTTTTATGTTCGGCGCCTGCGTGTGCATAGTTGGCAGAAAGCAGATGGACGGTGATGATTATGCCTGAGCTTCTATGGCTTCGCCAGGCGATGGACGAAACGGAAAACAGGATACAGTCATTTTCAAAGGCCGCTGGTGTGACTGAAACGCTCAGACAAACGATATCTGGCGCAATGAGCGGGAAAGGAAAGCGATACCGGCCAATGCTGCTTTTGCTCTGCGCGGGAGAGCCCAGACGGTGGCGATGCAAGGATGAAGTAATCACACTGGCGGCAGCAGTTGAGCTGACCCATACGGCCTCGCTCATACACGACGATATTGTTGACGATGCGCCCATAAGGCGTGGCTTGCCTACGGCGCAGAGCAAATATGGAAAACACAATGCAGTCTATGCAGGCGATTATCTATTGGCAGAAACCTTGCGCAACACGCTGGCAAGAGGGTTTTGCGCAGGAACGGTGGAATTGCTCAGCTGCGTTGGGAGAATGTGCGAAGGCGAAATAGTGCAGATGTCGAACAGATGGAACACAGAAGTGGGACTTGAGGCCTATATCAAAGCTATCTCGGGAAAAACTGCGGCGCTTTTTGAAACAGCGTGCAGATTGGGCGCGCAGGCCGGGAACAAAAGCCCGGAGGAGGTTGAGGCCATGGCAAAATGCGGGCGCGATCTGGGGATACTGTTTCAGCTCAACGATGATTTGAACGACTGGACTCTGAGCGCAGAAAACTCCGGCAAGGCAGTGAATATGGATTTCCTTGACGGTATATTTACTTATCCCGCGATAAGCACATTTTCTGACCGAGCCAAGGGTAATGAGTTGAGAGAGCTTGCAGATTTGGTAAAAAGCCGAGGCCCATCCGCAGAACTAGCCAACCGTGCGCGTGAACTTGTTAAAAGCGCTGGAGGCATATCACGCTGCGAAGAAACTATGGAAGATTACTGCCGCGAAGTTATCCTTGGCCTGAGCCGCTTCCAGGGCGACAAATGTGCAGAAATGATATCTGCCTGCGCGCAGCGTCTCTGCACGGGGCGGTCGGCTAGATAAGGTAAATACAAAATGCTACGGGGTGAAACCAAATGAGCGAAGAAAGGTATGATGTTATAGTTGTCGGCGGCGGCCTGGCGGGATCTGCAGCAGCTTACACGCTGGCAAAGGCCGGCGCAAAGGTTGTCGTTATCGAACGCGGCGAAAGATGCGGTTGCAAGAACATGACCGGAGGGAGATTGTACGGCCATAGCCTTAAGCGTCTGATCCCGGATTATGAGAAATATGCCCCGCTCGAGAGAAGGATAGTCAAGGAGCGGGTGACCCTAATGAGCGATGCGTCGGCGGCAACAGTTGAGTTTTGCGATGAAGCCCTTGGAGGACGCAACGCCGCGTCATATTCGGTTATACGCGCCGACTTTGACAACTGGCTTGCCTCACAGGCTGAGCGCAGGGGCGCCGTGTACATAAACGGTATCCGTGTTGACGAGCTGGTCATCAGGAATGGCAAGGTCTGCGGCGTGAGGGCTGGCAAAGATACGCTGGAAGCCAATGTGGTTATCCTGGCTGATGGAGTTAACTCTTTGCTGGCCGAAAAGGCGGGACTTGTTAAGCGGCAGGATTGCAGGGATTATGCCGTGGGAGCCAAGGAAGTAATACGGCTGGGAAGAGAAAAGATAAATGAGCGATTCGGCATCGGCGCTGACGAGGGCGTAGCGTGGATGTTCGCTGGGAAGCCTACAAAAGGAGGACTTGGCGGAGGTTTCCTATATACGAACAAGGACAGCCTTGCAGTTGGAGTTGTTGCAACAGTTGATGACATAGGATATGCGGGCATAAGCGTTCCGGAAATGCTGGAAAACTTCAAAAGCAGCAAACTTATAGCTCCGCTTATTGACGGAGGGGAACTTGAGGAATACTCTGCGCATCTGGTACCTGAAGGCGGATTTCACATGCTGCCAAAGCTGTATGGGCACGGTGTAATGCTGGCCGGAGATGCGGCCGGTATGTCAATGAACCTGGGATATGTGGTCAGGGGCATGGATTTTGCCATAGAGTCGGGTCGAATAGCGGCAGAAACATATTTGGAACTGGCAGCCAGGCACGACTTTACAGAAAAGAAGATGGCGCTGTACAGGACAAAATTGGAGCACAGCTTTGTTCTCAAGGAGCTGAGGAAACACAGGCTGGCCCCAAAGGCGTTTGCAAATAGGAATGTATTTACCAAGTTGCCGAAATTGGCCGAAGAGATCCTGAGCGCGATGTTTACAGTTGATGGAGAGCATGTTTCTGGACTGGCAGCCAAGGCGCTTAAGGCCGTGGGGAAATATGGACCTGTCAGCCTGCTGAAAGACCTGCTGCAAATTATCTGCGCCGTTTGATTGGGGGATGTGGTATGAAAACGCAAGAAAAACTGGGGAAAGACAGATTTAAAGTGCTTGAATCCAGCCACATAGTAATTGAACGTCAGATAGCGGATTCAGACGCTGCCAAGAAGCTCTGCTTGGCGTGTCCCGCGGGGCTTTACAGCATAGATTCTGACGGCAATTTGATATTCAGCCATTTAGGCTGCCTGGAGTGCGGCACATGCCGGCTGCTTGGCCTGGGCCGACAGTTAAAGTCCTGGAATTACCCGGAGTGCGACTTCGGAGTTCAGTACAGCAAAAGTTGATGGGGGATGAGCAGAATGAAAATAGCGGTCTGTTATAAAAATGTGCCGGACAGCGAAAAAATCAGGGTGGCTGCGGACAATACCCTGGATTTTTCCGCAGCACCTCCGCAAATTGGTCAGTATGACCTTAACGCGGTTGAGGCCGCCGTGCAAATTGCCGTTCAACGTCCTGGCGCCGAGGTGATCGCGCTGACGGCGGCAGGAGCCGTCATAGATAACTCGAAGCAGAGGAAGGCGATACTTTCGCGCGGTGTTGATAAGATGATTGGCATAAAAGGCGAAGATCTGGATTCCGCAGAGACCTATGAAGTGGCCTTTGCCCTTGCTTCTGCTGTGAAAGAGCTGGGCGATATAGACCTCGTAATATGTGGAGAAGGCTCGGCTGACATGTATTCACAGCAGACAGGCGTAACCTTGGGGGCAATTCTGGGATGGTCAAATGTAAATGCAGTTGCAAGCATCGGGTTCGATGGCGACGGCTTGATTGTCAGGCGCGATACAGAAAATAGCAGCGAGCTTATCCGCGTTCAATTTCCCGCAGTCTTATCAGTTACATCAGATATAAACAGGCCGAGAATTCCGTCAATGAAAGACATACTTGCCGCCGGGAAAAAGCAGGTGGAAGTGCTGGATGCCGTCGAACTTGGCCACTGTGGCAGGCGTGCAGTCGCGGCGATGGAATTGCGGGCTAATGTGCAGAAGGAACGCAGGCGCCAGATATATGAGGCCGTGTCCGATGAGGCTCTGGACGCTGTTGCTCAGGAACTCAGGAAGCTGATGTGAGGTGTGAAATGACGAAGAGACAAGAATGTGTAGTTGTCGCGGAAAGCAGGGAAGCGGCGCTTGAGCTCACAGCTCTGGCCAATGAGATTTGCGACAGTGTAACAGTTATAGCGGCTGGAGACAGGGAGGCTGCCGTTAACTGTGAGGTTGCATATTTCATAGACACCAGCCGGCAGGGCTTTATTTCCGCCGTGAAGAGCATAGTCGATAAGGTCGAAGAGAGCAGGGCTGACGTCGTCCTGTTTGAGAACACAAAGAATGGTCGATATGCCGCGGCCTGCCTTGCCGCTGAGCACGGGACCAGCGCGGTGCCTGATGTATCAGATGTGCGCTTGAGCGGAAACCAGGTGTTGGCAAAGCGCGTGGTATATGGCGGGGAGGCGTATAAGACCGTGGCGGTGGATGGCATGGCGGTGCTGTGCCCTGTGGCAGGGCTTATGCGCGCCGAAACGGAAAGGCCTTGCACGAATGTTGTCGAGCTTCCGGCCTCTATGCCTGATGGGCTCGAGTTTGTGTCCTGTGAGCCCAAAACTGTGCAGAAAGTGGGCCTCCAGTCCGCAAAGCGCGTGCTTGGAATAGGAAGAGGCGTAAAAGGCGAGGAGGGCCTGCGTGAGGCGGAAGCCTTTGCTGCAAAGCTGGGCGCGGAGCTTGGCTGCACAAGACCGGTTGCCGAGGAGGACAAACTGCTCCCGCGTGAGAGATATATCGGCGTATCTGGAGCTTCAATCAGGCCCAGACTATATGTCGCCTCGGGAATCTCCGGTCAGGTCCAGCATATGGTGGGCGTTGGCGACAGCGAAGTTATTGTCGCAATAAATAAAGACAAGCAAGCTCCGATACTCAAAAATTGCGACTTTGGAATAGTTGGCGACGCTGTGGAAGTGATGCGCGCGCTCAAGAGCCGACTGTGAGAAATTGGAGGAACAGCAATGGAATACAGTAAAATTTCTAACAAAGTCTTGGAAGAGCTTGCGGGTGTAGTCGGGGCTGAGAATGTACAGGCCGGTGAGGCTGTTGGGGCGGATATGTGCAGGGATGAGCGTCCGCTGTATGGGATAAGCGCGCCAGAAGCGGTGGTGTATGCCAAGGCTGCCGAGGAGGTGTCGGAGGTCTTAAAACTGTGCAGCAAACATCATATACCCGTAACCGTGCGGGGAGCGGGGACCGGCTTGACGGGAGGAGCTGTCGCTGAATATGGCGGAGTGCTGCTGAGCACTTCAAAAATGAACAATATAATTGCCTGCGATGAAGAAAATATGACCCTGACAGTCCAGCCCGGCGTTACGTTGATGGAGCTGAACAAATTCGTTAATGAAAGGGGTCTGCGCTATACGCCTGACCCGGGCGAAAAGACTGCGACGATCGGCGGAAACGCCGCCACAAACGCCGGCGGCCCGAGCGCCTTCAAATATGGTTCAACCAGGGACAGCGTCCTGAGCATACAGGCAGTGCTTGCAAATGGCGAAATCGTTAACTTCGGCTGTGATGTGCGCAAGTGCAACGACGGATATGATTTGATGCAGCTGGTGCTCGGCTCTGAGGGGACCCTGGCTGTTATTACTGAGTTAAAGTTAAAGCTTAGGCCGGCAATAAAGGCGCAGATGGGTTTCATTCTCCCGTTTGACAGCCTGGACAACTGCGTTTCAGCGGCGAAGAAACTAGCGTCATCCGAGCTCTCGCCCGAAATACTGGAATTCATGGATGATGATATGATTGAGTTTTCAGCCTCGGTTACGGGAAATGCAGTTTTTCCACAGGAAGCAGGCGGCGAGCACGTGGGAGCCATGCTGTATACATATTTTGCGGGGGAAAACGACGAGGAGCTTGAAGCCCTGATGGAGCGCGTTGCCGAATTGTCGGAAGAGCTCATGCCTTTGGACGTGCTTGTCATAGACGATCCAACATTGAGAAAAACTGTCGAGGAGGCCCATGAAGCGCTGCACACCTGCG
This sequence comes from uncultured Eubacteriales bacterium, assembly GCA_900544295.1. Classification (GTDB taxonomy): domain Bacteria; phylum Bacillota; class Clostridia; order Oscillospirales; family Oscillospiraceae; genus Scatomorpha; species Scatomorpha intestinigallinarum. Next base: position 15,542 of record UQUO01000002.1, on the reverse strand, counting down.
TGGAAGCGAGAACCAAGCGTTTTGACGAGAGCAATGCCGCAGTGCCGATATCCGCGCTCACGGAATATGTGGAGGCGCTGAAGGGCGCCGCGAGGGAGTGCGGACTCGACATCAAACTGTTTGGCCATGCGGGCGACGGAAATGTGCATGCATATGTTTACAACGATGAGCTGTCTGACGAGGAGTTCAGCAGAAAGAGCGCAGAATTCATGGAGAAAACCTACCTTGAGTGCATTCGCCTGGGCGGCGCAATAACTTCGGAGCACGGCATAGGCAAAGGCAAAAAGAAATATCTCCGGGAGAAACTGAGCGAGGCTGAACTTGCCGTCATGCGAGCCGTCAAGCGGGCCTTCGACCCCGAGCTGATTCTGAACCCGGGCAATCTGTTCTGAGGAGGGAATGAGTTGAAGATTCTGGTTTGTGTTAAACAAGTGCCGGATGTGAATTTGGTGAAGATGGACCCTGAAACAGGCAATCTTATTCGGACAGGCGTGCCTACAATGCTGAACCCGCTGGACGGGAACGCGCTTGAGGCAGCTGTGAGAGTGAAGGAAAAATACGGGGCCGAAATCACAGTTATAACCATGGGACCGCCCATGGCAGAGAGCACGCTCCGTGACTGCCTTGCAGTCGGCGCGGACAGGGCGGTCCTGATAAGCGGCAGACCCTTTGGCGGAGCCGATACATTGTCCACAAGCTATGCCATTGCCGCAGCCGCGGCGATGGAGGGCAGCTTTGACCTGGTATTCGCGGGAAAGGAATCTGTAGACGGAGCAACAGGACAGATGGGCCCTCAGCTGGCGGAAAGAATGGGCATGGCGCAAATTACCAACGCCATACTCGTAAACGAAATTGATATGGCTGCCGGGATTATAGTTGCTGAGCGAGAGGTGGAAAAGGGGGTTGAGGTTATTGAGGCCAGACTGCCCTGTCTGCTGACGATCGAAAAGAAAAACTATCCTGCAAGACTGCCTGGCCTCAAAGGGAAACTGGCCGCCAAAAAGGCCGTGATAAAGGTGTATGACGAGAACAATATAGACGGGCTTGACCTTCAGAGAATAGGTGTTCCAGGCTCTGGAACTATAGTCCCGGAGATATACCCGCCAAAACTGCCTGAACTCGGACAAATTCTAAATGAAGGCGGCGACATGGAGAACGTGGTCCGTGTTGTGAACATACTTGCCGAGCAAGGTGTTGTTTGAGGAGGAGCAGAGCATGGAAAAATCGGCGTATAAAGATATGTGGGTGTATATTGAACACGATGGGGAAAAGGCCGCAGATGTAGGCCTGGAGCTCTGCTGTGAAGTGCGTAAGCTTTGCGACGAGACAGGCGACAGGCTGATGGCCGTTGTCATAGGCAAGCTGCCTCAGACTGAGCTTAAAAGAGTGGCCGCCTGCGGTGTTGACGGCATTATCAGGGTAAACAGGCAGAAAACCGTACCATATAACACTGAAGTATATACCTCCATATTCACGGAGCTGAGCAACAAATATCTGCCTTCAGCAGTTTTTGTCGGCGGAACTGATAATGGGCGCGATTTTGCGCCTCGCTATGCTGTGCGAGTGGATACAGGATGCACCAGCGATGCAGTACAACTGGAAATGGATAAGACCACGGGAGATATCAGGTTTATTGAGCCTGCGGTAGGCGGAAAAATCATTGCCGTCATCACTATCCCTGAGCGCAGGCCGCAGGTGGGTACGATCCGCCCGGGAACTTTTCGGTATGAGCCAAGAGGCGCAAAAGACAGTATCGACATTATTGACGAGACGACAACTACGCAAGAGGAACGCATCGTCAGCAGGCTTCTGAGCTTTAAAGCAAACGACGACGATTCAGACCTTAACCTCACAGACAGCGACGTAATAGTTTGCGTAGGAAATGGGTTGAAATCTTCGGATGAGCTTCCTAGGTACAGAAAACTGGCCCAGCTCCTGGGAGGCAAGCTGGGCTGTACCCGTCCGCTTGTAGACAGGGAGATACTGCCCTATAAGCTCCAAATCGGCCAGTCAGGCGTTATGATCAAACCCAAGACGTACCTGTGCTTCGGCGTCTCCGGCGCGGTCAACCATGTCACGGGCGTGTCTGCCGAACTCTTTGTTGCCGTCAATAGCGACCCGGACGCGCAGATATTCAATTTTTGCGACTACGGCGTCGTTGGAGACATGGATGTGATATGCGACTACATGATAGCGGAGCTGCTGAAAAGGAAAGGAGCGGCCCAAGAATAACCCATATAAAAATTGAGACGATGTGCCATGGCTGAGCGCATCGTCTCAATTTCAGATGTGGAAATAATACAAAGTTATTTGTTCATTTTTTCTGAGAGCTTTTCTGCTTCAATTTTCTTAAACAGCCGTGCGAGGACGATTATGGCGGCGATGGAGAGGACGAACTCAGCGAAGGGCTGGGCGTAGGCAAGGCCGTAGAGGGGGAAGAGACGGTTGAGCACCCACAGCGCGGGTATCTCCAAGACTATCTTCCTCAGGATCGCAAAGACCAGAGCGTCCTTGCCGAAGCCTACAGCCTGGAAAACGCCAACGGCGAGGAAATCGATGCACATGAAGGGCCCCGCCAGGGACATGCCCCTCAGGAAGTGGGAGCCGTAGTCGATGATGGCCTCGTTGTCCATGAAGAGCCCCACAAAGAAGCCCGGCGCGATGAAATACGCCGCAGATACCGCCGCTATCACTACGACCGAGGCCACGCCGGAAAAGCGGATGGCGCCCTTCATTCTCTTGCTGTTGCCGGAGGAGTAGCTGTAGCTTATGAGCGGCATCACGCCCTGGGAAAGGCCCAGCGCGACGTACATGGGCAGCATGTTTATCTTCTGCGCGATGCCCATGGCGGCTATGGCGTCGGCCTTGTATACCGAGGTGAAGTTGTTGAGTATCGTCATGCCCGTGACGTTCAGCAGATTCTGGATTGCCGCAGGCACGCCGACGCCGCAGACGGCGCGGACTATGCGCCGGTTGAAGCTGAGCTTGCGGATGTCGATGCAGACAAAGGTGCGACCACGCCGCACGGCGATGAGCACGAGGAAGTAGAGGCAGGCCACGCAGTTTGAGATAAACGTGGCGAGCCCCGCGCCCGCGGCGCCCATGCCGAGGCCCCAGGGCATGATGAAGATGGGGTCAAGCACGATGTTCAGCAGGCAGCCGCTCATCGTGCCTATGCTGGCATGTACGGAGGAGCCCTCGGCGCGCACCAGATAAGCGAGCACAACGTTCAAAATCGAGGGCGCCGCGCCGAAATACACCGTCCAGAGCATGTACGCCGCAGTTGCGTCCCAGGTCGTCTCATCCGCGCCGAGCAGGCCGAGCAGCGGGGCGTTGAACGACGCGCAGAGGATTGAGAAGATTATCCCGGAAAACAGCGCGCAGTAAAAGCCGAAAGCGGAGCTCCTGGACACCATGTCGTAGTCCTTGCAGCCCAGCGAGCGGCTCATAAGGCTCGAAGAGCCCACGCCGAAGAGGTTGTTTACGGCGTTGAAGGCGAGCAGCATCGGCGCGGCCAGCGTGACCGCGGAGTTCTGGATGGGGTCGTTGAGCATGCCGACAAAGTATGTGTCAGCCAGGTTGTACAGCACCATGACCAGGGAGCTGAGGATGGTCGGCACAGCGAGCTGAATAACTGCGCTGGGTACCGGAGCGGCTTCAAATAGGTAGGTTTTTTTGTCGAGTTCCTGCAATGGGGTTCATCTCCGGCTCTGAGTATTAAGCAAATATCAAGATAATGATAGCACTGTTTTGTGCAAGTTACAAGGCATGACGGGGAGGTTTTACTCAGCTTGGCCAATATTGACGCCGGCGCTGCCAAAATTTTGTGTAGAATTTTCCCCCGCAGCTTGCTATAATATATCAGCGGCAATAAGCATCCTGCGGACGGGAGGTTTGAGCGGAATGAATATTGAACTGACGCCAAAGGAATTCCGGCGCCTGCTGGATATGGTATATATAGGCAACTGGGTGCTCAATTCCACCCGGGGAGAGGACCGCTTTGAGGACTATGACCTGCTCCAGGAAAAGATGTTCGCCTACTGCGCCAAAAACGGCATGAAGGACCTATATCAGACCTGGTACGGTCACGTTTTCCCCTCAAAGGCCTTTGAGGAGGGCGGCATACACGAGGCGATAGCCGATTACGAGGACGCCGTGTTTTTCGACATCCTTGCTGAGGAGCTCGCCCGTCGCGACATGCATCTCGAAGACACCGACCCGGAGGATTTCACGGAGCTCACGAACCGTATGGACGAATATATATCTGAATTCGAGGAAAACGGCATCGACAACCTCACCATAGACATCTGACAGCGCCAAAGGGCCGGCAATGCCGGCTCTTTTTTTATTGCAAAATCCCACTGCCTGTAATATAATATTGTGCCTGCGTGCGTAAACGCGGGGATATTTTTGCGAGGTAATGGGTTTTGTACTTAAAGGCATTGGAGATACAGGGCTTCAAGTCCTTCCCGGAAAAGACGCGCCTGACCTTTGAGCGGGAGATAACCGCCATCGTCGGGCCGAACGGCTCCGGCAAATCGAATATTTCCGACGCCATCCTCTGGGTCATGGGCGAGCAGAGCTCAAAGACCCTGCGCGGCGGCAAGATGCAGGACGTCATTTTCGGCGGCACGGCCAAACGCGGGGCCATGGGCTTCGCGCAGGTGTCGCTCATAATAGACAACTCCGCCGGCATCCTGGGCATAGACGCGGAGGAGGTCACGATAACCCGCCGCTATTACCGCTCGGGCGAGAGCGAGTACTATATAAACCGCGAGCAGGTGCGCCTGCGCGACGTGAACGAGCTGCTGATGGACACCGGCCTCGGCCGGGACGGTTACTCGATAATCGGCCAGGGGCGCATAGCGGAGATAGTCAACGGCCGCAGCGAGGAGCGCCGCGAGGTGCTGGAGGAGGCCGCGGGCATTTCGAGGTTCCGTTACCGCAAGGAGGAGGCAGAGCGCCGCCTCGCGCGGACGGACGAGAACCTCCTGCGCATAAACGACAAGATAGACGAGCTGGAGCTCCAGGTCGGCCCGCTGAAGCAGCAGGCGGAGGTGGCGAAGCGCTATCTCACCCTGCGCGACGAGCTGAGGGTCGAGGAAGTCAGCGCCTGGATGGACGCGCTGGACAAGCTGCGGGAGCAGTCCCGCGCCATCGCCGGGGACTACGAGGCGGCTAAGAGCGGCCTGGATGCCGCCCGGCGCGAGCTGGAGGCTCTCTATTCCCGCAGCGAAGCCCTGGCCGAGCGTATGCGCCAGAAGGACGTGGAGGCCGAGCAGCAGCGCTCGCGCCTGTCCGCGGCGGAGGCGAAGGTCTCAGAGGCGGAGGCCGAGGCCGCCGTCCTGCGCAACAGCATCGAGAACAGCCGCCAGAGCGCAGAGCGCATGCGCGGCGAGCTCTCGGAGCAGACCGAGCGCGCCGAGACCATCGCCGGGCAGATAGAGGAGCACCAGAAGCGCATAGCTGAGATAGACGCGCGCGCGAAGTCGCTGGAGGCGGACGCCGCCTCGGCGCAGAACGTCATGGACGGGCGACGCATGCGCATAGAGAACCGCGAGCACGAGGCTGCTGAGGCGGGCGACGAGCTGACAAAGCAGATTGTCGAGCTGCGCAGCACCGATTCGCGCATAGCCATGCTCAGCGAGATGGAGAAGGAATACGAGGGCTTTGCCGGCGCAGTCAAGACCATTATGCGTGAAGCGCGACGCGGTACTCTGCGCGGCGTACACGGCACGGTGGCGGAGCTCCTGCGCGCGGACGAGCGCTGCACCCTCGCTATAGAGACGGCCCTGGGCGCGGCAATACAGAACGTCGTTGTGGACACGCAGGACGACGGCCGCCGGGCTATAGAGCTCCTCAAGCGCCGCGACGCAGGCCGCGCGACCTTCCTGCCCCTCGATACGATACGCGGCGGCAGGCTCGACCGGATACCGTCGGAGGACGAGGGCTGCCTCGGCCTCGCCGTGGACCTCGCGAGCTTCGACGGGCGTTATAGGAACATCTTTGAGAACCTTTTGGGCCGCACCCTGGTGGCGGAGACGCTCTCCGACGCCGTGGCCATCTCGCGGAAGAACGGAAACCGTCTGCGTATAGTCACGCTGGACGGCCAGCTCATAAACGCGGGCGGCTCCATGACCGGCGGCAGCGCATCGAGGAACGCGGGTATACTCTCGCGCCGCGCGGAGCTGGAGAAATTGCAGGGCAGCCGCGGCAGACTGGCCAAGGCCCGGGACGAGCTTGCGGCGAGGGTGGAGACCCTCAAGCGCGAGCTGGCCTCGGCGCGCTATGAGCTGGACGTCGCCGCGCAGGAGCTGCAAAGCGTAAATAACGAGCTGGCCTCCCTGCGGGCCGAGCGCCGCACGACGGAGAACGCCGCCGCGCAGCTGGAGCTGCTCAGGCAGAGCATCTCCGGCGACAGCCAGACGCGGGCGAAAGCGCTGGCAGATATGGAAGCCGGGGCCGAGAGCGCCAGGCACGAGCTCGCGGCGCGTGAGGAGCGCATAGGCGAGCTCCGGGCCGAGGCCGCGCGTATAAAAGAAGAGATAGCCGCCGCCACGCAGAAGAAGCTGGAGGTGGAGGGCGAGCGCACGAAGACAGACCGCGCCGTCCAGGAGAAGAACAATGCCCTGCTGGACATGGAGCGCACCTGCGCGAGGTTCGAGCAGAAGAAGCTCTCCGCCGAGCTGGAGGAAAAGCAGCTGCTGGACAAGCTCTGGGACGGCTACGAGCTGAGCCACAGCGCCGCCGAGGCGGTGCGGCGGCCCATAGAGAGCGCCGCAAAGTCGAACCGGCGCATTGCGGAGCTCAAGAAGGAGATGAACTCCCTTGGCACGCCGAACCTGGGCGCCATCGACGAATACGCCAGGGTCAGCGAGCGCTATGAGTTCCTCGCCTCCCAGCGGGACGACGTTGAGAAGGCGAAAAATGAGCTGCTGGGTATAATTTCCGACATAACCGGGGAAATGAGAACTATCTTCACCCGCGAGTTCACCGCGATAAACGAGAGCTTCCGCGCCACCTTCACGGAGCTCTTCGGCGGCGGCAAGGCGGAGCTGACGCTGGAGCCGGGCGAGGACGTGCTCAGCTGCGACATAGATATAAAGGTACAGCCACCCGGCAAGGCGCTGACGACGCTCTCTCTGCTCTCGGGCGGCGAGACGGCCTTCGTGGCCATTGCGCTGTATTTTGCCATCATCAAGGTCCGGCCCACGCCCTTCTGCGTCATGGACGAGATAGAGGCCGCGCTGGACGAGGCGAACGTCATCCGCTTTGCGGAGCACATGCGCCAGATATCGAATAAAACGCAGTTCATAGTCATCACGCACCGCCGCGGCACGATGGAGGAGGCGGACTTTCTCTACGGCGTGACGATGCAGGAAAAGGGCGTCTCCAAGGTCATAGAGCTAGACCTGGAGGAGGCCGAAAAGCACACAGAGGAGGCAGCGGGCGAATGGGATTCTTCGACAAGATAAAGGCCGGGCTGGAAAAGACCCGGCGACAGATGGGCGGCGTCTTTGCCGAGTTCACGGGCGAGAACGAGGAGTTTTTTGACGAGCTGGAGGAGGCGCTTATCGTGGCGGACTCCGGCGCGGACACGGCATATAAGGCGGTGTCCAGCCTGCGCGACATGGTCCGCGAGCGCTCTCTGCTGGGCAGGGAGGAGGTCAAGGCGGGCCTCGTGGAGGTGCTCTCGGGCATACTCTCCGTGGGCAGCTTTGAGCTGAAGCTGGACACAAAGCCCTCCGTCATCCTGATGGTCGGCGTGAACGGCGTCGGCAAGACGACGACTATAGGCAAGCTCGCCGCCAAGTTTACTGCCCAGGGCAAGAAAGTCCTGCTCGCGGCGGGGGACACCTTCCGCGCCGCGGCGGCGGAGCAGCTGACGGTCTGGGCGGAGCGCTCCGGGGCCGACATCGTGAAGCACGGTGAGGGCTCCGACCCCGGAGCCGTGGTGTTTGACGCCCTCTCCGCCGCCAAGGCGAGGGGCACGGATATCGTCATCATCGACACGGCCGGACGCCTGCACAATAAGCAGAACCTGATGAACGAGCTGGCCAAGATTCGCCGCATAATCACCCGCGAGCTGCCGGAGGCCGACGTCGAGACGCTAATGGTCATCGACGCCACCACGGGGCAAAACGGGCTCATCCAGGCCAAACAGTTTGCGGACACCGCGGATATCACGGGCATCGTCCTCACGAAGCTGGACGGCACTGCGAGGGGCGGCATCGTGTTCGCCATCGCGCGCGAGATGGGCGTGCCGGTCAAATACGTGGGCGTGGGCGAGGGCATGGACGACCTCATGCCCTTTGAGCCGAAGTCCTTTTCGGAGGCGTTGCTGTCATGAAGCTGATACTTGCATCGAACAATAAGGGCAAGGTCGTGGAGTTCCGCGAGATATTGGCTGGGACGGGCATAGAGGTCATCCCGCAGCGCGAGGCCGGCTGCGATTTCGAGGTGGACGAGACGGGCGAGACTTTTGAGGAAAACGCCTTTCTCAAGGCCGAGGCAGCAATGAAGGCGACGGGCCTGCCCGCCGTCTCCGACGACTCCGGCCTTGAGGTGGACGCCCTGGGCGGCGCGCCCGGCGTACACAGCGCGAGGTATACCGGAAATCACGAGGATTCCGACCTGGACCGGCGCAAATTCCTTATGAAGAATCTGGAGGGCGAGGAACATCGCACGGCGCGTTTCGTCTCAGCCATATGCTGCGTGTTCCCTAACGGCGACGTCCTGCGCGCCCGCGGCACCTGCGAGGGGCGCATAGCGACCTATATGAAGGGCGAGAACGGCTTCGGCTACGACGCCATGTTCATCGCCGAGGGCCATGACATCACCATGGCCGAAATGACCCACGAGCAGAAGAACGAGATTTCGCACCGGGGCCGCGCCCTGCGCGAGTTTGCCCGCGTGCTGAAGGAGTATTGCGATGCTGACAAGTAAGCAGAGAGCCTATCTTCGCGGCCTGGCTGCGAAGGAGGACACCATCCTGCAAATAGGCAAGGACGGGATAACGGAAAACACCACAGCTGCGCTCTCGGACGCCCTGCGCGCCAGAGAGCTGGTAAAGGGCCGCGTGCTGGAAAACTCCATGCTGACGGCGCGCGAGGCCTGCGACACGCTCTCGGAGCGCTGCCGGGCCGAGCAGGTGCAGGTCATAGGCAGCAAGTTCGTGCTCTATAAGCGCAACGAGACCGACCCCAAGATAGAGCTGCCCAAGTCCCAGAAGCGGAAATGAGGATAGCGGTCTACGGGGGCAGCTTCAACCCCCCGCACCCGGCGCACGTCCGGGCGGCGCGCCTGGCCTACGCGGCCCTCGCGCCGGATAAGCTGCTCGTGATCCCGGCGGCTGACCCGCCGCACAAGGCCCTGGCCGCTGGCAGCCCCACGCCGGAGGAGCGCTTCGAGCTTACGAAGCTCGCTTTCCGGGACTTCCCGGAGGCCGAGACCTCGGATATGGAGCTGCGCCGGGGAGGGGAGAGCTATACCTCGGACACCGTCGAGGAGCTGGCTCGGGAGTATTCCGGTGCGGAGCTCTGGCTCGTCATAGGCACGGATATGCTCACGAGTTTTGAGCGATGGCACGAGTTCCGCTCAATCCTCGCGGGCGCGGCTCTGGCCGTCCTGCCCCGGAACGAGGGCGAACTGCCGGAGATAGAGCGCTGCGCCGCGCGCTTCGAGGCGCTCTACGGCGCGCGGGTGCGGATAATAGACGCCGCGCCCCTGCCCATGTCCTCCTCAGAGATGCGGGACATGCTCGTTGCCCGCAGGGGAGCGGACGTGCTCGACGGCGAGGTCTATGCGCGCATCATCCGCCTGCGCGACTACGGCGCGAAGCCCCAGCTCGATTGGCTGCGCGAGCGCGCCTATGCCTACCTGAAACCCAAGCGCATCCCCCATGTTGCCGGCTGCGAGCAGGAGGCGTCAAAACTAGCCCTGCGCTGGGGCGAGGACCCGGGCGACGCCGCCGAGGCCGGGATTTTGCACGATATCACCAAAAAACTCAGCATGGACGAGCAGTTGATATTGGCGGAGAAATATGGTATAGTGTTCGATAAATTTGAGCGGGAGAATATAAAGCTCACGCACGCTATCACGGGAGCGGCGCTTTCTAAGGAGCTTTTCGGCGTCCCGGAGCGAATTTACAGCGCCATCCGCTGGCACACGACGGGCCGCGCGGATATGACGCTGCTGGAAAAGATAATCTACATCGCGGACTATATAGAGCCCACGCGCGACTTTGAGGGCGTGGAGCGGCTCCGGCAGCTCGCGTATGAGGACATAGACTCCGCCATGGCCCTCGGGCTCAGGATGAGCCTGGAGGAGCTGAGGCAAAGCGGCATTGAACCTCATGGCGCCACCGTAAGCGCCCTGGCATGGTACGGAAAGGACAAGGTGTAATGCATCTCTACGGCGGAAGCGGAAAACACTCAAAGAAGAAGCCCGAGAAAGAAAAGAAATACGAGGAATACGACTACGACGCCGGCTACGGCGAGGACTATGATTACGAAGACTACGACTATGAACCCGCGCCAAGGCAGAGCCATAGCCGGAACGCTGGCCAGACCCGCAAGACCGAGCCCAAGCCCCGCAGAAGCGAGCCTCAGCGCCGCAGCCGCCGCAGGGACTCCGAGGACATAAGGAGCACCAACCGCACCGTCTACGGCGGCAACGGCTATGACTATGAGGACGACCTGCACTTTGCCTCGGACGCCTATATCTCGCGCGAGGAGCAGCGCAGGAACAAGCACCGCGGGCGCGGCGCGCTCATAACCATCTGCGTGCTGCTCATACTCTGCATAGGCGGCTATGCTGGCTTCAAGATGTGGGCCAAGCCCGCCGCAACGCAGGATAACGGCCCCAACACCTACGACAGCGACGACAGCAGCTCGGCCGGCGGCGTGGACGGCGTGGCGCCCGGCCAGGCGGACAGCAACAGGCGCCCCGGCGTCTGGACCTTCCTGGTCAGCGGCCTGGACCGCGAGGGCCTGCATACCGATACCAACATTGTCGGCATGTTCGACACTGTAGAGGGCAAGCTGAACCTCGTGAACCTCCCGCGTGACCTGCTTATAAATATTCCGATAAGCCCCAAGCAGATGAACCAACCCTATCCCGCAAGCATCAACAACGGCGGCGACGGCATCTCCGCCCTGCTCGACGCGGTGAAGGATATCCTCGGCTACGAGGTGGACTGCTGGGCGGTGATCGACATCCAGGCCACGGCGGACATTGTTGACGCCATAGGCGGCGTGTACTATGACATCCCCTTCGACATGGACTGGGACGCGCCTGACCAGAACCCGCCCGTGAGCATCCATATCAAGCAGGGCTACCAGCTCCTGGACGGCGACGACTTCGTGAACGCCATGCGCTTCCGTATCTCGAACGACGGCTCCAACACCTACATCGGCGGCGACATCGAGAGGATAGCCTTCCAGCAGAAGCTGCTCATGGCCCTGGCCCGCCAGACCCTCTCGCTGGAGAATATCCCGAACCTGACGAAGATTTTTGAAATTTATGAAAAGCGCGTTGACACCAACGTCTCCGTCGGCAACCTGGCCTATTTCGCCACGGAATTCATGAAGCTGGACGCGGACAGCATCACCTTCCAGACCATCCCCTCGAAGGGCGACGGCTACGCCCTGGGCAAGAGCTATGTTTTGCCCTATATCGACGAGTGGCTGGAGGTCATAAACGAGTACCTGAACCCGTTCACAGTCGAGATAACGCGCGAAAATATCAATATGATATCCTACGACATGGAGACCGGCACCTGGGATATGACCCAGGGCTACATCGCCGGTCAGTGAGGAATAAAGGGGAGGTAGGGAAAATGCTGACACCGAGAGAGATAGCCGAGGCTGCGGTCAGGACGCTGGACGTTAAAATGGCCAAGGATATAAAGCTCCTGTGCACCACGGAGCAGACCGTGCTCGCGGACTATTTCGTCATCTGCACGGCGACGAGCTCCACCCACGTGAAGACCCTGACGGACGAGGTGGACAAGGCCCTTTCCGAGCTGGGCGAGCCGCCCCTGCGCCGCGAGGGCTATCGCGGCGGCGGCTGGATCCTGCTGGATTTCGGCTGCGTCATCGTGCACATCTTCCAGAAGGAGATGCGCGAGTTTTATAACCTCGAACACCTGTGGAGCGACGCGGAGGAGATAAGCCTCTCAGCCCTTCCCGGCCCTACGGTCTGAGCCTGGAGCTCGGGTCAAAGGGGCCTGCGGTACAATATAAAAAGGGGAGAACTGAAAATGGCTTACGATTTCCTGAGAATAGAGAAAAAATGGCAGAACTACTGGCTTGAGAACAAGACCTACAAGGCCGTTACCGGGGATAAAACGAGGAAGAAATTCTATCCTCTCATAGAGTTCCCCTATCCCTCGGGCGACGGACTGCACGTCGGCCACCCGCGGCCGTATACGGCGATGGATATCGTCGCGCGCAAGCGCCGCATGGAGGGCGAGAACGTCCTGTTCCCGATAGGCTTTGACGCTTTCGGCCTGCCCACCGAGAACTACGCCATCAAGAACCACATGCACCCCCGCGACGTCACCAAGCGCAATATCGAGCGCTTTTCAAAGCAGCTGCAAATGCTGGGTTACAGCTTTGACTGGGACCGCATGGTCGATACCACGGACCCCAACTATTACAAGTGGACCCAGTGGATATTCCTGCAAATGTACAAGCAGGGCCTGGCGTATAAGACCTCCATGCCCGTCAACTGGTGTACGAGCTGCAAGATAGTCCTGGCAAACGAAGAGGTTGTGAACGGCGTCTGCGAGCGCTGCGGCGGCGAGGTCATCAAGAAGGAAAAGAGCCAGTGGATGCTGGCCATCACGAAGTATGCCCAGCGCCTGCTGGACGATCTGGACGACGTTGATTATATCGAGCGCGTCAAGATACAGCAGCGCAACTGGATAGGCCGCTCCACGGGCGCCGAGGTGGACTTCGCCACGACGGCGGGGGACACGATGTGCGTCTTCACCACGCGGCCGGATACGCTCTTCGGCGCGACCTATATGGTCATGAGCCCGGAGCACGCCCTTATAGCCAAGTGGTCGGACAAGATAACGAATCTGGACGCCGTCCGCGCCTACCAGCGTGAGGCCGCGCGCAAGTCCGATTTCGAGCGCACGGAGCTGAACAAGGAAAAGACCGGCGTTGTCCTTGAGGGCGTCCGCGCGATAAACCCCGTGAACGGGGAGGAGATACCCATCTTCCTGTCCGACTACGTCCTCGCAAGCTACGGCACCGGCGCTATCATGGCCGTCCCGGGCCACGACCAGCGCGACTGGGAGTTTGCCGAGAAGTTCGGCCTGCCTATAATCGAGGTCGTAAAGGGCGGCGACGTGACCAAGGAGGCCTATATCTCCAAGGACGAGAGCGCCATCATGGTGAACTCCGGCTTCCTGGACGGCATGACCGTAAAGGACGCCATCCCGGCCATGATAAAGTGGCTGTCCGAGAAGGGCCTTGGCCGCGAGAAGGTGAACTTCAAGCTGCGCGACTGGGTCTTCTCCCGCCAGCGCTACTGGGGCGAGCCCATCCCCATAATCAACTGCCCGAAGTGCGGCTGGGTGCCCATGGACGAGAAGGACCTGCCCCTGCTGCTGCCGGACGTCGAGAGCTATGAGCCGACCGACAACGGCGAGAGCCCGCTCGCGCACATGCGCGACTGGGTGGAGTGTACCTGCCCGAAGTGCGGCGGCCCAGCCGAGCACGAGACGGATACCATGCCCAACTGGGCCGGCTCCTGCTGGTACTTCCTGCGCTACCTCGACCCGGATAACGACCAGGCCCTGGCGAGCGAAGAGGCCCTGGACTACTGGAGCCCCGTGGACTGGTATAACGGCGGCATGGAGCACACGACGCTGCACCTGCTGTATAGCCGCTTCTGGCACAAGTTCCTCTATGACATCGGCGCCGTGCCGACGAAGGAGCCCTACGCCAAGCGCACGAGCCACGGCATGATCCTCGGCCTGAACCCGCACAACTACGCCAACCTCAGCGATGACGACCGCGACAAGCTGCTGGCCGAGTACGGCAGCGAGAAGGCCGTGCGCGAGTACCTGGTGGAGAAATACGGCGAAATGGCCGAGCACCCCATAGTTAAGATGAGCAAGAGCCTGGGTAACGTCGTGAACCCTGACAGCGTGGTCAAGGAGTTCGGCGCAGATACGCTGAGGCTGTATATCATGTTCCTGGGCGACTTTGAAAAGGCCGCGCCCTGGAATCCGAGTGCCGTCAAGGGCTGCAAGCGCTTCCTGGACCGCATCTGGGCCATGGCCGAGAACCGCATCGAGGGCGACGAGAGCTACTCCGCCGCCAACGAGAAGGAAGTCCACCGCTGCATCAAGAAAGTCAGCGAGGACATAGAGAACATGAAGTTCAACACCGCCATCGCCGCGATGATGACGCTGATGAACCAGTTTGCCGAGCACGCGCCCAGCCGCGGCGATATGAAGGCCCTGCTGGCCCTGCTGAGCCCCTTTGCGCCGCACATGGCCGAGGAGCTTTGGGAGATACAGGGCTTCGAGGGCATCGCCAGCCTGAGCCCCTGGCCGCAGTACGACGAGGCCAAGACGCTCGACGACGAGAAGGAGATAGCCGTCCAGGTGAACGGCAAACTGAGGAGCACCGTCGTCGTCCCCGCCGGCTGCGAGGACGCCGTCGCCGTGGAGGCCGCGCTGGCCGACCAGAAGGTGAAGAAGTTCACCGACGGCTGCGCGATAGTGAAAACGATAGTAGTGAGGGACAAGCTGGTAAACATTATCGTGAAGCCCTCCAAGTGAGTTTTTCTTGACATCGGCGCGCGAAGTAATTATAATGCATATGCTAACGGGTTAATTGCCCTTACTGCGCCGCAAGGTGTCTTTGGAGGGAGGGAATAGAATGTCTGAGATTTACGTTAAGGAAAACGAGTCGCTGGATAACGCACTCAAGCGTTTCAAGCGCAGCTGCGCCAAGGCCGGCGTCCTGGCTGACCTGAGGAAGAAGGAGTACTACCAGAGCCCCAGCGTCAAGCGCCGCAAAAAGTCCGAAGCCGCCCGCAAGAACAAGAACAAGCGCTATTATTAAAAGAAAAGCTCCGCCGAGAGGCGGAGCTTTTTGTTTTTAACCGCTGCAGGAGCAGAGCCTTATGTTTTCGCGGAAACCTAAGATATGTAGGAACCCAGTAGGGGACGGCGTCCTCGACGTCCCACAAATGAAATCTAAACGCCGCCGGTGGCGGCGTTTTCACCAGTTCCCACGCCGCGTCCCGCACCCTGTAAATCCAGCGGCACGCGGCCCGACCTCGTCGCAACCCGTAGGGGTCGGCGTCCTCGACGACCCTTTTCTTCGTCCATCGCCACCTCACCACGTTCCTCCATCCCCCCTGTAGGGGCGGGGCTCCACCCCCGCCCGGCGTTCGTTCACAACCGGCGTTACAACGGTGCGCAGGGGCTGCGGGCGGCGGAGACCGCCCGCAAAGGGGGAACCCCCGGCGAGGGTTCCCCCTTTGACCCCCTCCTGCGCTTCTTTAGCACAAGG
>UQUO01000001.1 GCA_900544295.1 uncultured Eubacteriales bacterium | reverse complement strand
CCCAAAAGCGTTTTTCTTTGGGGCTCCACCCCGTTTCTTTGGGCAAGACCAAAGAAATGGGGTGGAACAGGCAGCACCAACCTAAAGTCCAGCAGAACAAAACGGCGAGTTCCTCCAACGCCACCCCCACAAAAGAAAAGGGAGACAAAGGACATGCGCATCATCTGCTTCGGAGATTCGAACACCTGGGGCTATGACCCGCGCTCGTACATCGGAGAGCAGTACCCTCGAAATGTGCGCTGGCAGGGGAGGCTCGCGGCGCTGCCGGGGCTGGACGTCGTAAATTGCGGCGTAAACGGACGCAGTATCCCGAACACACCCGCGCGTATCAGCGCCGCCTGCGCGGAGATAGGGCGCTACCTGCCCGCGGATACCCTCGTCGTCATGCTCGGCGGCAACGACCTGCTCTCGCAGCCGGACTTCTGCGCCGAGGACGTCGCAGAGCGCATGGAGAGCTTCCTGCGCGTGGCCCTGTCGGAACTCGCCCCCGCGCGGACGCTGCTCGTCTCGCCGCCGCCCATGCGCCCGGGGGCCTGGGTGGGAGAGGGGCGGCTCGTCACCGAGTCGCAGCGCCTGGGTGCCTGCCTCGCGGAGACGGCGCGCGAGCTGGGTATAGACTTCGCAGACGCCGCCGAATGGGACCCGGAGCTCTGTTTCGACGGCGTGCACCTCTCTGAGCGCGGTCATGCGGCCGTTTTCGAGGGCATGCGCCGCGCACTGGGCGTTTAAATGCGCGGGAGCGACAAATCCGCTCTTTATTTTCGCCGCGCGGCGTGGTATACTGTATTGCCATTATCTGAAGGAGGTAAGCGCATGGGCGAGAACTACATTACCTGCAAAGAAGAAAAGGGCAGCATCAACATCTCGGAGGACGTCCTCGTGTCGATGGTGCGCGCTGCCGTGAATGAGATAGACGGAGTTGCCTCCCTGGTGAATAACGCCGGGGCCGAGCTGGCGGAGCTGCTGGGCATCAAGTCCCCCTCCAAGGGCGTGAAGGTCCAGATAAACGACGGTGTCATCACCGTGGACGTTATCATCATGGTCCGCTATGGCTCCAACGTCGTGAGCGTGGCCAAGCAGGTGCAGGACACCGTCACCGGCGCCGTCGAGTCCATGACGGGCATGGGCGCGCCGGTCGTGAACGTCCACGTCTCGGGCGTGGCCTTTGACAAATGACCAGGACGAAGGCCAGAGAACTGGCGATAAGGCTCATCTATGCCCAGGCCGCCTCGGACGAGGCCCCGGAGGATCTGCTCGGCGGCTTCTTCGAGGAGGAGCACTTCGAGACACTGGCAGGGGAGGACGCGCTCTTCGGTGAGAAGCCGGACGAGGGCAGCCTCGCCTACATACGCGGCCTCGTCTCCCTCTGCGCAGAGCACCGCGCGGAGATAGACGCCTATATCGAGAAATACGCCATAGGCTGGCGCACGGAGCGCATAACGCGCACGGCGGCGGCCGTTCTGCGCTGCGCGCTGGCGGAGCTGCTCTACGTGGAGGACACGCCCCCCTCGGCGGCGATAAACGAGGCGGTGGAGCTCGCCAAGAGCTATGAGGAGCCGGAGACGGTGGCCTTCATAAACGGCGTGCTCGGCGGCTTCATGCGCGGGGAGCGCCCCGCGCCGGAGGAGACATGACCGGGCGAGAGCCGATAAGCGTAACGGAGCTGAACGCAAGGATAAAGGCTCTTATTGAGTCGGACGCCCTGCTCGGCTCCGTCTGCGTGCGCGGCGAGCTGTCGAACTACAAGGTCTACCCCTCGGGGCACCACTATTTCACGCTCAAGGACGCGGAGTCCGGCCTGCGCTGCGTCATGTTCCGCTCCGCGGCCTCGAAGCTGCGCTTCCGCCCGGAGAGCGGCATGGGCGTCACAGCCTGGGGCCGCGTCTCGGTCTATCCGAGGGACGGGGCCTACCAGCTCTACTGCGAGGGCCTCATGCCCGAGGGCGCGGGAGATCTGCAGGTGGCCTATGAGCAGCTGAAGGAAAAGCTCCGTCAGGAGGGCCTCTTCGACCCCGTGCACAAGAAGCCCATCCCGCGCTATCCTGAGCGCATAGCCGTCATCACCTCCTCGGCGGGCGCGGCGGTGCACGATATCATCCGCGTCCTGCGCAAGCGCTGGCCGGTGGCGAAGGTCGTGCTGCTGCCCGTGCGCGTGCAAGGGGTGGAGGCCCCGCCGGAGATCGTCGGCGCCATCCGCTACGCCAACCGCCACAGGGTAGCGGACGTCATCATAACCGGCCGCGGCGGCGGCTCCATAGAGGACCTCTGGGCCTTCAACGACGAGCGCGTGGCCCGTGCCATCTACGAGAGCGAGCTGCCCGTCATATCCGCCGTCGGCCACGAGCCGGACGTGACCATCTCGGACTTCGTCGCCGACCTGCGCGCGGCCACGCCCTCGAACGCGGCGGAGCTGGTCGCGCCGGACGTCTCGGAGCTGAGGCAGGCGCTGCTCTCGGCCCGCGCGCGGCTGGACCAGGCGGTGGACAGGGGGCTTTCCCAGCGGCGCTCCGCGCTGACGGAGCTGGCCTCACGCCGGGTCATGCGCAGCCCGACGGGCTTCATAGACCAGCGGCGGCTGGAGCTGGACGCCGTGCGCATGCGGCTAGACGCGGCGGCGACGCGGCAGCTGAACCGGCAGAGGCAGGAGTTCTCGCGCCTGGCGGCGAAGCTGGACGCGCTCAGCCCGCTCAAGGTGCTGGGCCGGGGCTATTCGATAGCGCTGGACGCCGAGGGCCGCGCTGTGCGTGAGGCCGGGGCGCTGAAGCCCGGCGACAAACTGGATCTGAGGCTCTCAAAGGGCGGCGCGCGCTGCCTGGTGGAGAGCGTTTACGGAGGGACAGAGGATGGCAGCAAAGAAAAAGAGCTTTGAGGAATCCCTCGCGCGGCTGGGCGAGGTCGTGCGCACGCTTGAGCGCGGCGACGCGCCGCTGGCCGACTCGCTCAAGCTGTTTGAAGAGGGCGCGGCGCTCATCACCGCCTGCACCAAGGAGCTGGACGAGGCCGAGCAGAAGGTCGTGAAGCTCCGCAAAGGCCCGGACGGCGAGCCGGAGGAGCTGCCCTTCGAGGAGGGCGCGGAATGAGCTTTGACGAGCGCTGCGCCGAGTACCTGGGCATGATAGAGCCCGCGCTTGCGGGATATTTCGGACGTAAGGAGGGCCTGCCCTTCGACGGCCTGCTGGAGGCGATGGACTACAGCCTCATGGCGGGCGGCAAGCGCCTGCGGCCCATGCTGGTGCTGGAGTTCTGCCGCGTCTGCGGCGGCGACGTTGCGGCGGCCCTGCCCGCAGCCTGCGCCGTCGAGATGCTGCACACCTACAGCCTCATCCACGACGACCTGCCCTGCATGGACGACGACGACCTGCGCCGCGGCAAGCCGACCAACCACAAGGTCTACGGCGAATGTACCGCCGTCCTGGCTGGCGACGCGCTCCAGGCCGAGGCTTTTGGGACCATCCTGCGCTCGGAGCTTCCCGCGGAGCGGCGCGCGAGGTGCGCGGAGCACCTGGCAAACGCAGCCGGCGTGGACGGTATCTGCGGCGGGCAGTTCATGGACATGCTCGAAGACCCGCCCGCGGACGAGGCGTGGATAACGGACCTCCAGGGCCGCAAGACCGGCAGCCTGCTCTCCGCCGCCTGCGCCATGGGCGTGGCAGCGGCCGGAGCGGGGGAGGAAAAAACGGAGCTTGCGCTCCGTTACGGCGCCGCGCTGGGCGCAGCCTTCCAGATACGGGACGACATGCTCGACGTCCTCAGCACCGAGGCGGAGCTGGGCAAGCCCATCGGCTCCGACGCCGAGGAGGGGAAGGTCACCTTCATGTCCCTCTACGGCGAGGAAAAATGCGCTTCGATGGTCGCGCGGCTCACAGGACAGGCTGTGGAGCTGGCCGGGGAGTTGGGCTCGGACTTCCTTGCGGAGCTGGCATCTCGCCTCTCAGACAGAAGAAGCTGAGAAAAGTTAGGCAAGATGTATGAATATGCAGATAAACCGCCCGGAGCGTATTGAAAATCCGGGCGGTTTTTGATACATTGTTATAAAGAGCAGTTTTGCCCTTGAAGGGAAAAAGGTAATAAGAGGTATTAGCCTTGTCAATACTTGAAAATGTTAACGACATAGCCGCGCTCCGTGCGCTGCCGGAGGAACAGCTTCCGGCCCTGTGCTCGGAGATACGTGCTTTTCTCATAGAAAATGTTTCTAAAACGGGCGGCCATCTGGCCTCAAATCTCGGCACGGTGGAGCTCACCGTGGCGCTCGACAGGGTCTACGACCCATTCCGCGACAGGATAGTTTTCGATGTCGGCCATCAGTGCTATACCCACAAGCTGCTGACCGGGCGGCGGGAGGGCTTTGCAGGGCTGAGGCAGTATGGGGGGATCTCCGGCTTTCCCAAGCCCTCGGAGAGCCGTGCGGACGCCTTTATCGCAGGCCACGCTTCTAACAGCGTCTCCGTTGCGCTGGGCATGGCCCGCGCGCGCACGCGCCTGGGGGAGGATTATGACGTGGTCGCCGTCATAGGCGACGGCGCGCTGACTGGCGGCCTGGCCTACGAGGGCCTCTCGAACGCCGGGCAGAGCGGTGAGCCGCTTGTGGTCATTCTGAACGACAATGCGATGTCCATTGGCTCAAACGTCGGCGGCATGGCGAAATTGCTCAGCCGTATGCGCGTGAAACCGGGCTACTTCGCCTTTAAGCGCTGGTACCGCAGCACCGTGGGCCGCGTGAAGCCGGTGTACGAGCTGGCACACAGGGTCAAGGAGGGCGTGAAGGACGCCATCCTGCCCGAGAATATGTTTGACGACCTGGGCTTTTACTACCTCGGTCCCATAGACGGGCATGACGTCGCCGCGCTGGAGAGCGCCATAGCCTGGGCGCGGGATATGCGCGTGCCCGTGCTGCTGCACGTCATTACCCGCAAGGGCCGGGGCTATCCGCGCGCGGAGCTGGACCCGGAGCTTTACCACGGCGTCGGCCCATTCGACCCCGCCAAGGGCGTGGCCAGAAAGAGCGGCGGCAGTTTTTCCGCTGCGGTGGGCTCGGCGCTGTGCCGCGCTGCGGAGCGGGACGGGCGCGTCTGCGCGCTGACGGCGGCGATGGCAGACGGCACCGGCCTTGCAGGTTTCGCTGCAAAGTACCCGGAGCGCTTTTTTGATACGGGCATCGCCGAGGGCCACACCGTGGTGATGGCGGCGGGCATGGCAAAAGAGGGGCTCATCCCCGTGGCCTGCGTGTATTCGAGCTTTTTGCAGCGCGGCTTCGACATGCTCATCCACGACGTGGCGCTCCTGCGCCTGCACGTTGTGCTCGGCGTGGACCGGGCCGGGCTGGTCGGCGAGGACGGGGAGACGCACCACGGCGTCTTTGATATCGCCTACCTGGGCGCGGTGCCGGGCATGACGGTCTGGTGCCCCGCCTCCTTCCGCGAGGCGGAGGACATGCTGGAGCGAGCGCTTTTTGCAGAGAGCGGTCCCGTGGCTGTCCGCTACCCCCGCGGCGGCGAGGGCGAGTATCGTGAAGGCGGCGCACAGGCGCTAGAATGCCTGCGCGAGGGCGGGGACGTGTGTATCGCCGCCTACGGAACGATGATAAACGAGGCCTTGGGCGCGGCGCGCGCGCTTGAGGCGGAGGGCATATCTGCCCGCGTCCTCAAAATAGGCCGCGTACTGCCGCTGGAGGCGGAGCCGCTGCTGGCTGCGGCGCGGGACTGCGGCAGGCTGGTCGTGGCGGAGGAGGTATGCGCCTCGGGCTGCATAGGTGGGCGTATCCTCGCCGCCGCCGGAGGCCAGGCGGGCTTCAAGTGCCGCCTGCTGAATCTGGGCGAGGGCATAGTCGGCCAGGGCGGGACGGAAAAGCTCCGCGCTCTGGCGGGGATCGACGCCGCGGGCATAGCTGCGGCCGCAAAGGAGCTGATGGCATGAGCGGCACGAGACTGGACCAGCGCCTGGTGGAGCTCGGCCACTTCGAGAGCAGGGAGAAGGCGCGCGCCACGATAATGAGCGGCCTCGTTTTCGTGAACGGCCAGCGGGCGGACAAGCCCGGCATGCCGGTAAAGGAGGACGCTGCCATAGAAGTGCGCGGCTCGGCCTGCCCCTATGTCTCCCGGGGCGGCTTCAAGCTGGAGAAGGCCCTGCGCGTGTTCCCAATATCGCCCGAGGGCCTCACCTGCATAGACTGCGGCGCCTCGACGGGCGGCTTCACGGACGTGCTGCTCAAAAACGGTGCGGCGAAGGTCTACGCTGTGGACGTGGGTTACGGCCAACTGGCCTGGAGCCTGAGGAGCGACAGCCGCGTCGTGGTCATGGAGCGCACGAACGCGCGCGCTCTCACGCCGGAGATGTTCCCTGAGGCCATGGACATGGCCGTCATGGACCTCAGTTTCATTTCGGTGCGCCTCGTGCTGCCCGCGGTGCATACGCTGCTGCGCGAGGGCGCGCCGGTGGTCTGCCTCATAAAGCCGCAGTTCGAGGCGGGGCGCGAGGACGTTGGGAAGAAGGGCGTCGTGCGCGACGCCGCCGTCCATGAGCGCGTGCTGCGCGATTTCCTGGAGGCCGCCCCCGGCCTGGGCTACAGCGTCATGGGTCTGGACTACTCGCCCGTGCGCGGCCCCGAGGGCAATATCGAATACCTGGCTTACCTCAAAAAGGGCGCCTTCGAGGCCCCCATCCCGGACGCTGCCGAGATAGTCGCCGCGTCCCACAGAGAGCTGGCGAAGTGATGAAAAAAATCGTCCTGGCCCCGAACCCCTACCGCGACAGGGGCCTTGTCCTCACCAACCGCGCAAAGGAGCTGCTGGAGCTTGATGGGCGCGAGACGGTCGTCTCCCCGGTGTTTGTGGACGTGCCGGGGGACTCGAACATGGTCCCGCTGCGCCGCGCGGCGGAGGAGGCGGAGCTCATAATCTCCTTCGGCGGGGACGGTACCTTCCTGCATGTCGCGAGGCAGACCTTGGGCATGAGGATACCCCTGCTCGGCGTCAACGTCGGCACCAAGGGCTTCATGGCAGGGCTGGAGCCAGAGGACATAGAGCTCGTCCGCCGCGCCGCTGCGGGCGGCTACCGGCAGAGCCTGCGCATGATGCTCGACATCGAGCTCCACCGCGCCGACGGCGAGGTAGTCCGCGACTGCGCCCTGAACGACGCCGTGGTGAAGAGCGACGTCAACTGCATCGGCCTCACCGTCCGCGCGGACGATACGGAGATAACGGATTTCGCCGGCGACGGCGTCATCATCGCGACGCCCACCGGTTCTACGGCCTATTCCATGTCCGCCGGCGGCCCCATCGTGGAGCCGGAGGCGGCCAATATCATCGTCACGCCCATCTGCGCCCATATCATGGCGGCAAAATCCTTCGTGCTCTCGCCGGAGCGGACGGTCACGGTCATCCCTGAGCGCCTGCGCGGCCGCCGCGCCGTGCTCTCGGTGGATGGATCGGAGGGGCTTGTCCTCGGCAGCGGCGATGAGGTGCGCGCGCGCTGGTCGGGCAACACGCTGATAATGGCCGATATGGAGGTCAGAAGTTTTTACGACACCGCGCTCAGCAAACTTACAAGAGCCTGATAGCCCCCCAGGGGCCAGCATGACCGGAAAATAGGAGGGTTTGGAATGAAAAGAGCAAGGCAGAACATCATACTGGAGATAATAGCGGCCAAGGACATTGAGACGCAAAACCAGCTAATGCAGGCGCTCTCCGAGCTCGGGGTGAAAAGTACGCAGGCCACGCTCTCCCGCGACATCAAGGAGCTGCGCCTGGTGAAAGAGCTCTCGCCCAGCGGGCGCTACCGCTACGCCCAGCCCGCGCAGGACGAGGCCGCCAGTCACAATGAGAAACTGCGCAAGATATTTAAAGAGGGCGTCGTGTCCTGCGACACGGCCATGAACCTCATCGTGCTCAAGACCCTCCCGGGCCTAGCCTCGGCGGCCAGCTCCGCCATGGACGGCATGGAGCTGCCCTCGCTCGTCGGCACCGTCGCCGGGGACGACACGGTGTTCCTAGCCATGCGCGACGTGAAGAGCGCGGAGCAGTTCTGCGAGGAGATAAGAAAGCTGTTCTGAGAGGGAAAGAGGCAAGAGCGGGATGCTGACAGAGCTCCACATTGAGAATATCGCAGTCATAGAGCGGGCGGACATAGAGCCGGGGCCGGGGCTTAACGTCCTGACCGGCGAGACGGGCGCGGGCAAGAGCATAGTCATAGACTCGCTTGAGGCCATCCTCGGCGCGAGGGCTAGCCGGGAGCTCGTGCGAACCGGCGCGCAGAACGCGGCCGTCTCCGCCGTCTTTGACGACGAGCGCGCCGCGCGCTGGCTGGTGGAGCACGACCTCGAACCCGTGGGGCAGTACGACCCGGACACCGGCGAGGGCGAGCGCATAGTCATCCGCCGCCGCATAAGCGCCGAGGGCAAGAGCTCGGCGCTCGTGAACGGGGAGAACGTCACTGCGGCCGAGCTGCGGCAGCTTGGCGCGCTGCTGCTGGATATCCACGGCCAGAACGACGGCCGCCAGCTGATGGACGAGACGCGGCACCGCGATTACCTGGACGGCTTTGCGGGGCTCGCGCCGCAGCTGGAGCGGCAGGGCAGGCTGTACGAGGAATACAGGCAGGCCCTTTCGGCGCTCAGGAAGCTGGAGATGACGGAGGCCGAACGCGAGCGGCGGGAGCGCGAATACCGCATGACCGCCGACGAACTGGCGGCGGCGAACATCCGCCCGGGCGAGGAGGAGCAGCTGCTGGCCCGGCGCGAGCTCCTGCGCAACTCCGAAAAGCTGACCGAGGCCCTGGACGCGGCCTATGAGGCGCTCTACGGCGGGGAGGACAGCGCGGCGGAGCAGGCGGGAAACGCCTCCGGTTGGACGGAGCGCGCGGCGTCCCTGGCTCCGGAGCTGGACGAGGCCCTGGCTGAAATAGAGAGCGCCCGCGCCTCTATAGAGGACGCGGCGGAGCGCCTGCGTGATTTCAGGGAGAGCCTGGACTTTTCCCCCGGCGAGTACGACGCGCTGGAGACGCGCCTCAGTCAGCTCCGGCGGCTGGAGAAAAAATACGGCGCAGACGAGGCCGGCCTCGCTGCGCTGCTGGAGGCTGCGCAGAGGGGCCTGGAGGAGCTGGACGGCTCCGAAGAAAAGCGCCGCGAACTCGAAGCCGAGCTTGCAAAAAGGAAGAAAGCGGCGTATAATTCCGCAAAAGAGCTCTCGCAGCTCCGCCGCGCCGCGGGCGAAGAGCTCAGGCAGCGCGTAGAGCAGGGCCTGAGGGAGCTTTCCATGCCCTCCGTGCGCTTTGAGACGGAGATAGTCCCCCTGGAGGGCGAGCCTGGCTTTGACGCCACTGGCATGGACGAGGTGCGCTTCCTCATGTCCGCTAACGCGGGCGAGGCGCCGGGGCGGATATCGAAGATAGCCTCCGGAGGCGAGCTTGCGCGCATCATGCTTGTGATGAAGGACGTGCTCTCGGAGCGGGACGGCACGCCTGCAATGGTGTTCGACGAGATAGACGAGGGCGTTTCCGGCGTCGCGGCCCAGCGCGTGGCCGAGAAGCTGGCGCGGCTCTCGAAAAAGAAGCAGGTCATTTGCGTGACGCACCTGCCCCAGATAGCCGCCATGGCCGATACGCACTTCCGCATTGAGAAGACGGAGCGGGACGGCAGGACGTATACCAAGGTCACACCGCTGGAGCGCGAGGGCCGCATCCGCGAGTTGGCTCGGCTCCACGGCGGGGCGAACATAACGGACACGACGCTGGCGAGTGCTGCAGAGCAGCTCGACGCGGCGAGCGAATACAAAGGGGGAATATAGAAATGACCTACGGCGAGAAGGCAAAAGAGCTGAAGGATACCCTCAACTGTGCGCAGAGCGTCGTTGTGGCGCTGGATGAGCTGACGGGTCTGGATGAGAAGACCTCGAAGGCCCTGAGCACCGGCATGGGCGGCGGCCTGCGCTGCGGCGAGGCCTGCGGCGCCTATTGCGGCGCGGTGCTGGCCATAGGCATGACCGTCGGCGCGGACGGCATGGGCAAGCCGGGCGGCAGGGTCGCCATGGCGACGAAGCAGCTTGCCGCTGAATTCAAAGAGAAGTTCGGCGCCATCCGCTGCGAAGATCTGCTGGCCATGAGCGATGATGACCACAGCGTATGTTATGGCTTCTGCGAGTGGTGCGCCGACAAGGCGGCGGAGATAATAGGCAAATAATCTAAAGGCAAAAATTGAAATATGAAGGGGAAAGATCGATGCAGATTTACGAGGAACTCAGGGCGCGCGGGCTGATCGCGCAGGTGACGGATGAGGAGGAGATACGGGAGCTCATAAACGCGGGCAAGGCTACGTTCTATATAGGCTTTGACGCGACGGCGGATTCTCTCCACATCGGCCACTTCATGGCCCTTAACCTCATGCGCCGGCTCCAGCTCGCGGGCAACAGGCCCATAGCCCTGCTGGGCGGCGGCACGACCATGGTCGGAGACCCCTCGGGCCGTACCGACATGCGCCAGATGCTGACGCAGGAGAAGATACAGGAGAACGCCGCCAAGTTCAAGGTCCAGATGGCGAAGTTCATAGACTTCTCCGAGGGCAAGGCCCTCATGCTGGACAACGCCGACTGGCTGCTCGGTCTCAACTATATCGAGCTGCTGCGCGACGTGGGCGCGCACTTCTCCGTGAACAACATGCTGCGCGCCGAGTGCTACAAGCAGCGCATGGAGAAGGGCCTCTCCTTCCTGGAGTTCAACTACATGATAATGCAGTCCTACGACTTCTACCACATGTTCAAGGAGTACAACTGCGTCATGCAGTGCGGCGGCGACGACCAGTGGTCGAACATCCTGGGTGGCACGGAGCTCATAAGGCGCAAGCTGGGCAAGAACGCCTACGGCATGACCATCACGCTGCTGCTGACGAGCGAGGGCAAGAAGATGGGCAAGACGCAGTCCGGCGCGGTGTGGCTCGACCCGAACAAGACCAGCCCCTTTGAGTTCTACCAGTACTGGCGGAATATCGACGACGCGGACGTCATCAACTGCCTGCGCAAGATGACCTTCCTGCCTCTGGAGCAGATAGACGAGATGTCGAAGTGGAAGGACGCGCAGCTGAACGAGGCGAAGGAGATACTTGCCACGGAGCTTACGGCGCTTGTCCACGGCGAGGAGGAGGCGCAGAAGGCGAAGGCCGGCGCGCGCGCCATTTTCGGCGGTGGCGGCACGGAGCACATGCCTGAGACGGAGATAAGCGCCGAGGACCTCACCGACGGCGCGGTAGATATCCTGACGCTGCTGGTAAAGACGGGCCTGTGCAGCTCGAAGAGCGACGCCCGCCGCAACGTCCAGCAGGGCGGCGTGACGGCAAACGACGAGAAGGTAGACGACATAGCCAAGGCCTTCACCGAAGCCGACCTGAAAGCCGGCGTCGTCCTCAAGAGAGGCAAGAAGAACTTCAACAAGGCGATAATGAAATAAACCATAAGCCCCCGTCCTGCGGAAACAGGACGGGGGCTTTTTTCATCCTAGGCGAGCGGGTCATACTGCCGTATTTTTGCAAACTCGGCTTCGACCAGCTTTTTGAAGTTGACTATCGTAGGATTTTTTATGCCTTCGCTGCTTGTGAGATAACCGTATACTACTTCAATGGTGGGCGTTATTGGAATATAAGCCCCAAGAACATGCAGCTTGCCGGCTCGCGGGAATATCTGGCGAGCGTGCGGGCCGGTATGGGGCGCATGACGAGGGACGAGGGGCTGTGCTTCCTGGTGTTCCTGACGGCAATAATCCTGGCTTTCACAAGGAGCCTGTATGCGGAGCTGCTGCCGGGCCTGGCGCCAGCTTATGCGTTCGCCGCCTGTGCCATAATCCTGTTCCTTATACCGGGCAAATCGAGCCGCCGCATAGTAAACTGGAAGACGGTGGAGCGCGGTGTGGACTGGGGCCTGCTGTACATGTTCGGCGGCGCGCTCTCTCTGGGCAAGCTGCTGACCGGAACGGGCGCCGACGTGGCGATAGGTACCCTCATAGGCGGGGCGGGGATAAGCGGGACAGCGGGTTTGGTGTTTGTCATAGTGACCTTCACGCTTGCCATGAGCGACCTCACCAGCAACGGGGCGACAGCCTCGATGTGCCTGCCCATCACCATGTCCATCGCGTCCGCCCTTGGGACAAACGCCACGCCGCTGCTGTATATAACGGCGATAGGCATCAACCTGTCCTTCACCATGCCGACCTCGATACGGGCCATTCCCGTGGGTTACGGGCTCAAGCCCTCCTTCCTGGCAAAACGGGGCATCGTGCTCTCCGCCATAATAATAGCGGAGATGACGCTCCTGGGCTGGGCCCTTATCAAGTTCTGGCCGGCCTTCAGCCTGTAAAAAGAGCGCTTCGCCTGCCGCAGGGCATGCGAAGCGCTTTTCGTTTTTTGTATGGCGCCGCCCGGCTCAGCGCTTGGTCTCGATCTCCCCGTTTTCCTTCTCATACTCCCTGACGCAGTTGCGGATGAGGATGAGCACCTGGCTGTTGGCGGAGCGGCCCTCGTAATCGGCGACGACGTGGAGCTTGTCAAGCAGCGTGTCGTCTATTCTTATCGTCAAACTCTTGATTGCCATAAAATAACCTCATATTACACACAATTTATGTTCATTTTATGTGTGAATTGTGTTAATATGCAGTTATGACGTCAATCAGACGTCAAAACATTTTCGGGAGGCAGGAGAGATGCCGGATTTTGAGAGGCTGTACCACAT
The DNA here is from genome assembly GCA_900544295.1 of uncultured Eubacteriales bacterium. GTDB lineage: Bacteria > Bacillota > Clostridia > Oscillospirales > Oscillospiraceae > Scatomorpha > Scatomorpha intestinigallinarum. The sequence continues at coordinate 261,635 of UQUO01000001.1, read as the reverse complement.
ACTTTTCAACGCGATGACGGACGCGCTCAGGAAGCTGGAGGCAGGCGAGCCGCTGGAGGCGGCGCGGCTGCTCATGGAGGCGCAGAGACGCACGGAGGAGCTGTATATCGAGGCATGAATAAACCGCCGCCCGGCCGGGCGGCGGTTTTTATATCATTCAGGCAGCTTGCAGACGTCTATCCACTCCAGGGCGTTGGAGTATTTCCAGAGCTCGTCCATGTTCAGCTCGATGGCGCTGGCGCCGCTGCCGACGGCGGGGTAGACGGTCTCGAAGCGCTTCAGGCTCTCGTCCAGGTAGACGTCCACGCCCTCGTTGATGCCGAAGGGGCAGACGCCGCCCACCGGGTGGCCGACCAACTCCAGCACCTCGTCGGCGGTCAGCATCTTGGCCTTGAAGTGGAACTTATCCTTGAACTTGTGGTTGTCTATCCTCGCGTCGCCGGCGGCGAGGATGAGCAGCGCCCCGCCCTCCGGCTTTTTGAAGGACAGGGTCTTGGCTATCCGCGCGCCATCGACGCCCAGGGCCTTGGCCGCAAGCTCCACCGTGGCGCTGGAGACCGCGAACTCTATGACGCGGTCCTCCATGCCGAACTGACGGAAATACGCGCGCCCTCTCTCAATGGACATGTCTACTTCTTCCTTTCAAGTTATTTGCAGAACCATTCCAGCAGGTCCAGCGTCCCGCTGCCCTGGGCCATTGCCAGGCTCTCCGTGAGCAGCACGTCGTCTATGTCGTAGTACTGTACGAAATAGCTCAGGGTCATCTCGCTGTACTTGCGGTAGTCGATGACGTAGACGTTGTGGTAGTGCTGGCTCAGGTAGGGCGCGAAGGGATTCCCGAAGGAGTCCTTGATGACGACGCAGTTGGGGCCGTCCGGAAGGTCGTTGTTCGTGATGGTGACGAGCGGGTGGTCGCCGCCCAGGAAGGTCATGTACTTCGAGTAGATGCTCGACTTGGACATATCCGTCAGCACCGGCCAGGGGAAGGAGCTGCCGTTGTCCTTCGTGATGGTCATGCTGATGTCGCCCGGCGGATCGTAGGCGAGAACGTTGTCCTCGCGCAGCTTGGAGCTCTGTGAGCAGCTGCCGTAGAAGGAGCCGAGGAAAGGCCCCATGTCCAGCTCCTCGAAGTCCTCCAACGGTACGGGCTCGAAGCCCGCGACGGCGCAGAACTGCTCGTAGGAGTAGTAGGCGCCCAGGGCCGTCCAGTGGTGGTCGGTGCGGAAGTAGAGGTACTCGTCGTTGTGCTCTATGAGCGTGTTGAAGACGTTTACCTTCTGCACCTTGTCGCTCTCCTGGGAGAAGATGTAGCTGATGGTCTGCCCCTGGTCGGTGCATTTGAGCTTCTCCATGTATTCGGAGGAGACGACGACGCCGACGCTCGTCGGTATGAGGATGTCGTAGAGCTTCGCGTCGTATTGTTCGAGCATCTCGGCGCAGGAGTTCACGAGCTTCACGTGCCTGTCGGAGCCGTACTGCGAGAAGCCGTAGTAGGCGAAGGCGGCGTCGCCGATTTGCAGGACGTTGCCGTAGATGACCTCCGTCTCGTCGTCCACCTCCAGGCCGCCCCAGTGCTCGACGGACTCCTCCGGCGGGGAGGTGAGCACCACCTCGGGCGTCGGCGGGGGAGTAGGCGTAGGCGTGGGAGCGGGGGTCGGAGTGGGTTCGGGCGTGGGCGTCGGCTCCGCGGAGGCGGCGGGCGTCTCGTCCGCCGGTGGCAGCTCATCCGCCTCGCCAATTTCGCCATAGATGACGACGTCGTTCAGCCCGTGCAGCTCGCCCAGGCGCGCGGAGGCAGCCAGCCAGTAGTCGCGGAAGGGGAAGGTGTCCGAAAACCACAGGCCGATGCCGTCAAAGTACTCGCCCGAGAGCAGCGTGTCCACGGAAAACTCGGGGAACTCTGTGAGCTTGCGCTTCTCGCTGGCAGACTCCGTGGGCCGCAGGGGTATGATGAAGGCGACTATGGCGAGCGCAAAGAGCAGGGTGAAAAAGGGCATGGCAAGGCGCCGCCTGCGCTTTAAATCCTCGCGCCGCTTCGCGCGGGGTGACTTGTTCTTGTCGTCTCGGCTCATTCACGCACCTCAGAACTGGAAGTAGATGAAGGGGTTGTAGCTGTCGCCCACGAGCGAGGCCGTGGAGAGCAGCAGCAGGAGAATGGGGAAGAGGACGTAGGCTGCAAAGTCGTGCAGCCTCGTCCCGGCCCGGCTCCGCCGGAGCCGCCTTGCCGCGCCGTTTGCCATAGTCTTTACGAGCGGCGTGCAGGCGATGGCGGAGACGGCGAGAAGGAAGACGTTGTTGCGGAGCAGCGTGACGGAGACGAAGTCCGTGCCCGCGTTGCCGTTCGCGCCGAAGAGGCCGAGGAATACCGTCCAGCCCAGACGCACGTCCGTGAAGTGGAAGAGTATCCAGCCCGTGAACACGACGAAGAGCAGGTAGATGTGCGGCAGGATGTGCAGCTTTTCAAAGAGCCGCTTGAGGAAAAGGCGCTCTGTGAGGATGAAAACGAAGAAATAGAGCCCCCAGAGTACGAAATTCCAGTGCGCCCCGTGCCAGAGACCGGTGAGCGCCCAGACGACGAAGAGGTTGAGCACCGAGCGCGCCTTGGAGCACTGACGCCCGCCGAGGGGGATGTAGACATAGTCGCGGAAGAAGGTGCCGAGGGAGATGTGCCAGCGCCGCCAGAACTCCGTTACGGTCTTGGAGAGGTAGGGGTAGTCGAAGTTTTCCAGGTAGTGCAGTCCGAGCATCCGGCCCATGCCTATGGCCATGTCGGAGTAGGCGGAGAAGTCGAGGTAGATCTGCATCATGAAGGCCGCGACGCCCACCCAGGCGCCGAGGGCCGAGAGGCCCGAGAGCGAGGCGAGGTTCTCCGAAAAGAGCGAGGCGTTGGAGGCCGCGTCCGTCGTCAGCAGCAGCTGATCAGCCAGCGCGCCGCAGGGGTTGGCGAGCAGGGTCTTTTTCGCCAGTCCGACGGTGAAGCGGCTGATGCCGGGCAGGATGTCCCGGCTGTCTCGCTCGACAAAGAGCTCGTGCGCGATGGTCTTGTAGCGCACTATAGGCCCCGCCACGCACTGGTGGAAGAGCGAAGCGTAGAGCAGGACGTTCAGATAGCTCGGCTGCGCCTCGGCATCGCCGCGGTAGACGTCCACGACGTAGGTGAGCAGCTGGAAGGTGTAAAAGGAGATGCCTATGGGCAGAGCTATGTTCGCGACGAACTCCGGCACCTGCCCGAAGACGGAGCAGACGAGCCCCGCATACTTGAAAAAGCCGATGAGCGCGATGTCTATGGCGCAGGAGACGACGACCCAGAGCTTCCTGCGCCCCTGCGAGTCCGCCTTTTCTACCCTCAGCGCGCAGAACCAGGAGCAGAGGGACATGAACATGAGCAGCAGGACGTATTTCGGCTCGCCCCAGGCATAGAAAATGAGGGAAAAGACCAGCAGGGACATATTTTTTGCCTCCCTGCCCCTGCACAGCACGTACACCAGGAGCGAGAGGGGCAAAAAGGCGTAAAGGAAGATGAGGCTGGAAAATACCATATATAAGCTCCGTACCGTCAGATTTGGCATCACAGGAAAGCATAGCCAATACAAAGGTAATTATATACCAGCCGCGCCCGCCCTGCAAGGCGGAATTCGACAAAGCGCGCAAAAAGGCCGCGCCCGGGGGGCGCGGCCCGTTTTTCCGGTTCAGCTTTCGGCCTCGTAGAGCAGCAGGGAGCCATCCTCGCCGCTCTGGGCGATCTGGAGCGCCGTGCCGTCCTGGAGGACGAGGCAGTAGTGCGGCGTGTCGTAGAAGACCAGGCTGAGGTCGATGAACTCGCCCTTGGGCAGGCGGTTTATCCAGAAATACTCTCCGCCTGTATCGTAGAGCACCAGCGCGTCGCCTGCGGCGAGGGTCGAGCTGCGCAGGGAGATGGAGCCCATGTCCGCCACCGCAGTGACGCGGCATTTCACAAGGTACTGCGCGTCCTCTGAGGCGGGCAGGACGACGACCGAGGCGAGCGGCTCGCTCTCGTCGGCCTCGTCGGCAAAGTCGATGGTGAGCCCGCCGCTGCCGCCGCTGTGCGAGCCGTCGGGCAGATACTCGGCGCGGATAAGGCCGCCCAGCTCCTCGTAGGGCACGGCGAAATCGACCCTGCCCCGCGCGCCCGCGGCCACCTCGCCCACCTGGGCGAAGATGACGAGTGCGTCGTCCGTGAGATACCAGGCGTCGGTGTCGAAGACGCGCTCGGTGAAGCCCTCAATGTCGAAAAGCTCCTCCTCGTCCTCCCCTGCGTCGGCCAGAATGGCTTCTGTCAGCGCTTCGCGCAGGGCGGCGGGGTCTGTCGCAAGCTCGTCGAGCGAGATGGCCTCGCCGGTGACGGTGCTGAAGGTCTGGCCGAAGTAGTCGTAGCTGCCGTGCGCGCCGCCGGAGTAGGAATAGGTCCGGCAGAGTAGGCTGAGCACAGTGCCGTCGCCCCGGGTGACCGTTCCGCTGCTGCTCCAGCCGTGGGCGAGCCAGGTCTCGCGCCCGGCCTCGTCCAGGGCGTCGAAGGCTTCGCAGGCGGCCTTGTAGGCCTCACGCGTGCTCTCCTCAGTGGCTTCGAGCGCGCCTTGCAGGGCATCGGTTATTGCCTTGGCGGCCTCGTCGCGGCCCTCGATGCTGACCGTGGGCAGCAGGGCGTCCGCCTTGAGCACTATGTATCCCTCGTAGGTGTTGGCGAGCCCGCTTTGCTCGCAGCTGACGAAGATGGTGCCGTCAAAAGGCTCGGGAGTCTCCAGCGGCTCGGGCGAGGCGCTTGGCGCAGGCGCGGCCGTGACAGTTGGCGTCGGCTCCGGCGAAGCCGAGACCTCCGCCTCCCGCGTCCCGCAGCCCGCCAGCGCGGTCAAAAGCCCCAGCGCCATAAGTAATGCAGCGGCTTGTCTTTTCAAGCGTAACACCTCCAATGTGTCAGCGTTATAGGCCCGTATTAAAGACAGCAAAACCGCTGCCTTTGTTCCCGTTCCGCTGTGCGGCAAAAAATAGCTATACAAAAGCGCTTTTTGCGTATATGCTTGTAGTCGGAGCAGAGCTCAAAGAGGAAAGGAGACGACAGCATGTCAAAGAAAAAGATGACAGTACCGGATTTCAAGAAATACAAGCAGGAGGGGCGCAAGTTTACCTATGTCACGGCCTACGACTACACCACGGCCTCCATCGTAAACGAGAGCGAGACGGAGGTCGTGCTCGTGGGCGACTCGCTGGGCATGGTAATGTTGGGCTACGACACCACCGTCGGCGTCACGCTCGACGACATGATACACCACATCCGCCCCGTCGTTAAGGGTGCGCCGGACACCTTCGTCGTGGGCGACATGCCCTTCGGCAGCTATCAGGAAAGTCCTGAGCAGGCCATACGCAGCGCCTGCCGCATCCTCATGGAGACGAACTGCGACTGCGTCAAGCTGGAAGGCGGCGCGGCCATGGCAGAGACCATCCGCCGCATGGTAGAGGTGGGCATCCCCGTCATGGGCCACATCGGCCTGACGCCGCAGTCGGCCTCCAGCTTCGGCGGCTTCAAGATGCAGGGCGGCACGCCGGAGGGCGCGGCAAAGCTCGTCGCGGACGCGAAGGCGCTGGAGGCGGCGGGCGTCTTCTCCATCGTGCTTGAGTGCGTACCGAGCGGCGTCGCCAAGGCCGTGACCGAGGCCGTGGGCGTTCCCATCCTGGGCATAGGCGCGGGGCCGTACGTCGATTGCCAGGTGCTGCTTACGCACGACCTGCTGGATATGTACGGCGACTTCACGCCCCGCTTCGTCAAGCAGTTCGCCCACATCCGCCGCGCGATGGTAGAGGGCCTGAACGCCTTCCACGAGGAGGCGCTCTCCGGCCAGTTCCCAACGCCGGACTACAGCTTCAACCGTGTCGTCGAGGGCTACGAGGTCTGAAACGAGCGCAAAAAGCCGCCCATCGGGCGGCTTTTTTGCATTACGGGGCCTGCTTTTCCGTCAGGTACTGCCTTATCTCGGCCTCGACGGCGCGGACCTCCTCCTCGAAGTTCTGGGACGAGACGCGCGTAGCGCCCGCGCCGAGGATTATAAGCTGCTCCGTCGTGTCCGAGGTGACGACGCGCGTGGGATACTTCCTCGCGATCTCGTGCGTCGTCTTTTCAATGTACATGTCCGCCGTCTCGGCCTCTTTGGTGTATACGACGTAGAGGTTGTGGTATTTTTCCACCTCGCGCTCCGCGCCCTTGACCTTGTAGGCGTCAAAGACGAGGATGGGTACGATCTTGCGGTAGCCAGCGTAGTTGCAGAGGATGTCCATGAGCCGCCCGCGCGCGGCGTCGAGATTGCCCTCGGCTATCTCGCGCAGGCTGTCCCAGGCGAAGATGACGTTGTAGCCGTCCACCAGCAGGTGCTCCGGCCCCTGCGGGCCGGGCCTGGCCGCGCGGCGGGAGGTGGAAGGCTGCTCCGGGCGGCGCACCGGGCGCATGGCCTGGACGCTGTCGCGCCGGATGGGGCCGTAGGCGCGCTCGAAGATGGCCATGAGCTCCTTGTCCGCTGCGAGCATGCCCCGGTAGTCCGCCGCGCGCGCGGCGCGCTGCTCCGGCTCTTCCCGGGAAATGCGCTCCTCGCGGGCAAATATGCTCGGCAGATGCATCCGCGCCGGGGCCTCGTCCCAGCGGACGAGTACGCCCGCGCCGTGGCTGCAAAAGACGGAGTCGGCCGTGTTCTCCGTGTCGGCGTCCGCGTCGTAGCCCGAGGCAGCGATGACGGCCTCGGCGTTGTGACAGGGAGCGTAGCCTGCGGGCAGGCAGCTGAGAGTGCCGCGCCCGCGCGTGTAAGCGGCCAGTTCGCGCGCGTAGCCCCGCAGTTCCGAGACCGGCGCGCGCCCGCGGATGACCGTACCCTCGGCCTCCGTCTCAGGCGGCTCAAACTCGGCGCAGAGCCGGGGCATGTCGGCCAGCGCGCGGCCTACGGCCTCCTGCGGCAGGCGGAGCGTAAACTCGTACCAGGGCTCCAGCAGGACGCAGCCGCCTCTCGCCGCCGCCGAGCGCAGGCCCTGGCGCACGGCGCGGTAGGTCGCCTGGCGGAAGTCCCCGCCCTCCGTGTGCTTCGGGTGCGCGCGCCCGGAGCGAAGGGTTATCTTCACGTCCGTAAGCGGCGCGCCGGTGAGCGGGCCGAGGTGAGATCTCTCGGCCAGGTGCGTCAGTATGAGCCTCTGCCAGTTCGCGGCCAGCTCATCCTCCCGGCAGTCGGCTGAAAGCTGCACGCCGCTGCCCCGCGGCCCGGGCTCAAGCAGCAGGTGGACCTCGGCGTAGTGCCTGAGCGGTTCAAAGTGGCCAACGCCCTCGACGCGGGCGCTGATCGTCTCGCGGTAGAGGATGCCGCCCTCGTCGAAGCCGACCTTGAGCCCGAAGCGCCGTTCTATGAGGCTCTGCATGATTTCGAGCTGCACCTCGCCCATGAGCTGCAAGTGCGCCTCGCCCAGGCGCGAGTCCCAGACGACGTGGAGGGCCGGGTCCTCCTGTTCCAGCTCCCGGAGCTGGCGGAGCGCCGTCTGCGCGTCGCAGCCCTCGGGCAGCAGCACCCGATAGCTCAGCACAGGCTCCAGCGCGGGGGCCTCGGCATCGGGCTCAAAGCCCAGGCCCTCGCCGGGGCGGCTCTCGGCCAGGCCCGTGACGGCGCAGACCGTGCCTGCCGGCGCGGAGTCCAGCAGTTTGTATTTCGCGCCGGAGTAGAGCCGGAGCTGATCGGCCTTGGCGCGCCAGGGACGGCGGGCGTCGGGCCGGGAGGCGAGCTCGGCCTTGACGCGCAGCACTCCGCCGGTTACTTTGAGCCAGCTGAGGCGCTGCCCGTCCTCAGAGCGGGTTATTTTGAATATCCTCGCCCCAAAGTCTTCCCGCTCAGGCAGGGCAGGGGAGAGCCGTGGCAGGGCGTCGAGCAGCTCGTCCACGCCATCGAGCTTCAGCGCCGAGCCGAAGAAGCAGGGGAAGAGCTCACGTCGTGCCACGGCCCGCGAGAGCTGTTCGTCCGTCGGCTCCCGGCCCTCAGTTATCGTCTCAAGCAGCTCCTCGCTGCACAGGGCAAGCTCCTCTGCCGAGGCCGGGTCGGAGACGTCTATGCAGCCGGAGCCGAAACGGCTTTGCAGCTCGGCCAGGCGCAGGTCCCGGTCGGCGCCGGCAAGGTCCATTTTGTTGACGAAGATAAAGACCGGGACGCCGTAGCGTTCCAGCAGCCGCCAGAGCGTCTCCGTGTGGCTCTGCACGCCGTCAGTGCCGCTGACCACAAGCACGGCGCAGTCGAGCACCTGGAGCGTGCGTTCCGCCTCGGCGGAGAAATCGACGTGTCCGGGCGTGTCGAGCAGCGTGAGCTCGGCCCCGGGCAGGCTCAGGACCGCCTGCTTGGAGAAGATGGTGATGCCCCGGGCGCGTTCAAGCTCGTCCGTGTCGAGAAAGGCGTCCCGGTGGTCCACGCGCCCGAGCTTCCGCAGCGCGCCTGCGCGGTAGAGCAGCGCCTCGCTGAGTGTGGTCTTGCCCGAGTCCACGTGCGCAAGTATACCGATAACCAGCCTCTTCATCCGTTCCTATCCTTCCCGACGAGCGATCTGCCCACATTATAGCGCAAAATTTGCAGCCTGTACAATAGCATTTGCTTGCCCTTCCCGGCGGGTCTGGTATAATGGTGACGGAAAGCAAGAAAAATCGGAGGTTTGCGCATGAATATTGCAATGGTCATGATACCTAAGGTCTCGACGGTGTTCCTGCACGAGAACGACACGGTGCGCCAGGGGCTGGAGCGCTTCACGGTACACGGATACACGGCAATACCGGTGCTCAACGAGCACGAGCAGTATATAGGCAGCGTGACGGAGGGCGACTTCCTACGCCATATCCTGGCCACGGGCACGACGGACCCCAGGGCGCAGGAGCAGTTCCGCATAAGCGGCATAGTCCGGCGCGACTTCTGCCCGGCCCTGCCCATCGACGCCGACTTCCGCGAAGCGGTGCAGGCGACGCTGAACCAGAACTTCGTTCCCATTGTGGACGGCCGCGGAGCCCTCTGCGGCATCCTTACCCGTAGGAGCATGATAGAATATCTTGCCAAGAGCCTCGTGGAGCAGCGCGGCGGCCAAAACTGAAAACAAGCTGAAAAGAATCGCCCCAGATTTCAGTTTGGGGCGATTTTTTTGCCTCTAATCGGCGATTGGCACAAAATTGATATTTGAGAAGTACAAAGATTTGCGCGCCGCCACGTCCTCCAGCTTCTTGTAATTGAACACCATGCTGTGTTATTATATATAATTAGGTATTAAACTAAATCCGAGATCCGCAGCCCTGGGGGGGAGCCGGGACTGCAAGGGGAGATGTGTATGCAGGATGGAGCAGGATAGACAGAAGAAAGAGCGGGTGCCGTGGCTCAGACCGCGGCATCGGGTCGTGAGGAACATAGCGTATGCGGTTTTGTATCCTTATACAAAGCTCAAATACAATATAAAGATAGAGCCATTCAGAGAGCAGGGGGACAGGGCGTATCTCATCCTCATGAACCACCAGACGGCTTTCGACCAGTTTTTCGTAGGCATGACCTTCCGGGGACCGGTGTACTATGTAGCGAGCGAGGACCTTTTCTCAAACGGCTGGATATCGTCACTGCTGCGCTGGCTTGTCGCGCCGATACCCATCAAGAAACAGACCTCGGACGTAGCGGCGGTCAAAAACTGCGTCCGCGTGGCAAAGGAAGGGGGCACTATCGCCATCGCGCCGGAGGGGAACCGCACCTACAGCGGCCGGACAGGGTATATGAACCCTGCCATAGCCTCCCTGGCAAAGCTGATAAAGCTGCCCGTCGCCCTCTTGAGAATAGAGGGCGGTTATGGCGTTCACCCCCGCTGGAGCGACGTCGTCCGCCGCGGAAAGATGCGGGCCTACGTGTCGCGGGTCATAGAGCCGGAGGAATACGCCGGACTCTCAAAGTCTGAGCTGCTCGCCATCATCGAGGAGGGCCTCGCAGTGGACGAGGGCGTGGCCGACGGGCTCTACAAGTCGGGGCGGCGGGCGGAATACCTGGAGCGGGCGATGTACGTCTGTCCCTGGTGCGGGCTCTCGGAGTTTGAGAGCCACGGCAACGAGATAGAATGCAGGCGCTGCCGCCGGAAGATAAGTTACGGAGAGGACAAACGCCTGATTGGTGTGGGCTTCACCTTCCCCTTCGAGTTCGTCACGGACTGGTACGACTATCAGGAACAGTTCGTGCGCTCGCTGGACCTGACGAAGTGGACGGAAGAACCTTTGTACCGTGACAGTGTCCGGCTTTCCGAAGTCGTAGTGTACGAGCGCAAGGCGCTGCTGCGCCGCGATGCCTCCGTAAGCCTATATGGCGACAGGATAGTCATAGATGAAGGCAGCGGGGAGGAGCTGGTTTTCCCCTTCAGGGAGGTGAGCGCGGTATCGGTCCTGGGGAGGAACAAACTCAATATCTATCACGGTGAGAGGCTGTATCAGCTAAAGGGCGGCAAGCGTTTCAACGCGCTCAAATATGTGAACATATATTACCGCAGCAAAAATATGGGCAGAGGTGACAAGAGTGGAGAATTTCTGGGATTATAGTGTATGGAGCGGGTTGAATCTGGCGGCGGTGCTGCTCATGAGCTTGCTGGCGGCGAATGTACTCAAAAAGACGATAAAATTCCTTCAGGCCTCGCTGATACCGGCCTCTGTCCTGGGCGGCGGCATCCTCATCGTCGTCGCGGGACTGTACAAGTATTTCACGGGTGACGTGATGTACGACACCGCGTTTTTCGGAGGAAACGGCACAGAGGCGCTTGAGATCATTACATATCACACCCTTGCGCTGGGTTTCATAGCCTCTGCGTTCAAGCCCTCGGCCACAAAGATGACCAAGAAGCGCACCGTGGAGATATTCAATACAGGCGTGACCACCGTCTCGACATATCTGCTCCAGGCGGTGTTCGGCCTTGGCATCTCGATAGTCGCGGCTCTGGTGGTCTCGGGCTTTTTCCCTGCGGCGGGCATCCTGCTGCCCTTTGGCTACGGCCAGGGCACCGGCCAGGCGCTCAACTACGGCGGCATTTTTGAAAACGACTTCGGCTTTGTCGGCGGCAAGAGCTTCGGCCTTACCATCGCGGCCCTGGGCTTTTTGAGCGCGAGCATAGGCGGCGTTATACATCTGAACATCCAGAAGCGCCGGGGAAAGATAAAGCTCATGAAGGTCGAGGAAAAGGCCCTGCGCTCCGAGCAGATACAGTCCGACGACGAGATACCCATGCAGGAGAGCATCGACAAGCTGACCATCCAGATAGCCCTCATCGCGCTGGCATATCTGTTGGCCTACCTGCTCATGGACGTTCTTGGCCTGCTGCTGCCGAGCATGAAATCCGTCATCTACGGCTTCAACTTCCTGCTGGGCGTCCTGACGGCGACGCTGGTGAAGCTCCTTATGGGCTGGCTGAAGAAAAAGCGCATTATAAAGAAGGAATACACCAATGCCTTCCTGATGACCCGCGCGAGCAACTTTTTCTTCGACATCATGGTCGTCGCGGGTATCGCGGCTATACGTTTCAGCGTCCTCGAGGATTACTGGGGCATCATCCTCATCATGGGCGTCGTGGGCCTCGTGATAACGTATGTATACAACTACTTTGTGGCGAAGAAGCTCTTTCCTGAGTACGCGGAGGAACAGTTCCTCACCATGTACGGCATGCTGACCGGCACGGCCAGCACCGGCGTCATCCTCCTGCGCGAGATAGACGGCGAGTTCAAGACCCCGGCGCTGGACAATCTGGTGTATCAGAACTTCCCGGCAATAGTTTTCGGCTTCCCGATGATGCTGCTGGCGACCCTCGCCCCGGTGAAGCCCCTGCTGACGCTGCTGATACTCATCCTGTTTTTCATTGTAATGAACGTCATACTTTTCAGGAGCTATATATTCAGGCGAAAAAAGTGAGCGCCCGCGCGTAATAAGGCGCCCCGATGTACTCGGGGCGCCTTGTTTTTTAGCCCAGCCCCACGCTGGGCGCCGTTATTTCGAGCGTGCACAGGCCGTAGCTTTGCAGCAGCTTTATCTGCCCGCGCTCAGTCTTCCAGACCTCCCAGGAGCTGCCGGACTCTGTGGATTCCCCCGCGCTGTCCGCATCGGGTTCGCCGTAGAGTTCGGTGAGCCGTTCGGCGTAGGGGCCGGCTTCGGCGCCGGCGAGGTAGATGGAGACGGAACTGACCTTGCCCTCCGCGTCGTATACCGTGCTGGGCTCAGTCTCCTCACCGAAAAGCTCGGCGCTGTAGATGCAGCTGATGAGCGTCTCACCGTCGGCGGCGATGTTCTCCTTGCTTGTTTGTCGTATCGCCGGGATCACCGGCTTCAGTTTTCGGGCGTATCACCCGGTGCGCCGGATGCGACGAAGAAGCCGCTTTCGCCGTGCGTCTCGTTCAGCGCGGCCAGCGCTTCCTCGGCCTCAGCTCGCGTGGCGTACTGGCCTATGGTCACGATGTATTCGCCGCTGAGCGTCCGCAGCTGCGTCGCCGCCTCGGCGTGGTACTCCTCGCATAGCAGGCCCAGCTCGTCAGTATAGGTCATGGCCTCGGAGCGGAGGTAGTATACTTCATCCTCACCGGAGGGGGCGCTTTCAATAAAGTTCAGCATCAGCGCTCCCGGGTCGGAGTATTCGGTGATCTCACAGCTCCAGCCCTCGTTGAGGACTATGACTATGCCGTAGGACGAGTCGTCGAGTACCATAATGCGGTAGGCGTCGCGGACAGCCTCAGTGCCGAGCAGGCTCTTAAAGAGCGCGTCAAAGTCGATTTTCCGCACGCCACTGAGCGTGAGCTCCAGCCTGTTCGGAGCGGAAAAGCGGGTAACGCTGTAGTGAGGCGCGGCGCTCAGCTCGCCGGAGGCGCCCTCGAAGCTGAGCAGTACGCCCTCGCCCCGGTCCTCGACTTTGCCCTGCGCGCCGTCTGTAAGCTCGCCGCCGCTGCCTATCTGGAGCACCTGCACGATGCTCCCTAGTATGGGTATCTGCGCTGCATAGGTGTAGATGGGCATGATGTTTGCGCAGGCAAACAGCACGCAGACGACCGCCGCCGCGCTGGCCGCGAAGCGTCTCAGGCTCCTCAGGCGCGATCCCGTTCCCCGAGCGCGTCGAGCGCGGTATAGAGGTCGAGCGAGTCCTCCGGCGCCAGGGCGGCCTCGTCAGGCGGCTCCGACTCCGGCGGCAGCGCGTCGTCGAGGAAAGTGACCCGTGAATTTTGCCGCAGCAGGTCGAGCGCGCAGTTGATGACAATGCGCGTCATCCAGGAGGAGAAGTACTCCGGCGTTTTGAGTGCTTTGAGGCTGCGCAGCGCCTTGTAGGAGGCCTATCCCATGACGTCGAGGGCATCGTGCTCGTTTTTGACATAGGAGTAGGCAATTCGGTAGTATTTTGCCTTGTCAGCCTGAAAGCGCTGGGCAAATTCAAATTTGTCCATGAGAGGGAACATCCTTTTCGCAGTTGTGAAGAGCAGCTGCTCTGTATATTAGACAGTCTGCGGACGAAAATAGTTGAAAAGAGAATTGAAAATTTAATCGGCCCGGAAAAGTACGTCGCGAGCGCTAAAATTTGCATAAAAGAAGCCCGCATATAAGCGGGCAGAGCGGCAAGAATATAAGCGAGCCAAGGCTCAAAAGAGAGAAAAGGAGATGCAATTCGATGTCCACCAGGAGCAACAACCTCGTAAACCCGAACGCCCGCGAGGCCATGAACCGCTTCAAGATGGAGGCGGCCGGTGACCTTGACGTGCATTCACCACAAAACACTTATTAAAAACATACAAATTACCGTCCGTACATACAGCTATTTAGCACAAACAGCCTCTCATTGAGATTGAGAGGCCGTTTTTATGATCAAGGAGGGAATATGCCGGCAGGGAAGACCGAAAACATCAAACAGGTGCGGTTAAGTCAGTTGTTCCCGTTTGAGCGACATCCGTTCAAAGTGAATAATGATGCAGAAATGCTGAAAATTGTCGAGAGCGTGAAGCAGTACGGCGTCCTGTCCCCAGCCATCGCTCGGCCTTTGCCGGACGGCGGGTACGAGCTTGTATCCGGCCACCGGCGCAAGCGGGCGTGTGAGCTGGCGGGGCTGGAGACCATGTCGGTCATCGTCCGCGAGCTGGACGACGACGCGGCGGCGATCCTCGTCGTGGACAGCAATTTGCAGCGCGAAGGGCTGCTTCCGAGCGAGAGAGCGTTTGCGTACAGGCTCAAGCTTGAGGCAATGCAGCATCAAGGGCAAAGGAAAGATTTAACTTCGGTTCAAGTTGAACCAAAGTTAAGAGCAAGAGACGTTATTGCACAGGAAGTCGGTGAAAGTAGCGGTGTTCAAGTACAACGTTACATCCGCCTCACCGAGCTGATCCCGCCGCTGCTGGACATGGTGGACGAGCGCAAAATCGCGTTCAATCCGGCCTATGAGCTTTCGTTTCTGACCAAGGACGAGCAGCGCCTTCTTCTCGACGCGATGGACAGCGAGCAGGCGACGCCGTCGCTGTCTCAGGCACAGAGGCTAAAGCAATTCTCCCAGCGCGGCGAACTGACAGCTGAGGTCATGCGGGCCATCATGTCCGAGGAGAAGAAGCCGGAGATAGACCGCATCACCATCACCGGCGACAGGCTGCGCAAATACTTCCCGCGCTCCTACACGCCGAAGCAGATGGAGGAGACCATCATCAAGCTGCTGGAACAGTGGCAGAAGCGCAGAAAGCGCGAGGCGGAGCGCTGATTGAATACATATCCTAAGCCGGACAGTGCATGAAACTGCCCGGCTTTTTTGTTTGGAGGTAAATCGTATGTACCAGTACAAACCTGAAGATGTTGACTGCAAATACTGCGCCGAGTGGCGTCACAGGCGATGCCAGGCGGCGGGCTGCCCTTGGCTGGCGGAGCGCATAGAGGCCGGGAAGGTGAGCTATGCCACTGTTATCCTCAAGCTGTTCAGGAACGTTAAAGACGAGGATATTGTCAGGCGGTTCGGCCAGCTGGTGCAGAGCTTCAGCGGCTCGCTCTGGCTGAGCGCGGAACATGAATTCAATACCCGCCAGCTGCTGCAAAGCGTTGGCTTCGGAGCGTGGAGAGACCCACGCTATTTTTCTGCCCTTTATCTGTTCGGCTCCAACCGCACGCTGCTCAAACGGGCATGGAACGCCTGCCTGCCGAAAAGGTTCATACCCGAGTACATAACTCACGTCGGCATCTGCGTCGGCGACGGCTGGATGATCCACGCCGGAAGTCCCATCAGCTACATCAAGTTTATGGATTCGTATTACTCAGATAACTTTGTTGGATTCGGCAGGCTTCCTGCCCCCTGAAAGGAGAGATAACTTGGACGCAAGAATACCGAAGCTGCGCACTGAGGCCGCGAGGCTCAAGGCGCGCATAGAAAATCTCACGGCGCGCTACGACGCGACAATAGATAAAGTAACCGAGCTTGAGAACCTCGAGATTGTGGGCCTCGTGCGCGCGGAGAACATGAGTATCGAGCAGCTCGCCGCGCTCATCAAGGGAGGTGCCGCCGATGCGTAAACTCGCACCGCTTCTGTGCGCCGCCGCGCTCACGCTCTCGCTTGCCCTGCCTGCGGGCGCGTACTACGCCTCGAACGAGGACGGCGCGAACGAACCGGGCGGACCCATGACGAGCATCAGCGTCACGACGGAGCCGGTCTCGGAGCCTGAGCTGCCCTCGCTCGGCGGGCTGACGCCGGACGGTAACCTCGCGCTCATAGACGACATCCTCGACGGCAGTTACTACTCCAGCGAGGAGATTGGCGAGGGCGGCAAGATGCAGTTCGTGACAGTTGAGACGAAAAGCGGCAATGTCTTCTACCTCGTCATCGACCACAGCACCGGTGACGTCTACTTCCTCAACCTCGTGGACGAGTCCGACCTGCTCGCGCTGCTGGAGGATGAGGGCTACGAGGCCGAGTGCGACTGCGAGGTCAAGTGCGAGGCGGGCGAGGTGAACACCGACTGCCCCGTATGCCGCAACGACCTCAAGGGCTGCAAGGGCGAGGAACCCGAGCCGACGCCCACTCCGACCCCGGCTGCGACAACCGAGCCTGAAGATGAAGGCGGCTTCAACGCGGCAGCCATTCTTCCCATCGTACTCATCCTGCTGCTCATCGCGGGCGCTGCCGCGGCCTTTTTGAAGTTCCGCAAGAAGAAACCCGACACCAGCGGCGACACCGACCTCGACGACTACGAGTTCCCCGAGGACGACGAGGAGGACGAGGCCAAGTGAGATACCTCTTCACGAATAGCCCCTTCGGGGCCCTGATGACAAAGATACCGCCCGCGCCCAAACCCGACCCGCCGCCCAAACCGCCCGAGGGCCACTTCTGCTACGGCTGCGCAAGATATGGGCTGGGATGTGTCAGGCCGTGTTACAGGGACGCAGAGAGGAAATAAAGTGTGTTGTTATTATGCTGCTATTATGCTATAATAACGTACAAAGGAGGCGACGCATATGCCGCTTATTCGTCCCATTACAGATTTGCGCAACACAAATGAGATCTCGGACTTCTGCCATGCGCAGCGCGAGCCTGTGTTTATCACCAAAAACGGCTACGGCGACTTGGTGCTGATGAGCATGGAGACCTACGAGGATATGTTTGAAACTGCCCGCACCGACGCCGCAATAGCGGCTTCCGAGGCGGAGTACAAGAGGAACGGACGGCTCCACGACGTGAAGGACACCTTTGACGAGTTGAGGAGCAAGTACCTTGGATGAGAATGCTGCCTACACTGTTGGGCTGACCGACGAAGCCCGGCGGAATCTTGAGGGCATCTTCGCTTATGTGTCGAGGAACCTCCAGGAACCCGGCACCGCAGCAGCCCTTATTGACGAACCTGAGGCCGGTATCCTCTCGCTTGGCAATATGCCTCACCGCTGCCCCGAGCGGCGCAAAGGCATCTATGCCTGCAAGGACTACCGCCAGCTGCTGGTGAAGAACTACACAATAATATACAGCATCGACGAGCTGAACCGGAGGGTCGTAATACTGACCATCCGGTATTCACGAAGCAGCTTCTGAGATGCCGATACAACGCCGAGAGGCCAGCGAGAGCTGGCCTCTCGGCTGCGTCCGCCCATGTTTCAAAGAATAAGCTGTTGCACATCTGGCATAATTCTGATAATATAATGCCAGATAGGAGGCTGAGACTATGTTGAACATTCGTCCGGTTTCCGACCTTCGGAACAAGTTCTCGGAGATCGAGGAGACCGTCAAACGCGGGCAGCCCGTGTATCTCACGAAAAACGGCTATGGCTCCATGGTCGTTATGAGCCTTGAACAGTATTCGGCCCTGACCGAGAACGTGGAGGCCAAGCTGGACGAGGCTGACCGCGCCGCCGCCGAGGACACGCGCCGCTTTTCGTCCGACGAGGTGTTCTCGCGTGTGAGGGAGCGCATTGATGGACATAGGAAGGTATAAGCTGCGGATACTTCCTCTGTTTGAGGAAGACTTGAACGAGATAGTGGATTATTTCTCGCTACAGCTTGAGAACCCCGTCGCCGCGCTCGCGCTCGTGGACGATGTCGAACGCGCCATCAAGGAGCGCACCTCCTGCGCCGAGGCATTTGAGCCGTACAGGTCGGCTAAGGAGCGCAAGTACCCATACTACCGCATCTATGTGCGCAACTACGTCATCTTCTATGTCGTCATCGACGACGTGATGGAAGTCCGGCGCATATTGTACAACAGGCGGGACTTGCAGTCCCTCATATAAACCAAACACAACGCCGAGAGGCCAGCGAGAGCTGGCCTCTTTTATTTTTCTCGAAAGGATGAACATATGCAGACACTCATAATAACCGAAAAGCCCTCCGTCGCGCAGGCTATTGCCGCGGTGGTCGGGGCGCTGGCGCGTAAGGACGGGTACTTTGAGGGCAACGGGTATGTCGTGGGCTGGTGCCTGGGGCATCTGGCGCAGCTCGTAAGCGCCGAGGCATACGACCCGCAGCTCAGCCGCTGGCGCGTAGCCGACCTGCCCATACTGCCCCAGGACTGGCGCTACAGAGTGCCTCAGGACAAGCGAAAACAGTTCGGAATCCTGCGCGGCCTGATGCTCAGAGACGACGTCTCCCAGGTCATAAACGCCTGCGACGCCGGACGCGAGGGCGAGCTCATCTTCCGCAACCTCTACGAACTCACGGGCTGCACCAAGCCTACTCTGCGCCTCTGGCTCAACTCGATGGAAGAGGTCGAGATACGCCGCGCCCTCGGCGAACTGCGCCCCGGTGCGGACTATGACAGGCTCTTTGCCGCTGCGCGCTGCCGGGAACGCGCCGACTGGCTCGTCGGCATCAACGCCACGCGGCTGCTCTCCGTCACCTACCACCGCACCCTGAACACAGGCCGCGTCGTCTCGCCCACACTCGCGCTGCTCACTCAGCGCGAGGCGGGCATTGCGGGCTTCGTACCCGAAGCCTTTTATACCGCCCAGCTGCACCTCGGAGAATTTTCCGCTGAGAGCAAGCGGTTCAGCAACAGGGCCGAGGCTGAGGAAGCCGTGGTCTCTGCCGGCGGCAAGTGCGTCGTGACAGCGGTCAGCACCAAGGAGAAGTACGAGAACGCCCCCGTGCTCTACGACCTGACCGTGCTCCAGCGCGAGGCCAACCGCGTCCTCGGCTACACCGCCCAGCAGACACTGGACTATCTTCAATCCCTCTACGAGAAACGCCTATGCACCTACCCGCGCACGGACAGCCGCTATCTCACGGACGGCATGGAGGAGGGCGTGAAGTCCCTCGTCCTCTGCGCGGCTGGCATCTGCGGCCTTGAGCCGCCGTTTGCCGTCTACGCTGAACAGGTCTGCGACAGCGCCAAGGTCTCCGACCACCACGCGCTCGTTCCCACCATGAGCGCCGCGGACTGCGAGCTTGACGACCTGCCTGCGGGCGAGTGCGAGCTGCTCCGGCTCATGGCAGCGCAGGTGTTCCGGGCCGTTTCCGCGCCCCACCGCTGGCTGGAGACGAGCGTCGAGCTTGCCTGCGGCGGCGTCACATACAGCGTCAAGGGTAAGACCGTCCTCGACCCCGGCTGGCGCGCATACGACATCGCTGAGCGCCGGGACAGCTCACTGCCGGAATTGCACGAGGGCGACGAGCTGAATGTCTTGAGTGCCGAGGTCAAGGAGGGCCAGACCTCGCCCCCGGCGCATTTCACTGAGGGTACACTCCTGAAGGCCATGGAGAACGCCGGGGAGACGCCGGAGGAAGCCGAGCGCAAGGGGCTGGGTACGCCCGCGACGCGGGCAGGCATAATTGAAAAGCTAGTGGCTGCGGGCTTCATAGAGCGAAAGAAGGCAAAGAAGAACGTGTCCCTCATCCCTACGCAGACGGGCGCGGCACTCACGGCTGTGCTTCCGGAGCAGCTTGCCTCAGCTGAACTCACGTCCGAGTGGGAGCAGAAACTAAGCCAGGTCGAGCGCGGCGAGCTTGCACCGGAAGTGTTCATGTCGGGCATTGAGGACATGGTGCGCGAGCTGTGCGGCAATTACACGCCGAAGCTGGCCTCGCCGCAGTTTCCAACGATCGGCGAGGTAATAGGCAAATGCCCGCGCTGCGGCTGCAACGTCGTGACGGGCAAGAAGGGCTATTTCTGCGAGAGCAGCATCTGCCGCTTTGCACTCTGGACAGACAACAAGTTCCTCGCCGCCAAGCGCATCCGCCTGAGCAAGTCTCAGGCCGCCCAGCTCCTTCGAGACGGGCGGATACATATTAACGAGGTCTACTCCGCCAAGCGCGACGCCTACTACCCCGCCGACCTCATCCTCAAAGACGACGGCGAGAGGGTTGTCTACTGGCTGGACTTTGGCAAGTCTCGTTGAGTAGGAATATATGTGTTGACATGCGGCAAGGGGTCTTATAGACTGAATATGGTAAATGCCATCAAGGGAGGTCACCGGCATGAAGCGTATAATCCCTCTTATTCTCGCCCTGCTCCTCCTCGCCGCCTGCGGTGCGGAGGTGGTGGAGGCAACGCCGACGCCTGCTGTCACCACGCCCACAGCGGCTCCTATGCCTGAAGCCTCGTCTCTGCCGGATTATATCCCGCCCATGGATTTTGAGCCGGTCAGCGTCTGGCAGGCCGAGCATTTTTGCGGCCGGGCGCTGCTTTACCTAGGCGCGGAGGAGGACGGCAGCACGCCGTTCAAGGTGTACAGCTGCTTTACATATGAGGTTGTGGAATATCTTGACGGCAATATGCTCATGAGCGCTAGGGCCTTTTCCGCTAAAGCGGTGGACTCGGGCGAATTCAGCGTCGATTGCGGCAAACATGGGCTTTGGCTTGAGCCCGTGCTGGGCGCGAGCGCGCTCACCGGGCGGCTCTCGGTCGATGGGGACAGGCTGACGCTCTCCTACACCGGCTTCGAGCGCGCGGCCTGGGCGGAGGACACGCCGGGCTTTGAGTTCTCTCTCAGCGGCGGACAGCCGGTCATCGACAGCGGCACGGGAGAAAACGACTCGGTGCAGTACCTGCCCACGGAGTTCAAGCGCCTGCCGGACGAATATCTCGGCCGCGCCATGTACTGGATGCCCATGTTTGAGGAGGAGGCGTCGGCGGGGCGGCTCCGCGGGCTCGAGGTCGGGGACAGCTATGCGGACATCGTCGTGCGCTTCCCGAACCCCCTCGACATCTGGAGCCGCGACCCGCGCTCCGTCAGCGCGCCGGACGGCTGGTACGACACCTTCTACGGCAGCGAGGCCGGGACGGTCTTTGCCTCGCTCTTTTACGAGGGCGGCGTCCCCTCGACCGTGCTCATCACCTGCTGCTCTTACGCCAGCTTCCGGCTGGACGAGGGGCTGAATATCACGGAAGTCAGTGTTGTTATCAGATAGACAGCTCCCGCTTAATATATATTTTGGGGACTAATAGCGACAGGCAAACGCTTTGCCTGTCGCTAAAACTATTTACACAACAGAAAGGAGGCGGGCGCGATGCCTGCTAAGGTGGACACTTACTTGGACCTCGCCCGCGAGACTGCGCTGGGGCTGGCGGGCAGCGTGGGCGCTTGGACGGCGTTTCTGGACACTGCATCGCGGCTGTACAAGTACCCGTTCGCCGACCAGCTCATGATCCACGCCCAGCGGCCGGAGGCCACGGCCTGCGCAAGCTACGAGGTGTGGGTCGACACCATGCGCCGCTATGTCCGGCGCGGCGCGAAGGGCATCGCGCTCGTGGACCACTTCGGCGACGCGCCGAGGCTCCGCTACGTCTTCGACATCGCCGACACCGGCACCCGGCGCAGCTCGCGCCCGTTCTCGCCGTGGGAGATAAACGACGGGAACCTCGCCGAAGTCCAGCTCGGCTTGCGGCAGGCATTCAACGCCGAGGGCGAGTGGCTCTCCAGCCAGCTTCAAGATGTGGCGCGCGACCTCGCCGAGATGTATTTCGACGCACACCGTCACGACATAGCCGGTATCGTTGACGGCTCATTGATGGCCGGGTATGATGAGGGCGAGCTGAGAGACAGCTTCATAAAAGCCACTTATTCTGCTGGTCTTGAAGGCAGGGCAGACGCTCTTTGAAAAACGGCACCAGCGGCAGCGTCCTCATGCTGGATTTGTTCTTCGTCCTGTCGGCAGCCACCATCACCTTTTTACCGTCGATGCGGCACGTCGTCACGGTGTGGCGAATTGTGATGGTGTTGTTTTCAAAGTCTATCGCATCCCACTTGAGGCCGACAACCTCGCTTCTCCGTAGGCCGTAGAAGGCTCCGAACAGTACAGGAATCTCCAGCTTCGTGCCTTTTGTCGCGGCAAAAAGCTCGTTCAGCTCGTCGCTGTTGTAAAAGCTCCCGACAAATCGGGCTTTCTTTGGCAGCTCGACGTGATTCGAGGGATTGTTCGGAATCAGCTCCAGCTTCACCGCCATGTCCAGTGCCTTGTGTATGTTGGCGTGGTAGTGTATGACGGAGTTTGCGGAGACGGTCTTTATTTTCTCGTCATAAAACGCTTGTATATCGCGCGGCTTCAGGGCTGAGAGCCTTATTCCGGTTTTCCTGAAATAAGGCACGGTAATGCCCTTGACCATTTCCGAGTACGACGAGAAGGTCACCGGCGAAACGGAGCGTTTGATGACGTCCAGCCAGCTCAGCATAAAGTCCGCAAACAGTACATCGCCAGTCAGCGATGTGACCGGGACAGCCACGGCCGGCGCTGTCGGTTTCGGCTCCCCGGCTGAATCTTTATAATTGAGGACGATATAGAAGTATCCGCGCTTTTCTTGCGTGTGTCCGGCTACCATATTGTGCCCTCCTTCCGAGTGAGACGTATTACCCGCCGTTGACTATACCAGTATAAACAGAGGCCTCGATATGCACAAGGATACGGCTATGCTCGAGAGAAAACTCTCAGATAGCTCAAGATATGTATTTTCGGGATTTTATAGGTACGTCCTACTTTACTATAGGAATCCAGTTAACTCAACCGTGTCACAATTCCAAATATTATGGCGATTACTATATAACAGGCCCTGTTACGGTCAGCAGCGGGGGCCGACTGCTGTTGACAAACGAGATGGATATGCCAACCACACCCTTAACAGTAACACTTAGCAATCCCATTACTGTTGAAAATAACGGACTTGTTGTTCTTGATGCTTATGCTAAGGATTATAACCGGAACATTGCCACTACCTACAAGATGGTTGACGGCTACGATGGCCCCGCGATAATTGTTGAAGAAGGCGGCACCCTCGCTGTAAATGCGGCGAAATTTGAAGGTACGGGCATTGAGGTAGACGGCGGCACTGTCATTGTCAACAAGGGCACATATTATGGCAGCTTGACTCCGTTTTCGTCATTAGCTGCTTCAGTTACTGGAGATGGATTATTCACTAACAACCTTTTGGGGGTTTGTTTCGGCTGCGAGATCAACAACCGCATGGGCCTCAGGCTCGCAATCGGCTCCTCGAGCAAGAACATGCCCTTCATCCTCCGCCAGCTCGGCCTGCTGAAATTTAAAGCTTGGGCGGAGCCTCTCCCGGGGCTCTGCTTTTTTCGCGCCCGGCGGGCTGCGCCTGAGAATATTTTGAGAATCGCTTGCCTTGCGCGTAAAAATCTGCTATACTTTTCTCAACACATGAGACGGAGGCGCATCATGGCCCTGCACTACCTCGAAACGGGAAGCACCGAGCCGGAGTTCAACCTGGCCTTTGAAGAGTACGTGCTCGAGAACAAGAGGGAGGGCGACTGGCTCATCCTATGGCAGAACGAGAGCTCGGTGATAATAGGCCTCAACCAGAACGTCTCCGAGGAGGTTGACGAGGCCTATGTCAGCTCGCACGGCATCCGCGTCGTCCGGCGCATGACCGGCGGCGGCGCGGTCTACCACGACCTTGGGAACCTCAACTACTCGTTCATCACCGAAGCCGGGAACACGGCGGAGCTGAGTATGCAGGCGCTGGCGAGGCCCGTCTGCTCCGCACTACGCTCGCTCGGGCTGAGGGCGGAGCTCTCCGGCAGGAACGACATCTGCATTGACGGTCGGAAGGTCTCCGGCACCGCCCAGAGGCTCAGTGGCGGCAGGGTGCTCCACCACGGCACGCTGCTGTTCGACACGGACGCGGACGCCCTCGCCTCGGCGCTCAGACCCAGGGCGGACAAGTTCGAATCCAAGGCCGCAAAATCCGTGCGCAGCCGGACGGGCAACATTCGGGACTTCCTCGGCGGGGACTTGGACGTACACGGTTTTCGGCGTGCCATACTCGCGCAGCTGGCGCAGGGCGGGCTTGTGTGCGAGAGCCTGGGGCAGGAGGAGCTGGCACGGGTCGAGGAGCTCGCGAACGCAAAATACCGCAGCTGGGACTGGAACCGGGGCCGCTCGCCGGATTTCTCCTTCCGCGCTCGCCGGCGCTTCCCCGCCGGAAGTATAGAGGCGCAGCTCCAGCTCGTTGCTGGCAAGATAGAGGCCGCGGCCTTCGTCGGGGACTTCCTCTCCCTGCGGGACTGCTCGGAGCTCTGTGAGGCCCTCAGGGGCTGCCGCTTTGAGCCGGCTGAGTTCGCGGAGAGGCTGAGGGCCTTTCCGCTATACGAGTTTTTCGGAGGCATAGGCGCGGAGGAGCTCATGCTCATCATATTTGGGGGGGTTGAAAATGAAGGATCTCAGAAGGTTTGAGGAGATCTGGGCTGCCTATGTATACGAGGGCAGGCTCGACAGCTCCGTGCAGCCCGCCGTGGCCGAGTGCTGGAGAAAATGCCGCGAGGCTGGGGTGGACCCCAACGGCGGAATCGGCCGCAGGGTGGACGACGCCGTGTTCCGCTCCATCAGGGAAGCCAACAGCACCCTCATGGAGATCGCCCTGCCGATCATGCAGAGCGTCTTTGACATCGTCCGGCGCACGGGCTTTCTCATGGTGCTCACCGACAGCGCGGGCTACGTGCTCGAGACCATGGGCGACGAGTCCATCATGGAGCGGACCGAGGATCTGCGCTTTGTCCCGGGGGCGCTCTGGTCCAACCTCAGCGTGGGCACGAACGCCATAAGCGTCGCCCTCGACTGCGACACGCCCATACAGATGGTCGGGCCGGAGCACTACTGCCGCACGCACCACAGCTGGACCTGCTCCGCGGCGCCCATCCACGGCATCAACGGCGAGGTCATCGGCTGCTTCAATATGTCCGGCGACGCCTCCGGCGTCCACGACCACACCCTGGCCGTCGTGCTCGCCGCCGTCTACGGCATCGAGGGCAAGCTCTCGCTGCTGCACAACGCCGAGATCATGCGCGCCGCCCTCGAGGGCAGCGCCGACGGCATCGTCTTGCTCGGCCAGGACGACTACAGGGCCATCTGGATGAACAGCGCCGCCGGCAGGCTGCTTGGGCTCAGCCTCGAGGAGCTCAAGGGCCGCGACTTCCGCAGGCTCATGCCCGACATCGGCTGGGACGCCATGGACTGGCGCCGGGGCAGCCGCTGCTTCTCCGACGACACCAGGCTCATCAGCGGCGATGACCTGCTGCACTGTTCTGCCTCCGTCAGCCCCTCCATGGACTACGACGTGCGCACCCTCTGCGTCACGCTCAAAAAGCAAAAGCACCTCCTCGACTCCGTGAACAAGGTCAGCGGAAACCGGGCCATCTACACCTTCCAGGACATCTACACCCGCGACCCGGCGATGAAAAAGACCATCGCCCTCGCGAGGCGCTACGCCCAATACGACGGCAACATACTCATCGAGGGCGAGTCCGGCACCGGCAAGGAGCTCTTCGCCCAGTCCATGCACAACGAGGGCAGCCGCTCCGAGGGCCCCTTTGTCGCCATCAACTGCGCCTCCATCCCCCGTGACCTGCTCGAGCGTGAGCTCTTCGGCTACGAGGCCGGCACCTTCCCCGGAGCCCATTCCGGCGAGGGCAACCCCGGCCGCTTCGAGCTCGCCAACCACGGAACCCTCTTCCTCGACGAGATCGGCGAGCTGCCCATCGAGTTCCAGTCCAAGCTCCTGCGCGCCGTTGAGACCCACAGGATAACCAGGGTCGGCGGCAGCCAGGAGATAGACCTCGACATCCGGATAATCGCCTCGACCAACCGCAAGCTGGAGCAGCTTGCCGTCGAGGGAGGCTTCCGCCAGGACCTCTACTTCCGCCTCAACGTGCTCAAGCTCGAGATACCGCCCCTCAGGGAGCGGCCCGGGGACATCGGCCTGTGCGCCGGGCACTTCCTGGAGCGCCTCAACAAGATGTCGCCCGAGCCGGAGCGCAGCATGGCGCCGGAGTTCCTCTCCGGGCTCATGGAATACGACTGGCCCGGCAACGTGCGTGAGCTGCAGAACACCATCGAGCGCGCCTACTACTCCACGACCGGCGCCCTGCTCGACGCGCAGAGCCTCAGGCTCTCCCTCTGCCCCAGCTCCAAGCCCCCCGCCGAGCCCGCCAGCGAGGCCGGCGAGCTGCTCTCCGCCCTCACCCTCTCCGGCGGCAGCGTTGAGGACGCCGCCAGGCGCCTCGGCATGAGCCGTGCGACCCTATACAGGAAAATCAAGCGCTGCGGCATTGATGTGAAAAGTATGAGGTAATTCTCAGCTGTTTGATACAAATTGATAATATTCTCAAGAATACGAGACGAACTCCCGGGGTTCGTCTCGTTTTTTATGTCATTATTCTCACAATTTATGAAAATGGACCTAAATCACGGCGTAGAGTTTGTCTCTGATGCTGAAATGTGGAAATTTCTCCTTCTGCTCTTGAGAATAATGAGACAGTAGTGTATACTCAAAGTGGATTCGGAAAGGAGTTATCACGGAGGTGAGAATTTGAAGAAATTCATCGTTGAATTCGGGATGGGGACGGACTTTCATGGCCAGGATGTCACCAAGGCTGCGAAGAAGGCGGTGAAGGATGCGGTGTCGCGCAGCTGCCTGTGCGGGCTCGATGAGGTGCTGGGTCTGACGGACTTCACGAGGCAGGTGCGGATACTGGCGACGGTGGCGGTCTCGCGGCCGGAGGAGGTGGACTGTGCCGAGGTGGCCTCGGCGCTGCCCGTCGGCACGGTCGAGGTGAGGCCGGTGAAGGGCGGTCTCACGGTCGATGGGCTGTGCATCGAGGCCTTCGGCGACAGGGACTGCAGCATCGAGGCGGCGCTGGCCGCCGTTGAAGTATTCATCACTGAATAAAGGAGGTCAAAAATGGCGATCAGCAAAGAGCAAATGAAGGATATGTATGTGAAGATGCGCCGCATACGGGACTTCGAGAGCACGGCTGCGCGGCTGTTTGCAGAGGGCAAGATACCCGGCTTCGTCCACCTGTACCTGGGCGAGGAGGCGATAGCGCCCGCCGTCTGCGAATGCCTGCGCGACGACGACTTCATCACCAGCACGCACAGGGGCCACGGCCACATCATTGCCAAGGGCGGCGACCTCAACCTCATGATGGCTGAGCTCTTCGGCAGGGAGACAGGCTACTGCAAGGGCAAGGGCGGCTCCATGCACATCGCGGACAGGGACAAGGGCATCCTCGGCGCCAACGGCATCGTCGGCGCGGGACACTGCATCTCCACGGGCGCGGGCCTCTCCGCCAAGATACGCGGCACGGATCAGGTCTGCGTCTGCTTCTTCGGCGACGGCTCCACGAACCAGGGCACCTTCCACGAGTCGCTCAACATGGCCTCCATCTGGAAGCTGCCCATCATCTTCGTATGCGAGAACAACCACTACGGCATTTCGATGAGCCAGGACAGGCACCAAGCCATAAAGGACGTCGCAGACCGCGGCGCGGCCTACAACATCCCCGGCATCGCGGTTGACGGCAACGACCCCCTGGCCGTCTACGAGGCGGCCGCCGAGGCCGTGGCAAGGGCGCGGGCCGGCAAGGGCCCGACGCTGCTCGAGTGCAAGACCTACCGCCAGCGCGGCCACTTCGAGGGCGACCCCGCGACCTACAAGCCCAAGGAGGAGCAGGCCTCCTGGATGGAAAAGGACCCCCTGCCGCGCTTTGCGGCCTTCCTCGTGGACAACGGCGTCTGCTCCGCCGACGAGGTGGCAGCGATAGACGCCCAGGTGGCCAAAGAAGTGGAGGACGCCATCGCCTTTGCCGACGCCCAGCCCATACCGAGCCTGGAGAGCGCGGTCGTGGACGTCTATTCCGACATAGTTGAGGAGGTGCGCGAGAGATGACGATGATGACTTACGGCGAGGCCATCCGGGAGGGCATGAGCATCCGGATGCGCGAGAACCCGAACGTGGTCCTGTTCGGCGAGGACGTCGGCGCCTTCGGCGGCTGCTTTGGAGTCTCTGCGGGTATGTTTGACGAATTCGGCCCGGAGCGGGTGCGGGACACGCCCATCTCCGAGGGCGCCATCATAGGCTGCGCGGTCGGCGCGGCGGCAACGGGCCTGCGGCCCATAGCCGAGCTCATGTTCTGCGACTTCCTCACGGTCGGTATGGACCAGCTCGTGAACCAGGCGGCGAAGATGCGCTATATGTTCGGCGGCAAGATCTCCATGCCCATGGTTGTGCGCTTGCCCGCGGGTGCGGGCACGGGCGCCGCAGCGCAGCACTCGCAGAGCCTCGAGGCCTGGCTGACCCACGTCCCCGGCCTCAAGGTCGTCTACCCCTCCTGCGCACAGGACGCCCTGGGCCTCATGCTCGCGGCCATAGACGACGAGGACCCCGTTATGTACTTCGAGCAGAAAACGCTCTTCGGCGTCAAGGGTGAGGTCACGAGCCTCGAGCCCATCCCCCTGGGCAAGGGCCGTGTGGCGAGGCCCGGCTCCGACCTCTCCATCATCACATATGGCAAGCAGGTATACGACGCGCTGGAGGCCGCCGACAAGCTCGCCGGCGAGGGCGTGGACGTCGAGGTCATCGACCTGCGCAGCCTATACCCGCTGGACAAGGAGCTTATCGGCGAGACCATCGCCAAGACGCACAAGGCCATCGTCATCACCGAGGAGGTCAAGCGCGGCGGCTACGGCGGCGAGATAAGCGCGATAATCGGCGAGGAGTTCTTCGACTACCTCGACGCGCCCGTAATCCGCATCGGAGCGCTGGACACACCGGTGCCCTTCGCCCCGAATCTTGAGCAGTACTACATACCCAACGCCCAGGACATCCTGGTCGCGGCGAAGAAGCTGTTCTAAGGCAGGCAAGGCGAGGCCCGCAGGCGCTCACTGGGTACCTGCGGGCCGTTTTTTGAGAGGTGCTGCGTATGAAAAGGACCATCGGCGTCATTGCCAACCCCGCGTCCGGCAAGGACATCCGCCGCCTCGTCTCCTATGCGACGACGATAGACAACAACGAAAAGGTGAACATCTGCAAACGGATAGTGCTCGCGGCCCAGGGCCTGGGCATAGAGCGTGTACTGTTCATGCCCGAGACCTTCATGATAGGCTGGGCGGTGCGCGAGGGGCTCGAGAGCGACGGCGTGCTCAGGGCCGAGGTCGGGCTGCTGGACTTTGAGATCGAGGCGACCCAGGAGGACACGACTCGGGCGGCGCGTATGTTTGAGCAGATGGGGGTCGGCTGCGTGGTAGTCCTCGGCGGCGACGGCACGAGCCGCGCCGCGGCCAAGGGCATAGACAGCGTGCCGCTGTTGTCTGTATCCACCGGTACGAACAACGTTTACCCGACGCTTATGGAGGGCACGGTGGCCGGCATGGCCGCAGCCTCGGCTGCGCTCATGCCAGAGCCCTATGCCTGCTGCATACGCGACAAGCGCATAGAGGTCAGGGTGAACGGCCGGCTGCGCGACATCGCGCTCATAGACGCCGTCGTCTCCGACGACTTTTTCGCGGGCGCGAGGGCCATCTGGGACGCGGAGCGGATGCGGCTGATAGTGGCCTCGCGCTGCCACCCGGCGACGATAGGTTTTTCCGCTGTGGCGGGTGTCTGCGGACAGGTAGGGGACACGGAGGACAGAGCCCTGGCTGTCGAGCTCGGAGGCGGGGGCGCGGGCAGCGTGGTGGCGCCCATAGCCGCGGGCGTGCTCACCGAGGTGCGCATCTCCGGCGTCCACGAGCTGAGGCTCGGCCAGGAGTTTGGCTTCACCGCCGCGCAGCGGCACATGATCGCCCTGGACGGCGAGCGCGAGCTGCGCGTTGACCCCGGCAACGAGGTCAGCTTCAGCGTACACAGGAACGGCCCCTGGCGGGTGCTGCCCAGAGCCGCGCTCAGCGAGGCCGTAAGGCTCGGCATGTTCCGGCAGAAGAAGGAGGGATCTTAAATGGCAAAACTCGTAGTGATGCCGAAGCTCGGCCTCACGATGACGGAGGGCGCGGTCAGCCGCTGGCTCAAGGCCGAGGGCGAGGCCGTCAGGGAAGGCGAGCCGCTCTTCGAGGTCGAGACCGACAAGCTCACGAACACCATAGAGGCCACGGCCTCGGGCACACTTTTGAAGATACTGGCGAAGGAGGGAGAGACCCTACCCTGCCTGGCCGGCGTGGCCGTCATAGGTGAGGCGGGCGAGGACATTTCCCCGCTCCTGCCCGGCGCGCCTGAGGCCGGGCCGGCGCCCGGTCCTGAGGCGGCCGCGCCCAAGCCCGCCCCGGCGCCGAAGCCGCCCGCCGGCAGGGTCGTGGCCTCGCCTGCGGCCAAGAAGCTCGCAAGGGAGCTCGGCGTGGAGCTGGCCGAGGTGCCCGGCACCGGCCCCGGCGGCAGGATAACGGAGGAGGACGTCAAAAAGTTCAAGGCTGCGCCGCCCCCGCCGCCCGCAGAGCCCGGCCCCAAGGCCAGCCCGCTCGCCGCCAAGGCCGCGGCCGAGCTCGGCCTCGAGCTGAAGGACGTCCCACACAAGGGCGGGCGCATCCTCGCCGCCGACATCCTCGCCGCCGCATCCAGGGGCCCCGCGCCGGAAGCCCAGCCGCGTGAGGAGACCAAGCCCATGACCGGTATGCGCCGCGCCATAGCCAGAAATATGCACAACAGCCACATGACCAGCCCCACCGTCAGCTTCAACCTCGGCTGCGACGTCTCCGAGCTTGCGAAGTTCCGGCAGAGGCTCAAGGCTGAGGACATAAAGGTCAGCTACACCGACATCCTCGTGAAGCTGACGGCTCTGGCCCTGCGCGAGTTCCCGCTGCTCAACTGCTCTGTAGACGGGGACAATATCATCTACAAGAACTACGTGAACATCGGCGTCGCCGTGGCGCTGGATAACGGCCTTGTCGTGCCGAACGTGCCGGACGCCGACATGAAGAGCCTGCGTGAGATCTCCGCCGAAGTGAAGGAGCTGGCCAATCTCGCACGCACGGGCGGCCTGCCCATGGACAGGCTCAAGGGCGGCACCTTCACGATAACCAACCTGGGTATGTACGGCATAGAGAGCTTCACGCCGATAATCAACCAGCCCGAGGTGGCCATTCTGGGTGTCAACACGATAGAGGACAAGGTGGTGGTCGTGGACGGCGAGATTTGCGTGCGGCCCATACTCAACCTCTCACTGACGGCGGACCACAGGGTCGTGGACGGTTCGGTGGCGGCGCAGTTCCTGCAGAGGCTCAAGAAGCTCATAGAGTGCCCGGCGCTGGCGCTGGCATAGGAGGCGCGTATGGCAAAGGAGATTGTAATGCCGAAGCTCGGCCTGACCATGACCGAGGGCACGATAGAAAGCTGGTACAAGAAGGAGGGCGAGGCGGTGCAGGAGGGCGAGAAGCTCTTCTCCGTCTCGACGGACAAGCTGACGAACGACGTGGAGGCCACTGCCTCCGGCGTGCTGCTGAGGGTACTTGTCGCCGCGGGCGGGACGGTGCCCTGCCTGACGCCTGTTGCCGTCATAGGCGCACGGGGCGAGAGCGTCTCTCCCGCCCCGGCGGCTGCCGGGCACCCCGCCGAGGCGGAACCCGGGTCCTCGGAGGGCGGCGGCGTGCTCGTTATAGGCGGCGGCCCCGGCGGCTATGTTGCGGCGATAAGGGCCGCGCAGCTCGGCGCCAAGGTCACGCTCATAGAGTGCGCCGAAATAGGCGGCACCTGCCTCAACCGGGGCTGTATGCCCACCAAGGCGCTGCTGCACAGCTCCGAGGTCTACGAGCTTGCCACAGGCTCCGCAGGGATAGGCATCATAGGCAGGGACGTAGCAGTGGACTGGGCGCAGGTGCAGGCTACGAGGCAGTCGGTCTCGGACAAGCTCACGGGCGGCGTCAGGGCGCTGATGCGTGCGAACAGGATAAGCGTCGTGGAGGGCGAGGCCCGCTTCACCGGCCCCAAGACCGTCACGGCGGGCGGTAAGGAGTTCCGGCCCGACAAGATAATCATCGCCGTGGGCTCGAGGCCCGTGCTGCCGGGCATACCGGGGCTCAGGGACTGCCCCGCAGTCATAGACTCCACCGGCGGCCTCACGCTCGACCACATACCGGAGAGCATGGTGGTCATAGGCGGCGGCGTCATAGGCGTGGAACTGGGCAGCGTATACCGGCGCTTCGGCACGAAGGTTACGGTGCTCGAGCTGCAGCCGCGGATACTGCCCCAGATGGACGGCGAGCTCGCCGAGCTTGCCAAGGCGCAGCTGATAGCCGAGGGCATGGACTTGCGCACGGGCGCGAAGGTCACGAGGTTGGAGGCCACAGCGAAGGGCGCGGCCGTCCATGCCGACACAGGCGGCAGGGACGAGGTGTTTGATGCCGAGAAGGTGCTTGTATGCGTGGGCCGCAGCCCCAACACGGAGGGCCTCGGGCTTGAAAAGGCGGGCATAGCGCTCGAGGACGGCTTCATCAAGGTGGACAGGCGCCTGGAGACGAGCGTGCCCGGCGTGTACGCGGTGGGCGACTGCTCCGGAAGGCTGATGCTGGCGCACGCGGCGATGGCCATGGGCGAGGCCGCGGCGGAAAACGCCATGGGCGGCGAGCGCGGCTTTGACGAGGACATGAGCCCCGCCTGCGCCTACGTAGGCCCCGAGATAGCCGGCGTGGGCTACACGGAGGAGCGGGCCAGGGAGCTCGGCATAGAGTACGTCGTGGGCCGCTTTCCGACGAGCGCGAACGGGCGGAGCTTGGTCTTGGGCTGCACGGGCGGCATGATAAAGGTCCTCGCCGGGCCGAAGTTCGGCGAGATCCTGGGCGTGCATATCCTCGCGCCGAGCGCGACGGAGCTCATCGAGGAGGCCGCGCTGGCGATAAGGCTCGAGGCCACGCTCGACGAGCTCACGGATACCATACACTGCCACCCGACGGTGGCCGAGGCGCTGCGCGAGGCGGCGCTGGCGGCGCAGAAGCGTGCGATACATATCCCGAACAAGAAGTGAAAGGAGGCACAGAGATGCTGAACGCGGCGTTCATATTCATAGCTCCGGGCGCAGACCCGGCAAAGGACCGCGGGCTTGTCGAGACCCCGTCGGTGCGGCTGACGAGCATAGGCGTATCGACCTACGAGCAGGGCGCCGCCGCGGCGGCCGAGATGGCGGAAGCTGGCTGCGGCGCGATAGAACTCTGCGGCGGCTTTGGCATAAGGGGTACCTGGCTGGTGGAGCAGGCGGTAAACGGCAAAGCCCGCGTCGGCGCCGTCCGCTTTGACCTCCACCCCGGCCTCGACAACAAAAGCGGCGACGAGCTGTTCTAACCCCGCCGCCGGAAAACAAAAAAGCCTTGAAACGGAAGTGAACCGCCCCAGATTGTGCGGACAGTACAAAAAGCCTCAATGTAGGGAAGAAAGCCTCAATGTAGGGAAATATGAAGTTTTAAGCGGAGTGGCGCAGCGTGAGCGGCGCCACTCCAGTTTTTAGCTGGATGTGCTCGTGGTTGTAAAAATCGATTTAGCGGTCAATCATCTCAGCGCATGGCCAGGCGGATGGTGTCCAGCACCAGATTTAACGTCTGCTGTGTTCCGGTCTTGTAGGCAACGATGCTGTTGTCGTAGAGATCGACAGGTACAGTACACCCTGCTTGGTGTGGATGTAGGAGATGCCTGTTACCCATTTGCTGTTGGGCTTGTTCGCATGGAACTCGAAATGCTGTAGACCGAAAGGTCTCTAGGGTTCGAATCCCTAACTCTCCGCCACAAACCCAGTCATATCAAGGCTTTTGCCGTGTGACTGGGTTTTCCTTTTCTGCCAAATGCACAACTGCGTACATGATTTTCGGCAAGAACAGAATCAACCGCTCCAGCTCTGACTTTTGATCTCCGGCAGGGACAGAAGATTGTCCATTACGTTTGCGGAAGTGATCTTGGACTTATAATCCAGATGGCTGTAAATATTCGCCGTCGTGCTGATATCACTGTGACCGAGCCATTCCTGAATCTGCTTCATCGGGACATCATTGGCAAGGAGCAAAGATGCGCAGCTGTGTCTGAGATCGTGAAAGCGAATGTGGCGCAGACCGT
The DNA here is from genome assembly GCA_900544295.1 of uncultured Eubacteriales bacterium. Lineage (GTDB taxonomy): Bacteria > Bacillota > Clostridia > Oscillospirales > Oscillospiraceae > Scatomorpha > Scatomorpha intestinigallinarum. Next base: position 227,877 of record UQUO01000001.1, on the reverse strand, counting down.
TACGCTCCAAAATCTTGCTGAAGTTCTCTGTTACTGCGTTCGGGCTGATAATATTACCCATAGGATCTACAAATATATAGCCGTCATATCTGTGATTGTAACAGTTTCCGCAGACCCTCATATTTTCTTTCTGCTGCTCTTTGAGTTCCAGAAGCTTTTCTCTAAAATTACCGACCAACGGGAGGGACCGAAGACTTGACTTTGTTTTTGCCCGGTCCGCCTCAACAATCGCATATTTGCCATCCAATTTGACAGTCGTTAATATGTGCTTGATCGTGATGGTATTGCGTTCAAAGTCAATCGCGTCCCATTTCAGGCCGAGTGCTTCACTGCGCCGCAAGCCGTAGAATGCTGTCATCTGAATCAGCAGGGAATACGGATGATCCTTTGTTACCTCAAAAAGCTTTTCCAGCTCATCCAACCGGTAATAGTCTGCGATATACTTCTGCTTTTTCGGACGCTCCACCTTGTCGGCAGGATTAAACGGGATCAGGTCCATTTTCACGGCATATTTCAGAGCTTTGTGGATGTTTGCGTGTTCGTGAATCACCGTGTTGGCAGAAACGGTTTTCATCTCATGCAGATAGAAGCTCTGAATATGCTTGGCCTGAATACCTTCGAGAGTGAGGCCGGTATTTCGGAAGTACGGCACGATCTTTCCCTTTACCATCTGCGTATACGATGAAAAAGTTGTTTCCTCGACGGATCCCCGAACGATTTCCAACCACATTTCCATATAATCGGCAAACAGCATCTCTGCAGACAGGTCTCCGGTTCCCATATCGCAGACGGGAGGGACATAGTCCCGCCTCATTTCCCTCAGCATTTTTTCGGCACGTTTTTTGTTTCCCTTTACGGGAAGCCCGGTCGGAAACCATGGCTGTTTTCGCTTTCCGACCGAGTCTGTGTAACTCAACACAATATGGCTATACCCATGTCCTGGCCAAATAGTCGCTTGTATCTTGGAAAAACGATACTGATCAATTATGGCGGAATGACGGTGCTTGCAAAAATAAATGACATAGGCGCTCTGATCGGCAGAGATCTTGATTTGCAGCCGGGTGTTTTCAGGTCTTTTGAATTTAAATCCTGTGCAGACTGGGGCATTCGTTCGATCAGTTATCGCGTTTTATAGTATATTGCTGACACGCAAAAGATTTCATCGTCGGAAAGACTTTGAGGCCATGTTATAAGCTTGCTTTTCAAGGTTCCGTTGCAAAATGCAGATTTTACAGCGGAACCTTTTTGGCAAGGCTTTGCCATAAATGCCGTAAAATCTTTCTGTCAAAAGAAATACACGCTTTACCTATTCTCGTGATAGACTTCTTTCCAACGAGATCAGCGTATTTGAGTGTTACTGCCATGCTGCAGTCCTTTTGCTGTGATACAGAGTGAGAAGTGTTTTTGTTTCTCCGCTGTATCTCAGGATAGAATTGAGCGACGGAGAGCTAAATAATTTTTATACATGGCCTGATAGGATCTCCCGCTTTCGGGAGTCGGTGTGTAAACACGGCTGATCCGGCCGCTCATGCCTCTGGCAGCGGAGGGAACATCCGGATACAGCCCGGCAGACGCCGCAGCATAGATGGCCGAACCGAGGGCTACGGTCTGTTTTTCGGCGCACACTTTCAGGTCACAGTTCAGAATATCCGCGTAGATCTGCATCAGGAACGGATTTTTCCACGACATCCCTCCGGAACAGATGATCTCGCGAATGGGAACGCCATGCGCTTTGATATGCTCAATAATTGCTTTGGCTCCAAAGGCGGAGCCCTCGATGAGACAACGATAGACCTGCTCCGGTTTCGTGGACAGGGAAAAGCCGCTTATGACACCGGTGAGGCTCAGATCGATCGGCACAGACTTGCTGCCGTTGAACCACGCGAGACACAGAAGCCGCTCATCGGGGCCGCTTCTTTCGGCCAGCCGGGAAAGGTATTCGTGGACGCTGATCCCTTCTTCCTTTGCTTTTCGCTCACAGGAACCCGGAAGAGCATTTTCCATATACCATTGCAGCATATCCCCCGTGCCGGGCTGCCCTGCGGCATGACACAGAAGCCCCCGGTATATACTGTCGGGCATGCTGGCACAGATGCCTTCAACGGGTGTATCCCGTTCATCCAGAAGCATGAACGAGGTAGAAGTGCCCAGAACCATCATCAGTACGCCTGCCTCGCAGATCCCGGACCCGGGGATACCGGCATAGCCGTCCATTTGGGCGGCGGTGATTACGGTGCCGGGTGCAAGGCCGGTGAGGGCGGCCATAGTTTCAGAAACTTCAGCGGCTGCTTCACCGGGAAAGCAGATGCACTGACTGCGGCCGGTCATTTTGGCGTAATATCCCGAACCGAAGCCGCGCTCTGCCGCATCGAAATATTCCTCCGGAGGAAAGCCGCTCGCCTCTGACCACATGGCCTTGCAGGCAAGGAACGTTCTGCTGCGGATTTCCTGCCCGGCGAGGAGACTGACGATCCAGTCTCCCAGCTCCAAAAAGGTATCGGTGGCATCAAACAGCTGCCTGTCTTCCCGAAAACATTCCAGAACCTTGGATACGAAAAACTCCGCCCCGATCTCTCCGCCCACCGAATCCAGCCAAGGAAGCCGGAATTCTCTGGCCGCGCGGGTCAGGTCTGCCGCCTCTTTGAAAGCGGCATGATGCTTCCACATTTTGGGCCAGGCGTGGATGCGGGCTTTGTATTCTTCTTTTTTGCACAGAGGAACACACTCTTTGTCCACTGCTAATACCGTGCTTGCCGTGGCGTCAACGCCCACAGCCGCTACAGCTTCGGGGTCAACGCAGCTCTTTGCAAAAAGCTCCCGCAGAACGAAAACCAGTGCCTCACGGTAATCGTCCGGGTCTTGCAGGCACCACTTTTCAGACAGGCCCGGCAGATCTTTACATGGGGCGGTGATGATGGCATGGGGATAGGCATACTCCGCCTCACAAAGCACGGAGCCGTCCCTGCTGCCCGCAAGAATTCCCCGGCAGGACAAGGATCCAAAGTCCAGTCCTATCACATAAGGGCCTCGTTTATTTTTCTCCGCTGTCATAGAACCCCCGATTTTCTTTTCCTATGAAATGAAATGAGAAATACGTTGCTCCGATTTTGAAATCACTCAAAACTGGAGCTGTTTTTATAAAATGGCGTTTTGGCCTGTCAGCGTTTTCTGGAGCTCGTGCGCAGGGAGCTGATGCACGCTGTAGCCGCATCGGCTGCACAGAGCGGCTGCCGTACCCGCGGCCTGACCGACGGCCATGGCGGTAGCCTGCACGCGAATGCTCGCATGGGCAGCGTCGTCTGCGGAAATAGCGCGCCCGCAGACTATTACATTGTCTGCTTCCGGGGAGATCAGAGATCTGTACGGAATGTATCCCGCCTCGGAGAGCTCCTGAAGAACCTGAGAGCTTCCGTCTGCACAGTGCATATCAATGGGATGGGCGTTTCTGGCTACAGAGTCTTCAAAATGTTCGGCCCGCATAATCTCGCCTCCGGTCAGCGTGTGCACGCCGACCAGATGCCGGCCCTCGCGTATTCCCGCGTTAACTGCGGAAGCGGAGATCGAGCAGTTTTTAAACTCCGGATATTTGTTTTTCAAAATATCGAGCAGCCTGAACATGTCCTCACGCATTTGAAATTCGGCAGTCATATAGTCCCGGGCGTTCAGTGAGGTCGAATTGCTGCGGGTGATGTTGACTGCCAGCCGGTCTCCACTCAGCATGGTGTTGAACCACGGACCGCCGAACTGAGGAGCTTTCTGCTCCGAATACAGACCGTCCAGATAATCGTGGATCTCCGTGTTGAGCGAGTGCGTGCCTTCTTTCCCCGTGTGATGGATACTGTCACGGAGCAAAGGGGTGGATGTGTCCACGCCGATAAGCTCAAAACACAGAGAAAGAGGCTGCGGGGTCTGACTGGTGCGCGTGGAAATCCCTGCCATGGAGCAGATATTTCCGTTTCCGGTCGCATCAATAAAGTGTTTCCCGCGGATCTCAAACGGGCCCTCATTGCCGACAGCGCGAATCCCGGTTATCAGCTTCCCGTCTCTGAGCACATCGGATACGAGAGAGTTGGTGTATACAACAACACCGGAATCCAGTACCATTCGCTGGGCGATCAGCTTGTAGTACTCCGTGTCAACGGAGATATGTCCTTTAGGCATTTCGGCAAAGGCAGCCCCGTGCCGCTCCATTTCCTGCTCAAACTCCCACGGTATGCCGCCAACGACCCGACTGCCGTTTTTGAAGAAGCCGCTGATCGGTACAACGAGTCCCGCGGTGGCTGTCCCGCCGAAAAACCCGAATCTCTCTATAAGTGCAGTACGGCATCCGAGTCTTGCCGCCGCCACAGCCGCGACCCAGCCAGAAGGCCCCCCGCCGCATACGATCACATCGTAAGACTCGGGAAGACCGGACGATTTTTCCACAAATGCCATGAAAGTTTCCTCCTGCACACTCAATTCGGAGATATTTATAGCACATTGAATATAATAAGTCAATTAAAACGTTCCAAATATAAATTACTTGCTATTATTCACTTTTTGTAGTTTAATTACTGAGAAGTGCACAGTCGCACCCGTTTCGGGCACGCGGCACGGATCAGCGCACAGGGAAAAATGTCACTTATTCATAAAAAGGCGGAAGCCCTTTTGTGCAAATTGCAGAATAAGCAAAAGAATATTGACTTTTGGAATGTTCCAAAACAGAATTAAAACGAAAAGAGACTATACTATGGTAACAATTTGGGATGTTGCGGCGGATGCCGGCGTATCTAAGAGCACAGTATCGTTAGTTCTCAACAGCAGTCCTCTGGTAAAGGAGGAAACAAGGCGGCGGGTGATGAAGTCCATCAAGGCGCTGAACTATGTTCCGAACTACAGTGCCAGAAGTCTGATCCGGCGCAGCAACAACAGCATCGGGATCATCCATATGTCCCGCGGCGCCAGAAATACGGATCACCGCTACGAGTGGTCTTACAGCTCCGATTCTTTTACCCACGACGTGGAAGAAGGCGTGTTTCAGGCCATTGCCCAGCAGGATCTGGATCTGTCCGTTATGAAAGACCGGTATGATCTTTCTCATGATATTCACAATATTCCCGGAATCATCAGGAGCCGTCGGGTAGACGGCGCCATCTTCATCGGCGGCTTCGACGACGAGGATGTGGTGGAAGTGATCCGCGGGCTGGACATTCCCGCGGTGCTGGTCGTCTCTTCCTGGGCGGCGGACGGGGTGGATACGGTGTTCCACAGCTCCTATGAGGGCAGCCGTCTGGCCTTTAAGAAGCTCATCGAGACGGGACACAAGCGCATTTGTCTGTTAAACTGTCCCAAAAGCTATTTCCGCGTGTGGCCCGAGCGTGTTCGCGGTGTTCGGGATGCGGCGGCAGAATGCGGGTATGCGCTGGATGAGAGGCTTCTTTTGTCGGCGGAAAAAAATACGCCGCAGAGCGGTTACATGGCTTTCAAAGAACTTCTGAACTCCGGACTGATGCCGGATGCGGTGCTCACAGCGAACAACGAGATGGCCATGGGTCTTCAGCGTTGTCTGTATGAGCTGAACATTCGAATTCCGGAGGATATATCCGTAATCTGCTACGAAGACTCCAGCTTTTGCGGCAATGCGTCACCGGCCCTGAGCGCCGTGAACGTCGAAAAGGAACTGATCGGAAAAACGGCATTTCAATTCCTGCTTAACCGCATCAATGACCCGCAGCATCCGATCCAGACCTTTACCTCCGCGCCCCATCTCATTATGAGAGAGAGCCTCCTTGACCGCAGACAGCTCCCCGTTCCCTGAAAACCTCAAGGGAGTGTTTGAGGCTTGGAACGCTCCAAATATTTCCCTTGTATATTGGAAGGTTTAACCATCTGATAATGTATAATTTGAGAAAGAAGGGTCACAATGAAAAAAGCACTCGCACTGGTTCTGGCTCTCTGCATGATCGCAGCCCTCTGCGCATGCGGCCAGCAGGCTGCTCCTGCAGCATCCGCAGATCCTGCAGCCCCCGCAGCTGAGTCCGAAGGCAAGAAGCCCGAGGACTACGTTGGCACCATCCGCCTCTGGAGCGTCTGGGACGAAGACAGCGGCGCAGCCTCCTGGGTAGAAGAGTTCAACAAGGTTTACCCCAACATCACTTTGGACATCCACAAGTTTTCCAACAGCGGCGACGGTAACGTGCAGCTCGACACCGCCCTCATCGCCGGCGAGGTTGACATTTGCATGAGCTTCGCAGCCGGTAAGCTGGAAGAGCGTGCCACTGCCGGCCTGTTCTACCCCCTGGATGACTTCCTGGCCGAAGCCGGCCTGGACAGCGTTGAAAACTGGGGTCTGGAAGACAACTACGGCGGCAAGATCGTTGCTATCCCCATGGGCGGCAACAATGACCACGTCATCATCAACAAGGATCTGTGGGATGCTGCCGGCCTCGGCGAAATCCCCACCTCTTGGACGATCGACGAGTACTACGATGCAGCCCGCGCCATGAACAAGGTCGCAGCTGACGGCACCGTTGAGGTCTACGGCTGCTCCAACTTCCACTCCATCTACTACTGGTCCATCTTGGCCCGCGGCTTCCTGGGCGATGACTACTACTACACCAAGGATGAAGCCGGCAACCTCGTCAGCAACATCACCAATCAGGCATTTGTCGACGCCTTCAACGTGAACTACAACGCCGATATCGTTGAGAAGATCCAGTATCCTCTGATCACCTACCGCGATGAGGGCATTCAGGCTTACACTCCCTTCATGGAAGGCAAGGTCGCCATGTGCGTGATGACCAACGCCATGACCCGCCGCATCGCCAATACCGATGAGTACACCTTCGACTTCCCCATCACCTACGCTCCCATCCCCACCCTTTACGAGGATCAGGAAGTGAACTACTGCGACGGTATCTACTACTTCATGCATCTGTCCATCGCCAACAGCTGCCCGGATCCTGAGCTGGCATGGCAGTTCGTCAAGTGGTTCAGCACGGAAGGCAGTGCATACTACAGCACCGTCGGCCATATGCCCACCTACAAGAATGTTGACAGAGACTCCATCGTGTCCATCGCCTTCGGCAGCGAAGAGGCCGCCGCAGAGCTCATCGATGTGGAAGCCTACAAGAGAGTCGTTCTCAACTATGACGGCCCCACCTACATCGAGCATGAGTATCTTGGTGCCAGCGAGATCAGCAATGTTCTCAACACCGTCACCATGGACGTGTACCGCGGCAACATGACCATCGAGGAAGGCTTCGAGGCCATGAAGGCTCAGATGGATGCTGCTATTGCAGACGCCAAATAAATAACAGCACTTTACGTTAATCTCATGGGCCCAGCTTTATGCTGGGCCTATGTTTAGAAATGAGAGGTCCTTTTTATGCAGAAACGAAGAGATACTTTGACAGCGTGGCTGTTCCTTGCGCCGGTTCTTTTGCTGTTTTTTACCTTCATTGCTTACCCCATCGTCTTTTCAGGCGCCCTGTCGCTGACCGAGTGGAACTTCGTTTCCGGCCTTTCCGGGATCGAATTCGTCGGTCTGGACAACTTCCAGAAGATGTTCCATGACGAGACCTTCCTCTATGCGTTGAAGAACACTTTGATCTATACCGTTACCATTGTCCCCGTCAGTGTGGTACTCTCACTGATCCTGGCGTATCTTCTCAACGACAAGGTCTATCTGAGAAAGACTCTCCGCCTCCTCTTTTTTATTCCCTACATATCCAACACCGTGGCGCTTGTCACTGTTTTCAAGTTCATGTTCCGCAGCGACGGCCCCGTGAACCTTTTCCTCAGCAAGCTGGGAATGACGGAACTGCCCCAGTGGTTCTCCAATCCCAACCTTACCAAAGTGCCTATTATCATCCTCGTCATCTGGACCAGTATCGGCTATCAGGTGCTGATATACATGGCCGCACTGCAGGATGTTCCCACCTCACTCTATGAGGCGGCCGAGATCGACGGTACAACTCCCTGGCAGAAGTTCAGAAAGATTACCGTCCCTCTGATCTCGCCCACGACCTTCTACCTGATCGTAATTCGGACTATCGCTGTTTTCAAGCTGTTCACTGCCGTCAAGATCATGACCGCTGGCACGACCGAGCGAAGCAGTACCACCATCGTTGCGGAGGTCTACCGACATGGCTTCAGCAACTATGACTTCGGCTACGCCAGTGCCATGTCCTGGATCCTGTTCCTCATTATTCTGACCATCACCCTCATTCAGCTCTGGGTCCAGAAAAAATGGGTGCAGTACTGACCGAAAGGAGCGAACAGATGAAGCATACCAATATACGCCGCAAGGTGATCACCACGGTTATACTTCTCGCCGTCGGTATTCTCTTCCTCCTGCCTCTGCTGTGGATGATCTCTTCCTCCCTCAAGCCGGGCTCGGAGGTCTTCTCCACGAACTTTACTTGGATCCCCTCCAAATTTGTCTGGAAGACCTATGAGCAGGTCTTAACGAGCAAGTCCGTTCCTTTCCTGAATATGATCAAGAACTCTCTTGTCCTTGCCACTGCCACCATCGTGGGCCAGCTTCTTGTTTCGTCTCTTGCGGCCTATGCCTTTGCCTGCATCGATTTTAAGGGAAAGAATATCGTATTCATCATGCTGTTGGGCGCCATGATGATCCCCTCGCAGGCGACTCTGATCCCTCGCTTTACTCTTTTCAACTCTATGGGCCTGTATAATACCCACTGGGCTCTGCTCCTGCCTTCCTGGTTCAGCGTCAGCGCCGTGTTCCTGCTGCGGCAGTTCTATAAGAAGATTCCCCGCGATCTGGTGGAGGCCGCCGTTATTGACGGCGCAGGTCACTTTCGTATCTGGTGGCAGATCATGATGCCGCTGACCAAGACCGCTATGGTCTCCCTCACCATTCTGGCCTTTATCGGATCCTGGAACGACTTCCTTACACCTCTGATCTTCCTGACGGACAAGGATCTGTTTACGGTATCCCTTGGTATCAACCTCTACAACTCCATGGAGCAGGATCTTATCAACAAGGTCATGGCTGCTGCGACTGTGGGTACGGTTCCCGTCATTTTGATATTTAGTATCTTCCAGAAGCAGTTCGTGGAAGGCATTACCACCAGCGGTATCAAGAGCTGATAAAGGAGAAGTCATGAACGAAGCTGTTAAGAGTTTTATTGATAATAAAGCAGCTGATATGCTCGAGACGCTGCGCACGCTGGCTCTGATCCCGGCACCCAGCGGGATGGAGCGGGAGCGAGCCCGCTTTTGCGCGGACTTTCTCCGCAATGCAGGTGCTGCGGAAGTCCGCAGGGACCGTGTGGGCAACCTGATCTGCCCTCTGCGTCCGGGCAGAAGCGGAAAGTGGATCGTTTTTTCGGCGCACATGGATACTGTCTTTCCCCTTGAGACCCCGCTTTCCATCAAGGAAGAGGGTGACCGCTGGGTCTGTCCCGGCATCGGGGATGATACGGCCAGTCTGGTAGTGCTGCTGTACGCCGCCAGGTTCATTCTGGAAAATGCCACGGAAGAGACCGAGCACGGTATCCTCCTTCTGGCTACGATGGGCGAGGAGATCGGCAGCGTTGGCGCCAAAGCCTTCACCGATGATTTCGGCGCGGAGAACATGGCCTTTTTCTACAGCTTTGACGGTAATTTCCGAAGCATTTATCCAAACGTGGTCAACCGGGAGATGTACCGGATCCATGTGAACACCCCCGGCGGCCATGCGCTGGGAGCTTACGGCAGTCCCAACGCCATTGAAGAGCTGGCGAAGCTCCTGCAGGCTGTCTGCGGCCAGTGCCGTGAGTATGTGGCTTCCATCCATGAGGGCCGCAACGCCTTTAATGTAAACACTGTTTCCGGCGGTACGGGCAACAACATCGCCGACCATGCCGTTGCAGAGATGCAATTTCGATCCAACCGCCCCGAGCGGGTGGAGACCATGGTGAGCTTTGTGAAGCAGTATGTGCAGACCCACGGCACCGACAAGATCCGCTTCACCGTGAAGCCATATGGCGACGAAGCATTCTGGAACACAGTGCCGGACGGGTGCATTGCCGAATACGGACAGAAGCATCTGAAGCTGGTGCAGAGTCTCGGTGTGGATGCCCATCTGTCGCTCTCCGCCACGGACTGCCGCTATCCTATGCACAAGGGCGTGCCGTCTCTCTGCATGGGTATGGCGCTGGCCTATGACCCGCATACTCTGCGCGACAGCGTGGTGCCCGGGAGCCTGCCCAAAGGGCTGGAGATCCTGCTGGCCATTTTTGAGATGAACGGCCTTATCTGAAGCATTGAGGAGTGCAGGTGTGAACGAGGAGAAAAGGGCAGGAGCTCTTGACCGAATAAACATGATACTGGACAGCCTGCTTGTGGCTATTCTGTGGTTCCTGTGCTGCCTGCCCATTGTCACAGCGGGTCCTGCCAGCGCGGCAGCCCTGTCCTTCTATATGGGCGTGGACAAAATTACCGGCAGCAGCTTTAAGCGCTATTTCCGCGCTTTCGGCAACAGCTTCAGACCGGGCTTCGCGGTCTGGCTGGTATTTCTGCTGCTGTTCGCCGTTCTGGGGGCCGATGTATATCTGTGCTGGACGGTCATGCAGGGAACCGCGGCGGCGGTCATGAAGATCATAACCGTGGTTCTGGCCTCCGCAACACTGAGCTTTTACAGCGTGAGCGTGGGCGTGATCGCCCGCTTCCGCGTGAGCTTTGCACAATGCTTCCGCGACACGCTCCTTTTTATCCTGCAAAAGCCGGGACAGGCGATCGCGATCACCCTGCTGACCGCGGTATGCATCGCGGGCGCCGCAATGCTGTGGCCGTTGGCTTTTCTTGCGGCGGCGCCGTGCTTTTACCTCAAGAGCAGATGCTTTGACAGACTCTTTGCCGACTATCTTAAATCACAGAAAGAAAAGGAAATCAACAGGAAATGATCTATGTGACCCCCGAACAGTCACCGCTTGTCATGCGCTATCAAAAGGTGCTCCGATCGGCTCAGGGAATGGCGATCTGGGGTGATCTGGCCTTCGTGCTGCATCATACCGGTTACTGCGCCGTGTACGATCTGGAAAGCCGCTGCGAGACATGTTTGACGCAATTTCCGCTCGGATCGTATAATGACGGTGTCCCTTCAGCGGAATATACGAACCACTCCAATCAGTGCATGTTCAGCGGGACCTGCCTTGACGGGAATCCCATTCCGCTGCTGTATGTCACTGCCGGAAATCATTTCGGTGAGGACGAAAACGGCTATTACTACCGCTGCGCGGTGGAGAACATTGTTCTGAACAGGGACGAAGAAGGAAACGTAAGCGGCAGCAGCACTCTCATCCAGACCATCAGCTACAAAAATGACGGCATTGAGGATACGCCTTTTGAGTCACCGTGCTTCGGCTGCCCGGCGTGGTTTGCGGACAGCGAGAAGGACTACCTTTATATTTTTTCCGCCCGCTACCGTACGACGGCGGAGTTTCTTCCGTTCTATGAGAAAAATCGTTATATCATTACCAAATTCAAACTCCCGTCCCCGACGGAAAGCAGCTTTGTGCTGCTGCATCCGAAGGATATTCTCGACCAGTTCCTGACCCCCTTTGATATCCTCTTCACGCAGGGCGGGACCCTGAAGGATGACAAAATCTATTACACATTCGGTCTCGGAAACGAACAATATCCGTTGGGAATGCGTGTATTTGACCTGAAAAACAAATGTATCTGTCAGGAATACGATCTAACGGGAAGTAGCTTCGGAGCAGAAGAAATCGAATGCTGTGCGTTCTATAAGGGAGAGCTGCTGTGCAACACCAATGCGCCGGTGGGCGGCATTTATTCTCTCGGCTCACTTCATATAGAATAGATAAGGATAATATGTATGGAAAAAGAAAATCAGTATGACGTAATCGTTGCCGGAGGCGGGCCTTCCGGCATCGCTGCCGCTGTGTCGTCAGCCAGATTGGGAGCAAGAACGCTCCTTCTTGAGCGCTATGGGATCGTCGGCGGCATGATGACCTCAGGCTATGTGAACCCGATCCTCGGCCTTGCGGAGCCGGGCACCATGCGCGACGAGGTTTTGGATATGCTCGGAGCTACATGGATCGAGACCAGAAACGGCAAGGAAATGAGCGTCGATACCGAGCAGGCGAAATACCTTCTTCTGAAATTCCTGAAAGACGCCGGTGTGGAAATTGCCCTGCAAACGCCTGTGGTGGACGTTATAAAAGAGAACAATGCTCTCAAGGGCGTTGTGGTCAGCACCCAAAGCGGATTGAAAACGATTTTCGGCAGGGTCATCGTCGATGCGACCGGCGACGGCATGGTTGCCGCATTGTCCGGAGCGGAGTGGGAAATGGGACGGGAGCAGGATGGGAAATGCCAGCCTACCTCACTTGAATTCACTGTTACCGGCGTGGATGAAGAGCGCGGCTTTACCTGCTGGGGCGGTACCGATCCCGTCAAGCTGCCCAACGGTATGAAATATGCCGATTTCTGCAAGCAGAAGAATGCAGAGGGCGAGCTTCCGGAGAGCGTATCCATCGTCCGGCTGCACCGCACCGCCGCTCCCGGGGAGAGAAGCGTTAACGCTACACAGGCTAACGGCTACAATACGCTGACTGTATCCGGTGCCTTTGAAGCGGAGTATGAACTTCGCGGCCAGATCAATACGGTTATCGATTTTCTGAGGAAATATGCCCCCGGCTTTGAAAACTGCAGACTCAAGGCGACCGGCAGCACACTGGGCGTGCGGGAAAGCAGACGCATCATCGGCGACTATGTCATCAATGACGAGGATGTGGAAACCGGCACCCGGAAAGACGATGTGGTGGTACATAAAGCATGGTTTCTCATTGATATTCACAATCCCAGCGGCGGCGGACAGGCGGAAGGCCACTCTCAGCCTGCCATTCCCTATGATATTCCGTACAGAAGCCTTCTCCCGGTGGGACTTGAAAACATTCTCACCTGCGGACGCTGCATTTCCGGAACTCACAGGGCTCACGCAAGCTACCGGGTGATGGGCGTCTGCCTTGCCACCGGTCAGGCGGCGGGCATTGCCGCAGCCCTCAGCGCAAAAGAGGGTGTTACTCCGAGAGCGCTCGATATTAAAGCCCTCCAGTCGGCTTTGATCGAAGCCGGCGCGGTCCTGTTTGACAAATAATACAGAAAAAAGAGCAGGTATGATCCTATGAAAAAAACGATCCTTTGCTACGGAGATTCAAACACATGGGGATACACTCCCCGCACCGGAGTCCGTTATGATGAGAATACCCGCTGGACCGGCAGACTCCAGAAGGCGCTGGGCGACGATTATAAGGTGGTTGAATGCGGCATGAACGCAAGGACCACATCCTTTGACGACCCATTCAAGGAATACTTAAACGGCAGAAAGGGACTGATCTGTGCTCTGATGGAGAACAAGCCCGTAGATATACTGATCATCAGTCTGGGAACAAATGACCTGAAATTCGGCAATGCGTATTATTCCTCGCTGGGCTTTGACGCACTGCTGAGTGAGGCACAGTTCGCGGACGAACGGCATCCGGGTTCATCAAAGATCTACACTCCGGATAGAAGGATCATTGCCGTTTCGCCCATCCACCTTCATCCGTCACTGGACGGAGAGAATGTCGACAGCACCGTGGCGGGGAGATACAGGGACTCTCTCAGACTGGCGGAGCTCTACAGACCGATCGCGGAAAAACACGGAGCAGAGTTTATCGACGCCGCGCTTTTCGCCGAACCGTCGGAGGAAGACGGAGTGCACATGACAGCAGACGGGCACAGGCTGCTGTCAGAGGCAATTTACAGGCATATCATCGGGAAAGGCGAAAAATGAAAAAAGCAGTAATGATCGGCGCCGGACAGATCGGCCGAGGCTTTATCGGAATGCTGGTGGAGCAGGCCGGGTACCATGTTGTTTTCGCCGATATTAATATGGATGTCATCAACGACATCAATACCCGCCATGAGTATACGGTACACCTTATGGACACCGTATGTGTCGAGACGACGGTAAAGAATATTTCCGCCATAAACTCACTTGATCCGGCTCTCGTGGATGAATATGCTGGGTGCGAGCTGATCCTCACCTCCGTGGGGCTCACCGCACTTCCCAAGGTCGCTCCCACCATCGCGAAGGGCATTGCCAAGCGCATGTCCGACGGTGTGACCGACTGTATGAATGTGATCGCCTGCGAAAACGCGATCCGCGGCTCATCCGTTCTCCGTGCGGAGGTGGAAAAGCACCTGAGCGCAGAGGAAAAGGCCTACATGGAACAGTATGTGGGGTTCCCCGACTGCGCCGTTGACCGTATCATTCCGCCCACCAATACGCCTCTCGCGGCGGAAGTGTTCGTGGAGCGGTATCATGAGTGGGATGTGGAACGCGGCGGCTTCAAGGGCGAGGTACCCGTGATCGCCGGCATGGAAATCGTGGACGACCTGACCGCTTATCTCGAGCGCAAGCTGTTCACCCTCAACGGGCCCAACGCCGTTACTGCCTGCTACGGCTGGCTCAAGGGCTATGAGACCATCAATGAGTCCCTTGCCGATCCGGAGATCTATGACGAAGTGCTGGGCATGATGGAAGAATGCGGCGCCATGCTGGTCAAACGCCACGGCTTTACGCCGGAGGCCATGGAACGGTACCGTATGTCCCTTATGCAGCGCTTTGTGAACCCTTACATAATCGACAAGTGCGTCCGGGTGGCAAGAGAACCTATTCGCAAGCTTTCTCCTTCTGACAGAATAACCGCACCCATGAACTATGCCCGCGGCTATGGCATCGCCACACCGCACTACTATACCGGCATAGCCCTCGTCCTTCTGTATGATAATCCTGCCGATGAGCAGAGCAAAGAGATACAGAAGCTCATTGCGGAACTCGGTGTAAAGGGCGCGTATGAGAAAATAAGCGGCGTTAAAGCAGACAGTTTTGCCGCAGGAGAAATAGAAAAAGAGTATATTCGACTGAAAGAAAAATACGGGATATGAGCATCACAAACGAAAAAACAGTTATCGGACTGGATTTCGGAACACTTTCCGCCAGGGCTGCGCTGGTATCGTGCTCTGACGGGCAGGTGCTGGCAAGCTCCGAATATGTCTATCCCCACGGCGTGATCGGAGGTGAGCTTCCGAACGGACGCCGGATCCCGGACGAATATGCGCTGGCTGACGCCGCGGATTACAGAGAGGCTCTGGTTCACTGTATCCGGGGCGTTTCCTCCGTTTCAGATATAAGCGGTCTGAAAGGGATATGCGTTGCGGCCACCACCTATACCATGGTGCCGTGTCTGCAGGACGGATTTACCCTCACGGAAAACGGATATGAGAACGAGCCGCACGCTTATATAAAACTCTGGAAGCATCACGGTGCGAAGAAGCAGGCGGACAGAATTGAAAAGCTTCACGAGGCGACGGGCGGACTGCCGACGATAGAAAACTACGGCGGTGCGGTGAACTGCGAATGGGCTCTGCCCAAACTGCTGGAGACCTACGAAGAAGCCCCGGAGATATTCGCTGAGACGTACAGATTTTGTGATCTGGGTGAATGGCTCACATGGCAGCTGACGGGAGAACCGGTCAATTCTCTCTATTCCGCAGGCTTTAAGGGAATGTGGACACCGGAGGAAGGCTTCCCGCAGAGGGACATTCTCAATCAACTGGCAGATGGCTTCGGTGAGGCATTTTACAGTTCTTTCGCAGGGGCTGTTTCAGAATATGGAGAACCCTGTGGGTATGTATCCAGTGAAATGGCGGTATTGCTGGGAATTCCGGAGGGCGTGCCGGTGGCAGCTCCTATCGGCGACGGCAGCGCCCCGGGAGTATGCTTCTGCGTAAACGATCCAGATGCAATAGCGGTGACTCTCGGAACATCTATTGCAATGGCATTTCTAAACGCAAGACATGTCCCTGTTTACGGAATAAACGGCGTAGTGAAGGACGGAATCGTGCCGGGGTATTACGGATATGATTCGGGGCAGCCTTGCGCGGGCGACATGCTGAACTGGTTTGTCGAAAATCAGATGCCTGAAAGCTATATTCGCGCAGCTCAAAATGAGAAAAAGAATATTTTTGATTTTCTTGCAGAGAAAACAACCAACCCTTGGGATAATCCTCTGACGGTACTGGACTGGTGGAACGGGAATCGGGGAATATTGAACGATTCATCTCTCAAAGGAAGCATATTAGGGTGCACGATGGCAACAAAACCCGAGGATATTTACTGCGCAATGGTTCAGGGAATGGCGTGCGGGACAAGAAAGATCATTGATCATTTGGAACAAAACGGTCTTACCTACCGGAGTATTGTCCTTTGTGGAGGAATGGCAGAAAAGAATCGGTTTATCGTACAGCAGTATGCAAATATCCTGAACCGCCCGGTAAAGATCGCGCAGCAGCGCGGAATAACAGCGCTGAGCGCGGCGATATTTGCCGCAAACGCCGCAGGAGAAGACTTAAAGACGGCGGCCGGCAGGATGGTTTCAGATTCTTTCGTGTTGGTACTGCCGGAGAAACACGAAAAAGAGTATGGGAATATTTATAACAGATGGTGTTTCTACCATGACCTTCTCGGAAACAACAGATATGAGGGAGAAGAATAATCATGAAAATATCGGTACAGACCGGAACTGTCGTATATGAATACGGCTTTGAAAAGGGCTACCAGCTGATTCGGGACGCGGGCTTTGAGGCGGTTGACTGGAACATTGACAATCTGTGGGATGCACAGCGGATCCGTAACTGAAATCTGAACGGACACTGCTGTCTTGCCGAGTCCTTTGATGCTGCGATGGAGGAGACCGCGTTCGAGCGAAGGCAGATAAAGGAAAACGGTCTGGAGATCACGCAGGCACATGCCCCGTTTCCCGCCTATGTATTCGGGTGTCTGGAGTCGCTGGACTATGCAGTTAATGTATACAAAAACTGTATCCGTCTTTGCGATGAAGTGGAATGCAAAAATCTGATCATTCACGGCATTACAGCTCCGGCGTGGAGCGGAAAAGAGCAGCACGAACTGGCGGACGCACTGAATGATGCGCTTTATTCCGCTCTTGTCCCGGAGCTTCAGAGCAGCAGCGTTTGCGTTTGCCTCGAAAACCTTTTTGTAAAAAGCGAAAGGATCTGCCGTCACGGTGTTTGTTCGGACCCGCACGAGGCGATGAACTGCATCGACAGATATAATGCGCTTGCCGGGAAGGAGTGCTTCGGACTGTGCTTCGATACCGGCCATCTGAATCTGCTGCACGGTGATTTTTACAGATATACCGCTCTTTTGGGCGGACGCATAAAAGCGCTTCATATTCACGATAATGACGGGGAAGACGACGAGCATCTCGCACCGTTTACCGGCAGCATTAACTGGCCTGCCTTTTGCGAGTGCATGAGGAACATCGGCTACAGCGGGGATTTCAGCTTTGAGACCTTTCAGCAGACGACAATGAACAGACTCGGCGATGAGCGCATGGTCACGGCATACCTGAGAACGATCCGTGAAGCGGGAACGCTGTTTCGGGAGCGCATTCTTGCGAAATGAGAGGGAACAAGTATGAACACAGAACAAATCAGAAATATGTCTCTTTCAGAGCTTATCAATATGGGCCCGTTTGAGTGCGAGTGCGGAAAGACCCATTCCGTGGGAACCAGGCGCTGCATCATTGAAAGCGGTGCAATCAGAAAACTGCCGGCACTCCTTGCAGAATGCGGCAGCAAAAAGCCGTTTATCCTCTCGGGTCACGACACCTTTGCCGCGGCAGGCGAAAAGGTCACAGGTGTCCTGAAAGAGTCCGGAATACCGTGTTCGAGCTATGTGTTCCTGAAGTCTCCTGTGACGCCTACCGAGCACTCTGTGGGCAGTGCGGTAATGCACTTTGACTATTCCTGCGATGCTGTGATCGGAATAGGCTCGGGCGTCATCAACGATATCGGCAAAATACTGGCTCACGCGACCGGCAGAACCTATATGATCGTGGGTACAGCCCCTTCCATGGATGGCTTTGCATCCGCAACCTCTTCGATGGAGCGTGACGGACTGAAGGTATCGCTGGACAGCACCTTCGCCTGGGCAATCGTGGGCGACACAGACATACTCCGGGAGGTTCCCATGCACATGCTGCGCGCGGGAGTCGGCGATATGCTGGCAAAGTACATCAGCCTTACGGAATGGCGCATAGCCAGTATTCTTGTAGGAGAATATTATTGCCCGGTGGTGGCAGCTCTGGTGGAAAACGCCCTGAACCGGGTAGTCGCTGCGGCTCCGGGTCTTATGAAGCGGGACGAGGAAGCGGTAAAAGCCGTCATGGAGGGCATGGTGATTGCCGGAATGGCGATGAAGTATGCCGGGCTGTCGCGCCCCGCATCCGGCATGGAGCACTATTTCTCTCATATATGGGATATGCGTTCGTTGGCCTTTGAGGGTGCGAAGGCCGACCTGCACGGCATACAGTGCGGCATCGGCACACTGCTGAGTCTCAAGGTGTACGACTATATAAGGACGGTAAAACCGGACAGAGAAAAGGCGCTTGCCTATGTACAGGCCTTCAATCCGGAGGAATGGAACGAAAAGCTGGTTAAATTCATTGGCCCCGGCGCTTATGCGATGGTCGAAGGCGAGAAGCGGGAAGGAAAATACGATCCGGAAAAACACGCGAAACGCCTTGAGGTCATAATTGAGAAGTGGGATGAAATAATGGCGGTGGTGGATAAGCTCCCCAAATATGAGGAAGTTTATAACATGATGACCGCCATGGGTGCTCCCACGGATCCGGGCTATCTCGGGTATAGTGAGGATGCCATCCGTACTACTTTTACCATGACAAAGGACATCCGGGATAAGTATATCGCCAGCCGTTTGCTGTGGGATGTAGGGGAACTTGAAAACGCTGAAGCCAATCTTCTATAATGATTATTCAACCATGAGTAAAACAGGGTACACGCCGATATTCTGACGTGTACCCTGTTTGTTTAGTATCAGTAACAGAGAAAGCGCTTCACTTATTGATGCCAGATGTTATAAGTAATATCTACTGAATAAATAGCAATCTTTGAGGCATCCAGAGTTCACAGAAAAGCCGAAAAAACAGGCGCTGTTCGGGTTCGGCAAAGAAAGCCATCACGGGTTCACTAAAAGCGACCAATGTTAGTCCAATCAGTATAGCCACAGAATAGCTCATGTGTCATAAGAGATGCGCACGCACAGCTCTTACTTACCAAAATGCATAGCGCCTCAACCTCTGTCAAGGCCGCATAATGCGCCCTACGGGTTGCCTTGACAGGGGTGAAGGCCTATGCGAAACGAACTTCCGTCCTGCCGAATTGGCTAAAGCGTTTGATCTCAAATTGGCTGTTTCAGTTGAGCCCGTAATGGCCGTTTCGGCTGACCGCTAACAGCGCGAAAGTGTATGCTGAATTTTTCTGAGATTCAGCACCACAATCGACATGGCAAGTGTGAAACCTATGGTTTCTTCCAGTTTTTGTTTTAGCCTTTCCAAGATTGCATCTTCGCTTGGCAAGACTGAACTGCCGCTCGACTTCAATGCGCTCGTTTTGGTCGAGATAAGTCTGTTTCCTGTCACGCCGTTCATCCTTCTTGGGTCTTCCCAAAGCCGGACCGCTGAGGCGAATCCCATGCAGCTTGCAGTAACTGAGATTCTCACGGTTGCGGTAGATCTTATCTGCCAGTACATGCTCCGGGTAATGTCCCTCTCGGGTTCTGAAACGTTCTATTGTTATTTGTCAATTTTTCTGCAGCAGCAAGCAGGCGCTCGCAATAGTTTTCAAATTGTTTTTGTTCTTCTTCGGACAGGCAGGTCATATTTGCGGTTGTAACAGTTTCCGCAGACCTTCATAATACATAAGAGTCAGCAGCGACAAACAGACTGTTGAAAATCAGAGGTTTGAAATCAACAAGTTCTGTGAGAAGGAGAGTATACACATTGACGGATGGATTGAGGAAACCATAAGCGGGACAAAGCATTATGATAAGCGTAAGCTTGGACTCCTTCTGGAAAGTGTTCATGCGGGTGATATTATCATTTGTTCTGAGCTTTCCCGTCTCGGAAGGAATCTGTTCATGATCATGGAAATTCTTAACCATTGTATGGAAAAAGACTGCAGGCTGTGGACGATAAAGGGAATTGTTAATCATAATCTAATCTGTTTATAATGGACGCACGGTGGCAGGGATTATCCTGCCACCGCACGTCTGTTTGGACCTGATTCTTTTTACAGGGGCGCATGTTTTTCATGCAAGCGCTGCCATAGCATCAAGGCACTTAACAATGAAATTCACAGATTGCTGTTCATTATTTACTTCCGCCAAACGATTTTCACTGAAGTGATCTGTATAATGCGAATGATACTCACATCTTCTTACTTTGCCTAGTTATTGTATATAGTTGCTCCATACGTTGGTCAAGCTCTTCGGCTATTCTTGCGCAATCGGAAAGCTCGTATTTGATTGCTTCGCTTTCAAAAATATCTTTTTTATAGCGTGTTTTGTGCTCGGTACTTGCCCACCAGTCCATTGCAATTGTCCTGAACTGCACCTCAACTTTCATATATCGCTTTCTGTCATGAAGGAAAATTGGGGTATCAACGATTAAGTGAAGACTGCGGTATCCGTTTGGCTTTGGATTGCTAATATAATCCTTGCGGGTTATTACATGTATATCATCTTGCTTTTCAAACGCATTGGCAAGCATATAAATGTCAGACGGAAACGAGCAGATAACTCTGACCCCGGCAATATCCGTTATATTCTCTTCTATGCTTTCGACTGTTAACGGGCACCCTTTTCTTGTAATTTTGTCAAAAATGCTTTCCGGTGATTTCAATCTGCTTTTTATGGTTTCAATTGGGTTGCGATCATATTGTATGGACAGTTCTTCATTTAGTATGCGGAACTTTGTTTCTATCGCCATAATGGCGCATCTGTAATATGCCATTAATTCCTTGTATGGCGCAGAACTGTTATCTACCCATTTTTTGAACTCACTTTTGGATAACCGTGTAAGTAATAATTGTTCTATGCTGCCTTCTTCCAGCATGACTGGTTACCTCCGTTTGGACTCGTCATTATTTTTCAAGTGCCTTTATATACGGGGCAATCATGCCCTCTTTCACTTTATTCCCGGCTTTTTTCATAAGCTTTTCGTTAGACATCAGTGCACCGACGAGATACATTTTCATCATCGTACCGCACTTTTTCTGCGGGAAATCGTACTGACCGTGTGATATGTAGAACTTGTGATCCGCCTTCATCATGCTCTGCATGAGCCAGATCAAATCGCGGAATATCTTCATCCCGCCGACGCCGAGAAAGTTGGACGGCTGAACGTAATGATGTTCTGCCGCATAGACGATTTTTGCCGCAAGAGTATCGATGGAACGATCCGTATCCTTTTCATCGGTCGCAATTCCCGCGAGAAAATTCCCTCCGACCTCTGCACGTCCCTCTATGATCGTCTGCAGATTTTTCTCCGCCCGGTAATCGCCGCTGATAATATAGCCGAAAGGCTTTCCCATGGTGACAGTGCGGTGTCCGTTGCAGAACTGTCTGTCATCGTACATTTTGAAGCGGCTGCCCATTGAGTGATCTTTGATCGTGAAAGCGATGATGATTGCCTGCGCAGTCTGGATATTTTCGCGCAGATAGGTGTCGAAACCGTCAGCGTAAACACATTTTCCGTTTGTCGCACAGCCAATGCTCTCCACCATGGGAGAAGGACGCAACAGCTGCTCTAAAACCGACCCGGATGCCACCTTTATGCGGATGAAAGAGGACCACATGAGAAACGGCCAGCTCAAGCCTGGGTACAATGTCCAGATCGCGGTAAACAGCGAATACATCACCGGGTTGGAAGCATTCTCAGACCGCACGGATGTGAGGACGCTGCGTCCCATGCTGGAGAAGCTGTCTCAGCGGCACCAGGCCCGCTACGAGGAAGTGGTGGCGGATGCGGGTTATGAAAGCCTGGAGAACTATCTGTATTTGGAGCAGAATGGCCAAATGTGCTTCATAAAGCCCGCCAACTACGAGCAGAAGAGGACCAGGAAGTTTCAAAAGCAGGTGGGCCGCATTGAGAACATGAAATATGACCCCGAAGAAGACAGCTTCACCTGCGCCCAGGGAAGGAAGCTGTATCTGAGGCGGGAGACAACGGAGGTGCAGGACGGACAGCTTGTGTCCACCGCCTTGTACCGGTGTGAGGATTGCAGCGGCTGTCCCTGCCGGGCACAGTGCTGCCGGGCCAAGGATCCGGACAGGCCCAAGGAGCTCGTTCTCAAGAAAACCTTCTGGGAGAAGCGGGAGCAGGCAGAGAAGAATATCATGACCCAGCGAGGGCTCCATCTGCGTCTTTGCCGCTCTATTCAGGTGGAAGGCGCCTTTGGTCTGCTGAAGAATGACTTTGGATTCCGCCGTTTTTTAACCTGGGGCAAGGCCAACATCCGCACGGAGCTGTTCCTGCTGGCCCTGGCCTTTGACCTGAAAAAGCTGTGGATGAAGCGGGAGCAGGGCAGGCTCCAGACCCGTGTGTCCATGAAAATGACCTCGTAAGCCCAGAAAAACAGAAAAGTTCTCCACATAGGCGCAGGCAAACGGTCTGGGTCAGATTTGTTGTACACATTTTGGCCGAGTAGAGCCGCATATTATGAGTTTTAGACCTGATCTCCTCTTTCCCAGCTAAAGAAAACCTGCCGCAGAATTCTTCCATTCTGCGACAGGTCCATTCGCTTTAGTAAATTATAGCCATTTCCATTTGCTGTGTCAATCCAAAACTGCAATTTCTGCGCATTAACAATCAATATCTGCACGCTAAGAGGCAATAGATGACGATTTTATTCATGTTTCGACAAATTAACTGAATCAAGGCTTTCTAACACGCATACTCGACAAAAATGCCCCGGATATTTGTTTCCGGGGCATTTTTGCTATGTATACGAAGTTCATGCTTGCTATGTTATGACATATCCAGTTTGCTGTCATGCGCATAATCCGACAGTGTTCGCATGAAATCTATGGTTTAATCCCTTTCGTCGGCATAATTGGACAACTTAATACTCCATATCCCAATTTTCACTATGGCGGGGAATTAACTTATGATATTGCGAAAAGACGCAAGCTACGTCTCAGTAGCCTGCGTTTATTTGTTACCATGCCCGCGCGCGCCTCCTTTGATTTGGTTATCACCAAAACAAAGGAGGTTTTTACATATGTACAAAAATACATATAGCGACTACGCGGCCAACAAGACAGACGCCGAGGCCATCGTCTGCCGCAGCGCAACCGGCGAGGATGTGCGTCTCACACGAGCTGACTTCGAGAGTGATGAAGAATTTCAAAGGTGGAAGGGCTGGTCTGCCGCTGACTACAAGCAGTCCGAGCGCCGGGATCGCGCATACAACGACAGGCGACTTTCGTTGGCTGCCGCGTACTTTCTGAGCGATAGAGAGAACGAGTGTTTATCCGGTAAACCCAATGCTGCCGAGCAGAAGACGAGAGACGATTTGGTCTCGCATATTCGCTCTCTGCTAACGGACACACAGTTCAGCTGACTCTGGCGGCGCTTCGCCTGCGGGTGCGAGCTTGCAGATATTGCTGCTGAGGATGGCGTGAGCGTAAACGCTGTTGCAGACTCGATACAACGGGCGATAAAGAAACTTGGGGCTCATAGAAACAGTGTGTAAGAGGACGACAAATTGTAAAATTTTTATGAACAACATATTTCGACAGTTTAGACCCTGTAAAAATCGGGCTAAAAACCGGTATTTATAGAGGCGCCTTTTTGACAGCCTTGGACAACTTAATACACGGTACAGCGAGCACAGAGCCTGCGTGACCGGAGACGGTCAGCGACGCGGGGCGCGGCGCGATGACGGCGTAAGCCTGAGTGATGAACGCGGCCTCAAAAACGGCTTTGGCAAGCCGCTTCGCAATGAAAGCGCGGTGGATAAAGGTGCTTGCTCACGCGCTCCCGAGGACTTGGGGGCAGCCCTGCGGTGTACGTCGATCGGCACCGCGGAGCTATGACAGCCGCGCCAGCGGCGGCTCGCTGTATCCCCTCACCGCCGGGGCGCGTGGCAAATACGGCGTACAAACAGTAAACCTAAATCGCTATGTCTGAGTAGGAGAGTACTACCTGACAGCAAAAGCGGGAACACTTGAAGCATGGAGGTGAAGCGTATGCAGCACAGCGCGGCGAGAAGGCAAAGAAACGCGGCCAATCCCGCAAACACCGTGTATGAGGACAGCTGCCTGCATGAGCTTGGCGGTGCTGTTTACATCGTCGAGCGGGTGTTCACGGGACACAGGACCGCCAAACAGGCCGTGGTGGAGGAAATCGTTGCCTCTGCTGGCATGATCCACAGCTTTGACCGCCCGGACAGGCCGGTGGTATAATATCACCATGTACGGGCGGTCCCTATTCGGAAAGGAGGAAAGCTGTTGGGGACCCAGCTCAGACTTGCCGACACCTATTACCGGCTCTCGGACGAGGAAAAAAAGCGCGGCGAGTCTTCAAGTATAATGAACCAAAGGGAGATGGTCGAGAGCTATTGCCGCAGCCACGGCATCATCATAGTCCGTGAGTTCGTGGATGACGGCTTCTCCGGAGGCAACTTTGACCGGCCCGGCTTCCAGGCCATGCTGCGGCACCTGAGCACAGGGCAGGCGAACATGGTCGTCACCAAGGACCTGTCCCGGCTCGGCAGGGATATGTCAGAGTCGAGCTACTATGCCGAGCGATTCTTCCCTGAGAACGGCATCCGTTATATAGCGCCGCAGGACAATTTCGACTCAACCAGCGATAACATGATGGCCCCGTTCCAGTTCGCCATGAACGACGTCTACCTGCGCGACACCTCGCGCAAGGTGCGAGCGGTATTGGAAAACAAACGCAGAAACGGCAAATACGCCGCCTGCCCGCCATATGGCTACAAAAAGGCCCGCAACACCACGGACCAGCTCGTCCCCGATGAGAACACCGCGCCGGTGGTGCAGCGCATCTTTGCCCTGGCGGCGGCAGGGGAGTCCACGCGCTCGATAGCCGCGAGGCTGACGAGGGAAGGGGTAATGCCCCCGCTCAAGTACCGGGCGGAGTGCCGCGACGAGTTCACGGAGCGCGGCGCAGCCCGGGTCTCGGACGCCTGGAACTACACGACCGTCAAGCGCATTCTGCGCAACCGAGTCTACCTGGGCCACACCATACTCGGACGGAGCCGAAAGGTCAGTGTCAAATCTAAGAAGAAGCTGCAAGTGCCGGAGGAGGACTGGTTCGTCACAGAGAACACGCACGAGGCGCTCGTAAGCCTTGAGCAGTTCGAGCTGGCGGAGCACTATCTCGGAGAGAATACCAAGTCCAACGCCGCAAACCCGGCCTTCCGCCACAGCATCTTCGGCGGCGTGGCCTTCTGCGCCAGCTGCGGCGCGGCGATGTGCTCCGGCGGTTCGGTGTACAAGGGCGAGCGGGAGAAATACTGGTATCTCGTGTGCAACAACCTCTCTTCGCGCTCAACGCACCGCTGCGAGGCGGGCGCGAGGATACGCTATGACGACCTCGTGGAGATAGTCCGGCGCGACCTGGAAAAGCTGATAGAGTTCAGCAGGGAGGAGACGGAGGAGATCACGCGCAAGGCCGTCGAGCGCGCCCGTGAGCTTTCAGGAGAGGCGGCTGTGCCGAAGCAGCTGCGGCTCATTGAAAAGCAGCTTGAAAACTCAAGCCGTATGCTGGAGAGGATGTACCGCGACAACGCCTCCGGCATCCTGAGCGACACGCAGCTTGAGAACATGGCCAGGAAGCTCTCGGACGAGATGAAGGAGCTGGATCGGAGAGCGGCGGAACTTAGAGCAGGACGCTTGGAATCGGACAAGGTGAGGGAAGCCTACACGGAGTTCTTCGAGCTTGCGAAGAAGTACACGCATATCGAGAAGCTGGACCGGGACATCCTCCACACCTTCATAGAGCGCATCGAGATAGGCCCGAAGCTCCTGCCCGAAGGCAAACGCGTGACAAGCCATAAACAGAGCTACAGACAGAGCATAAAGATATTTTACCGTTTCATAGGAGAGATCGACGAAAGCCCAGAAAGGGAAGTTGATACAAAGGAACTGTCCAAAGGGGCTTGAAGCAGAAGCTTTGAGGTGAAAAAACGGCAAAGGAGGTCGGCGTGAATCTGAAGCAGGGCTACAACGGCGACCTCACGAGCCGCCAGGCCGGTTCCGTCGGCGGCCAGATGGTCAAGAAGATGATCGAGGCCTACGAGAACGGCATGAAGTAAGCGAAAGCTTCAAAAAGCGAAAAGCCGCCCATTACGGGCGGCTTTTTGCGTTTGTATGGGCAGAGATACAAATGTTGCAGAACGTGTGAGGGTGGACGCCGAACGGCGTCCACCCTCCAATTCAAAGTCCGTGCTGATCAGCCGCCGAGAGTATCTCCGAAGACCGGAGAACCGCAGCCGAAGCCGCCGGAAACCTCGAGTATCTGACCGGTGACCCAGGAAGAATCGTCGGTAGCGAAGAACATGATGGCGTTTGCCTGATCCTCGGGCTTGCCGGGGCGGCGTATGTAGGCGTGCTTGAGCCAGGCGTCGCAGAATTCCTGGCCGAGGTACTCCAAGGTCCTCTGCCCCAGCGTGAAGGCCGGGAGAACTGCGTTGCAGCGTATGCCCTGCCTGCCGTATTGCAGCGCCGCATACTTTGTTAGCATGTGGACCGCAGACTTGCCTACGCCGTAATAGGTGCGGGTCGTGTCAGCCTGGGCGCCGGTGGTGGAGCCGGTGTTGACTATGAAGAAGGGGATGGGGAGCAGGAAAATGCCGCGCAGGGAACCGGCGTCAACCAGAAGGCCGCCGACAATGGGTCCGACTATCATGCCGGCGGAAAGCGCAGTGACGAGGTTGCCGGACATCTTGCCCCAGTCCTTCTGCTCGTATATGTCCATAACAATGAGGAAAGGACCGGTCATGAAACCGCCGACCGCCACGCCGCAGAGGGCCCAGCTGATGAGGAAGAGCACAAAGGAGTTTGCAAAGTAGGTCATTACCAGGAAGATGCACATGAGCGCGAGAGAACCCACGTTCAGCCACTTGCGCCCGAGCCTGTCTCCCAGGGTCGCGACGATCGGTGCCACAATGGCCTGGGTCAGGGAGTACACGACGCCCACGAGGGCGTAGTACTCAGATTTGTTGAAACCGGCCACTATTTGCGGCAGGCCGAGACCGTAGCCAAAGCTGATGCAGAGGAAGGCGAATTGCTGAAGGATGCAGGATACGAGGACCCAGGTGCGGTGCTTTGGCGATAGCTGAATGTTTGCGCTCATTTTCTGACCATCCTTTTCTTATTTTTTCTTCAGCTTGAACGGCGGGCGACTGGCACAGTCGCCATATTAATAGAACCATATTCTATTGCTAGAATAATATCAATCGAGCCAGATTGTCAATTGTCGAATGTGGACATAAATCGAATGGTATTTTGTGAATTGCAACGTTTTAAATTGGTCAGGGTGCAGAGAGCAAAATAAAAAAGTGGCGCAATAAGCCGAAAATCACGACTTATTGCGCCACAAAACAGCACAGTATTGACAACTAATGCTGACTTTCATATACTTGGAGGCACAAATGGAAAAAATAGAATACTATTCGCATATCCAAGAAAACGCTATTGACAAAAATATGATAATAGAATATTATTCTATTGAATTTCTTGCCGAGGCTCAGTTGGAGCTGTTTTTGCAGGCTTCCATGAGGGCATAAATGGCCTCTTTGAGAACATCGTCGCTGAAGAAGAGATAAGTGGCCTGCTCGCTGAACTTCTGCGCATGTGAGTTCAGAATGGCGTGAATGATACTGGCGTAAGACCAGACGGCGTCTTCCGAAGCCTCGGGTGCGTACTGATGCAGCATGTTTCTGATCATGCCGGTATAGCGCGCCGCCCACTGGGTCATGTTGCTGCGCACTTCTGCGGTGTAGCTTATGTGCTTAAACAGGACGTTTGTCAGCTTGTTGCTGTAGGAGGAGATGGAGCGCATTATTAGGTAATCAATAAAAGCGTCGAACTCCTTTATGCGTGAACCCTTTTCGACGGATTCTTTTATTATCTCAATAGTGGACTCGGCCCAAATCAGCGAGGCCAGCTCCTGCTTCGATTTGAAATGCCCGTAAAACGCGCCGACTGAGCAGCCGGCCTTTTCGACGATGCCGTTGACGCTGGTCTTCTCATAGCCGTCACGCACGAACAGCTCTGCAGCCGCGCTCATTATATTCTGTCTCGTCCTCTGAGACTTGATTTGTTGTTTCTTCATATTCCAGCCAGCCTATTCGATAGATTCCGCGGTTATTCCCGCACCAAATTACAACAATTGCAAAATAATTATACTTGGAGGAATCAAAATGTCAACCTGTAATTGCCCCAGTCTGTTCAGACCCGGAAAAATTGGAAACGTTGAGATAAGGAACCGTTCGGTCATGCCCTCCATGGGCCTGAGCAGCACAGTCGGCGGATTTGTGAACGACACCTGCATCCGTCACTATGTTGAGCGCGCGAAGGGCGGCTTCGGCCTCATATGCATCGAGGTCACGTGCATCGACGCCCCGCTCGGCCTGAACACGGCGAACATGCTCCGCGCGGACGACGACAAGTACATACCCGGCCTCACGAAGCTGGCCTCCGCCATCCACGCCGAGGGCGCCAAGTGCGTGCTTGAGATCAGCCATACGGGCCGCGGCGCGAAGCGCGAGATAATCGGCGGCCAGCCCGTCGGCCCCTCGCCCATAGCCATGCCGATGTTCTACGTCATCGGCGTCGAGCGCGAGACCCCGCGCGAGCTGACTATCCCTGAAATCGAGGCCATAGAGGACAAGTACGCCGAGGGTGCCTACCGCGCGAAGCTCGCGGGCTTTGACGGCGTGGAGATACACGCCACGGGCTATTACCTCTGCGTCCAGTTCCTGGGCAGGGACAGCAACAAGCGCACGGACAAGTACGGCGGCAGTGCGGAAAACCGCTTCCGCTTTGTGGAAAACATCATCAACAAGGTCCGCGCCAAGTGCGGCGAGGATTTTGCCATCCTCGTGAAGCCCAGCCTCTTTTCCGGCACGGGCATAACGATAGATGACGGCAAGTACTACGTCAAGCGCATGATAGAGCTGGGAGTGGACGGCATCGAGGTAATGGCCGGCGCCGGCAACAAGGTGATGCCCAACGACGACGACCTGCCCTTCACCGCCTCCCGCCCCATGGCCATGGCGCCCCTGGCCAAGATGTACCGCGAGTATGCCCGCAGCATCTTTGGCGAGGATCTCAAGACCCAGTTCATCGCCGGCGGCGACATCAGGACGGCCGACGTCATTGAGAACGCCTTTGCCAACGACATCTGCGACTTTGTGTTCATAGGCAAGAGCTGCGTTGTCGAGCCGCACTTTGTCCGCCTGCTACAGGAGGGCCGCGACAGGGAGATACACCCCTGCATCGGCTGCTATGTCTGCGCCTCGGACCAGCTTGCCACCGGCGCGCACTGCTACTGCTCCGGCAACGGCGCCATGGCCTGCGAGAGCCACTTTGACCTGCCTCCGGCTGAGAAGGTCAAGAAGGTCGTCGTAGTCGGCGGCGGACCGAGCGGCATAGAGGCCGCCAAGGTGCTCAAGCGCCGCGGCCACGACGTGACCATCATCGAAAAGAGCGACAAGCTCGGCGGACAGATACACTACGCCATGCAGCCGCTGAAGAAGGACCACTTCAAGCCCCTCATACCGTATTTCGAGGCGACGGTCGAGGCAAATAACATCCCCGTCATCTACAATACCGAGGCAACGGTTGAAAACATCATGGCCATGGACCCGGACGTGGTCATCTGCGCCACGGGCGTGAAGCCGGGCCGCCTGCCCGTCCCCGGCATCGACCTGCCGCACGTCCTCTCGGGCAAGGATTACCTGATAGGGAAGAAGGAGGTCCCCGGCAAGCGGGTCGTGGTCGTCGGCGGCGGCGACGTCGGCTGCGAGGTGGCCGAGAAGTTGGGCAGCGAGGGTCACGAGGTGACGCTGCTCGAAATGCTGGACGTCCTGGCCCCGGGCTACATGTTCGGCAACCGCTGCGTGCTGCTGCACGGCCTGCACCGCTACAATGTCACCCAGCACCTCGGCACGAAGTGCCACGCCATTGAGGAGGACAAGGTCATCGCGGCGGACAAGATAGGCTTCCGCTTCGATATCCCCTGCGACAACGTCGTCATCTGCACCGGCGACCCGGCGGATAACGAGCTGTACAAGTCCCTAGTGGGCATGGTGCCGGAGGTCTATAACATCGGCGACAGCGACACCCCCTCGAACCTCGCCAAGAATCACGCGGCGGCCTACGCGCTCGCCCGCAGCATCTGAAAAAAGCCTTAAACGAAAAGCCGCCCGTTTCCGGGCGGCTTTTCAGCTCAGTCCTGGTATTCGAATTCTACGTCGTACATAGAAACCGTATCGCCGTTCTGGACGCCGAGCTCCTCCATGCGCTCGAAGATACCGGCCGTGCGCAGGCAGCGGTCGAAGTACATGCGGCTCTCGTAGTCGGAGAAGTTGACGCTCGCGACGAGGCGGGCGAGCCACTGGCCTTCGACGTACCAGACGCCGTCCTCGCGCTTTATCTCAACCTCGTCCGCCGTGCCGAGCTCCGGCTCGGGCGGGACGTAATCCGGCTCGTATACCGTGACGGGCGGCAGATGCGCCAGCTCGCCCGCGGCGGCGCGCATCAGCTCCCGCGTACCCTGGGTGGAGGCCGCCGAGAGCTCGAAGAGCCTCATGCCCTTGCCCTCGACATGCTCGCGCAGGCGCTCAAGGTTGTCGCTGCCCTCTTCGAGCAGGTCGCACTTGTTGGCGGCGACTATCTGCGGGCGCGAGGCCAGCTCGGCATTGTACTGCGCCAGCTCCGCGTTGATGGCCTCGAAATCCTCAATCGGGTCGCGGCCCTCGCTGCCCGAGACGTCCACGAGGTGGATGAGCAGGCGGCAGCGGTCGATGTGGCGCAGGAAGTCGTGGCCGAGACCCGCGCCGTCGCTCGCGCCCTCGATGATGCCCGGGATGTCCGCGAGGACGAAGGACACGCCCTCGTCCACATATACGACGCCCAGGTTGGGGAAGAGAGTGGTAAAGTGGTAGTTCGCTATCTTGGGGTGGGCGTTCGAGACGACGGAGAGCAGCGTGCTCTTGCCGACGTTGGGGAAGCCCACGAGGCCCACGTCTGCGAGGAGCTTCAGCTCCAGCGTTATAGTGTGCGCCTCCCCGGGCAGGCCGGGCTTGGCAAAGCGGGGCACCTGGCGGGTGGGCGTGGCGAAGTGCTTGTTGCCCCAGCCGCCGCGGCCGCCGCGGCAGGCGACGTAGTCCTCGCCGGAGGACATGTCGTGCATGATGGCGCCGCTGTCCGCGTCGCGCAGGACAGTGCCGCGCGGGACCCTGAGGACGATGGTCTCGCCGTCCTTGCCGGAGCAGCGCTTGCCCTGGCCGGGCTGGCCGTTGCCGGCGGTGAACTTGCGCTTGTAGCGGAAGTCCATGAGCGTGGACATGTGCTCGTCCACGGTGAAGACGATGTTGCCGCCGCGGCCGCCGTCGCCGCCGTCGGGGCCGCCCGCCGCGACGTATTTCTCGCGGTGGAAGGAGACGGCACCGGCCCCGCCGTCCCCGGCGCGGACCTGGATGGTGACTTTGTCAACAAAAGGTGAAGCCATAGTAAAAAACTCCCGATATCAAAAAGAGACGGACGAAAGTCCGTCTCTTTTCATTTTGTCACTGATTGAGCTCGTAAACGGAGACCTTCTTGCGGTCCTTGCCGTAACGCTCGAAACGGACGGTGCCGTCCACCAGGGAGAACAGGGTGTCGTCCTTGCCCTTGCCGACGTTGGTGCCGGGGTGGATCTTGGTGCCGCGCTGACGGACGAGGATGTTGCCGGCGAGGACGAACTGCCCGTCGGCCCTCTTGGCGCCGAGACGCTTGGACTCGCTGTCGCGTCCGTTCTTGGTGGAGCCCATTCCCTTTTTATGTGCCATGTGTTACACCTCCAATGTCATAAGTGCGGGGTTTGGTCACGCGATGGTCTCTATCTGGACCTTCGTGTAGGGCTGACGATGGCCCTGCGTGCGCTGATAGCCCTTCTTGGGCTTCATCTTGTAGACGCGGACCTTCTTGCCGCGACCGTTCTTGACGACGTTGGCGGTGACGGAAGCGCCCTCAACGACGGGGGTGCCGAACACGGCGTTATCCTCGTCAATGACGGCGAGGACACGGTCGAACTTGACGGTGGCGCCGGCCTCGGCGTCGAGCTTCTCGACGTAGATGACGTCGCCCTCCGCGACACGGTACTGCTTACCGCCGGTCTCGATGACTGCATGCTTCATTTCTGTTTCATCCTCTCTTCAAGAGACTCGCTCTAAAGGGCGGGGCGGGTGCCCGCTTGAAAAGCCCTGTCAATGCGGCTTTAGTATAATACCACGTGCCATGGCCGCTGTCAACACAAAATATGGCCCAAAACACGGAAAAAACTTACCTGCGGCGGCAATGCGGCGTATTATACTCACACCATACCGGCCGGGCGGCTGAAAACTCAGAGACAGGGGAGGTAAACGGCATGAGAGAAAAGATCGTGGTCATGGGCGGCTCCTTCAACCCGCCCACCATCGCGCACCAGAGGCTGATGCTGGGCGCTGTCGAGACCCTGGGGGCGGCGCGGGGCATATTCGTGCCGTCCTCACACGCCTACGTCAGCGCGAAAATGCGCCGCGACAAGCACCGGAACGAGGTGCTGCCGGAGGAGGCGAGGCTGCGCATGCTCCTGGCCATGGCGGCCGACGACCCGCGCCTGGAGGTGGAGGACTGCGAGTTCCACCGCGCGGAGCGGAGCTACACCTACGAGAGCATGGAGGCGGTGCAGGAGAAATACCCGGAGGCGGAGCTGTACTTCGTCGCCGGCGGCGACAAGACGGCGGTCATCTCCCGCTGGCACAGGATACGCGAGTTTCTGGAGCGCTTCCGCATCGTCCTCGTTAGGCGGGACGACTATGAGCCGGAGGCGGAGCTGAGGCAGAACCCCTTTCTGAGCGGGCATCTGGACAGATTCAGCATGATCGAAGCGCCCGCCGGGCTGGATGGCGTCAGCTCCTCCGCCGTGCGCGAAAAGCTCAGGGAGGGCCTGCCAGGCGCCGAGGCGATGCTGCACCCGGCGGTCTGGGCAATATTACAGGAATATGCAGGAGCGTATAGAATGAAAATAGAGATGTTCAGGGGAGAATACCAGTTCCTCAGCAACTTCTACGAGGCCCCTGTGGAATACCGCGGCCTGCGCTACGGCAGCAACGAGGCGGCCTTCCAGGCCCAGAAGTGCCTGACGGAGGAGGAGCGGCGTGAATTCACGCTCCTGCGCCCGAGCGACTCCAAGAAACGCGGCAGCAGTGTCCAGCTCCGGCCCGACTGGGAGGAGGTAAAGGCCGGCATCATGGAGGAGCTCGTCCGCGCGAAGTTCACGCAGAACGAGGAGCTGGGGCGGCTCCTGCTCGCCACAGGCAAGTCCGAGCTCATAGAGGGCAACAGCTGGAACGACACCTTCTGGGGCGTGGACCTCAAAACCGGCGAGGGCCGCAACGAGTTGGGGAAGGCGCTCATGAAAGTCCGCGCGGAGCTTGCCGCGCGGCAGGTATAAAATGCACTAAGGGGGCGGACAAAATGTCCGCCCCCGTGGCAGGGGAAGAAGGTTTCGAACCCTCGGCCTACGGTTTTGGAGACCGTCGCTCTGCCAACTGAGCTATTCCCCTATAAGCGCTTGGTTATTATATGACATATCTCAGCCCTTGTCAAGCCGAAAGTTCATAAAACGCCCCGGGTCGCCCCGGGGCGTTTTGCTGTCTTTGCGCGTTTACTGCTCGGCGGGCTCAAAGGCGTCCGCGCCGTGGTGGCAGATGGGGCAGACGAAGTCGGCGGGCAGGGTCTCGCCCTCGTAGAAGTAGCCGCAGACGGTGCACAGCCAGCCCTTCTTCTTGTTGACGACGGCGGGGACGTAGTGCTCGAAGTCCTCCGGCCCGTGCTTGCAGAGCGGGCAGACGAAGTCGGCGGGCAGCTCGGGACCCTCGTGGAAGTAGCCGCAGACCTTGCAGACCCAGCCCTCGACGGCGGGACCCGCGGGGGCCTTCTTCGGCTTGATGTGCGCGTGGTAGTAGCTGTAGGTGCAGCTGGGCTTGTCGGAGAGCACGTGCGCCTCCACGACCTCGGCGATGTAGAGCATCTGCGTGCCGCAGTCGCGCGAGTCGATGACGCGGGCGGAGAGCACGGCGTTGGTGTGCTGGCCGATGTAGCGCAGGCCGTTCTCGGTGCGCAGCTCGTCGGGCCAGTCCGCGAACTTGTCCACGTCGCGCCCGGACTGGAAGCCAAAGTGCTTGAAGAGGTCGTAGGGCGCGTCCTCGCTGAGGATGCTGATGTTGAAGACCCCGGCCTTGGCGACCATGTCGCAGGTGTGGTTGGCCTTGATGCAGCTGATGGTTATCTTCTTGGGGTCGGAGCTGGTTATCTGGCCGGCGGTGTTGATGATGCAGCCGTAGTCCTTGCCGTCCACGCGGGTGGTGAGGACCTCGCAGCCGTAGCTGAACTTGTTAAAGGCCTTGCTGTCCACCTCGAAGATACCCTCCATGCCGCCCTCGGCGCTCACAGTGACCTCAGCCGCCGCGGGCTTTGCGGGCAGGACGCTCTCGGCAATGGCGTCGGCGAGGACGTCGAGGTCGCCGAGCTGCTCCTCGGTGAGGGAGCTTCTGACGGTCAGCGTGTCGCCTATGAACTCGGTGCCCTTGAGTCCGGAGAGCACGCCGCGCATGAGCCCGCCGCTGGTCGGGGCCCAGGAGCCGTTCTCAATGAGGGCGACCTTGCGCTTCTGGAGGTTGTGGGCCGCGATGTCGTGCAGCAGCTGCTCCATGGTGACGAACATGCCCGCGTTGTAGGTCGTCGCGGCGAAGACGAGGTGGCTGTACTTGAAGGCGTCGGAAACGATGTAGCTCGCGGGCGTGACGGAGGTGTCGTACATCTTGACCTTGACGCCGCGGTCGCAGAGCTTGGCGGCGAGAATGTTGGCGGCGTTCTCGGTGTGGCCGTAGACTGAGGCGTAGGCGATGAGGACGCCGTTCTCCTCCGGCTCGTAGGAGCTCCACTTGAGGTACTTTTCGAGGAAGTCCCCGAAGCCCTGACGCCAGACAAAGCTGTGCAGCGGGCAGACGAGCTTTATTTCAAGCCCCGCGGCCTTTTTGAGCACGGCCTGGACCTGGGGGCCGTACTTGCCGACGATGTTGGTGTAGTACCTGCGCGCCTCGTCGATGCACTCGTGCATGAAGTCGCACTCGTCGGAGAAGATGCGCCCGTTGAGCGCGCCGAAGGAGCCGAAGGCGTCGGCGGAGAAGAGGATCTTGTCCGTCGTGTCGTAGGTCATCATGACCTCGGGCCAGTGGACCATCGGGGCCATGACGAAGGTGAAGTTGTGCCTGCCGGTGCTGAGGGTGTCGCCCTCGGCGACGACGTGGAGCCGTGCGTCGAGGCCGGCGTGGAAGTAGTTCTGGAGCATCGTCTTTATCTTGGCGTTGCAGACGATGGTAGCCTCGGGATAGCGGAGGGCGACGTCGGCGATAGTGGCGGCATGGTCGGGCTCCATGTGGGAGATGACGAGATAGTCCAGCCCGCGCCCGGCGAGCTCGTGTTCAAGGTTTTCAAAAAAATTGTGGCAAACGGCCTTATCGACGGTGTCAAAAAGGATGGTTTTTTCGTCTTTAATAATGTAGGAGTTGTAGGACACGCCATCCGGCACGCCGTAGACGCCCTCGAAGAAGGCGAGACGCCTGTCGTCCGCGCCGACCCAGGACATATCGTCCGTGATACGCTTGGTACAATACATTATAATATTACCTCCTGAGAGTTTTATCGGATGGTTACACTATATCTCCTGGAGAAAAAATTGTCAATCGCGTTTCCACTTTGCGCCCTGGGGCGTGTCGATGATGGTGATGCCTTCGGCCTTGAGCAGGTCGCGAATGCGGTCGGCCTCTGCGAAGTTCTTGGCCTTTTTGGCGGCGGCGCGCTCGGCGAGCAGGCCCTCGATGCGCGGGTCGGACTCCTGGGGTTCCTCTTTCTTGCGGAGCTTCGCGGCTGCCTCGATGAGGCCGAGGCCGAGCACGCGGTCGTAGTCCGCCACGATGGCGAGCTTGGTCGCGTCGTTCACGGGGGCCTTGAGCGCGTCGTAGAGCGCGGTGACGGCAAGGGAGGTGTTCAGGTCGTTGTCCAGCGCGGAAGTGAAGCCCGCGCGCAACTTTTCCATTTCAGCTTCGTCTAAGGCAGCGGGAGCGTCGGAGAGAGCCGCAATGCGGTTCACGAGCTTCTGATAGGCCCCCGCGGCGTTGTCGAGGTTCTCCCAGGAGAACACCAGGCTCTTGCGGTAGTGGCTCTGCAGGCAGAAGAAGCGGTAGGCCAGCGGGTCGTAGCCCTTCTGCTCCAGCAGGGAGACGGTGAGGAACTCGCCCTTGGACTTGGACATCTTGCCGCCGGTGGTGTTCAGGTGCAGGACGTGGACCCAGTAGTTGCACCACTTGTGGCCGAGGTAGGCCTCGGACTGGGCGATCTCGTTCGTGTGGTGCGGGAAGGCGTTGTCGATGCCGCCGCAGTGGATGTCGAGGTCCTCACCGAGGTGCTTCATGCTGATGCCGGAGCACTCGATGTGCCAGCCGGGGTAGCCGACGCCCCAGGGGGAGTCCCATTTGAGGGCCTGGTCCTCGAATTTCGACTTGGTGAACCAGAGCACGAAGTCGTTTTTGTTGCGCTTGTTCGTGTCCTCCTCCACGCCCTCGCGCACGCCGACGTCGAGGTCGTCCGCGTCGAAGTCGTTGAAGACGTAGTATTTCTCCAGCTTCGAGGTGTCGAAGTAGACGTTGCCGCCTGCGAAATAGGCGTAGCCGGTGTCCATGAGCTTGGAGATTATCTTGATGTACTCGTCGATGCAGTTCGTGGCGGGCTCGACGACGTCGGGGGTCTTGATGTTGAGCTTGCGGCAGTCGTCGAAGAAGGCGTCGGTGTAGAACTTGGCTATCTCCATGACGGTCTTGTGCTCGCGCTTGGCGCCCTTGAGCATCTTGTCCTCGCCGGTGTCGGCGTCGGAGGAGAGGTGGCCGACGTCGGTGATGTTCATGACGCGCTTGACGTTGTAGCCCGCGTAGCGCAGGTATTTTTCGAGCACATCCTCCATGATGTAGCTTCTGAGGTTGCCGATGTGTGCATAGTGGTAGACGGTGGGGCCGCAGGTGTACATCTTGACGATGTCGGGATGGTTGGGGACGAATTCGTCCTTGGTGCGCGTGGCGGAATTATAGAGCTTCATTTTTGTATACCTCCAGCTTTTATCTCATGTCGTCGCCCGCGGCGGCTTTGAGGCGGTTGAGCTCTCCGCGGAGGCTTATGACCTCCTGGACGAGCGGGTCTGTGACGTTTATCTGCTCGACGTTGCCGACGTAATCGACCTTCTCGCCCTTTTTCTTGACAACGCGGGCGGGAGCGCCGACGGCGGTGCAGTCGGGGGGTATCTCAGAGAGGACGACGGCGTTCGCAGCGACGCGGGAGTTGTCGCCGACGGTGAAGGGGCCGAGCACCTTGGCGCCGCAGCCGATAAGGACGTTGTTGCCGATGGTGGGGTGGCGCTTGCCGGTGTCCTTGCCTGTGCCCCCGAGGGTGACGCCCTGGTAGATGAGGCAGTCGTCGCCTATTTCGGCGGTCTCGCCTATGACGATGCCCATGCCGTGGTCGATGACGAGGCGCTTGCCGATTTTAGCGCCGGGGTGTATCTCGATTCCCGTTTTTTTGCGGCTGCGCTGGGATATGATTCGGGCGAGCAGCTTGTGGCCGTGGGTGTAGCACCAGTGAGCGCGCTTGTGGCTCTGGGTGGCCTTGATGCCGGGGTAGAGCAGCCAGACCTCGAAGGAGCTTCTGGCGGCGGGGTCGCGGGCCTTGTAGGCCTCGATGGTTTCGCGCAGGTCTTTGAACAATTTTACCTCCTACATAAGGTGGCGAGAGCGCGCTGAACAAAAAAATAGCTCCCATGCCTGATCGGCATGAGAGGCGCAGTTCATACGCGGTTCCACTCTCGCTTATCACTCTCCGGCAGATTTACCGGTTTGCAGCTTAACGCGCTGCCGACGGGGCGGCATTTCCTCCGCCCGAGGCTCCGGGGCGCATTTCGGCTCTCTCCTGGACAGCGCCGCTTGCAGCCGGCGGCGGCGCCTCTCTGGGACCGGTGGAAGAGCTTACTTTTCCCTTTCACAGCCAAGTTACACTCCATTATATTATCACAGCCGGGGGGGTGTGTCAAACATTTTCATGCCGCAAAAAATATTCCTGTACTGTCATTGAAATGTAATGAACTGTATCTTGAAAATAATACAGCTTGATGATATACTTTTGGCTGGACAGGAACATTTTTTAAAAATCAGGAGAAAACAGGAGGTAGATGAAAAAATGAAGTCCAAATTCAAGAAGTTACTGGCAACGGCGCTGGTCCTCTGCCTTGTGCTGGCGCTGCTGCCCGCCGCAGCGTTTGCAGAAGGTAAGCACACGATAACGTTTAGTAATGACAGCGGTGGAACTTTTCTGGACGGAAAGTATACTTACGGCCAGATAAAAGTCAACAACGGGGACTACAATACTGAAGGTTATGACGAAGACACTAAGATTACCCTAACGGCAGTTCCTGAAGAAGGGTATGAGCTGGTCAAGTTTATTGTAACCGTCGGCAACTCGGATGGCGTTGTGGTGGTGGATGACTCCTATACATTTGATCTTACAGCCGACACCACGGTCGTGGCAGCGTTCAGGGAGCTTTATGATGTTGGAGTTGATACCTCACCTGAGGGCATTGACGGTATCGCAGTGCAGCCCACATCTGCCACAAGGGATACGACCGTAAATGTTACAGTTACTCCGAAAGCCGGCTACAGCGTAAGCGAGATATACTATACGAAGGGTAATGAGCGCGAAACGATTGCCACAAACAGCAATACCGGCAGTTTCACCATGCCCGCCGGTGCTGTTATCGTCAGCGCTGTGGCGACTCGGATACCCACGCATACGATTACTGTCACTCAGAATATGAATGGTTACGTATCTACGAGTCCCTCTGGGGAAGTGGCTGAGGACACTCCCGTAACTGTAACGGCGAGGCCTTTTAACGGATATGAAGTAGAAAAAATCGTCTATTTTAAAACCGGCAACGCTAGCATTGCGCCCGTTGACATTACGGATAACCCGCAATTCAATATGCCCGCCTATGATGTAACGGTGGAGGCGACGTTCAAACTGGCGACCCCCGACCCTGATGGGCATTATGTGTATTACATGGATAATCTGCCCGGTGGTTCCATTTTTTCTGATACGGGCTGGGCTAGCCCGGGCGATATCGTAACCATCACCGCGACGCCCGATGCTGGTTACAAGACCGTCAGCGTATACTATACGGCCAACAACTATCCCTATGGCATAAAGGAAGTTGCTACGCCTATTGGCAACAACAAATGGACGTTTGAAATGCCTGACTACGACGTTGTGGTTTCTGCCAGGTTTGAGTATGACCCCTATTACCCTGGCACCGACTACCACTACATAACCGTCTCTAATCCCGGAAACCACTGCTCGGTCTCCGTCCCCTCTGGCGCCTACTGCGGCCAGAATGTTGAGATAACGCTCAGCAACTTCGACGCCGGCTATGCGTTCAGCTACCTCAAGGTGAACGGCGAGTACGTGACGCCCTACGGCTTCAACGGCTACCTGTCCTACACCTTCAAGATGCCCCACAATAATGTGGCCATTGAGGTCGGCACGACGAGCGTCAGCGGGAAGTACTACATAGACACCTCCTACGACAGCACGCTCGGCGGCGTCGAGGTCTGGGTCAACAACAACTACGTCAACAACTGGCACCAGGGCTCCTGGGCCGACTACAATGACAGCGTCTCCTTCAAAGTCAAACCCTATTACTCCGACGACGTTGTGAGCGTCAGCGTCGTCGGCAAGCGGACGGGCTGGACTTACAGCTACGACTACAACAGCTACAGCGGCTGGTACACCTTCACGATGCCGAACGAGGACGTCACCATAAACGTTGACTTCCGCAGCGGCGTCCACAAGGTCTACGTAGACAAGGTCACGGACGGCAAGCTCACCGTCAGCGACGACTGGGCCAAGTACGGCCAGATAGTCTACATCACCGCCGTGCCTGACTACGGCTGCACCCTGAGCAGTCTCTCCGTCAGGACCGCCACCGGCGACAGTGTCCGTGTCTACAACGCCCAGAAGGCCGACACCTACTACTTCTACATGCCGGACCAGTACGTCAGCGTCTCCGCCGTGTTCACGGGCAAGTACACCAGCCTGCCCTTCAACGACGTGAGCTACGGCGACTGGTACTATGACGCGGTGCAGTTCGTGTACAGCCGGGGCATCATGGACGGCGTGGACTACTACAAGTTCGCCCCGAACGGCACCATTACCCGCGGCATGATAGTCACCATGCTGTGGCGCATGGCGGGTGAGCCCTTCGAGATGCCCGTCACCAGCTTCACCGACGTCGAGATAGGCCGCTACTACACCACCGCCGTGGCCTGGGCCTGCCGCAACGGCATAGCCGACGGCATGGGCGAGAGCACCTTCGGCCCGAACGACGCCATAACCCGTGAGGAGCTCGTCACGCTGCTGTACCGCTACGCGCAGTACTTCGGCCACAGCTGCATCGGCACCAGCATCGAGGGCTTCGCCGACGCCGGCAGCGTCAGCAGCTACGCCTACAACGCCATGTGCTGGGCCTACAAGGCCGGCGTTGTCACCGGCACCACCGGCTCCCGCCTCAACCCGCAGGGCACCGCCTCCCGCGCTGAGGCCGCGCAGATGATCATGAGCTTCTACAGCTTCCTCAACAGCTAACACAGCGCCTTAAAGGGCCGGGCGGGACCAAACCGCCCGGCCCGGTTTTTTATCCAGTTGAAATATTTTGCGGAACGTGTTATTGTATAGTAAACTTGTATGCGTTCCACAGGAGGCGTCGGTACCATGAACAAGAGAGTGCTCTGCATCCTGCTCGCCGCGGCGCTGCTTTGCGTCCCCGCGCTGGCCTCCGGCACCCACGAAGTCAGCGTGACCTTCGACAGCGCGATGGGCAGTGTGGAGCTTCAAACGAGCTCCGGCGCGGCGGGGGACAACATCTATTTCTACGTAAAGCCCGCCTTGATGTATGAGCCCGCAAATCCCGCCATAAGCACCGCCGCCGGCCTGGCCGTCCAGTGTTATGCTGCCGGTGTCGAGGGTGGGGCCTACGTCTACTATTTCTCCATGCCGGACGACGCGGTCACGATAAACGTGACCTTCACCCCCGCGGAGGGTCCGTTTGACGACGTCGCCGCGACGGACTGGTTCTGCGACGAGGTCCTCGACGCCTACGAGGCCGGGCTGATGACCGGTACGGGCGAGCGCACGTTTTCTCCCGGCGCCCCCGCGACAAGGGCGATGCTTGTCACGATACTCTACCGCCTGGCGGGCGAGCCCGCCGCCGAGGGCGGCGGCTTCACGGACGTGAGCGCCTCCGCCTACTATGCCTCCGCAGTAGCCTGGGCCTCTCAGAACGGAATAGTGGAAGGCTTTGAGGACGGCAGTTTCCAGCCCGACGCGGCCATTACGCGCGAGCAGCTTGCCGCCGTGCTGTACCGCTACGCCACCTGGAAGGGCGCGGACACCTCAGCCTCCGGCGAGCTGACGGACTTTGCCGACGCCGCGAGTGTCAGCTCCTGGGCGCAGGCCGCCATGAAGTGGGCAGTCGGCGCGGGCATCCTGAGCGGCAGCGCCGCGGGCCTCGAACCCCAGGGTACGGCCACCCGCGCCCAGGCCGCCGCAATGCTTGTACGCTTTACCCAAACGGTTAGCCAATAAAAAACTTATCTTGGAGGAGAAAAAATGAAGAAAAAACTGTTGAGTTTGCTGCTCGTCCTCGTCATGGCAGCGACCCTGCTCCCCACCGGCGCCTTTGCGCTGCAGGTCGAGCTCCCCCCATATCTTGAGCCGTGGCGGCCGGTCTACACGATCGACAACTACGACCCCAACACCGGTGACTATGGTTTGTATTCGCTGAACGCCA
The DNA here is from genome assembly GCA_900544295.1 of uncultured Eubacteriales bacterium. Lineage (GTDB taxonomy): Bacteria > Bacillota > Clostridia > Oscillospirales > Oscillospiraceae > Scatomorpha > Scatomorpha intestinigallinarum. The sequence goes on along the minus strand of UQUO01000001.1, from coordinate 185,770 downwards.
CGTTCGATCCCTATGGCGGCGACGTTGATTATCCCACTCGCGCCAACGCCGGCGAATGGGTGACGGTTTGGATTTATCCTGCGAACGGCTATAAGATCAACCAGGTTTTCGTCAAACTGGACGAGAATGGCACGGAGTGGACGAACTACGGCAACGCCTCTGCCATCCAGTTCAGAATGCCCGCGCACAACGTTGACATCTCCGTCAGCTTCACTGAAGTCGGCACCGGCATGTACGAGCTTGGCTATATTGATTACCCCGACAACACCGTCAGCGTTTCCTTCACCGATGCCAGCGGCTACTCCATAGGCAGCGCCAACGCCGGTGATATCGTGAACATGACCGTCAACGCCAAGTCCGGCTACAAGATCAAGTCCGTGTCCTACAGCAATTATCTCGGCAACATCACCAACGGCTACTACTCCTACGACAGCACCCAGTTCACCTATCAGTTCGCCATGCCCGCCAGCAACACCTACTTCACCATCAACACCGAGGCGACCGGCGCTTACAGCATCAGCGTCTCCAGCGCCAACAGCTATTACGGCTCCGTCTCGATCAAGAACGGCATTGAGAAGGCCAACTACGGCGATACCGTCACCTTCACCGTCAGGCCGGCTTACCAGTACATCCTCAAGTCCGTTTCCGTTTACACGAACGACAGCTACAGGCAGTCCATCCAGGTCACCCGCGACAAGTACGACTGGAACACCTTCAGCTTCACCATGCCCGCTTCGAGCGTCGTCATCGCGCCGACCTACACCTCCGACTACTACACCATCAGCGTTGACGGCGGCAGCCACGGCAGCGTCTCCATCGAGGCCGAGCCCGCCGGCACCAACAGCTACTACGGCATCAGGAACGAGTACGTCTACATAGACGCCACCCCGAATACCGGCTACAAGGTCAAGTCCGTCACCGTCGTGGACAAGTACAACGACAGCATCAAGGTCTACGAGAGCAGCACCGCCAACCGCTACTACTTCACGATGCCCGACAGCAACGTCACCGTGAACGTGGAGTTCACCCCGCGTGTCATGTCCAACCCCTTCACCGACGTGAGGAGCACCGACTGGTTCTATGACGCGGTCAACTACGTCTACAGCGAGGGCATCATGGACGGCACCAGCGTGTACATGTTCTCTCCCAACAACGCTACCAGCCGCGGCATGCTCGTGACCATCCTGTGGCGTCTCGCGGGCGAGCCCGTCGTGACCGGCACCAGCTTCTCCGACGTGAGCAGCAGCTCCTACTACTATTACGCGGTCCTGTGGGCCTCCAAGTACGGCATCGTTGACGGCCTTGGCAACAACATGTTCGGCCCCGACCAGGCCATCACGCGCGAGCAGTTCGCGGTCATCCTGTACCGCTATGCGCAGCACTGCGGCTACAGCACCAGCGCAAACTCCACGCTGGTTGGCTACGCTGACAGCAACAAGATCAGCAGCTATGCTCTGACCGCCATGCGCTGGGCCTGCGGCGCCGGCCTCTTCGAGGGCGACGAGAGGGCCAACCTCAACCCGCAGGGTCAGACCACCCGCGCCGCCGCCGCCAAGCTCCTCATGACCTTCCAGGAGAACGTGGCGAAATAAGCACACCAAAGCCCCGGGCATGGCCCGGGGCTTTTTTATCTGCAAAATGCAAGGAGTAAAAAACGGCGCTCGCCCCGATTTGGGGCGGGCGCTTTACTTCACCTCAGGCCAGCAGGGCCTCGACGGCGTCATAGTCCACGCACTCGCCCCAGGACAGGCCCGTGACGAGGGATACGAGGTCTTCGGTAAGCTCATTGTCCAGCGCCGTGTACTCCCCGTCCGCGAGGGAAAACCAGGTGTAGCGGTCGGTGTAGGCGAGGCCGCTGTCCTCGAGGTATTCTATGTCCAGCGTGCCGGAGGCGGTTTCGACGGTAAAGCTCACAAGGTCCGACATGTCCGGTATAGCCTCTTTTGAAACGAGGTCGTAGAGGCCGCAGCTGAAGTTTGTCAGCAAATCGGAACTCACGAGGTAGACGTTCCCGTCCCCAATTGAGACGTAGCGCAGGCCGTCGAGACTGGTCTCGCCGCCGATGTCTATGGTCGTCTCAGCCTCCGCTGTGACGCTTATGTATCACCCGGGATAACGATACACCCCGTACCTTAAACGAACCTGTAAAGCCGACCGGAGCGCGCAAAAAAGCCGGGCCGGTAGGCCCGGTCCGGAGCTATCTGTAGTATTTTGCAATGGCGGCCAGGAAGCGCTCGCCGTATTTTTTCGCCTTTCTCTCTCCCACGCCTGAGACGCGGAGAAACTCGTCCATGTCTTTCGGCATCCTCACGGCCATGTCTTCGAGCGTGGCGTTGGAAAAGACGACGTAGGGCGGAACCCCCTCCTCGGCTGCGATCTGCATACGCAGGGCGCGCAAGGCCGAGTAGATGTCGCCGCCGGCGGCGGGCAGGGAGGAGGCGGCGCGTTTTTTGCGCGCCGGCTTTGCGCGCGGCGCGGTGCGGCGCAGGTACATCTCCACTTTCGCCCCGCGGAAGAGCACGTCCCCGGCTTCGGGCGTCAGCTCCAGTACGTGATGCTTCGGCTCCGTGCGCAGGCAGCCCAGCTCCTCCAGCCGGTCCACGAGGGCGTAGAGCCCCTCCGCACTGGAGCCGCGCAGCAGTCCGTAAGTAGAGAGCTTGTCCAGCCCCAGCTCCAGCACGCGCGCTTCTCGGCTTCCGCGCAGCACCTGGATAATGAGCGTGCGCCCCACGCCGTAGCCCAGACGGCTCCTCACGCGCTTCACGCAGGAGAGCAGCATCTGAGCCTGGACGGTCACGTCCTGCTTTGCCAGCCCGGAGCGGCAGTTGGCGCAGGCGCCGCAGCTCTCCGGGTGCTCCTGGCCGAAATAGCCGAGGATGCAGCCTCGCAGGCAGCCGCCCGTGCGGCAGTATTCCACCATGCTGTTCAGCCTATCCATGTCGCGGCGGCGCAGGGCCTCGCGCTCGTCCGCTCCGAGCTCCTCGTTCTCGCCGCTGTGTTCTATGAGGAAGCGGGCCGTAATAATGTCAGAGGGGGAGTAGAGCAGCAGGCAGTCCGCCGGAGAGCCGTCGCGCCCGGCGCGCCCCGCCTCCTGATAGTAGGCTTCGAGGCTCTTCGGCATGTTGTAGTGGACGACGTAGGAGACGTTGGACTTGTCTATGCCCATGCCGAAAGCGTTTGTCGCCACCATGACGGCGGCATGGTCGTACTGGAAATCCTCCTGCGCGCGGCGGCGCTCGGCGTCGGGCAGCCCGGCGTGGTACTGCACGGCGGGAAAGCCGGCCTCCCTGAGCTTGGCGCAGACCTGTTCCACCGCCGAGCGCGTGGCGCAGTAGACTATGCCGCTCTTGTCCGGACGCGAGCGCAGAAAACGGAGCAGCTCGGCGAACTTGTCCGCCGGCCGGCGCACGTCGAGAAAGAGGTTCGGCCTGTCGAAGCCCGTGACCAGCACGTCCGCCTCCCGCAGCCGCAGCAGGCGGAGGATGTCGTCCCGGACGGCGGGCGTCGCCGTCGCCGTGAAGGCTGCAACGACGGGACGGCGGGGCAGGGAGGCGATGAAGGGTTCGATCGCGAGGTAGCTCGGCCTGAAATCCTGTCCCCACTGAGAGACGCAGTGCGCCTCGTCCACGGCGACGAGGGAGATCTCCAGCTCCTGCGCGAGAGAGGCAAAGGCGCGGCTGTCCAGCCGCTCGGGCGCTATGTACAGCAGGCGGAACTCGCCCCGGCCCAGACCGGCCAGGACCTCCCTCCGCTCCTGCGTGTCAAGGCTGCTGTTGAGATAGGCGGCGGGGATGCCGTCCTCGCGCAGAGCCTCGACCTGATCCTTCATGAGCGAGATGAGCGGCGAGACGACAAGCGTCAGGCCCGGCAGCAGCAGGGCTGGCAGCTGGTAGCACAGCGACTTTCCCCCGCCGGTGGGCATTATGCCGAGGCAGTCCCGCCCGGAGAGTATGTCGTCGATGAGCCGCTCCTGACCGGGACGGAATCCATCCAGGCCGAAGTATTTGCGAAGCGCCGAGACCTTGTCCAAGACCCTCGCCTCCTTGATGTGCCGCCCGGGCTTGCGCCTTGACAAACCGGCGGGCGTATTTTAGAATCAGCCTGGGAGTTGATAGCATGAGCGAGCACAGCCACATAGCCCCGGACGGGACGGTGTATACGCACAGCCATGAGCACAAGCACCAGCATACGCAGACCAAGGCCGTCGTGAACCGCCTTTCCCGCGCCATCGGCCATCTGGAATCCGTGCGCAAGATGGTGGAGGACGGGCGGGACTGCACGGAGGTGCTGGTCCAGCTGGCCGCCGTGCGCTCGGCGCTCAACAACACCGCCAAGGTCATACTGAAGGACCATGTCGAGCACTGCCTGGCCGACGCCGTGGAGTGCGGGGACATGGAGGCCCTGGAGCAGCTCAACCGGGCTATAGAGCAGTTTATGAACTAGATAATCAAGCCCCCGTCCGCGCCGAGCACCTGCCCGGTGACGAAGGAGGCCGCCTCGCTCGCGAGGAAGGCCACGACCCGGGAGATGTCCTCCGGCCGTCCGATGCGGCCGAGGGCGGAGTTTTCGGCCATCGCGGCCTTGTCCTCCGCCGTGAAGCAGGAGAGCATGTCCGTGTCGATGGCGCCGGGGGCCACGGCGTTCACGCGGATGCCCGAGGGTCCGAGCTCCTTGGCAAGCCCCTTGACGAAGGATATGACCGCCCCCTTCGTCGCGGAGTACGCCGTCTCGCAGGAGCCGCCGCGCACGCCGAGGATGGAGGAAGTGCAGATTATGCAGCCGCGCTTGCGCTCCACCATGTAGGGTATCGCCTCGCGGCAGCAGTGGAACATCCCGTTTACGTTTACGTCGAAAAGACGCCGCCATTCGGCGTCCGTCATGTCCTGCAGCAGACCGCTCCAGGCAACGCCCGCGTTGCAGACGAGCAGGTCGAAGGGTCCGGCGGCCTCGAACATGGCGCGTACCTGCGCGGGCTCTGCGACATCCGCGCGTACCGCCTCGGTGCCGAGCTCGGCGGCGAGGGCTTCGGCCCTCTCCCGGCTGTTCAGGTAGTTTATCGTGACGCGCCAGCCGTCTGCGGCCAGCGCCCGGGCCTCCGCCGCGCCTATGCCGCGGGAGGAGCCGGTCACAAGAGCTTTCTTCATAAAAATATCACCCGGACAAGATTTTACCACAGCCGGCGGATTTGTAAAGGCGCGAGAGCGCAAAGGTGAGGACAATGAAAGAGGACAACAGGAAAAACAACGCCCCGCCCCCCAAAAGGGAGCGGGAAGCTCCGCGCCCGCCGCGGCGCGAGGAATACGAGGCCCCGCCCAAGACCCGGACCTGGGGATTCATAGTCGGAGCGGTGCTGCTGCTGGCCATATTGACCGTGGTGCTGTGCATCATGGGCGGCGTATTCGACTTCAACAAGGGCGCGTCGGAGACGGACGCCCCCGCCGCAGAGACCCAGGCTCCGCAGGAGAATACTGAGCCGCCGGCCGAGAACACCCCCACGCCCAGCCCCACGCCTCCAGAGGAGAGCGAGGCCCCGGAGATCCACACCGTGAACGCCATCGCCGGAAACGGAGGCTCCATCTCGCCCTCCGGCATAGTCGAGGTCGAGGACGGCGGCAGCGTGACCTTCACAATAACCGCCGACCCGGGCTACGTGCTCTCAGAGCTGAAGGTGGACGGCTACACGGCGGAGCTGACGGACAGCTTCACTTTCCCGAACGTGACGGGGGAGCATACCATCTATGCCATTTTTCGCGAGGAAGTTGTGGAGACTCCGCCGCCCACGCCGACGGAGACGCCGGTGGAGACGGAAGACCCGTTTTGGCCCTATATAACTCTTCCGCCTGAGATAGACGGCGACGAGTTTGTGACCGACCAGCCCGCCTATCCCGACAACTCCTTTCCCTCGGACTTCTTCCCCGGCTGAACGTGCCGGGCGCGCAGCAGACCGCAGGCCGGGCGGAGTCCGGCCTGCGGTTTTTCGACGCTCTGCGGCAAACGACTTGTTTTTCCCCACCTGTAATGGTATAATTCCTGATGCATCTGACGGGTCCCCCACCCGGCATCCACCAACGAGAGGAGGCGAGACGGCTTGAAAACTCGGCACGTGCTGATGGCGTTTACCTTTATAGTGCTCCTTATTTTTCTGATCATCGTCGTCTCCTCGCGCTCCACGGAGATGGGCAAGCTCTACCCGGACGATGTGGATATTGACGCCGGCCTCACGCAGACCGCCCCCTCGCCCCAGGCCTCCGCCGAGGCGAACTATGACGTGAATCCCGCCCCTGAAAAGACCGGCAGCCCCAAGGATACAAAGCCGGATATAGATATCGACTCCTGGCAGTACCTGCTCGCCAACAGCGACAACAACATCGGCAAATATTCGCCCCAGGTAGTCGCTGTCGAAGAAACAGCCCAGTATTTTGACGAACGTGCCGTGGACGCCCTCGTGGACTTCCTGGACGCAGCCCGCGCGGCGGGCTATTCGCCGTATATCATGGCCTCCTACAGGCCATATTCGTCGCAGGAATACATCTATAACGGCAAGGCCAGCCAGCTCAGCTGGCCGGACTACCCGGATGCCCAGGATTATGCGGACGCCGCCAAGCTCGTCGCCGCTCCCGGTACCAGTGACCACCAGACCGGCCTCGCCGTGGATATCACCGACAAGTATTACAGCACCATGGACGCTTCGCGGATGGACCAGGAGTTCCTCACCTGGCTTGCGGACAACTGTGCTGAGTACGGGTTCATCCTCCGCTATCCCAGTTCCAAAGTTTCCATCACCGGATGGGACGAGCCCTGGCACTTCCGCTATGTGGGGAAGGAGGCAGCCGTGTTCATCATGGATAACAACCTCTGCCTGGAGCAGTTTGTCTCCCTGTATAAGTGAATGAGTGACGCCCGAGGGCCGCTCCTGACGGCCCCGGGCGTTTTTTTGAGAATTCTTATTTTCCCAAATGGGGATTTCCAGCTTTCTTCTTGAAGTGATCTCTCGTTCCGTGTTGCCCTCCCCTATTCTTTCACAGCCAGTTCAAAGAGTCTGCCCATTCTGCGATTGCAGCAGGCGCAGGTATCCTTGTCATGCTTGCTGCCCCGGCATTTGAGCGTAAAAAGCGACGCGATCCGTGACTCCTTGATGCAGGCTTTACAGATGGGCATGATGATGGGGCTTTCTCTGCGCACCAGCACTCCCACGCTGATCAGCAGGGCGCTGTTGACCTCCCTCATACGGGAGGCCGACAGCATTCCGATATGCTCCATGAGCCTGTCCTTGCTGATCGTTCTGATCTGCTCTGCCAGGATGATAGAGGGCGCGGTCAATCCTGCCTCGGCCTCCAGATAGACATGGGTGGGCAGATTGGCCTTTTCCGGCCTGTCCGTGGTAATAGGCGCGACAATGACAGTCGTGCCGTGTTGATTGCCGGTGTCGTTCTGGACGATCACAGCGGGGCGATAGCCCATCTGCTCCGATCCCAGCCCGACACCAAAATCGGTGAAGTAAAGCTCACCGCGATGATATGTTGCGTTCATGGTGTATGGCCTCCCTTTGAAAACAAGCGGCCTGTCAGCCGCCTATGTATGCGCCGGACGCGGGACAGCATGGTTTTTGAGGCGATATAGACATACCTCGCCCTTGGCATTTGCTGTCCGTTGTCCGGCAGTTTTATTTTCAAGCAAACCTATTTGTCCTCGACACCCCGGCTTGCTCTTGGGAAGTCATCAAACGGCTGGCGGCTACCAGCTCCACGGGCATCTCACCCCCGGCAGGATCGCTGTCGGCTGCCCTCATTGCCTGCGACGGTTTTTTCACGCTCGGACTGTGACTGGACAGGAGTATCATTGTCCCCATTACCTGTCATGGCCGCACCGGGAGCCGCCCGATGCTTCATGCAGTCTGTTGTCGCTCCCTGCGGCGGGATAGGCAAGCCGAAAACAAGTGTAAGTGACTTTTCGCTGCCTCCACCCGCCGCAGATCATCGCGCAGCCGCAAAGCTGGCTTATGCTCATCGCAACGACAATGGGAATGTATCTGATGAATGGGTATTCGATTTTCAAGCTGCAAACCCATTCACCGCATAGCGGAAAACAGGCGAGGATTTTTTACGTCCTCACCTGTTTCCTAACTAATCGTTAAAAATGTTCCCCCTTGGAATGCCTTTTTTATTTTGCCGGCATATTCAGCTTCATCGCTGTTCTCCTTATACGGAACGATCATTCGTCGGATATTTCTCTGCTGGCAAAGATGCTCCTTGACCAGCTCAATTTCTTCGGTTCCGGCAACGGTTTCAATGGCCAGCTTTTCTTCCGGGATATAGATTTCAAGCGGTATCCCGATGTATTCAGCAGAGCCGAATAAAACTTTCAGACCTTTTTGGGCTGCATAGTAGCTAACCACTAATTGAGGAAACACGCTTTGATACTCCTTTTCGCATACCCGGCAACCTTTCCTTTCAATCGTTCGCTCATAAATCTTGGCTTTCCATGAGTGTCCGATGGAGCATTTCCACCATACACTCCGCATTGAGCTTCTTGACAATTTTGTTGGATCATCTTCTATGTTTTTTTCATAATCCCATTCTTGAAGCAGGTATGTATCTGTTGTTGCCAAATCGTTATAGCCTGTAAAAACCGCACGATCAGCGCAGACAGGACAAACCGTTCCTTTCACTCGTGACTGAACCAGCGATTTCCACTCAAAGCCGCAGGTCTTGCATTTCCACCACACATTCCTGCGTGATTTCTCATTTACCATATCCGGCGTCAAGGGAAGATTGCGCTCTGACCATTCCTCCGCAAGCGACGGGTGCATCGTGGCAAAATCATTAAAGCCTTTTAAGAGCATAATGCCGCTGCAATAAGGGCATTTACTGCCGCCGGAACGGGTTGAGATCAGTGTATTCCATTTATGGCCTTTGCTGCACTTCCACCAGACCTTTCGGTTGGCAAAGGCTGTCACCATTGTTGGCTTTAGTGGATCGTTCCTGTCCGACCATTCAGCAGCTACTTCGGGATACTGAGAAGCAAGGTCATTAAATCCCTCCATCACTTTATTATGAGAACAGTATGGGCAGCCTGTGCCATTCAAAGCTCGGCTTCTTACAGATGCCTCCCACTCATGTCCGTGTTTACATTTCCAGATACCTTTTTTATGCGATCCGGGAGATACCTGCGTTGGCTTCAGCTTATTCTTCTCTGACCATTGGCGGGCCAGCTCTGGCTCCAAGGTTGCCAGATCATTGATTCCCTCCACCACTCTTGCTCCTGAACAAATCGGACATTTCTCTCCGGCAGAACGGCTTTTGACGCTGGTCTGCCATTCATGCCCGCAGTCTGCTTTCCACCATACAATTTTGTTGGAGCCGTATGTTACCCTATCCGGTGTAAGCGGCAGATTCCTCTCCGACCATTCGCAGACAAGCTCCGGATGTTGGGCGGCAAAACTGTTATTCATACCGCAAAACTCCTTTTGGTAAATCATTTGGTATTGTGGTACGAATTATAGTGGATTTCCTATAAATGATATAGTTTGCGTCCTGCCCGTTCACAGAATGCTTTGGGCAAAAAAAGACCATGAGAAGCAGCCGTTCCTCATGGTCTTTTATATAAATCAGATTGCCGCAACAGGCGAATTTAACCCAAATGTGCGATTTTTTCGTCTCTGCATCAGCTTTTGCACCGTTTGATGTAAGTGATGTAAAGTGCTTCACTGTTGGGCTAAAGGGGGATGTCCCTTTTTGTCCTTGCAGATTACTGGCAATTCTTTCTTCTTATATTATGAGGAAAGTAGATCCCCGCCGAAATGAGGTGTTCCGGAACATTATCATGAATGTTTTCCCCATTCACAGGTACCGTTTCAAAGAAGAACGATTTTTACGAAGTCTATGTTTCCACTTTCATTCAGCCATCTCTCATCACAGTGTACTGCTTCAACTGAGTACACAAAGAAAACGTGGTCTCCTCCTATCTCGATCTCCTGAATCACTTTACATTCCACCGAAGCATGGCATTCGCTGAGTAACGGCGCCCTGACCTTCGTTCCCTCTTTCCATTCAAGACCCGGTATGATAGAACAAAATCGGGTATTTCACACAGCTTTCTTATACTAGGCTCCCATTAAAAGTAGACAAAGCCTACTTTTAATGGCGCGACAGCGCGTCGGAGTCTGCATGAGACGTCTTCTGCGCTTTCAGCGCAGAAGGGCGACGCATTAAGCGGCGTCTTTCCGATAAAAAGTGTCTGCTTTTTTATCGGAAAATAGTATCACACAGTTTATTCCCCGTCTCTGCTGTAATAGGTCAGGGTATATAGGCTGTCCATCAGTTTTACGTTTTCAACCGCCGCTTCCAGCCCCAGGGTGCTTAAATCCACATTGGCAAAGTTCCAGATTGCGGCCACACCATTTTCAGAGGCCTGTTTGGCATAGTCTACCGCTGCGGAGGTCGGAACGGTGAGAATGCAGATTGCCGGCTTATTGTTTTGAATAAAGCTACCGAAATCCTCGGAATTCAGGATGGGAACGCCGTTTATTTTCTGGCCGATTAATTTGGGGTCTACATCAAAACCGGCTAGAATCTGATAGCCGTTTGCAGCCAGGGGCAGATGCTCAAGAAGGGCATGGCCCAGACTGCCGATACCAGCGATAATCACCGTGTGCGTCGCATCGGTGCCTAAAATGGCATGTATGCTGGCGCGCAGACTTTCAATGTTATAGCCATAGCCCTGCATACCGTAGCTGCCGAACTGAGACAGATCCTGCCGGACCTGTGAAGGGGTATTGTTCAGGTGATTGCCGATCATGGCCGAGGACACACGGGTATTCCCCTGTCGCTCAAGCTCGTCCAGGCACCGGAGATAACGGGGAAGCCGACGTATGGTATTGTCAGATATTTTGTTTGTCTTTCTGGTTTTCATAAGCGCTCTCTTCAATTTCCCGCAGGGTTTTTCCGTTTGCTCTGGCCAGTGCGGCAAGATCCTCATATTCGCATTTGCTGCGTTTTACGCCGTAACCCTCCGCGCTCTTGATGCGCACTGGTCCGTATTCCGTCTCCGCCGTGCACATTGAATGGCTCAGGTTATACCGGTTGCAGACATACTCCCGAACGCCCAGCGTTGTGGTATTTTTGAAGATGCAGCGCAGCATCTTTTTCCTTTTTTCTTCGCTGCACATGCATGTCAGCATAACGCCGGGTCTTGATTTCTTCATGCCGATATGGGTGAAGTAGACGTCAAAAGCGCCCAGCGCGAAAAGCTCGTCCATAGCAAAGGACAGTTCCTCCGCCGTCATGTCGTCTATGTTGCATACAAGCTCAATAATCTGTGAGCGTTTGCTTTCGGTTTCGCCCAAAACCGCGCGCACCACATTGGCCACTTCAAAATTCTTTTTTCCCGTTCCGTAGCCCGCTTTGCTCACTTTCAAAACCGGCATGGTTCCATACTCTGATACAAAGTACTTCAACAGCGCTGCCCCTGTGGGGGTACAGAGTTCGCTCTCCACTCGTCCGGAATACATGGGGACGCCACGCAGAATCAGCTCCGTTGCGGGAGCCGGAACTGGCACAATCCCGTGGGCACATTTTACATGGCCGTAGCCCACATTGACAGGAGAGGCCATAACCTTCTCCGGGGCGATCTCATAAAGCAGCTCACATACGCAAAGCACATCCGCTACCGCGTCCAGAGAGCCTACTTCGTGGAAATGGATGTTTTCTATCTCCGCCCCGTGTGCGGTGCTTTCCGCCTGAGCGATAATATCATAGACCGCTTTGGCATCTGCTTTCACCTTTTCCGGGAGGTCAACGGCGTCGATAAACGCCCGGATCTCCTGAATGCCGGTGTGGTGGTGATGGGTATGCTTATGTTCATGGTCGTGTTCATGGTGGTGATGCTCATGCTCCCCTTCTTCCTCGCCGTTGATCAGAACGGAAACATGGGTACCAACAATGCCGCATTTTTTATCGGCCACGGCGGAAACCACTGCTTTTCCATTCAGCACGGCATTCATCCTGCGGATAAAGCCCTCTCTGTCCGGGTGCAGTTCCAACAGGGCCGCCGTCAGCATATCCCCCGCGCAGCCCATTGCGCAGTCTATGTACAGTGTTTTCATTTGCTCTTCTCCCTCGCCTTCAGGTCAATTTTTATCGTTTCGAAATGCTTTAACAGTTCTGTCGTGATTTCTCCGAGCATCTCCTGCGCCCGGCGCTGCTGTTCTTCCGTAAATTGCAGCAGCGCGCCGCCGTCGCGAAGCCGGACGCGAAAGTCCGAAAAGCCCATGGCAAAAAGAACCGCTTCGCTCTCCTCAATGGCCTTGAGCTTTTCCGCCGTGATCTTCTCTCCGGCAGGAATCCGGGTAGCCAGGCAGGCATAGGCCGATTTATCCCAGGTGAAAAGCCCTGCCTCTTTGGAAAGGCGGCGGACATCGCTTTTCGTCAGTCCACAAATGCGCAGCGGAGACAAAATGTGCTGCTCTTCCAAAACCTTCATGCCCGGCCGGTCGCCGCATTCGTCGCTGGCATTGGTGCCGTCAATCATGGTCTCATATCCGTCGGCAACAGCTGCTGCGCGAATCGCCCCCATGATTCGTTTTTTGCAGAAATAGCAACGATTTCCCGGATTGGCCGTCACCTCGTCATATTGGAGAATGTCTGCATTGACCACGCGAAGCTCAGCCCCCAGCTCGCCGGAAAGCCGGACTGCATCCTCATACTCAAATTCCGGCTGAAACTGAGACTTGACAAGATAGGGTCTTACATCCGCTCCGGCGCTTCTGGCCGCATACAGCAGAAAAGCAGAGTCCGTTCCGCCGGAAAAAGCCAGCGCCGCTTTCGGATGTTCAGCGAAGAATTCATCCAGCTTCATGCTCGATCCCTCAGTCCATGTGGTTAATCATGCTGGCAAGATAGCCCGCACCGAAGCCGTTATCAATGTTGACAACGCTCATTCCGCTGGCACAGGAGTTGAGCATGCTCAGCAGTGCTGCCACGCCGCCGAATGCCGCGCCGTAGCCCACGCTGGTGGGAACGGCGATTACCGGGCAGTCCACGAGGCCGCCCACCACTGAAGGCAGTGCGCCTTCCATACCCGCAACGGCAATAATTACCCGGGCACTCATCACAATGTCCATATGTGACAGCAGTCTATGGATGCCGGACACCCCCACATCGTAAAGGCGCAGCACGTCATTGCCCAAAGCCTCAGCCGTCAGCGCAGCCTCCTCGGCCACGGGGATATCGCTGGTGCCCCCGGTAGCAACCAGAATCCGTCCCTTGCCGCTGACCTCAGGCATTTCACCGATGATGCCCACATGGGCCATGCTGTTGTAGTTCAGCGGCAGCTCTCTCTTCACAAATTCGGCCGCTTCTTCGCTCAGACGGGTAATCAGGATGGTTTTCTGCCCGTTATTTACCATGGCCTTCGAAATGCCCAGAATATGCTCCTTGGCCTTCCCTGCGCCGTAAATCACCTCGGGCACGCCCTGACGAATGCCACGGTGAAAATCCACCTTTGCGTATTCGCCGATTTCCTGGAAGGGCTGTATTTTCAGCTTGAGCGCCGCATCATCCGGGCTGATGCTCCCGTCCGCCACATGATTCAAAAGTTCAGTTAATTCATGCTTATCCATCATGTTCTCCTTTATGTGTTCAGAATAAGGGCTCCCTGTATTCGTTATTTTCCATGTTGCTTACCGGATTATGGATTCAAGGGGAACTTTTTGTTTTCACAGCCCACAGCAGGACCGCTTCTGCCAAAGCTCCCCTTTTTGTATGTATTCTTCCTTAATATTCGAAAACGAATTTATGCTGCGACAGCAGCTTTCTTTTTGATCGGAACCAGCATAGCGAAGGTGGCAGCGCCAATTACCGTCAGCACAGCGGCGAAGATAAACACGTTCTTAATACCTGCACCGAAGCTGGAGCTCATGCTGAGGATGGGGGATGCCATGGTTGTGGCAGCAACACCGGTAAACTGGCGTACAAACTGGATAAAGGCCGTTCCAATGGCAATTTCCTGAGTCGAAACGCCGGCTTGCAGGGTCATGGTAAAGGCATAGGACTCAACAGACTGGGTCAGGCCGTAGAAGAGGACCAGCACATACATGGCCATTACACTGAGAGTGGGCGAGATGAAAATACTGATGAGAACCAGAGCAATGGCTTCTCCAACAACCGTGATCAGTCCGAAGACAGAATGGCGCTGGGCCTTGACCATGGCAACCAGCAAAATTGCGCCGAATACCGTGGTCATAAAGGAGATAATTGAGGTGGCTGCGCCAGCCTGAGTTGCGGTGGTGCCCATTTCCTGCTGCATGTAGTAAGGGATGTACACATAAAGGCAGGTACTGTTGACCGACATGCAGAACTGCCCTATGGCGCAGCCCATCAGCACTTTGGAGCGCATCATGGACACAGGAAAAATGGCAATGTTTTGGTCTATGTTCTTCTCTGTACGGATAAACAGGACAAACATCACTATCGTAAACAGAACCAGAACCAGCGTGGTCAGGCTCAGCCAGGCAAAACTCTTGCCGCCGAAGGAGAGCACGCCGACAAGGCCGCTGATGGCCAGAACAGAGTAGATGATGCCCTTCACATCCAGCTTTTTGCTGTTGGATTCCTGAAGCATTGTATAGTTGGGGCAGGAAGACACCAGCAGCGCAATGCACACCACAGCCGAAGCGACCAGCAGCCAGAAGCCCCAGCGCCAGGTATAGTTTTCAACCAGCCATCCGGCCAGGAGCGGAACGCCGACGTTGCCCACACCGTAGCCGATGAGTGTAATCAGGTATCCATATCCGCTCTTTTTGCCGAAAAGCTCGTTGATCATAATCATGACTGCGGCATTAATAAAGCCATAGCCCAGGCCATACAGTGCGCGGGAAACAACCAGCACAAGCATATTGGGGGCTGTTGCGCCCAAAACGTTGGAGAGAAGTCCTATGAGCAGGCCAAAGAGCAGCATGTTGCGGCGTCCCATCCTGTCGATCAGGCGGCCGCAGAGCATGCAGGTAACTGCAATGGTAATACCACGAATGGAAAAAATAAGGGAGTAATGCTGCTGTCCGCCCAGATCATTGAGAATGCTTACGGAAGCGGTGCTTAGAATCAGCGTGTCACTGGCAACAAAAAATACCAGAAAGAAGCACAGGGTGAGCGTAATCATCTTCGCCCGGCTAAGCTCAGGAACACCCATTGATTTTTCTTTCATTTTTCACCTCAATTTGAAAGGTTCTTCTTTTGTTTTTGAAATGAGCGCTTGTAACAGATAGTATACCTTTTCCCGTATCCCATGCGAAGTGAATCTTCTGACGTGGAAGCCGATCAGCACCTGAAAATGCATGAATAACGGGAACAATCATTTTTTCGTTTTATGTTTTGTTCGCGCCGACTGATATTATATTATTTACCCAAACGCCTTTGGCAGAAAGGACAATGCCGATTCCGGCCTTCACCAGTTCAAGACAATTGACCAGCAGGTACACCACCGGCAGGGTAAATGCAGTGAACTTCACCAGCAGCCAGGCGGCAGGAATGAACAAAAGCCAGGTGCTTCCGCAGTCGAAAAGACTGGTTATTCTTGTCATTCCACCTGCCCGAAGCAGGAACATGGTGCTTATTGATAAAGACTGTATTGGGATAGCAACAGCAGTGATCAGCAGCATCTGTGTGGCCTGAGTCCGCACCAGCGGCAGCACATTGTAGAGCCTTGGGATAAGCCCGGAAATAGCCGCCAGCAGAATGCTCCCGGCAATGCAGCACACAAAGGAAAGAGCCATCAGTTTGGGACACTCCCCCCGCGCCTTGTCAAATTCCATGTTGCCCAGAAGATTTCCGGTATAGATTGCGATATAGTTGCCGAAAGACCACATAATCACGACAAACAGGTTGGCAACCGTGGTCACAATGTTCATGGATGCGACGGCCTCAAGTCCCCGGTTGCTGTAAATCTGATTCATCAGAACCTGACCTGCGGACAGCAGCAGCTGGTTAAACAGCAGAGGAAGCCCTCTCAGCACAATGGACCATGTCAGTTCTCCAGGAATATACAGTGATCTGAACAAGCCCTTCAGGAAGGGGAAGCGGTCCGTGTTTCTGTGGGCAGCAACAGAAATGATGCCCAGCTGCACAATGCGTGAAATCACCGTTGCAATTGCTGCACCGGCTACACCCAGTCTGGGGAAACCCAGTTTGCCGAAAATCAGCAGATAGTTGAAGATCAGGTTGGTAAACAGGGCCGCAAAGCTGGCTTTCATCGGTGTCATCGAGTCTTTTCCCAGCCGCAGGGTCATTGCATAAGTTGTGGCCAGGGCAAAGGGCAGCACCTGCCAAAGCATGATTTTCAGATATTCCTTTCCGTATTGCAGGGTAGCCTGAAGGTCTCCCTTACCGGAGCTTGTATGCAGGAAGGCGGAGATCAGCTTGTCCTGAAAAAGATACATTACGGCAATGAAAAGCGCCGAAAAGCAGGTGACCATGATGAAGTTGAAGCGAATGGCATGCTGCGCATTTTTATTGTCGTTGTTGCCGATGTACTGAGCAGCAAAAATGTTGGCACCGGCTACACCGCCGTAGATGCACATAGTAAACAGATTGATGAACTGGTTGACGATAGCCACACCAGACATCTGCTCCGTTCCCAGGCTTCCGATCATCATGTTGTCCAGGAGATTGACAAAGCTGGAAACCGTGTCCTGCAAAATCAGCGGAATAGCAAAAGCCAACGCTGCTTTGTAAAACGCCTTTGTGCCGATAATTTTTTTCAACCCACTTGTTACTACCACCGTTAAAACTCCTTTTTGCAGAAAACGCTTGCCTTACAGCTCTTTCACCCAGAGACGCCTCAGATCGTAAGCGAAGCAGTCCAGAACATTTCCGCTGATGATAGAAAAAAATGCGCTGCTCTTCCCTTCCGGCTTACCGGACCAAGCACCATTAATTCCCGGGCGAGACCACTTGGGCTCGATTACGCTTAGCCCCTTTTTATATGCGTTTTACCTTCCCAAAAACGCAATTCATTCAGCTTCAGCAACTGCCCCTTATGGAGCAGTTGCTGAAAAAGATAAGAAATTATTCGGCCTCGGTAATACCGTGGGCTTCCATATACTTTGCGTCGACATCCTTGATCTTCTGCAGGCTGGAGGGCATGGTGGCAATGATGGTAAGCACCAGAACGATCACGTAGACCACAGCGCCGATAATGAGGAAGTTGTTGTAGCTCCCTGCAAACTTGACCACAACGGGAGCCAGCATGGCACCGGCAGAGGCGATCATGGAAGACCAGCTGATGGTAACATTGGACTTGTTCTTGCCAAAGAGAGGCAGCATAACATTGGGCCCGAAATAGGCATTGATCTGGCCAACGTTAAAGAAGATTGCCATAGCAAAGGCTGCGGCGTAGCCAAGTCCGGCATAGACAGGATACAGGGCATAGACAACGATACCGAGAACAGCAAAGCCCAGAACCGTTTTGCGGAAACCGATCTTATCGCTGAGGAAGCCGAATACCCAGACAAAGATGGCATTGCACAGAGTGAATACGCCGCCGAGGGTGCCAATCTGCTCCAGGCTCAGGCCCATCTCAGTCCAGATACCGCTGCGGTTGGAGTAGAAGCCGGACTGTGCGATAGCAATGAATGCGGGCAAAACGAGAACGATCCAGAATACGGGCAGCTTGAACAGTTCCTTAATGGGCATTCTAGTCTCATAGACAGCAGTTTCTGCACTGTTTTTGTTATTTTTGGGAGCAAGAAAATGAATGTCAATGGGGCTCATGCCGTAAGCCTCGGGGGGACGGCAGACAAACAGGAGGGTGGACACAACGTGCAGACCGCCGAGAATCAAACCGCTGGCGATTGCAACCGTCTCAAAGCCTGCAATATTGACCATTTTGGCAGCAAGAGGAGAAATAAAGATGGTGATGATGCCTGCGAAAGCACCGGTCAGGCCGACGATGGTTCCGCGACCCACACCGATCCATTTGGAGCCGAGAAGAGCAAAGGGCAGAGAGCCGCAGAAGCTGTTGCTCATACCGACGAGGACATACAGCAGGACCGCCTGCATGGGTGTTTTCACAAAGGCCAGACCACAAAGGCCGAAGATGTAAGAGAATGCGCCAAGCAGAGTGACAGTTTTCGGATTGAACTTATCGTAGAGCTGGCCCTGGAATGCTCTGGCAATGACAGCGCCCAGAGAAAGGGTGGTCCAGATCATAGCGATATCCGTGTAGGCGCAGCCCAGCTTCGTCACCAGAGGAACACAGAGAAGGCCGGCCAGGTTTGTCATCAGATAGCTGAAGCCGACGTTGATAACGCATCCGGCGCAGCATAATGAGCCTTTTACAACATTGTTTTTCATATAAGAATTCCTATCTTTTTTCTGTCGCACAAGATCGTGCTGACTTTATTTTGAGGGGTTGCTGTTTGGTTCAGGAATGGCTGAGGAATCTTGCCGGGTTTGCAACGGTGATGAGCTGGGCTTCTTTTTCATAGCCCATCTCCCTGAGTGCGGGAATGGCAAAGGTGGGGAAACGGGTGTAGCCGTATGCTCCTCCGTAAAAGCCGCCCAGCTTGTTGTACTTATCATGGCCAAACATTATTTTTTCGGCATAGCCTTTTTCCAGAAGCTTTGCCACAACGGCAAGGCGGAAGAAGTCATCAAAGCCCCAACAATAGTCAAAGCCCTGATTGAGCTTATGGCGGGAGCCGTGGATATCTCCCCAGCCGTCAAAGTTAACATACACGCCCATATCAAGCAGCTCCGAAGCAAAATCGGCTACAGATGCAGCGGCTTTCGTGGGATCGGAAAAATAAGCCTTGGCATCAGGATAATACTTGCAGTAGGTTGAATAAAGGAAATCCATGTGACACATGTCAATGCGTTCAGGTTTTATCCCGTATTCTTTCACAGCGATTCGCACCGCCTCAAGAGCACTTTCCCGGGTGTTCGGTCCGTGAATGACAAAGGGATTATCTGTTTCTGCGGCCACTTCGCAGATACTGCGAAATACGCTCATATCTGCAGCGGATATTTCATCGGAAAGGCCGAAGCCTTTTTTGATATATCCTGCCTTCAAATCGGACCCTTCCATACCTTCCGTAAGCTCCGCAATCAGGCGCTGCCTGATTGCCTTTGAATCATTGGAGTCAAAGGCTGCAGGATAGGTATAGTCTCCGTAATAGCCCGTACCGCAAATGATCTTTATCCCGCTGCGTCTGGAAAGCTCCCGGATTTTATTTGGGTAATCATTTACTCGGCAACCGATATATGTCGCATCCAAAAGAGCCTGACCGCCGGTTTTTTTGAATTCCAGCAGCTCCTTGATTTCCAGTTCCAGATCATCATTTCCCAAATACTCTTTGAGTGTCCAACTGCAAGTAGATGTTTTGAGATAAGTCAGGTTTTCAACGGCAAAAGCAGTTTTTTCGGGGGTGGCATCTTCGGGAAGCGGAAGAACCCCGTCACTGTCTGCCCGCATAAATGGATGCTCATGAATCGTTGTATAACCCAGTTCTTCAGGGGAAATATCGCCGAGAACCGTCGTAATTTTACCCATTGAAATAACCTCCTATATTTTTTGCACTTTACCGCTGAGGCCAAGGGTTTGTTTATGCCTGCTCCTTTTCCTTATAAGGCGCATCGATCTCCTTGATGTGCTCTCTTGTCTTATCGGAGGTGAGATAGAGCAGAAGGAGGACGCAAACAGCAAATATTGCCGTTGCAATGTAGCCTACTAACTGATAGGAACCGGATTTTTCGGAGATAAGGGCAGCAAGAGGACCTGCAAACATGGATGCGATACACACCGCAATGCCGTCCCACGCAATCAAATCCGGGCTAACCTTATTGCCGAAAAGGGAATTGAAAATGATTCCCTGTCTGAGCTTGGAATAAGTAAAGAACAGATCAGAGCCGGCAATAAGAATTGCTCCGGGAATACCGCCGATCGTAAAGCCGAGGAAGAACACTACAACCAGACTGATTGCAGGAATGAGGAAACCCGTGCGCAGGCCAAGTCTGGCTGTGAGCCAGCCAATGATAATGGAACCTGCTGCATTGCATATAAGGCCAAGAGAGACAAGCTTTGCCGCAGTCATCATATCAATTCCAAAGGAGGTGAGCATGGGGTACTGGTTGGAATTATATACATTGGTGCCTACCGAGATACAAAAGCCCAGCAATGCCACGCCGAAAAACACCGGAGTCCGCAAGGCTCTCCCGGACGGCATGGACGCCTGATAAACCTCATATTTGGGAGCAGCTGCTTTTTTATCCTTTTTGCTCTCCAAGTCAACCGGAGACATGCCGTATTTGGAAGGCATATCGCCGCAGAGGAGCAATGTGGACACGCACATGGTTACAACAATAATGGCCGTCAGCACAATGCCGGCCTTCGTATAACCGGAGGACTCAAGCGACGAAGCAACAACAGGCGTTACTACTGCTCCGCCAACGGTCGTTGCGGCCTGGGCCACACCGAGCACCGTCGACTGGCCTACGCCATACCATGATACGATCGCGATATTCATGTAGAAGAACGTAAGTACCTGGCCAAAACCGTAAACAAGCGCGGCAACGTACACCAGCCATACGCTGTTCGTATAGGTCAGAGACAGCAGACCGAACAGTGCTGCGCTTGTGGAAATTACAGGACCCAGCCGTCCATTTCTGGTGATGATCTTTCCGCCGAAGAACGATGCCAGCATCATTCCTGCATAGGCGAAAGTATACGCCACGGACAGCGTTGAATACGGTACGTTCAGCTTGCCTGTCAGCTCATAGAGCATCAGGGCAATTACGACAAATGCTGAAGTTGCAGCAAGGCTGTTGATTGTAGCGCCAACGCAAATTCTGCCGGCTCTTAGTTTGTTTTTCTTTTCCATATACTCTCTTCTTTCGTTATAAATTCATTCGTATCCAATTTTCATTCAAGGTTCGTCACGATTACTGCTTTTCAACAGAAAACAGTATTCAATCAAAATTCGCATCTAAATACTTCGCTGAAAGCCGGTTTGAATTCGGGTTTTGCAGCAACGTCGTCATTCCTTCAGGTAAGTTGTCGTTCTTACCGGCGTTTATTTTCTGTTCAGACGGCGCAGGTCGTGAATGAGCAGATCCTTGATATGTCCCAGAACAAACTGTTCGATCAGTGCGGGGGGATCGTCCCCTGTCATGGGCACAAACTCGCTGCCCTGGTTGATGTTCATGAAGGGCATATGCACTTCGGGCAGAACGGCCACTCCGCCGGGATAGGTTTCAGAAACATCCACCTTGACCTCACTCAGCCGGTTAATTCCTGCGTGGGTGGTGCCGCCCTGCATGATCAGGCTGCAGTAAACATCTGCCTGACCTAATTTGGAGACAAATTCCAGGGTATGATCACTGCCGCAGTCGTCCTGCTGAATCTGGAAAATGTAGGGGCAAAGGCCTCTGCACTCCTCAACGGTTGCATGGTTTGCGTAAGCCTCAGGGCCGATAAATCCTGATGCAAAGTTATTTCCCATGTAGCACATGTTGGCTGCGCGATTAAACAGACCGGACCAGCTCTTTCCGATGGAGCGCATCGGGCGGGTAGTCTCCCTGTCGTCCAGGAAGGGCACCTGCGCAATCACACCCCGCGGCATATGACCGCCGCACCAACCGTATCTTTTCAGTCTGAAAGGCAGTGCAGATGCCAGATGACCGCCGCTGCTCATGCCGTAAATCACAATGCGGTCGGTATCAATGTTCAGCGCTTGCGCATTGTCGATCATCCACTGATAAGTAGCGTGCAGGTCGTTCACGGCTGCGGGGTAAGGCGCATCCACAAGACTTCTGAATTTAGGGATAACCGTCTGCGCACCAAGATACTTGGTTATAGTTGCGTTAGAGAACAGCCAGATATCGTTGAAGAACAGAGCTCCTGTGGGAATGACCAGGATGGTGGGAAACGGTCCCTTTGCCTCATTCTCTCTCAGTCTGCGTACCAGCGCATGAAGCTTGGGTGCATCGGGTTCTTCCGGGCAGCCGGGAATATCGTCATACTCCTCCCACCAGCCGAACTCTTCCCACTCGGGATGGTCCAGATTGGCCTGATCGAAAGCACGTTTGCTGCCGTTCTGCACCTCCTCACGCAGCTGCGGGAAAGTCTCCGGAGCGGTAATATTGGTTCTGGCAGCTATACCTGCTGAAGTGTCCATACTCAGCGCATCCGCCCCCAGAGGATGGGCGAACTCATTACCGAACCGAACCATATCCGTTCTGCAGTCTTCAATACGAAACCAGCTGATAAGCTTTCTCATATCCTCCACGGTTTGAGATGCTTCATAGTAAATGCCTCTTTTTTTCTTTCTGTCGCTCATGTTTTACCTCCTTTCTTAAGTTTTATAATTCACAAATATCCTTAATCTGTATCTCAGGGAGGATATCCCCCTGAGATGCAGGAAAGGTCTTCACTTCAAGGAACTCTTTAAAGCTTTATATTTCTTCTATTTGAACGTGCCTGCACAATAGCCACTGTCAACAGGAATAATTGCGCCGTTAATAAACTCGGAGTCGTCCTCAAAGAGGAAGGAGACCACTCTGCCTATCTCCCAAGGCTGGCCAAGTCTGCCTATAGGGTTGCTGGAGCAAACTCTCTCCCACATTGTAGGATTTTCTCTCAGTGTGCTTATAAGCTCGGTTTCAATAGACCCAGGGCAAATGGCGTTTACTGTGATGCCGTTTTGAGCGTAGTCCAGAGCTGTGCCTTTGGTTAAACCAACCACTGCGTGTTTACAGGCGTTGTATAAGGCTCCGCCTTTAGACCCTACCAGGCCGGCACCGGAGGAGGTGTTGACGATTCGACCATAATTCTGTTCAAGCATAAACGGGATCTCTTCACGGAGGCACATCATCTGTGCCTTTACCAGCAGCTGCAGCTGGAAGTCTATATCAGCCTCGCTGAATTGGTGGAAGGGTCTTGCATGCAGCCCCTGTCCAGCATTATTAAATGCGCAGTGCAAAGCACCGAAGGTGTCCTTTATCCACGCGAAGCCCTCTTTTACCTGCTGAGAGTCTGTCACGTCACAATGTTTGAAAAATGCCTTGCCGCCATAGCTTTCCGCTTCTTTGATCACAGCGGGAGCCTTTGCATCAGAACGACCGAAAATGATGATCGTATAGCCTTTTTTTGCAAGCTCCATAACTGCAGCTTTTCCGATACCGGTCAGTCCACCGGTCACGAGGGCAACTTTATCTTTGTTTTCCATAATCTTCCCTTTCTTTGATTATTATCTTAGAAGTCATCCTTGGCAGAGAGATGCACGCAGCATCTCTCTGCCAAGGATTATATTGGAAGGATTACTTCATGTAATCGGGTATTGTGAGTCCGCGCTGCTCCATATACATGGGATAAAGTTCTTCATCTACAAGCTTCTGGATGGCGGGGGCATTAGCAAAGAGCTGCTCAGCAGCGCTTCTGGTGCAGTTGATGTAGCCATAGCTACCGTCATAAGCAATAATCATGTCGTTGCCGGTGATCTCCTTAGCCATCTCAACTGCGCCCACAAGATCATCAGCCTTACGGATAAGGGGATAATCATTGAAGCGGTAGTTGAAAGTATCCTGTGCCATAAGAGCGCGGAATTCGTCGCCCACGGAGATGGAAGGGAAGCGCTTTACAAAGCCTACATTCAGACCATACCAGCCCTGGTTCATGATGATGCAGCCCAGGGGATTCCTGGATTTATCCATTACTGCTGCAACAAACTGGTCCAGAGACAGGGACGCGTTTTCCAAATCATAGTGGTCCATGTAAGAGTTCCAGTTTGCACCTGCAATGATGCCTGCGCAGTGCATGTAAGACAGCCAGCGGCTGCCGTCAAGAATGATGGTATAATCCTTGAGGGAAGTAAGCAGGCGGTTCATGTAGGGATAGTACTTTAATGCGGTCTCGGAGCACTTGATGTCCATGTCATAAAGGCTCTTGCAGGCTTCGACCTTCATCAGGCCGTTGGGGGTAGTGCGCATAAAGCAGCAGAAGGCCCACTTGCTCTGAATGAAGTCGGAGTCATAGACGGAGGTGGGCACCACCATACCCGCAGTTCCATGGCCGGTGGGAGAACCGAAGCCGAAGTGGAACAGGGTGCGGGTCTCCAGACGCATCAGGTCCATGGTGAAGGCCTTGAATGCCTTGCGGTAGTAGTTGTTCACGTAGATCTCACGGGGATCATCGTAGTAAGCGAAGATCAGGTGATCTGCATCAAAAACCTTCTCCAGGCCCCAGAGTGTGCCGATTCTGGTCTCAATGGGAACGCCCTTTTCGTAGGAGCTGACGGCCTCAACCTCGCCCAGATGCTCCTTCAGTTCGTAGAAGTCAATGACCTCGTCGCCCTCACGGGGAGTACGGTACATAACGACCTTGGTACGGATATCGTAAGCACCGGTGCGTCTCTCGATTTCTTCCTTGATGGTTTTGACCATCTCAATGTAGGGCAGGCCGCCGAACATGAGGAAGCCGTGCTCACAGGTCATGATATTGACGCTGTCACCGGGCTTGATCCTGGACATGTCAATGTTCTTCAGGGCTTCTCTGGTAGAGTCCGCCGTGGGCTTCAGATCGTCGCCGCTGTGAGAGTAGATTGCCTCAGGCATTCCGGGGAACAGGTCGCTGACCTTGACCGAAACCATGTCGGGATGCTCATATGCGTGCATCTCAGGCTTGTTGCTGTAAACGGAAACGCTGAAATTGTTAATCTCTCTTGCCGGATAAATTTTTACGTCGCTCATTTTTTCTCGCTCCTTTCCTTCATCATCTTGCGGTACATCTCATTGCCCTTTTCAACCTCTGCGGGGTTCCACTGAACGAACTTCTGTTCCTCAATGTCATGGCTGATCCGCTTATCGTGATCCATGACCCCCTCGGGCAGAGTAAAGAGCAGGGGCTTGATGTAGTGATAGGTCTCGTAATCGGAGGTGTCGGTGGTCTCGTGATCGGTCTGGGGGTAGCCGGCAGCCTCAAGAAGTCTGTACATGGTGTTGGAGCAATAGTAGCCGCCGCAGCCGCCGCCGGTACCGGTCATGCGGTGCAAGTCCTTGATGGTACGGGCACCGGCCATGATCGCACGGACGATCTCCTCGGCGGTCGTGTTGGTGCACTGGCAGGTGCTGTCCAGAGGACGGAGAAATGCCTTGTTGCAGATTTCGATGATCTCTTCCACTCTGTCGGAGCCGTCGTAATCGCAGGTGACAACATGGGGAGTGTCCAGAGGCTCCATGCTGATTGCACCGTGGGTGCACAGCTCCCAGCACAGTGAGCAGTTCAGGCAAAGGCTGGGATCAACCTTGGCCGTGCCGTGGCACTTGAGGCAGCGTCCGCACTCATCCTTGACCTGCTGTTCGGTGAGACCGATGGCAACTTCCTTCTGGTTGGTGACACGCTCAGCAATGGGCAAATTGTTCATCTTTGCGGCGCTGAGCACGCTGGTCTTGCCAACCTCCAGCTCGGGCAGGACGATCTCTTCGCCCGCGGTGATGCCGGACTGGGAGCCAAGATAATTATTGATGTTGACTGCCGCCTTCTTGCCGTCTGCGATGGCCTGGATGGCAGTAGCTGCGCCGCGGACCACATCGCCGCCGGCAAAAACATAGGGCTTGGAGCTCATGCCCTTCTCGTCCAGGACAATACGGCCGGCCTTGGAGACAACGACCTCATCCTTGTTGATGAAGGGGAAGTCGGAATACTGGCTGACAGCCACGATAATGTTGTCGACCTCGACAACAAACTCTTCCTCGGTCTTGGTGGTACTTCTGCGCAGCTTCTCGTCCTTTACACTGGGAACCATGCGCACGCACTTGAGGCCCTGAACCTTGCCCTCGCCCACCACTTCAACCGGTGCGGCCAGATCCAGAACACGGACGCCCTCTTCGAAGGCCTCCAGCAGCTCCCGCTCCTCGCAGGGCATGTCGTTTCTCTGTCTGCGGTAAACAATGGTGACTTCTGCGCCCAGTCTGCGTGCAGTACGGGCAGCGTCGATGGCCGTGTTGCCGCCGCCGATGACAGCGACCTTCTTGCCGATCTCAACAGGCTTGCCCAGATTGACTGCCTTGAGAAAATCAAGACCATGATACACGCCGGGCATGTCCTCGCCGGGAATGTTGGCCTTGCGGCTGAGCTGAGTGCCGGTGGAAACATAGACAGCGTGGAACTTCTTGTACAGCTCGTCAAAGCTCACATCTTCGCCCACGGTGGTGTTCAGATGGATCTGCACACCGGTGGCTTCGATTGCCTGAATGTCCCGGTTGAGCACAGCCTTGGGCAGACGGTACTCAGGAATACCGTAGGCCAGGACGCCGCCGGCAACACTCTCAGACTCGAAAACCTCAACGGAATAGCCACTCAGCTGCAGGTAATATGCACAGCTCAGGCCGCTGGGGCCGGCGCCGATAACGGCAATTTTCTTTCCGTTGGATTTGCGCTTCTTTTCCACAACAGGCATGCCGTTTTCGAAAGCCTTGTCTGCGACAAAACGCTTGATGTCGCGGATACCCACGGATTCATCCAGGTCGTTTCTGTTGCATGCTGCCTGGCAGGGATGGTTGCAGATTCTGCCGCATACAGAGGGGAAGGGGTTGGACTGACGAATAAGGCGGTATGCATCCTCATATCTGCCGGCACCTGCCAGAGCGATATAGCCCTGAACATCCGTTCCGGCAGGACATGCAGTGCCGCAGGGAGGTACATACCCCGGCATTACTCCGGGAGTAACTTTGATTGCATCGGTGGGGCAATGGCGTTCACAGTTTTTGCAGCCAACGCATTTGCTCTGATCCACACGTGCTACTCTTTCTACGATCTTCACTGTTTTTCTCCTTTCAATTTTTGAACCACTATATTTAACTATAGTGTTCTCAATGGTGTTTTTCTGCGAGTTTCTCCTTGAGGCGAGTCCGGAGAAGGCCGGCAACGGTAGCCGCGACAGTTTCTTTGCTCCAGCCGTCGCCGATGCCTTTAATGACAGCGTCAATGCAGAGCTCAACCTCGTCGTGAGGTCCGGGCAGAGCAACAAAGGTTGTAACACCCTCCTGACCCACGCAGATGCGAATACCGTCTTTGCTGTGTCTGCCGTGGCCTGCATGGAACTTTGCGATGTAAGGAGCCGCAGCACTGCTGTCCAGAAGCTGAATGGCTTCCACGCTGAAATCTTTATTTTCAGCGCCTACGCCGCCCGTGGTAATGCACAGGCCGTAGCCCATTTCCGCGGCCCGGGAAAGTCCGGCAGTGAAAAGTCTCAGGTCATCCTTCATTACCTCGCCTTTATCCACAGTAAAGCCGGCCTCGGTCAGCTTCTGCATGATGAAGGGGGTGTTGGTGTCTTCAATCTCCCCTGCTTCCACCTCAGCGCCTGTGGGGAAAACGATAGCCCTCTTTGCAATGTTCAACCTGATCTGTTCTGCCAGGGCTTTTGAGCGGCTCATTTCCAGCTGTGCCTCGGAAATACTCTCGTCGTCGCCGGCAATCCAGCCAAGCATACCGTTGGAGACAACAGAAGCGTTGGCTTCCAGTCCCACGCCCTTGATTCGGCCAAGCTGTTTGAGCAGGGTTTCCTCTTTGGAGACAAACTTCTCCGGGTCCAGGTGGCTGCACAGTACATCCAGGCAAACGAAGCTGTCCCGGACGTCAATAACAAGTACATCCTCCCGGGAAACGCCGATCACATCGGCCACTACGTCTGAAAGCTCATTCAGATTTGTCCCATTGAGATGTATGCCCTGTATGGTAAGCTCGTGCTTATTGAACAGCTGATACTGGGAGTGCTGATATTTGGCAGCCTGAACCTCTTTCACTTCCAGCCGCAGATCCATCAGCGGAGCATCGATTATGGCCCGGCCCACGCCGATAATGTCGGCACCGGCGGCAATAATCTCCTCAATCTGATCCAGAACCACTCCTCCGCCGTATGCCAGGCTGAGCTTTCGCTCTTCATCCCCGGTCTGCAGCTCACTGAGGGCACTGCGCAGGGCTTCGGAGACTGCTTTCAGGTCTTCAATTTTTCCACTGTCCACATAAATAGTGTCTGCGCCGGAGTAAAGGGCAGTAAGAGCTTCCCGGACGATGTTGCCGTTTTCATAGCGGCCTTTGACCTGAATGACTTTTTTACGGTCATTGATACCAGCGACTGCGATCAGCGCTTTCTGCACGCCACCGAAGATGGCCACATAATTCTTGTCCAGATAGATCATGGGCTCATCGCACATGCGAACAGAGACGCCGCCTGTCAGCATGGCCTGGCGAAGTTTGTTTTTGATTTCTCCGGGCATTTTTTTCCAGGAGCCGCAAACGATCTTCGCCCGGCCGCTGACCTTACGGCTGAATGCTCTCGCCGCCGTGGCCACGCCGGAATATTTGGAGATCTCACTGATGAGGCTGTCCTCCGCTGTACAGATCTGGGTGGGCATTCCGGAAAACTCCATGAGCATATCCCCGGCAAAGACCTCTTCACCTTCATGCACTGCGTAGGTGACAGAAAGCCCAATCTCCTCCGCCTTTTTCAGGGCAGCAGGTATGCCGGATACGATACCGTCACTGTCTGTATAGATTCCGGCGGTTACTTTGTCGGAACCGTTTTTTTGAAAAATCAGTTCTCTGATGTCAGCCATAACTTTATCAATCCATGTTGTAAACAACTTCAAACGCGTCATGCACCGCACCGAAGATGTCTCCTACTCTGCGGGCAGAGCCGATCTGGTAAATGGTAATGTTTCTGCCTCTGAAACTCTCGGCAAGAGCGTTGACGGGACGGAGACCGATGGCCAGTACGGTGGTGTCGCATTCCAGCTGTTCGGGTTCAGTGGATCCGTCAGTTTTCTGGATCAGCGCGCCCTTTTCGTTGACTTCCAGCAGCTTCATACCGGTGAGCATGTTGACCTTGTACTGCTCCAGCATGGCCTTGAGCATCATCTTGGGCTGCTTGGGTACGAACATCACGTCCATCACCGAGGGCATAGCCTCAAGCAGAGAGACCTCATAGCCGTCACGGGCCAGAGCAACAGCCGTCTCGCAGCCAATCTGACCACCGCCGGCCACAAGCACCTTCTTACCGGTGCTCACCTTGCCTTCCAGCACATCCAAAGCGGAGACTGCCTTGTTGATGCCCTTGATGGAGGCAGGAGCGACACTTTCTGCGCCGGTAGCCAGAATGACGGTGTCAAAGCCGCGGATCTGGACCTCATCTGCGGTAATAAGGGTGTTAAGATGTACAGGAACCTTGTTGTCACGCAGCTCGCCGATCAGCCAGTCCTTGTATCTGCGGACGTCGACCTTCATGGAATCGGCACCTGCAGCCAGAACTTCGCCGCCCAGAGCGCAATTTTTCTCAAAAAGCTCTACGGTGTGGCCGCACTCTGCTGCAGTGATCGCAGCCTGCATACCCGCAGGGCCGCCGCCGATAACGGCAATCTTTCTGGGATTGACCGCCTTGCGGGGACGAGTGTTCAGTTCTCTGGTGGCTCTGGGATTTACAGCACAGCCGCCGGCAATTCCTCTTTCCACCATATTGCCGTAGCAACCTACATTGCACCCAATGCAGGGTCTGATCTTCTCAGGAATGCCCATCTCGATTTTCCTGGGGAAATAGGGGTCAGCCAGCGCAGGACGGGCCAGAACAACGCCGTCCACCTTGCCGGATTCCACTGCGTGGAGGCAAAGGTCAGGATCGCCCATTCTGGAACGGGCCAGAACAGGAATACCCACCTGCTCCTTCACCTGCGCGTACAGATCCAGTGCGTGCCCCTTGGGCATATAGCCGGGAGGACATGCGTGATAGAAGGAGTCGTAAATGCCAACGTCAGCCAGAATGGCGTTAACACCGGCCTTCTCCAGCAGTTTCGCAATCTCAATGGCCTCTTCCACGGTACGGCCGGCCTCGTTTTCGCCGGTGAGAGAACCCTTGTTCAAAGCAGTGATGAAGCTCTTGACGCCGAGACCAATGGTAACAGCAAAATCGCTGCCACAGACCTGATGAATTCCTTCAACCATTTCGGTGATTACGCGAACCCGGTTATCCAGGCATCCGCCGTACTCATCTTCTCTGTGGTTCGCGATAGGCATAAGGAAATTGTCCAACAGGTAGCCCCAGTGGGCTGCGTGCAGGTCCACACCGGCGAAACCGCTGTCCTTCATCAGAGCAGCAGCCTTGATCATGCACTCCTGCTTCTTGTGGATCTGATCCACCGTAATCTCTCGGTTGCGCTCATTGGGAAAGTTGAAGGTTTCTACTGCAGAAGGAGCAAGGGCCCCGCGGGAGTTACGGCCACCGCCCATACCCACTTCGCCGAACACTTTCGTGCCGTATGCGCCGCAGCGCTCCACCAGCATACTGGCCATTTTCTTGTATCTGCCCGGTGCATACAGCGGGTTTTCTACTAATGTAGGCGGATAGTTGTCTACCAGATTGTCGACCATGGCCACGCCAAGGAAGACCGCACCGAAGCCGCCTTTTGCCCGCTCGGTGTAATAGGCAATGCCGTCGTTATTCAGTGCGCCATAGGAGTCATACATCTGGTTGCATCCCATGGGGCCCATAATGAAACGGTTCTTAATCTGCTGTTTTCCGATATTAAAAGGAGTGAAAAGAATATTGTATTTATCGCTCATCGTGTCACCTCGTAATGAAAAATCTGGAG
This sequence comes from uncultured Eubacteriales bacterium, assembly GCA_900544295.1. Classification (GTDB taxonomy): domain Bacteria; phylum Bacillota; class Clostridia; order Oscillospirales; family Oscillospiraceae; genus Scatomorpha; species Scatomorpha intestinigallinarum. The sequence continues at coordinate 155,138 of UQUO01000001.1, read as the reverse complement.
GGTGTGCCGCACAAGAGCCCTGTTTTTGGCAGAGCCCTCGTGCAAAAGAAGAACGCAGTGGTATCTTAGGCTTTCTTAACAGCCTCAGCCCATCTTGTCTCAAGCTGATCGACCTGCTCTTTGGAGTAGCCAAGCTGGCCAAGGATCTCATAGTTGCCGCAGCCGAAGCCTTCAAGAGGTTTGTACTCCGGTTTGTCGGCTGAGAATTCAAAGGGGCTGCCCACTAGACGACGGGTTCTCAGGGCCATTCCTTCGGGCATGGGGATGTCGGCAAACCAGCCGGCCTCATTGTAATGGGGGTCCTGGTCCACATCTTCATAGGTGTATACTCTGGAGCAGGGCAGCCCGGCAGACAGCAGCGCTTTTTCCGCGTTTGCCGCAGTACCCATTTTCTCCAGCCACTCATACAGCACCGGCATCAGAATTTCGGTATTTTCCAGTCGCTTCATGTTGGAAGCAAAGCGGGGGTCCTCGCAAAGCTCAGGACGGCCGATGAGGCGGAAGAAGCGGAAGGTCAGGCTGTTGTTGGAGCAGGCAATGATGATGTACTTGCCATCGGGACATCTGAAGGTGCCGTAGGGGCAGAGCAGGTTGGAACCCTGACTGCCGGTCTTTTTCGTCTCCCGGTGGTAGATGCGCTGGTCATCCAGCTTTACCGCCATGGACGCAAGGGTTTTCACCAGAGAGATGTCCACATACTGGCCCAGACCGGTTCTTTCACGGTAGTACAGCGCGGCATTGATTGCGCCGAATCCGGAGGTTGCGGCGCCGTAGTCGCCGATTTCACAAAAGACCTTTACCGGACCGGTGTTGTCGTCGCCGTTGTAGTACATCATGCCCGATGCGCCCTGCGCAATTACGTCATAGCCGGGTCTGTCCGCATAAGGGCCTTTGTGACCCCATGCGGAGATGGAGCCGTAGATCAGCCGGGGGTTAATCTCCCGCAGGGCTTCATAGCCCAGCCCCAGTCTGTCCATTGCGCCGGGCCGGTTGCTTTCCAGTACGATGTCGGCGGTTTTGCACAGCTCTTTGGCGATTTTCAGACCTTCCGGGTCTTTCAGGTCAAGAACCAGAGATTTTTTGCCGTGGTTTAGGGTGTGATATTGGGCGCTGACACCGTCAAACATGGGAGGGTATCCACGGCTGTCATCGCCGTAAACCGGACGCTCCACATGAATGACGTCTGCGCCGTACTCGGCAAGCCAACGGCCGATTGTGGGGCCGGCAATATTGGTAGTAAACTCAACGACGCGAAGTCCTTCGTATAATCTCACTTCTATGCTCCTTTATTCTGCAAGAGGATTGAATTTTTCAAAATTATCCCAATCGGTGCAGTACCAGGGCTGGGTGCCAGAGATTTCCCGGGTAACTCTGGTCTTGTTCAGCAGGTGGCGGAAGGTCAGGTTTTCGGAGACAGAGTTGCCGCCCCAGGTGCCGCAGCCGATGGTAATAGAGGTGATGATAGGGATTCTGCCGCCCATGGTGGGCTGGTTGATGTGGAATCGGCCCACAGGAATACGCTTCGCCGCATACTCTACATGGTCATCATTGGTGGTCCACAGGGTACTGGTGTGTCCAGCGCCCTCTACCTCAAGGTTTGCAACAGCCCGGTCAACCGCATCCTCGAACTTTTCATAAACGGTGTAGCGAACGATAGGGAAGAGAATCTCGCGGCAGAGAACCTCGGCCTCGCCCCAGGCCTGATTCTTGACCAGCATGATCTTGGCGGTCTCGGGAATGTTCAGGCCGCACATTTCGCCCACCTGATAGGGGAACTTGCCCACAACTGCTCTGTTGAGCTTGGTGCCACCGTCAGGGAACACCAGAGCACGAAGGGCCGCAATATCTTCATCCTTATCAATGAGGAAAGCGCCATGCTCCTGCATGTATCCCTTCCACTGCTCCAGCTGCTGGGCATGGATATGTACGGTCTGGGCACCTGCGCAGGGAACACCGTTGTCCTTGGCGCGGTGTGCTACACACAGGGTTGCCTGTCTCTCCAGCTCAGCGTCGCTGATGCCCAGATCAACGATTTCCTGAACGTTTCCCTGACCCACACCGAATGCAGGCTTACCGGAGGAGTATGCAGCCTTGACACGGCCGGCACCGCCGGTGGAAATGCAGGCGTCACAGGTGCTCATCATCAGGTTGGTTGCCTCTCTGCTGGCGTACTCTTCGCTGATGCACTGAATCAGGTCAGCAGGAGCACCTACGGATTCAAGCGCCTCTCTCAGCAGCTTAACCATCTTCACAGACAGCCGCACGGACATGGGGTGAGGCGCGATAATCACGGAGTTGCGGCCCTTCAGTGCCATCATGGCGTTGCCGATGATGGTGGCCACAGGGTTGGTGCTGGGCATAACGCAGCCGATTACGCCCATGGGCTTGTAGAGAATCTTGATGCCGGGCTCCAGAGGGCTGTCTTCATAGTCCACAGTGTTCTGGCCCTTGCAAATAGCCCACTGGCCGAAGACAATGCCCTTCAGTTTGGACATCTTATCGTTTACGTTTCCCATCTTGGTCTCGTTGAGAGCATCAGTGCAGAGTTCCTCTGCATATTCGCAAGTCTTCATACCGATGGCGCGAAGCACTTCGTCCACACGGCGGTTGGTGGTAAACTCGCGTTCAAACTTTTTCTGTGCTACCTTGCTCTTGGCATACAGGCCCTGCATATACTCTTCCAGCTGTTCGGGAGTGATGACTTGATTTTCGCTCATGGTTTTACCTCATTTCGAAAAAATTTGTATTTTTTGTAGATTTATGCGTTGTTTTCATTGTATCACCCTTTCTTTTTCGTGAAAAATACCAAAATTGCATTGCCCAAGGCCTGCCGCTATTCATTATTTGTTCAACAAAGTCTGTCAACCGGCTTTTCTCTTCGCCCTTTTCATTATTTGTTTGACAAAGCACAGGGCTCTCGTTATTATGGATAAAAAGCCAGAAAGGGGTATGCGGACTATGGATTTTGACAGCATAAATTATTTTCTCAGCATTTGTACCTCCGGCAGTTTTTCCGAAGCGGCAAAGAGATTGTATATCTCTCAGCCCACCCTGAGCCGGCGCATCACGGCGCTGGAAGACGAGCTGGGCACTGAGCTGTTTTCCCGTAAGAGTACCGGCATCTCCCTTACCCCGGCCGGAAAGGTCTTCTATGAGGAGCAGACCAAGCTCATGAATTCCCAGCTTCGTCTGATCGAAAAAATGAAATCCTTCCGGCAGGAATATGCCGGCACCTTGAATATCGGCATCCGGGAGAATCTCTCTTATGATCTGATTCTGAGAACCGCAATGTATGTCAAGTCCGTCCACCCCAATCTGGACATCCGTATCTTTGCGTACAGCACTAATGACTTGGCCGAACGGTATTTAGCAGGCCAAATTGACATTGCGTTCAACCTGAGAGATTATTTTCCCGGACATTATCCCGGCGTTGTTGAGACCGTTTTGAAAATTTCCCCTACTATCCTCATCCCCAAAAGCCACAGGCTTTATGATATACATCCTTTAAAGTTGTCTGATATTGTGGGAGAGCAGTTTGTCATCATGAAAAGAGGCTCCGGTATGCAAAAGTACACGCTGAACATGTTTGAAAAACACGGAGTAAGCTTCAAGGATGCGTTTGCCTTCAATTCGTCAACCGCACGGCTCTCTACCGCCGTCTTAAACGGCTATCTCGCTATCGGTTCCTCATACTGGATGGACGAGCAAAGCCCAAAAGATTTTTTCCGTTCCGTCATTGTTCCCGACTCCAATATCAACTGCGCAGATTTATGTATTGCCTACCAGCCGGAAAACACGCTGGCCAGCCGCTTTGCCTCCTATTTGCAGAACATGCACTTTGATGAAGAATGCAGTGAAATGGAAACCCTGATCATTGACTGATCCCCCCGGCAACAGCAAAAGCACCCCATTTGCTTCATTGGCGAGCAAATGGGGTGCTTTTTCCCGTCTGTACACAGCTGGAATACCGAAAACGAATAGCTGTCTGGGATCAGGTATACAGCTTTGGCATTTCAAAGGGGATGAAAAATATGCTATTTTGTAGAAAGAAGTGAAAATTTCGACAAAAATTGTTATTAATGGAGGGAAAACAAAATGGTTAAAAGCTTCAGCATTGCAAAAAAGCCCCGGGTACTGTTCGGCGTTGGTCTTACAACTGAGGCACCGAAAGAATTGAAGAAAGCAGGCTGCAAAAACATCTTCGTTTTGAGCGATCCTGTTTTGAAAAAGATGGGTGCATTTCAGCCGCTGTACGACGCACTGGACTCAGAAGGACTGGACTATGTTATCTGCGATGAATTTGACCGTGACCCTACGGACGTCATGGTAAACCATGTGGCATCCATTGCCGTTGAAACGAAGATCGACGGCATTATCGGTATCGGCGGCGGGGCTACCATGGATATTGCCAAATGCGTAAACCAGCTGATCCACAGCGAGTTTCCCATCAACCGGTATCTGGCCCCGGACTTTGCGACCCCCAACCCCGGCGTACCTCTGGTGCTGATTCCCACCACCCCTGGCACCGGCAGCGAGACTTCTTCTGCCCTTTCCCTGATTGACACCGTAAACAATGTAAAAACCGGCAATGTTACGGAAAACAACATTGCCACTCTGGCCATTGTAGACCCCACTTACTGCATGACCATGCCCGACAGTCTGACCGCCCAGTCCGGGCTGGATACCATGTGCCATGCGGTGGAATCCATTGTATCCGCACAGCGCAATCATATGAGCACCGCACTGTCCCTGAAGAGCTTTGAGCTGGTCTGGAACAATCTGCCCAAAGCGCTGAGCGACGAAAACTGCCTTGAAGTGCGCGCGGAAATGTCCGCTGCTGGACTTATGGCCGGTATCGCCTACACTGATGCCCAGGTGAATTTCGGCCATTTCATCATTCATGCCCTGGGTGCCAGATATCACACCCCCCACGGTGAACTGTGCGGTGTTGTACTCCCCTATCTTGCAGAGTTCTGCACAAAGTATATGTCCGCGGAAATGGCACAGATTGCCCGGATTATCGGCATTGATCCCGCGGCGGAAAACTTCGGCGCAGAGATGGCTGAAAAGATTCGCGTCTTTGTCCGTGGAACCGGCCTGCGCTCACTGGCCGGCTGCGGCATTCCCAAAGAAGAGGTTCTGGAAATGACAGAAATGATGTATGGAGGCTTTCAATCCAGCAGAGCCACCGCGTCCTGCATGAAGCAGGCTCCGAAAGCAGAATTTACGCATTTTATCGAAAAAATTGCGTCTGATCAATAAGCTCCCGAGCCTTTTGCCCTACCATAATAAACTTGAAGAATTTCTTTGATGAACATCCCAAGGCAGCGCTGGCTTTTTCCCGGAGCGCGGAATCTGCTTACCTTCTCTATGAGGCATTGAAATGCGGCGCGGATATCCCACCCTATTTCGTAAATACCCAGTTTCATTCCCGGTTTGAAGAGGAAAATACACGGAGATTATGCGCCCAGATGGGGGGGTACAGCTCAGTACAATCCAACCAGACATCCTGTCCGTGGCTTAGATTACCCCCGAGCATGAGCTTACAGATCATGGTGTCCGTGGAATTTCTCATCCAGGAACAGGTTCCGAACCCAGTATTGCAGTTTGCGGAGGACATCGGTTGCCCTTTCATAAGCTCCCGCTGCCTGTTATATCCTATCAAATCCAGCATTCAAAATTAACCCATTTTTCATAAGCTGTTATAAGTTCCCATATGTGTTGTTCCGTTTGATGTAGGATTTGATGTAAGTGATGTAAAGTGCTTCATTGTTGGTCAAAAGGAGACATACTTTTTTCATCTTTTGTAAAGTACATGTCCAGACCGGCAAACTCCTTCTGTTTGAGTTCCTTGGTCACATCCGCATAGATGTTTAAGGTAGTGGAGATATCCTGATGGCCAAGAGCATCCTGAATGACTTTGACATTCACTCCCGCTTCACACATTCTTGTGGTGAAGGTATGGCGAAGCGAATGGCAGCTAAAGTTCGGCAGCAAAACTGCCGGGTTTTCATTTTCAGGAACTCTTCATCATTGCAGTCTCTGATGATACGGTGGATTGCTTTGTTCAGGTTCGCAAGATTCTGGGGAGTTCCGAACCGATTGACAAAAATGAAATCCGTATAGCCGTCAATCGTTACTTCACACTCAATCCCCTTCGCCTCTTGATATTCACGCTCCATAATAAAGGCTTCTTTCACGAAATCCAGCATTGGCACCTGCCGCGTGCTTGCCTTTGTCTTTGGCATGTTTACATTGTAGTAGCGACCGCGTCTATAGCTTTCATCTCTGTGGGAGTAGTAAATGAGTGTGTGGTTAACATCAATGATGCCTTCCTCCAGATCTATGTCACACCAGCGCAATCCCGTCAGTTCCCCCACACGGAGTCCACTTCCTACCATCACTGCAAAAATCGGATACCAATGGGAATAGGTGTTATTGCGTTTCAGAAAATCCAGGAAAAGGTCTTGCTCTGCTTTCGTAAGTCCGCGCCTTTTCTCGGTTTGGAAGCAATGAGACTGTTTCAATTCCCGAAGGACATTGGACGATGGATTGGACCTGATATAATTATCATCAACCGCCATATCAAGGATCTGATGCAAAACGGTGTGGATAGAGTCAATCGTGGAGGGCTGTAAGCCACGGTCATCAGCCAGACGGTTGTAAAAGCGTTTTACATCAGATTTCTTCAATGTGCTGATCCGTTGCTTTCCAAATTCCGGCCTGACGTAAGTGTCATACATATATTTGTAGTTCTCAAAGGTGTTGTTCTTCAGCCCGCGCTTGATCTGCTTCCACAAATCGAACAGGTCGTTTATTGTAACATATTTTGCCTCAACTTTAATCCCGTCCAGTTTGTCCTTTTCGATCTCTGCTTCCTTTTCCCGAAGCTCTTCCAGAGTTTTGGCGTAAATGAAGTGACGCTTTCCCTTGCCTTCCGTCCAGCAATAATGGTATGTACCGTTTGCGCGCTGCACTTCGCCCTTGCGGAGTACCACTCTGGATTTATCTTTTCTTTTTGGCTGTGCCACGAATCGTTTCCTCCTTTTAACTATGTGCAGGCCCTGCTTTGATTAAAGATTACTAAAGCAGGGCCTGTCTGCCAAATGTGCGAATTTCAGCCGTCGCACACTTGACATTATCAAATGGAATACATCCGTCCCGTGTATTCGTCCAATTCTCTCCGTTTGATCAGTCTCTTGCTCCCAACCCACAAGACAAATGGACACTTTTCATCATCCGACAGCTGCCGGAGCTTATTGCGCCCGATCCCGGAATACTCTGCTGCCTCCTCTATCGTCAAATTACTTTTCTGCCAAATTGGTACTTGCGATTTGCTTTTTTCGTTTTCATTATCCATAAGCACCCTCCCTATTTCCGTGAGATCACTTTATAATCAAACCCTCTGCGCTGATTGCAGTAGGTACAGGTCTCTTTCTCTGCTTTGTATGGATCGACCTTTTTCAAAAAATAAGCACCCGTGCTGAAGAAATTTTCAACACAGGTGGGACAAAGGCATAGCGTCATTTCTTTGGGCCTCAGGTCAATCAGGCCCACGTTGACTGCCAGCGCATGGTTCAGCTCCTTCATTTGCTTCGGAGCCAACATTCCAATTCTCTTTTCCAATCGGTGCTTGTCAATGGTGCGAAGCTGTTCAAGCTAGACAAGAGATGGGGCTCTCAGGCCGTGCTCAGTCCCGATTTCGTAATGGGTGGGCAGCATCCGTTTATCCGGTGTTTTCGTCGTAATGGCCGCCACAATGACTGTAGGACTGTGTTTGTTGCCCACATCGTTCTGTATAATGACAACCGGGCGGCGTCCCTCCTGTTCGGAGCCAACGCCGTGCCCAAGATCGGCGTAATACATCTCGCCTCGCTGATATGTTCTTTTCATTCTGCTGTGACCTCCTTTGAAGAATCAGGCGATATGTACCGCCTATGTAAGGAGATTCCTTTTGTCCCCGACACCCCGAATCTCTGTGGGCGTTCATCGAACGGCTGACAGCGTATCAGCTCCACGGGTCTTTCACCCCCGGCAGGATCTCTGCTTTTCGGCTGCCCCCATTGCCTGCGACGGCTTCGCACTGCAAGGTACTTGTCACGCTCTGACTGTGGCTGGACAGGAGTATCATTATCCCTATTGCCTGTCATCGCCATAGCGGGAGCTGCCCGGTACTTATAGCCGACTGTTTCTTGCTCCATATCGGGCAGAACAGACCTCGAACAACGCAATCAAACCGGTGGCGTTCCTGCTGTTGTTTGCCCGGTACATCATGGCGCAATCGCTAACGTGGCTAATGCTCATCACAAAAGCAATAGGAAAGTATTCGATGAATGGGTATTCGGTTATCAAGGTGCTGACCCATTCACCGTACATACGGGAAGTGGGTGAAGAACGGTTTGTCGTCCTTCACCCACTTCCTGACTAAAAGGGCAAATTATAGCCCTATTTTGAAAAATATTTTTTCAATGCTTTAACCGCAGCTTTTGGCGTTTGCCATGATTTTTGCCTCCAGTATGATAACATCGGCGCCGTGATGATAGTGTATCAACACAGCGTCGATTTGTTAATTGTGCGATTTTTTAATTTGCAGCTTTGACTTTCAGATAGAATACATATGCGATAGAAATTCATCGAGCTGCCGCCGCTTGATAAGCCGCTTGCTCCCCACCCACAAGACAAAGGGGCAATCTTCCTTATCGGACAGTTCTCTCAATTTTGTTCTGCCGACTCCGCAATACTCTGCCGCTTCGTTTACGGTCAGATTAGATTTCTTCCAGATCGGCACTTCAGGTATGGTCGTTTCCTTATAAATATCTTCCATAATGCGCTCTCACCTCGATCATACAGATTTGATTATTTACGACGCCGTGCTATCAGTCTATCAGAGAAAAGCCGATCCCGAAAATGCGCGATTTTTCAATTCGCAGACTTGACAAGCAATATATTAAATCGAATACGTCCTATCAATGTATTCGTCAAACTCGCGCCTTTTAATCAGCCGTTTCCGTCCCACCCACAGAACGAAAGGGCAGTCAGATTTCTCGGTCATCTCGCGCAGCTTGATAATACCTATTCCAGAATACTTCGCCGCTTCCTCTATTGTTAAATTTGACTTCTGCCCAACTTGGTCAGAAGTTAAATCGTTTCGTGCGCCCTGCCGCTTGATGGCCTCCAGCTTCATCTTGTATGCCTTGGCCCTTTCGCTGGGCAGGATGTTCTCCCGCTGAAGGTTGCTGTCCACCATGATGATGGTGGCAGCGTCCCGGTCCAGGTTGCGGATCAGGGCCGGCATCGTGTCCAGACCGGCCTGCTCACAGGCGTACTTGCGCCGGTGTCCGGCCACAATCTCATAGCCGCCTTCCTCGCGGGGCCGCACAATGGCCGGAACAATCACGCCATACTCTTTGACGCTCTGGATTGTCTCTCGCATTTCCTCATCGTCCCGCACCTGAAAAGGGTGGTCCGGGAAAGGATGAAGGTCCGTCAGCGGCAGGCGAACCACCACTTCTTCCTGGGGTGGCTGCTGGGCAGGCGAGGCGGTTTTCTTTCGTCCCCTGGCAGGTGACGCGGGCTTGTCGCTCAATGCTTCTCACCTCCATTGAGACGCAAAAAGGAGGCCCAGCCCTGAACCTCCTTCGCATCTGATTTTGGGCATAGAAAAACGGACATCAGCAGAAATACTAATGTCCGTCAATCCATCGGCTCACAAGAGCCGCTATATTCAGTTGTCCGGCTTCACACAGGGGAGGCTCCAGCGGAGCCTGGCACACATCACGACAGTTCTCTTTGCCATTTCATTCTCTTGTCGTTTCCTGTGTTTTGCCCTTAATTTTTCCCTCACGAGCGTCCGTGAGGCCATAAAAATGCGGTAATGTTCGATAACAGCCTATAACGCCTTCGCATGGATAAATTGGCGTATTTTCAAGGGTTTCCGGGGCTTTAATAACACCCGATAACGCCTCTCGGAAGGTGGTGAAATCTCAAAGGGGTAATTTTTATTATAAAAAAATCTTGACTAATCTTGTGCAATATGCTAAAATCTATCTTCGCTCGGGCATATTCTGCCTACGAGCAGGTCTTTTTCTGAAAAAGTGCTGAAAACAGCCTTGTTTCGGGAAAAGTCATCACATTTTCAACGATTCAGGAAAGGAGGAAAAATATGCCGACATTCAACCAGCTTGTCAGAAAGGGAAGGGAGCAGGCCACATACAAGTCCACCTCCCCCGCCATGCAGAAGGGTCTGAACACGATCAAGAACTGCGAGACGGACATTTCCTGCCCGCAGAAGCGCGGCGTCTGCACCGCGGTGCGTACTTCGACCCCCAAGAAGCCGAACTCCGCTCTGCGTAAGATCGCCCGTGTGCGTCTGACCAACGGCTACGAGGTCACCGCCTATATTCCGGGCGTGGGCCACAACCTGCAGGAGCACAGCGTCGTCATGATCCGCGGCGGCCGTGTCAAGGACCTGCCTGGCGTGCGCTACCACATCATCCGCGGCACGCTCGACACCCAGGGCGTCGATGGCCGCAGGCAGGGCCGTTCCAAGTATGGCGCGAAGCGTCCCAAGGCCGGTAAGAAATAATCCGGCGGCATAGCTCCGACTGTTTATATGATATTAACCGTATCGTATGGACCCGGGGCGCAGCGGGGGGCGAAGGAGCCCCTCGAGTACCGATGAAGTCATTTTTTAATGAAGGAGGGAAGCATAGTGCCCAGAAGAGGTAACGTTCCCAAAAGAGAGATCTTGCCGGATCCTGTGTACAACAGCGTGCTGGTGACGAAGCTCATCAACAGCATCATGCTGGACGGCAAGAAGGGCGTCGCACAGAAGGTCGTGTACGATGCGTTCGATATAATCAAAAACAAGACCGGGAAGGATCCCCTTGAGGCTTTCACCGAGGCCATGAACAACATCATGCCCAGCCTGGAAGTCAAGGCCCGCCGCGTGGGCGGCGCCACCTACCAGGTGCCTATCGAGGTCCGTCCCGAGCGCCGTCAGACTCTCGGCCTGCGCTGGCTCACGCTGTACGCCCGCAAGCGCGGCGAGAAGACCATGAAGGAGCGCCTTGCCGGCGAGATAATGGACGCCTGCAACGGCCTCGGCGCCGCTGTCAAGAAGCGTGAGGATACTCACAAGATGGCCGAGTCCAACAAGGCCTTCGCACATTTCAGGTGGTAAGAAGTTTAGGAGCGTTCTATGCCCAGAGAATTTTCGCTTGAAAATACGAGAAACATCGGCATAATGGCCCACATCGACGCGGGCAAGACCACGACCACGGAGCGCATACTGTTCTATACGGGCGTCAACTATAAGATAGGCGAGACGCACGAGGGCACCGCTACGATGGACTGGATGGAGCAGGAGCAGGAGCGCGGCATCACGATAACGAGCGCCGCCACGACCTGCCACTGGCGCGGCTGCCGGCTGAACATCATCGACACGCCGGGCCACGTGGACTTCACCGTCGAGGTCGAGCGCAGCCTGCGCGTGCTGGACGGCTGCGTGACCGTGCTCTGCGCGAAGGGCGGAGTCGAGCCCCAGTCTGAGACTGTGTGGCGCCAGGCCGACCATTACAACGTACCACGTCTCATCTATATCAACAAGATGGACATCATGGGCGCGAATTTCTTCAACGTGATAGACATGGTCCATGACAGGCTCAAGGCGAACGCCGTGCCCATCCAGCTGCCCATAGGCAAGGAAGCCGATTTTCGCGGCATAATTGACCTTGTGGACATGAAGGCGGACATCTATTACGATGATTTGGGCAAGGACATGCGCGTTGAGGAGATACCCGAGGACATGCGCGAGCTGGCCGAGGAGTACCGCACGAACCTTCTTGAAGCCGTCTCCGATTTCGATGATGAGATCATGGAGCGCTATCTGGAGGGCGAGGAGGTCCCCGCCGACATGATACGCGCAGCCATCCGCAAGGCCACCGTCGCCGTCAAGATGATACCCGTCACCTGCGGCACGTCCTACAAAAACAAGGGCGTGCAGAAGCTGCTGGACGCGATAGTCGATTATCTGCCCAGCCCCCTCGACATTCCGCCCGTCGAAGGCACGAACCCCAAGACTGGCGAGACCGAGGCCCGCAAGGCGAGCGACGACGAGCCGTTCTCGGCTCTGGCCTTCAAGATAATGACCGACCCCTACGTGGGCAAGCTCGCGTTCTTCCGTGTGTATTCCGGCACGGTGAACGCCGGCGAGACGGTCATAAACGTGTCCAAGGGCCAGCGTGAGCGCATGGGCAGAATACTGCTCATGCATGCAAATCACCGCGAGGATCTGCAGACGGCCTATTCCGGCGACATCGCCGCCGCGGTGGGCCTGAAGAATACGACAACGGGCGATACCCTGTCGGACGACAAGCACCAGATACTGCTTGAGACGATGGAGTTCCCCGACCCCGTTATCCGCGTCGCTATAGAGCCCAAGACGAAAGCCGGCCAGGAGAAGATGAGCATAGCTCTCGCCAAGCTGGCCGAAGAGGACCCGACCTTCCGCACCTGGACGGACGAGGAGACAGGTCAGACTATAATCGCCGGCATGGGCGAGCTCCATCTGGAGATAATAGTAGACAGGCTCCTGCGCGAGTTCAAGGTCGAGGCGAACGTCGGCAAGCCCCAGGTCTCGTACAAGGAGACCATCACGAAGGCAGCGACGGTGGATACCCGGTATGTGCGCCAGACCGGCGGACGCGGACAATTTGCCCACGTCAAGCTCACCATCGAACCCAACGAGTCCGGAAAGGGCTACGAGTTCGAGGACGATATACACGGCGGCGCGATACCGAAGGAATATATACCCTGTGTGGATCAGGGCATCCAGGGCGCGATGCATGCCGGCGTACTCGGCGGCTATCAGGTCGTGGACATCAAGGCCAAGCTCATCGACGGCTCCTTCCACGAGGTGGACTCGTCCGAGCTCGCGTTCAAGATCTGCGGCAGCATGGCTTTCAAGGAGGCCATGGCGAAGGCCGGACCGACGCTGCTTGAGCCCATCATGAAGGTTACGGTAACGGCGCCGGAGGAGTATATGGGCGACGTAATGGGCGACATAAACGCCCGTCGCGGCCAGATCTCCGGCACGGACATCCGCAACGGCGCGGCGATAATAAACGCCAACGTGCCGCTGTCCACGATGTTCGGCTATGCCACGGACCTGCGCAGCAAGACGCAGGGACGCGCCAACTACAGCATGGAGCCCAGCCACTTTGTTGAGCTGCCGAAGTCGCTCCAGGAAAAACTTATCGGTAACCGGGGCTGAGCCTCGAACCTGATAAAGGATCGTCCACAGGAAAAATCAATTACTGATTATTGAGGAGGATATCAAAATGGCAAAGCAGGTATTCAACCGCACCAAGCCCCACGTCAACATTGGCACCATCGGCCACATTGACCACGGCAAGACCACTCTGACCGCCGCTATCACCAAGGTCCTGAACATGGCTAACCCCGACGCCGCTTCCTACACCGCCTACGACCAGATCGACAAGGCCCCCGAGGAGCGTGCCCGCGGCATCACCATCAACACCGCTCACGTCGAGTACCAGACCGAGGCTCGTCACTACGCCCACGTTGACTGCCCGGGCCACGCTGACTATATCAAGAACATGATCACCGGTGCTGCTCAGATGGACGGCGCCATCCTCGTTATCGCCGCTTCCGACGGCCCCATGGCTCAGACCCGTGAGCACCTGCTGCTCGCCCGTCAGGTCAACGTGCCTTATATAGTCGTTTTCCTGAACAAGTGCGACCAGGTCGATGACCCCGAGCTGCTTGAGCTCGTCGAGATGGAGGTCCGCGAGCTCCTCGACAAGTACGAGTTCCCCGGCGACGACACCCCGATCATCAAGGGCTCCGCTCTTAAGGTCCTTGAGAGCACCAGCACCGATCCTCACGCCCCCGAGTACGACTGCATCTGGGAGCTCATGAACGCTGTCGACACCTGGATCAAGACCCCCGAGCGCAAGGCTGACCTGCCCTTCCTGATGCCCATCGAGGACGTCTTCACCATCACCGGCCGCGGCACCGTCACCACGGGCCGTGTCGAGCGTGGCCGCGTCAAGGTCGGCGACAAGGTTGAGATCGTCGGCATCAAGGAGACCCAGGAGACCGTCGTCACCGGCACCGAGATGTTCCACAAGACCCTCGAGTTCGCCGAGGCCGGCGACAACGTCGGCACCCTGCTCCGCGGCATCGCGAAGAAGGACGTCGAGCGCGGCCAGGTTCTCGCTGCTCCCAAGAGCATTCACCCCCACACCAAGTTCAAGGGTCAGGTCTACGTCCTGAGCAAGGACGAGGGCGGCCGTCACACCCCGTTCTTCAACAACTACCGTCCCCAGTTCTACTTCCGTACCACCGACGTGACCGGCGTCATCTCCCTGCCCGAGGGCGTTGAGATGTGCATGCCCGGCGACAACGTCGATATGGACGTTGAGCTCATCACCCCCATCGCCATCGAGAACGGCCTCCGCTTCGCTATCCGCGAGGGCGGCCGCACCGTCGGCTCCGGCGTCGTCATCGCCATCAACGAGTAATCTGACGTTGCTGTAAAGCATTACAGGGAATTGCCGAAAGGCAATTCCCTGTAATTTTAACTCAGGCCGTGCATGAAGCCGCCCAGAGAGGCCGAGTGTATGTCGCCGCCTATGACGCGGCCTTTGTAGATGAAGAGCTGCGCTATGACGCCCGTTTCGCCGCTGGGATAGCTGTTGAGCATATAGGTGTAGCTCTCGCAGACCTCGCCGCAGTATTGGCTGAGGTCAAAGCCCTGCTGCTTTTGCAGCTCGTTGTACTCGGCGAGCACACCGCCCAGCGTTTCGGGCAGGACTATCTCCTTCGCGGTCTCGCTGGCAGGGTCTGCATCCCAGCCGAGCGAGGCCAGATATTCCACGCGCTTCTCCGTCGTCGTGAGCCCGGAGCCTGAGCCGCCGGAGCAGATGAGCACGATAACGGCCAGAACGACCGCCGCGGCTATGATGATAAATACCGCGCTTCTTTTGCTGAGTTTTGATTTTGTCACGGGACATCCCCTCCCGTTTCAGTATATTTGAGAGACGGTGCCTATATGACTGAACGCCTCGACAAGCTATTATCCGACAGCGGCCTCTATTCCCGCAGCGAGGCGCGCGCCTTGGTCCGCGCCGGCCGGGTCAGCGTGGACGGCGCGGCCATAACAGCGCCTGAACGCAAGTTTTCCCGTGAGTGCGATATCCGCGTGGACGGGGAGAGGCTAAATTGCGCGAAATACCGCTACTTTTTGCTGGACAAGCCCGAGGGATATGTCTGTGCGACGGAGGACTCGCGCCTGCCAACTGTCCTGGAGCTGCTGCCGGAGGAATTCCACGGCCTGGGGCTCTTTCCGGTGGGGAGGCTCGACAGGGACACGACCGGCCTGCTGCTGCTCACGAACGACGGAGACTACGCCCACAAGGTCATATCGCCGCGCTCGAAGGTCGAAAAGTGCTATCTTGCGGAGACGGAGGCCCCGGTCACGTCCGAGGACGCGGCAGCCTTCGCAGAAGGGTTGATCCTCGCCGACGGCACGCGCTGCCTGCCCGCGGGGCTTGAACCGCTTGATGGGAATTACTGCCTTGTGCGCGTCATGGAGGGCAAATACCACCAGGTAAAACGAATGTTAGCCTCGCGCGGCAAGCCGGTGACGCGCCTGCGTCGCCTGTCAATAGGCGCGTTGTCACTGCCGCCGGCCTCGGAACCTGGGGAGCTTCGTGAGCTTGACGAAAGCGCGAAAAACCTTGCATTGACGCAATTGTGAACGAATGAATTAGCCTAATTTGTGCCATTTCACAACGAAAAACTAAAATGTTCACAAAAAGAACACAATTTTCTATTGAAATTTGCACAGAAATGTATTATTATGTTAAGCGCAAAATCGGTGAATATTGTATATTATAACTAAAGCCCTCGCGGCGCCGGGGGAGAGCAGGAGCGCCGCGTTCGGGAGCCATCGTCAACAGGGAGGATGCTAAATATGTCAAGCAGGGTGTTTCAAAGTGTGATAGTTCAGATGAAGGAAGCCACAGAAAGATGCATAGGCGTGGTGGACGAGCAGGGCTTCGTTATAGCGTGCAGCGAGCTTTCGATGATAGGCTCGCACCTGGACGACCTGCAGGCCGCGCTCGCGGACAATCCGGAACAAATTTTCACTTCAGCCGTCAGAACATATAAGCTGCTCGGCGTGACCGGTTCGCGCTTTGACTACGCCGTGTTTGTCGCGGGGCATGACGCCGCCGCGCGCAGCATATGCATCCTCGCCTCCGTGGCCATGAACGAGGCCCGAACGAATTACGAGGAGAAGCACAACAAGGCTACGTTCGTCAAGAACATCATTTCCGACAATATCCTGCCCGGCGACGTGTATGTCAGGGCCAAGGAGCTGCACTTTGTGACCGACGTGCCGCGCTCCGTGTATCTGGTCCGCCAGCTGGACCGTTCCGACGTCGCGGCGCTGGAAGTTATCCAGAACCTCTTCCCGGACAGGCAGAGGGATTTTGTCCTGTCTGTGAGCGAGACGGATATCGTCGTCATTAAGGAGCTCACCCGTGAGGAGCGCCCGGAGGATATCGTCGCCGTAGCCGAGAACATCGAAAACGCCGTCCGGAGCGAGCTGCTGGTGAAGACCGTCATCGGCATCGGCACGACGGCCTACCACCTGCGCGAGCTGGCCGACAGGTATAAGGAAGCCCAGGTCGCCATCGAGGTCGGCAAGGTCTTCGACACTGAGAAGTCCATCATCAACTACGAGAATCTCGGCATTGGCCGCATCATCTACCAGCTGCCGACCACCCTGTGCGAGATGTTCCTCTCCGAGGTCTTCAAGAAGAACCCCATCGAGGCCCTGGATCCGGACACGCTGGAGACGATAAACAAGTTCTTTGAGAACAACCTGAACGTATCTGAGACAAGCCGCAAGCTGTACGTCCACCGCAACACCCTGGTGTACAGGCTTGAGAAGATAAAAAAGATCACCGGCTTGGACCTGCGCGAGTTTGACCACGCCATAGTGTTCAAGGTCGCCATGATGGTCAAAAAATACCTCGACACGCAGAATACATCCAAGTACTGAGCGCCGGGGACAAACGGAGGATCGTAACCTATGGTTCAGATGAACAACGTCACGATGATTTACGACAGCAGCGGCACCGAGGCGCTCAACGGCGTAAATCTCGAGATCAACGAGGGGGAATTCGTTTTCCTGGTCGGGCCTTCCGGATCTGGCAAGACCACTATCATCAAGCTCATCACCGGAGAGGTCCAGGCGAAGTCGGGCGAGATAACCGTCAACGGCTTCGATATGCGCCGCATAAAGCGCCGGAGGCTGCCGAAGCTGCGCCGGACGCTGGGCGTCATTTTCCAGGATTTCCGTCTCATCGACAAGATGACGGTGTACGACAACGTCGCCTTTGCGATGCGTGTCGTCGGCGCGGCGAACAAGGACATAAAGGAGCGCGTGCCCTACGTCCTTGAGCTGGTCGGCCTGAAGGGCCGCGAGAAGCGCTACCCGGAGGAGCTGTCCGGCGGCGAGCAGCAGCGTGTGGCCATAGCCCGCGCCCTGGTGAACAGCCCGCGCATGATAATAGCGGACGAGCCTACCGGCAACCTCGACCCCGTGCGCAGCCTGGAGCTGATGCTCCTGCTTGAGAAGATAAACGAGCTGGGCACGACGGTCCTGGTCGTCACGCACGAAAAGGAGCTTGTGAACGCCTTCTCGAAGCGCGTTGTGGCAATTGACGACGGCCACGTCATAAGCGACGGAATGGACGGGTACTACAACTATGAATAGACTTGGATATCTCATCAAATCCGGCTTCACCGGCATATTCAGCCACGGCCTCATGAGCTTTGCCACCGTCACGATAATCATGGCCTGCCTCATAATAATGGGCAGCTTCGGCCTGCTGGTCGTGAACATAAACGAGATGATAGCCGGGCTCGAATCCGAGAACGAGGTCGTCGCCTTTGTGGACGACGCGCTGACGCTTGAAGAGGCCCAGGCGCTCCAGCCCCTGGTCGAGTCCGTACCGAACGTTGCGAGCGTGGAGTTTATCACGAACGAGGAAGCCATGGACGACTTCCGCGACGACTATGACCCCGAGCTTTTCGACATACTGGACGCCTCCGTTTTCCGCCACAGGTACGTTATTCACCTGACGGACATCAGCATCATGAGCCAGACTAAGGCCGATCTTGAGGCCGTGGATGGCATCGCGAAGGTGAACGCCCACCTCGACTACGCGCAGGGCTTCATAACCGCGCGGAACATCGTCAGCGTCGTCTCGCTCATCCTCATCGTCATCCTCATCGTCGTGTCCTTCTTCATCATGTCGAACACGATCAAGCTGGCCACATTCACGCGCCGGGAGGAGATAGCCATCATGAAGATGGTCGGCGCGTCGAACGGCTTTATCCGCTGCCCCTTCATCGTCGAGGGCCTGGTCCTGGGCGTGCTCGGCGGCGGACTGGCCTTCCTCATCGAGTGGGGCCTGTACAACCTCGTGACCGGAAAGATAGTGACCGGCGTCACCGGCACGCTGATAAGCGTCGTGCCCTTTGCCGAGGTCATGTTCCCCCTGCTGGGCGCCTACGTGGCCGTGGGCGTGCTCGTCGGCGTGGTCGGCGGCTCCAGCGCGATCAGAAACTACCTGAAGGTCTGAGCCTCATAGGAGACAGCGAATGAAGAAAAAAGCAATATCCATAGTCTGCATAGTTCTGGCCTTTCTCATGATGGTCACGCTGGTGGTGTCCGTAGTCGGTTCCCTCGGCGCCCTGGCCGCGGATGAGCAGGACCGGATAGACGCTCTGGAGCAGCAGAAGATAGAGCTCCAGAGCCAGCAGGCGAGCATTCAGACGAACATCAACGACCTCATGGCCCAGCAAGCGGACGTTATCGAGCAGAAGGCCGCGATGGACGAGAAGAACGAGCTCGCCCGTCAGGAGATAGAGCTCATAAACGAGCAGATAGACGTCTATACGGACCTCATAGAGCAGAAGGCCCGCGAGCTGGAGAAGGCTGAGGCTGCCGAGCAGGCGCAGTATGACCTCTATTGCAAGCGTGTGCGCGCGATGGAGGAGGAAGGCAGCTATACATATCTCGACATTCTCTTCCAGTGCCGCAGCCTTTCTGACGTGCTCTCCGCGATAGACATGATCGGAGAGATAATGGACGCGGACAAGCGGCTTTTTGAGGAGTACAAGACCGCCCGTGAGAATACCGAGAAGGTCAAGGCCGAGTATGAGGGCACGCTCCAGCAGCTGGGCGAGAAGCAGGAGACGCTCGAGGCCGAGAAGGCCGAGCTCGAGGCCCAGATAGCCGCCGCCGTGGAGGTCATAAACCAACTGGAGAACGACATCGAAGCGGCGAAGGCGGAATACGCCAAGGCCGCGGCAGCAGAGGCAGCCGCCCAGGCCAGCATCAACGCAATAATCGCGCAGATGCAGGCAGAGGAGGAGGCCGCCAGGCAGGAAGCCGCGGAGAACAACCAGCAGTACACCGGCACCGGCTCCACAGCAACCGGCACCTATATCTGGCCCTGCCCCTCCAGTACATATGTCACCAGCGCCTTCGGCATGCGCGAGCACCCGCTCTTCGGGGATGAGCGCCCGCACAGCGGCATAGACATCGCCGGCTCGGCTGGCTCGGAGGTCCTGGCCGCAGACAGCGGCACCATCGCAGTCGCGACCTACAGCTCCTCCTACGGCAACTACGTCACGATTTACCACTCCAACGGCGACTATACGCTCTACGCCCACATGAGCAGCCTGGCCGTCACCGCCGGGCAGAACGTCACACAGGGCGATGTTATAGGCTACGTCGGCTCCACCGGCTGGGCGACCGGGCCGCACCTGCACTTCGAGATAAGGGTGAACGGCTCCACGGTGGACCCGCTCAGTTACTTCTCCAACTACACCCTCGCCCCGGACGCCTGAGTTCAGGGTAAAAGCATACTCAATAAGCACGGGCGGCCCGAATAAGGCCGCCCGTACAGCGGCATATGCGGGCGTTGCCCTGAGGACGGGAGGAAAGCATGAAAAACGGATTCGGAAGATTTCTGCACGCATTTTTCGGCATAAAGATACGCTTCTGGGCGTTTATACTTATCTGTGCCATCTGCGTGGGCGTCACCTACGGCCTCACGGTCCGCAGCGAGCGGGACAGGATAGGCGGCGGCGACAACTACACCCAGGCCATGAAATACCTGGAGATAAAAAACGTCCTCGACAAATATTACGTGGACGACGTGAACGAGGAGGCCGTCTCCTCCGCGGCGTTTGACGCCATGGTCACGGGCCTGGGCGACAAGTGGAGCGACTACATGAGTCCCTCGGACTATGAAGCGTACAAGCTCTATTCCTCAAACCAGTACACCGGCCTGGGCATCACCATGGACAAGGACGCGGAGACCGGAGGTTTTGTTGTCCAGGGCGTGACGGAGGACTCACCGGCGGCTAAGGCTGGTATAGAGGTAGGGGAGATAATTCTGGCCGTTGCGGGACAGGATATCACCTCCCTGACGATAGGCGACGCGCACAGCTTCATAAACAGCAACCTGAGCGCAAGCGTTTCGGTGAAGCTCCTGAACCTTGAAGGCAAGGAGAGCACCGTGAACGTGGACTGCAGCGCCAACTATACGAACCCGGTGAGCTATAAGATGCTTGAAGGCAGCGTGGGCTACGTGCGTATACTGAGCTTTGACGCGGGCTCCGGCGAGGCGGCCATAGCCGCCGTGGACAAGCTGCTGGCCGACGGGGCGCTGGGCTTTGTTTTTGACGTGCGGACGAATCCGGGCGGGATATATGAGGAGATGGTGAAGCTCCTGGATTACCTGCTGCCCTCCGGTGATATCCTCGCGTATGTAGATTCCGAGGGCAACGAGACGGTGACGAAGTCCGACAATGTCTGCCTCGACCTGCCCATGGCCGTGCTGGTGAACGGGGACAGTTACGCCGCGTCCGAGTTTTTCGCAGCGGCGCTCAAGGAGTATAACTGGGCGACGATAGTCGGCGAGCGTACCACGGGCAAAGGCCGCAGCCAGATAACCATAGAGCTGACAGACGGCAGCGCGGTCGTCATTTCAAACGGGAAATATCTCACGCCCACGCGCGTGGACCTCTCCGCAGAGGGGGGCCTGCGCCCGGATATAGACGTCGCCCTGACCGATAGCGGAGACGAGCAGCTCACCGCAGCGCTCACGGAGGTCCAGTGGCAGACCTGAGCGCGCTGTTGACAGGCAGGTAAATGCTGTCTATAATACTACGCGCCGGAGTTCGGCACTATATACAAAAACGAATTTTGCAACCAACATATATTTTGAGAGGAAGATAAGTAATGGCGGCTGAAAGCAAGTACAAAATGAGTCAGGAGCGGTACGACGAGATTAAGGAAGAACTCCACTATCTCGAAACCGTCCGCGAGAAGGAGGTCTCTGAGCTCATAAAGGAGGCCCGCTCCTTCGGCGACCTTTCTGAGAACAGCGAGTACGACGAGGCGAAAACCGAGCAGGGCAAGCTGTACTCCAAGATAGCCGAGCTGAAGGCCCTCATCGAGAAGGCCGAAATAATTGAAAAGACCGAGGCGGACCACGGCGTCGTCGCGCTGAGCAGCCGCATAAAACTGCTGGATGTGGACGAGAACGAGGAGCTGGAGTATCAGATAGTCGGCTCCCAGGAGGCCAACCCCATGTCCGGCCGCATATCCGACGAGAGCCCGATAGGCCGCGGCCTGCTGGGCCACAAGGTCGGCGAGACCGTGACGATAGAGGCCCCCGCCGGCTCGATGAAGTTCACGATACTTTCCGTAGAGAACGCTTGAGAAGGGATAAGGGATAAATGAGCGAGGAGACGAGAAACGAGGCCCCGGAGCAGGAGCTTTCCGAGATACTTCAGATACGCCGCGAGAAGCTGGCCGCCCTCCAGGAGGAGGGGCGGGACCCCTTCAAGCTGACGCGCTTCGTCCGCAGCGCCTGGTCGAGCGAGATAAAGGACGGCTATGAGCAGTTCGAGGGCAAGACCGTGCAGGCCGCGGGGCGAATAATGTCCAAGCGCGGCATGGGCAAGGCCATCTTCTGCCACATCAAGGACGACAGGGGCCAGATACAGCTCTACGTCCGCTCCGACGCCGTCACGGCGCAGGAGTTCGCGGACTTCCGCAAGTACGACATCGGCGATATCATCGGCGTCTCCGGCTATGTGTTCAAGACCAAGACCGGCGAGACGAGCATCCATGTCGAGGCCGTCACGCTGCTTTCCAAGAGCCTGCGCCCCCTGCCTGAGAAGTTCCACGGTATGACGAACGTAGAGCTCAAGTACCGCCAGAGGTACGTGGACCTCATCATGAGCGACGAGAGCCGCCGCAACTTCGAGATACGTTCGAGGTTCGTGAGCTATGTGCGCCGCTTCCTGGAGGGCCGCGGCTTCATGGAGGTCGAGACCCCGGTGCTCAACACCATCTCCGGCGGCGCGACGGCGCGGCCCTTCATCACGCACCATAACGCTCTGGATATAGACATGTATATGCGCATCGCCACGGAGCTGCACCTCAAGCGCCTCATCGTCGGCGGCATAGAGCGCGTGTACGAGATAGGCCGCATCTTCCGCAACGAGGGCATGGACACGCGGCACAACCCGGAGTTCACCACCGTCGAGCTATACCAGGCCTACGCGGACTTCAACGACATGATGGACCTCTTCGAGGACCTGCTCTCCGGCGCGGCTATGGAGATACTCGGCACCTATGAGGTCGATTGGCAGGGCGAGCATATCTCCCTTGCCCCCGGCTGGCCGAGGATGACCATGGCAGAGGCCGTGAAGAAGCACCTGGGCATAGACTTCATGGCCATCGAGGGCGACGCCGAGGCCGTGGCGGCGGCCAAGGCTGCGGGCGTGGATATGGACGGCGTGGAGCCCACCTGGGGCCACGCGCTCTACGAGTGCTACGACCAGAAGGTCGAGGAGCTGATGATCCAGCCCACCTTCATAACCATGCACCCTGTGGACGTCTCGCCCCTCGCGAAGCGCAGCCCGAAGGACCCGCGCCTCACTGAGCGTTTTGAGCTCTTCATCTGCCGCAGCGAGATGGGCAACGCCTTCTCCGAGCTGAACGACCCCATAGACCAGAAGCAGCGCTTTGAAAAGCAGGTCGAGCTGCGCGCCAAGGGCGACGACGAGGCCGGCATGATGGATACCGACTTTATAAACGCCCTCGAATACGGCATGCCGCCCACGGGCGGCCTGGGCATAGGCATAGACCGCTGCGCAATGCTGCTGACGGGCTGCGACTCCATCCGCGACGTCATCCTCTTCCCCACGATGAAGCCCTTGGACTAAAATTCCACAATATATAGTGTCTGACGAAACCGGACGGCACAAGATGTAGCAAAAAGGGCTTACAACTACAACTTTTCTACAACTTTTGCTTGAAATCAGACGGCATCAGACGGGCCAAAATGAAGGGCAAATCCGTGTTTTTTATGCGGATTTGCCCTTTTTTGCAATTTTCACATTAGCACCAAATTACCCTTGATTGCCTCTGCTTTTTCCCTCATGTTTTCTTGCGTAATATGCGTGTAAATATCCATAGTTGTGGAAAAATCAGCGTGGCCCATCACTTGCTGGATAAACTTGATGTCGTTGGTGCTTTCACAGAGCCGCGTGCAGAATGTGTGTCTCATGTTATGTACGCTAAAATGCGGCAGCAGTTCCGGCTCACGATCTTCCAGTTCAGCCTGATCCATTTCTTCGGCGTTGTAGGCGATGGAGATACGCTGGATGGCCCGATTGATATTATGGGCACTGAGAAAGTAACCTTCCCGATTCCTAAAAAGGAAACCGTGATACCCATTCATCACAAGGTCTTCCGGATAGAGTGTGTCCATGACTTCAATCAATGTGCGGAGCTGTTCAGCAACCTGCGGATACAGGATAGGGATGGTGCGGGTGCCGCTGGCTGTTTTAGGGGTGGTGATATGAAAACCTGCTTTCCCATCAATCACGCGATAGATCAAGTTGTGATTGACAGAGATGGTGTTGTTCTCCAGGTCCACATCATTTTTAGTTAAG
The DNA here is from genome assembly GCA_900544295.1 of uncultured Eubacteriales bacterium. Classification (GTDB taxonomy): domain Bacteria; phylum Bacillota; class Clostridia; order Oscillospirales; family Oscillospiraceae; genus Scatomorpha; species Scatomorpha intestinigallinarum. Next base: position 131,054 of record UQUO01000001.1, on the reverse strand, counting down.
CCGGTACATTCCGCAACACGCATTCCCGTACCGAGCAGTACGACCATGACAGGCAGCCAGTGGCTATACATCGGTGACTTGGAAATGAACCGAAGGAAGTTCTTCTGCTGTGTCATGGTCAGCGCGATTCTTTTCTTCGGGGGCGCCCCGGCTCCCTCTGTTTTGAGAGAGCGGTAGACGCCTTTGCTTGGATTTTTTCGGATGTAGTCATCATCGACCGCCAATTCAAGCGTGGGGTGAATCAGGTTATTGATGCTTTCCAAGGAATTGATCGCAAAGCCTTTTTTCAAAAGCTTCGTGTAAAATGTCAGGATGTCGCTCTTTCGGATGTTGGGCAGGGGAATGTTGGCAAACGGCTCATCCTTCACATAGTTGCTCCAAAGATATTCGTAATTCGCCCGTGTAGAAGCCTTTAACTGGATTTTCGTATCCATGAGGACTTTGAACATATCATTTAGGGTGATTTTCATAGCCTCCTGGGTGCGAATACCGTCTTCGCTGTCACGGTTGAGAACTTTTTCTTTGGCCCGCAGGCTGGCAAGGTCAAAATCATAAATGTACTTTTTCTTCTTACCCAGCTTATAGACAAACATATAGCTGCCGTCTGAGCGTTGTGTTTCTCCTGGCCGCAGGTTGCGGCCTTTGTTGTCTTTTCTAACTTTTGGCATAGGCTGATACCTCCCGATGTTTTGTGTGTTGCTGTGCCCGGAATGGGCAAGGTTCTGTTAGCATGAGATCTCGTACAAATATTCCTTCACGCGCTGAACGCTCCAAAGGACACGAGAATTCATGGTAATGCGGGCGTGGGCCAGGTCGCCGATCTGGACGGCCGTGTGCCGCCCGCAGTCGAGCAGTTTGCAAAGCGATTCCGTATCGACCGCCAAGCACTGATCCGGTGAAAGGTCATTGGGTTTTCTTTTTTCCATAATTGCCCTCCTTTATTTGCAATTACATATATCCTTTACTGTTTGTAGAAGAAGGTTTTCAACAAAAACAATGAAGTCATTCAAATTCATCGGGAAGTGTAGTGTCTCTTCCAAAGGCCATTTCCTGCGCCGGGGCGTTCCGCCGCGTATTGCCAGGGCCCGCTGTGCGGTATTTCAATCGTGGGCGGGCTCCATGTGGTCATCGCACACTGTCCGCGATCCCTGTATAACTCCAATGGAAAAGGTTATGGGGCTTGTCAAGGTACAAAAAGAGCGTGCAGACCGGCTACGGAATCCCATGCCATGTCTGTACGCCCTATATATAGGAGATGGCGGCCAAATTTCTGCAAATCCTGTGCCTTTTGATGAGTTTTTTTGAGCGAGCCATTTTCAGTGGCAGAAAGATACTATATATAGATGATATTTCTTGACTAACGCAAGATATTGTGCTACACTGTTTCTGTAATTGATTTTTGTGCGTTTTCCCCTTGTGGGATACAGACTTAGTTTCTGTACCGCGGATTGAAAAATCTGCATTGCACACGCAGTCAAGATTGTACTTGTGCCAGTAGTATTACTGCGCCCCTCTGGGCCGGTATATTACTGGCTTTTTTATTTTTCCGGGACTTTTGCTCCCGTCAGCGAGGATGACTTTGGTTCATAGGCAGCTATGGACATCAGGCGTTACGCCCTTTGTCACCCTCGCTTTTTTTCTGCCCAAATGCCGGAAACGGCTTTGAGGATATACCACAATTACAGAAAGGCAGGTATGAACATGAATGTAAAAAAGCGGAGTCAGGAGTCTCTGACGAGTAAGAGGAAACCGGTGGCGAGCTGGCGGCAGTACCAGAAGCTGAACCAAACCGCACAGAAGCATTGCCCGGTGATTCGGGCACCCGTCATTCCCCGTAGAACGCGGAGGGGGTGTTGAGTATGCCGGTAGGCAGTGTGGCTGTCAAAGAGCGGCATCAGCCCCTGGTGCTGGTGGATACGGCAGGCTTGTCCGAAGAAGAATGGCTTGCCTACCGCCGGAAAGGTATTGGAGGCAGCGATGTTGCAGCTCTGCTGGGCATTTCACCGTGGCGGACGGCCCGGGATCTGTTTTATGACAAGCTGAACATTGCCGTGGTCGAGGACCATGAGGACAACTGGGTGGCCCTGGAGATGGGACACCTGTTGGAACCGCTGGTGGCGAAGATCTTCCAGCACCGGACCGGCTACAAGGTCTATCAGATCAAAAAGATGTTCCAGCACCCGAAGTATCCCTGGATGCTGGCGGATGTGGACTACTTTGTAGAACTGCCGGACGGCACCACCGCTATTCTGGAGATCAAGACCACAAACTACAACGCCAAAGACAACTGGTGGCTGGATGGTGAGGAAACCATTCCGGCCTACTATGAGTCCCAGGGGCGGCATTACATGGCTGTCATGGATGTGGACCGCTGTTTCTTCTGCTGCCTGTATGGCAACAACGAGCAGGAAAGTATTATCCGTGATATGCAGAGGGATCTGGCCTATGAGGATGAGATGATTTTTCTGGAACAGGATTTCTGGGAAAACCATGTGCTTACCAGAACACCGCCGCCTTACACCGAGGATGGAGACCTCGTGATCGAGAGCGTGCGCCGGTACACCGGCCCCGCTGACAAGGAGGCCCCCGCTGTGACACTCGATTTGTCTCTGACGGCCAAGCTGATGCGTTTTCTCCAGCTTCAGGAGCAGAAAAAAGGCGCAGAAGCCGGCAACAAGAAGATTGAGGAAGATATGAAGCGGCTGAAGGCTGCCATCATTGCCAAAATGGGGAAAAGCTGCAAAGCCATTTGCCAGCAGGATGGGGTGAACTATACCGTCACCTACAATCCGATACGGACCCCTGGTATCGACAAGGATAATCTGAAACGGTTGAAGCTGGATCACCCGGACATTTACGAACAATATGTGACTGTTTCAGAGTCACGCCGGTTCGTAGTCAAGTGTGACGGCGAGGCGGCATAAAAGGAGGGAAAAACAAGTGATCCATAGAGGAACTTATGACGGGACGATCTATCATAACCCCGTAAACAGGTTCTGCATCATCAGCGTGAAAACCGCCGATAAGGAGGTGCCCCAGGAAGCCCGTTCCACCCGACGCTACCGGGATCATTTGATCCGCTTTGTTGCGACGGGCTATGAACTGCCCCGCACGGATGCGGTAGAGCTGGAACTGGACGGCGAGTGGACAAAGGGCAAATATGGTGTGCAGCTTCAGGTAGAACAGTGGCGCGAGATCGTTCCCAAGACCAAGAGCGGCGTGGAGGGTTATCTGGCCTCCGGCCTCATCAAAGGCATTGGGCCGGCAACTGCCGCACAGATCGTTTCCCGTTTTGGTGTGGAGACGCTGGATATTCTGCAAAACCATCCCGAGCGGCTGCTGGAGATCAAGGGCATTACGGAAAGCAAGCTGGAGGACATCAAAACCTCGTATGCGGAGAGCCGGATGCTCCAAGACCTGATGACGCTGCTCTCCCCATTCAAGATCACGCCGAAAACGGCCCTAAAGATTTACCAGCACTTTGGGCCCGCCAGTGTGGATATTTTGAAAAAGAGTCCCTTTGAGTTGTGCCAGGTATCCGGTTTTGGATTTCTCCGGGTAGATGCCATCGTTCAGAAAAACGGCGGCGACCTGCATGACCCCACGCGGGTCAAGGGCGCACTGTTCTGGGCGCTGGAGGACAGCAAGGGCGGCAAAGGACATTTGTTCCTGCCTGGTGAAACTTTGCGGAAGGAGGCTCTTCGGCTTCTCAACGCAAAGATCCCCGTCCCGTCTCTCCGGCTTCATGAACAGGAGGTCGCGGATGTGCTTCAGGACATGATTCTTCATGGCGAGGTGGTATCCGTCAAAGATAACATCTACCTGCCCCGCACATTCGCACAGGAAGATGAAACGGCCCGGCGTATTGCCATGCGGCTGATAGAGCCGTCTGCGCCGGAGCGCATTGAGCAGGCGCTGGAGCAGGTCAAGCGTGAAATGGGGCTTGTGCTGTCTTCCAAACAGGAGGCAGCGGTCTACGCGGCTTACCGCCACAGCCTGTCCATTATCACAGGTTCTCCCGGCACCGGCAAGACAACGGTGCTCAAGACCATTTTGGAAGTCTACCGCCGCCTGCATCCGAAAGGCGAAATCGTTCTGATGGCGCCGACCGGCCGTGCCAGTCGGCGTATGGCGGAAAGCACTGGCTTTGACAAGGCGCGGACGCTCCACAGCGGCCTGGGCCTCGGCAGTGAAGAAGATGACGCCAACCGCAGCAGACAGCAGGAGCCGTTGTCGGCGGACCTGATCATCGTGGACGAGTTTTCTATGGTGGATATGTGGCTGGCAGACAAGTTTTTCTCCCGCATCAAGGATGGGGCCCGTATCGTTCTCGTGGGCGACCCCGACCAGCTCCCCAGTGTGGGCGCCGGGACTGTGTTCCGCGAACTGATCGACTGCGGCCTGATTCCCGTCACGGTGCTGGACCAGATCTTCCGCCAGTCCAAGGACAGCCTGATCGCTTATAACGCCAAATTCATCAACGAGGGCAACACCAAGCTATATTTTGGGCCGGACTTTGTATTTATGGCAAGCGATAACCAGGCAGAGGCCGCGGAGCGGATCATCGCCCGTTACTGCCGGGAAATCGCGGAAAGCGGCATTGACCGGGTGCAGATTTTGTCCCCCTTCCGTTCGGAAGGCGCCGCGTCGGCGGAACAACTTAACGAGGCCATCCGTGAGGTGGTCAACCCGTTCCGCTCTGCCGAGGAAGAAATCAAAATCGGCGTCAAAGTATTCCGGGTCAACGACCGGATCATGCAGACCAAAAACACCGCCAAGGTATCCAACGGCGACCTGGGATTTATTCGCTATATCAAAGACGATGAAAACGGCAAGCGTGTCGGCCTTGATTTTGGTGTGGGCCGTGAGCTGGAATACAGCGTAGAGGATATGGTCAATCTGGATCTCGCCTACGCCACCACCATCCACAAGGCAATGGGATCAGAGTATGAAACGGTCATCATGCCGCTTTTGAAAGCGCATACCATCATGCTCTACCGTAACCTGCTTTATACCGGCATTACCCGTGCGAAAAAGCGTGTGGTGCTGATCGGCCAAAAGCAGGTGCTGTTTATGGCGATCCATCGGAATGAAATCGTCAAGCGGAATACGCTTCTGGGTGCGCGCATCGGCATGTACTATAAGGCCTATGCCAAACGAGCCGGAATCACGGTCCCGGCAGCTCCGGAAGAATTGAAATATGCTGGTTAAAAAAGAGGCGCAAGGTGCAGAAAATTGCCCGGCGTCTCCTATTTATTACACAGGAAGGAGTATATAACATGAACGAAAACAATGCGAAAACGATGTACGAAGCTGTGCCTGCGGCCTCTGAACTGAACAAGGTGCCGGGCTTTGACCCGCTCAAGTTCCTCCGCCGCACCAAAGACACCTTGAAGCTGGATCTGCCTTATCAGAAACTCTGGTTCCGCATGGCCCATCCCAATGGCCGTATGCGTCTGACGGCGCTGCGGATCACAGAGCAAATGGCGATTTTTGAGGCCAAGGTGTTTCTGGACCGCAGTGACGCGGAGCCGTTCAGTATGAGCACGGCCCAGCAGACTACTCAGGACAGCCGCGATTTCGTAAAAGCCGCCCAGAATGAGGCGCTGAGTCAGGCCCTTGCGGACGCCGGTTTTGGCATCCAGCTGATAAGCGCCGACGCCCAGGCCGGTCCGATGGAAAAGAGGAGCGAAGCACCCGTAAAAAGGGCTGTAGAACCGCCCGCCAGTACAGTAGTGTGTGCGGCACCCCAGCAGGAGCCCCACAGCGCCCCTCAGAAGGGCGATACGCCTGCCGAGGGGAAATCCCCTGCCAGACCGATTGAAACGCCGCAAGGGGCGTTTGAGGCCGCAAGAACGGCAACCGTGACAACTGCCCCGCCGGAGGAAAACGCTGTTTCGGAAACGGTGGAGCAGCACCTGCCGGTGGAGCCCGAGAAAAAATTTGATAGGCTTCCGGTTGAGGTTTCGCCAAAAGCGGAACAGCCGGCGGCGGAGGATGAACAGGCGGATGAATTGCCTGTCCACGGCAATGTGACGGAGCTGCCGGTTCAGCACATGGAGAAGCCTGAACCTGCCGCCGAGCCGGTGCAGACCGAAGATGGCACTGCCGCGGCGGATACCGTAGCAGAGGCTCCCTCTTACACACAGGATACGCCTGTGGAGGATATCCTGAAGGTCATGACACTGGAGCAGGCCCAGCAGGTTGTTGTAGATGATGGCATCTGCCGGGGCATGACGATTGCTCAGGTGGCTGAGAAGCGCCCGGTCAATCTGCGGTTTTACCTGATTCCGGGCAAAAGCAAAAACAACATGGTCCGCGCTGCCGCCCAGCTGGTTTTGGATTCGCTGCAAAAGGCCGGCTGATATGGCCCCCGGCGAGGGTATGAAGGGAGGAATGACAGATGGGCTCGTACCCGGATGAATTTCCCTTCGGCATCATGGAGGTCGTGGAACTGCTGCACCTGCGGGTCAGGCGCCAGCAGGCGAACAGCGTCTATGTGGACTGCCCGTTCTGCGGTGACCGCCGCGGACGGATGAATGTCAATTTCGTCAAAAATGTCTGGCGGTGCAATCACTGCGACGAACATGGCGGAATGCTGGCGCTGTATGCAAAACTCAATCACACGACGACCTCTGACGCTTATTGGGAGATTGCAGAAGCTCTGTGTGACAATACCCATGAGGAACACGCACGCTCCGGGAATGAAGCCCCACAGCAGCCGGTCAGCACCGGGTCCCCATCTTCGGGGGCCCGGGCGACCGCTGCAGGTCATTCTTCTTCCGAGCGAAAAACTGTGCCGCAGTCGGACAAAGCCAGCCCGGCCGAGATCCACCAGACGCTATCCCTGCTGCTGGCCCAGCTTACGCTGCGGCCGGCCCATCGGGAACATCTGCGCTCGCCAAAGCGCGGGCTGTCTGATGAACAAATCGAGGCGCTGGGCTTTAAGAGTACCCCGCCGCCCTTCTTATGCCGCTCTATCACGGACCGGCTGATCAGGCAGGGCTGCAGGGTGCAGGGCGTACCCGGATTTTACCGGGACGACAGCGGCCACTGGACAATGGCATTTTATAAGAAAACCTCCGGCATCCTGATACCCGCCATCGGCTTTGACGGCCGGCTGCAGGGATTTCAGATCATGCTGGATGTACCGCTGAAACACAAAGATGACCCGCCGGAGAAACCGGGCGCCAAGTACATCTGGTTTTCCTCTTCCTCGAAGACAGACGGGACAGGCTCCGGCAGCCCGGTACATCTGATCGGTGACCCATCCGCCCGGGTGGTCTATGTGATCGAGGGGCTGCTGAAAGCAGATATTTCCCATTGTCTGACCGGGCGCACCTTTGCCGCGATTGCCGGGGCCAACAACACCAGCCCGCTGGAACTGTTGTTTGCCCTTTTGGCGCAGAACGGCACGGAGGAAATCATTGAAGCCCACGATATGGACAAGTACAACAATCAAATGACGATGGCCGGGGCGTCGAAAATTTATCTGACGGCCCGGAAGTATGGCATGAACTGCCGGAGGCTGACCTGGAATCCAAACTATAAGGGATTTGACGATTGGCAGCTGGCACTTCGCCGGGAAAACCAACGGAGAAAGGAGATCGATAGACTTAGTTTTAAGGCGCAGTACCTCCGCGGCTTGTGTGAACTGGCGCATATTGAGGACTGCATCGAACTATGGCAGCACCTGGCTGAAAACAAAACCTGCCTGACGGAATATCTGGGCTTGACCAGGGAGGAACATGAAACCTTCCTGCGGCAAGGCAGGGATGCCCTCGGCGCCCTGCTGGAACCCCAGCGGCGGAAACAGAGGTTTGTACTCTATCAGCTGGAACTGGACGAGCAGAAAGCGATCCCATTTGCTTTCAAGGAACTCGCGGCGCTGCAAAAGGCTGGCTATGAACAGCCGCCCGCCGCCATGTACCGCATAGCCGGGTCTGGCGAAGTCTACTGCCCGGTGGAACAGAGCGACGCAGAAATTTTGAAGCGCCTGTTTGCCGACTGCCGGGAGGAACTGCCGGAGGGCTGCCACGGGCGGCCAATGGCGCTCTCTGATGTGGTAGAACTGGACCATTCTCCACGAAGGGTCTACTACTATGTCAATGGGGAGCATGAATTTCCGCAGGTCAAGTTTTCACCCATGCTTGCCAAGAAGGACATCAAGGAAGGGACATAAAGAGGCTTCAATGGTTGTTGTAAATGAGACGAAGAGAGGGCAGCTTCTGGCGCTTCTGGAGCAATGCGCCCATCTGAACGCTGATGTGCGTCCCCGCACGGATAAGGGATATTTTACGGTGACGGTTCCGCCGCCGTGGAATGGCCCGGCTCAGCGGAAAGCCCAGGAGGTGCAGGACAGGATCAAAAAATGGTCGGAGCAGTATCCCAATGTGGTATGTTACTGTTTCGACAGCTTCAGCACATTACTCTATGTGCTGTGACACAGGTAAACGATGGCATGGAACAGGTTTTAACCTGCTCCATGCCATTTTTGTCAACAGAAAGGAGTTCATTATGGGATATTTTTCAGAAATGTCGCTGGATATGCAGGAAAGCCGCAAACCGTCTGCCGCCCCGCTCACCCGCGAGCGCGCCTTTGAGGAGGGGGAAAGCTTTGACGAGCTGCCGGTGCCGCCGGCCGGCCGTCAGCATGTACCGCCTGCTGAAGAACCGGCGCCGCAGCCTGCTTTTGAGGACGATGAAGATTTGAGCGAGGTCCCGGAAAAGCAGGGACAGCCTGACGAGACTGAGTCTCCCGCAGAAAAAACCGATGAGGAGGACAATGCCGATGAGGGTCAGGCGGAGCCTGCCAAGGCCGATGCCTCCAATGCGGACGCTGACGAGGAACAGCGACGTGCCGAGCATGAGGCCGCCGAAGCCAAACGGAAGGCTGAGTGGGAGGCGAAACAGGCGGAAAAGAAGAAGGCCCTGCAGGAGCAGATGGACCGCTTGGCCGCCATGAGCGACGATGAGGTGGTGGCTGCTTCCATGCAGCGGGTCAGCGGCGATGTGGAAAAGCTGACCCGGCGCAATATGAAGGAGTGCGTGTCGGAGTATATCCAGACCAAGTGCCTGGAAGACCCGGCATTTGCCCGTCTCACCATGCACCCGAAGAAAACGATGGTCCATTGTTTCCAATACATCAGCCGCAAGGCGTGGGAGTACATCCAGGACGAATTGAAAGCAAACGGCATCCAGCCGGGACAGGGTAGCCAAGGGTATGGCTGCGATATTCCGGATGACCTGTGCTATCAGTGGTCTGAAGATTACTTCCGTGACGTGGACGCCAAAGAGGATCAGGAGCAGGAAGAAAAGTTTGTCCCCCATCCCTACTATGGCAAATCTTCTGTGAAATCCTCCAAGAAAAAGAAAGCCGAGAAAAAGCCTGCCGAGAAGAAAAAGCCGGAGCCCAAGCCGGTGCCGGAAAAGAAGCCTGCTGCCGACGGGCAGATGTCCCTGATGGATTTTGGCATGGCAAAGGCCGGCTGAGGAGGCAGCGTATGATTGCATATAAAGGTTTTCGGCCCGGCATGATCTGCATTGATTACCAGTTTCAGATGGGCCTCAATGTGACGGAAAAGCCCAACTGCCGCCAAAATGGATTCCATTGTGCGGAGGACCCTCTGGACTGCCTGAGCTATTACAGCGATGTAGACCATTCGGAATACTACATCGTCAACGCCGGTGGGGACATCGACGAGGACGAAGTGGATTCCAAGATCTCCTGTACCGAGCTGACCGTCCTTAAACGGCTGACGAAAGAAGAACTGTTCCTCCACGGCCTTGCCTTTATGGCGGACCACCCCAAGCGAAAGTGGAACGAACATGTACGGAAGGACAGAGCTGAAGCATGGAGCGGCTATGCGGCAGTCCGCGGCGCTGATCCCATAGCCAAGGGCCGCCGGAAAGGCGATGTGTTGGCGTTTGCCAAGGAAGACCCGGCCACCGGCTGCATCCAGCAGATCGTGGTGGCTACCATTGATGGAAAGACGCTTTTGCCTGATGTCTGGTATGGAGCAAATCTTGAGAAAAGGATGGTGAGTTAATTTGAAGAAATCCATGCTTCTGGCGATGCCGATGCTGACGGCATCGCCGGAGATGAAAGAAGTTGCGATGGCGGACGAGCCGAAAAAGGAGACGACCTATTACGGCCATACCTATACTACCCGCACCTATTTCGCATATATGAATTGTCTGGTGCAGGATGGCATTTTGAAAGCCGCTTTTTTCCTGCCGGATCATCTGCGGCTGGATGGAAACAACCCTGTCTATGAGGTGTTTCTCGACAAGGAAAACCGCCAGTTTCTGACCTACGATCACTTGGAGAAAAAATGGCGGGACGCCAAATTAGACCGTTTGGAATGGCATGGCAGGAACTACTACGCTACTTGTTGGGTCAGCGAGGAAGATGCGGCCTTGGTTCAAGACTATTTTTCCGGCGAGCGCGGTGGTGACCTCGGCATTCTTGACTTTCAACGGAATGTGCGGGATGAGCAGCTGGAGCAACGCCACAAGCGGATTACCGACTGTTGGGACAAGGATCTTGCCCAAGTGCCTGAACTGCCCAAGGATTGGGCGCACTGGGCCGACAAGGTGGCCGTGCGGGAAAATTTTATATTTTACCACTACAAGCGCGGCGGCGCTAAAACAGGCTACTGCACCTTCTGCGGGAAGGAGGTGCCCATTTCCGGGCATCCCTATCACAACAAAAAAGGGCGCTGCACCCGCTGCCGGCATCCCGTAATGTTCAAGGCCCTGGGACGCGCAGGCTACTTCAAAACAGACCGGTATTATGCCTATCTGGTTCAGCGATGCAGGGATGGTTTTGTCATCCGGGAATTCCAGGTAGACAGAACCTATCGAAAGAATATCCTGCCGCACAGCGAGCCTTATTGGCATGAGTTCCGGCGTTCGATCTATGACCGCAGCGGCGAGATCCGTTCCTATTACTGGGGAATGTACTGCCAGCGGGAGGTACGATGGATCGAGGGGAGTCCCTGCTATTACGCTTATGCTGGCGACCAGGCCGGCCGGGTGTATGGAAAGACTTTGTCCAGCCTGGGGAAAAAGGAACTCCGCCAGACCGGTTTGGTCGAGTGGATACGAAGCCATCCGGTCACAGATCCTGAGAAATATCTGGCGGTCTGGAAACAAATCCCCAAGATGGAGCAAATCTGGAAAGCTGGATTGTCGCGGCTGACAGCCGAGTGTTTCCACTTCTGCGATGATGTGCAGAAAGTGGTGCTACATCCGGACGAGCCGGGATTGATCCGCGCTCTGGGACTGGACTCCGCAAAATTCCGCCGCCTGCGCCAGCTGGACGGAGACACAGAGACTTTGGCCTGGCTGCAGCTTGAGAAGCGGACCGGACAGCGTATCACGGATGAAATGCTGCGCTGGAGCAAAAAAGAACGGATCAGCCCCAGGGATCTGGTGTTTATCGCAGACCGAATGAGCCTGGTGCAGATCAAAAATTATCTGGAGCGGCAAAAAGAGTATTTTGATGGCAGCTGCCAGCAGGCGCTGACCACCTGGCAGGACTATCTTGCTATGGCGGAACGGCTGCACTATGACACCAGCGATGAGATCGTCTACCGTGTGCGCAAACTGCGCCAGCGGCACGATGAACTGGTCCTTCAGAGTGAAGCCGGGAGTCTGGAAGAGCAGGCGTCGAAAATGGCGGCGAAATATCCCCATGTCAATGCTATCTGTGTGGAACTGCAGGAAAAATATGCCTACAGCGATGACGACTACACGGTGCTTGCGCCCCAAGACATCTTTGAAATCATCAAGGAGGGGCGGATGCTTCATCACTGTGTCGGCAATGATGGCGCCGGCGAGCGGTACTATGACCGCATGGAACGCCGGGAAAGCTTCATCATGTTCCTGCGCCGGACGGAGGAACCGGAAGACCCCTATTACACGCTGGAAATCGAGCCGGATGGTACCGTGCGGCAGAAGCGTACCCTGTTTGACCGTCAACATGAGGACATCGAACAGGCGACGGAATTTCTGCTCAAATGGCAGAAGGTCATAGCGGCCCGCCTTACCGGCCGCGACCTGAAGCTGGCTGAGCGGAGCCGTGAGCTGCGGAAGGAGGAATTCATCCAGATGCAGAAAGACCGTGTGATCATTCACACCGGGCATCTTGCCGGCCATCTGCTGGCAGAGGTGCTACTGGCCGATTTGATGGAAAATACGGAAGTCATGCAGCCGCAGGCACTCCCTGCGGTCGCGTGAGACAGGTTCAACGGCCGGGCGTCCTTCGGGGCGTCCGGCCCACTTTATAGAATGGAGGTCTTAGATGGGGAGAAAACGATTTGAGTACGAGATACGCGGTTACAGGTATGCGCCTGAGAGTTTCCGGGCTTTTAAAGGATTGCCGGGGCAGAAAATGGAGCAGATCTCGTTGTCAGGTGAACAGCGTCGGAAAATGGGCTATCTCTGTATGACCCAAGGCGGCAAGGCGGGTGTAGCCTATGTAAAGCACATCGAGCGGGAGCGGGAACACAAGTGCCGGCGGTACATGACCTATGGCTTTCTTCTCAAAGACGAGCCGCATCGGTATGTGTATTGCTCCAATCTTCGGTGCAGAGAGAGTGACACGCCCAAAGAGCGCCTGCGTATCCTGCGCCTCTACCGGGAACATCTGGCCCAGAACGACGGGCGTATTGAACAGAGTACCGAATGTGAGTTTGACGGAAATTTCCGCCCGGTTCATGTGCGGAAAAATTATGTGGTTGCCGACTTGAGCCGGCCGGTTGTGGTCTGGCTCTATGCGGCGTGAAAGGAGAAAAAATGAAACAGCTTGGCAATTTGGCCGTGGTCTGCGCCCAACGCCCTGATGTGCTGATGCAGATTTATGGCAGTGAGGTAAGCGTTCATGTGGGAGAAGGACCGGAACGAGCCGTCCTCTCCACAAAATGGGATGATGATGAGACGATCCAGAGCATCATCCGGGAACTGAATTTTGGGCGGTATGCTTCTGATAGCCAGAGGCGCAGAAAGGAGGGTGCCGCATGATCAAAAATCTCAATCAGCTCAAGCGCGCACTGCGGCCAGGCGTGCGTCTGGAAGTTACCGGCCATTGCCGCCCTTCCTGCATCGGGCAGCTGCGGGAGGTCACATGGGTCAACACCCAGGGATTTTACACTAAAACGCTGAACCCGCCTGATCCCCGAATCAATGCGGGAAATGACGGACGCGGCGCCATCCTCTGGTGGGGGGCCGCGCGTACCTGGGAATTTGAAGATGGGGTGTGCAAGTCGTACACCTATGGTGAACATACGGCGGAGACGCTGATTATGGCGTTCCGTGTTTTAGAAGAGGAGGCGGCCTGATGGACCAGAATTTGATGAAAAGGCAGCGGGAACTGACCGACCGGCTCAACCGCTACCGCAATGAGTATTACAACCTCAACAGCCCCAGCGTCAGCGATGCTGTCTATGACCGGCTGTTTGAGGAACTGCAGGCCCTGGAAAAACAAACGGGCATCCAGATGGCGAACTCGCCCACCAGCACCGTGGGCTACCCGGCGGTCAGCAAGCTGGAAAAAACGAATCATCCGATCCCGCTGCTGTCCCTGGACAAAGTGAAGAATACGGAGGAATTGTGCCGCTTTATGGGTGAGCATCAGGTGATGTTCATGCTCAAATTGGACGGCCTGACCGTCAAGCTGACCTATGAGGGCGGCAAGCTGGTGGAGGCGTCCACCCGGGGCGACGGCGATGTGGGAGAGATCGTGACCCACAACACCCGCGCCATCAGCGGAATTCCGGCAAATATCCAATACGAAGACCGTCTGGTGGTCACCGGCGAGGCGTTCATCCGCCCCAGCGACTTTGAGCAGCTGAAAACCACTCTGGTGGACGGCGACGGGAAACCCTATAAGAACGGCCGTAATCTGGCGGCCGACTCGGTACGGCTGTTTGACGCCGGGGCCTGCCTGGGACGGCGCCTGATGTTCATGCCGTTCAATGTGCTGGAGGGCATGGAGGAATTGCCTCGCAAGTCGGAGCGCCTCAAGGCGCTGCGGCCGCTGGGCTTTCTGCCCTGCAAGTACATGGTCACCAAGCGCCCTTTGACGCAGAAGGAAACCGAGGACGGTATCCGTCAGCTCAAGGAGTATGCGGCGGACGCTGATATTCCCATCGACGGTATCGTTATTACTTACAACGACATCGCGCTGTCCAAAAGCTGCGGGCGCACGGGCCATCACTACAAGGACGGCCTTGCCTTCAAATTTGAGGATGATTTGTTCCAGACAAAGCTCCAGACGATTGAATGGACGCCCGGCCGCACCGGCGAGATTGCCCCGGTTGCCATTTTTGAGCCGGTGGAGATCGACGGATGCGAAGTGTCCAGAGCCAGCCTGCACAACCTGTCCTTCATTGAGGATCTGGAATTGGCGCCGGGCTGCCGTATCCTGGTGAGCAAACGAAACATGATCATTCCCCATGTGGAGGAAAACCTGGACCGGGGCAATTTTTCTATGGATGCCGTGATCCCGCACCAGTGCCCCTGCTGCGGAGAGCCGACCAGAATCCACGAAACCAGTGGCCGCGGTGAAAACGGCGAGGAACGGGTCATCAAGACCCTGTTCTGCGACAACGCCGCCTGCGAGACCCGGCGCCTTAAACAGTTCGTCCATTTTGTGAGCAAAAAGGCCATGAACATTGAGGGACTGTCGGAAGGAACGCTGGAAAAGCTGATTGGCCGCGGCTGGATTCACAGCTATCTGGACATTTACCGCCTGGATCAACATAGGAATGAGATCATCCGGATGGACGGTTTCGGTGAAAAGTCCTGGCAGCGTCTTTGGGACGCCATCCAGCAGAGCCGCAGCACGACATTCGAGCGGTATGTTATCGCTATGGACATCCCGATGGTCGGCAATACCGCCAGCAAGGTCCTTTGCCGGGAATTTCACGGCAGTCTGGACGAATTCCGGGATGCCGTCTATGGGGGCTATGACTTCCGACAGCTCCCGGACTTTGGAGAGACGCTGCACAACAACATTCAAGAATGGTTTAACAAGGAAGAAAATTTCTGTATTTGGGAGGAATTGCAGATGATGATGAACATTCAGAAACCGGTGGAGGCCGACAACCAGACTATCAACAGGGACAATTCTTTTTCCGGAAAGACCATTGTGGTCACGGGAAAGGTCGAGCCTTACACCCGCGACGAGATGAACAGCCTGATCGCCTCATTGGGGGCAGTGGCCGGCAGTTCGGTGACCCGCAAGACCGATTATCTGGTCTGCGGCGAGAAAGCCGGCAGCAAGCTGTCCAAGGCGCGGGAACTGGATATCCCGGTGCTGACGCCGGAGGAATTTTTCCGCATGGCCGGTGTGGCTTAACCAGTCGGTTCATCAGAGTTTGACAATGGGGAGAGGGCGGTCTGCGCCCTCTCCCTATATTTTTATGGAGGAACACCATATGGAAAGAAAGTATTTCATCCCTGTTGTCAATCGCGTTTATACCAACCGCAATAATAAACAGTACCGCTGTACCGGCTTTGTGGAGGGCAGCTGCCCGTGGGAAACGGTAGCCTATTTCACAAGGCTGTCCGACGGCTGGAGCCTGACTGCGCACGGACCGCAAATTTACGAAGATGGGACGATTGAATGGAACTATTCTACCGGCGGGCATTGGCCGCAGTGAAAAGGAGGGAAATATTGTGACCCAAGAAATTATACCTGCATACAGCACCTTCCAGAAGGACATAGATCTTACGCTGTATCACGCCTTTGCTGAATTGGTTGTACAGACAGCCCAGGACGGTGAGGCGAGAATCCTTTACCGTCAGCTGGAAGCGAGACAAATCTGGCAGGAAGATCAGAATGTTTCCAGCTATTTTGAAGCTTACAGCCTGCGCTATCCCGGCGAAGTGCTGGAACGCTTCGAGGAAAAACTGGGGACAGACATACGCATCCTGCGCGCGCTGGCGCTGGCCCTGGGCTACACCCGCCGGTGCCAGGCCGACACAATGTTTGTGGGCAATCAGCGGAACGATTTTATTCAAAAACTTCGCAGGACCGCCGGGACGGATGTTTACCTGCAAGGCGCGCTCTATCTGCTGGAAACCGATGCTCTCCGGCGCCGCACGCGGCTGGATGAACTGGCCGCCAGGGAATACGCCAGGACGGAGGAGGCTCTGTTTGTGCTCTCCCTGTTTGATGATCCGGAGACCGGCTATCAGGCCATGCGGCCGCAGCTGACGCGGCTGTTTGGACCAGAAAGGACGATTTCTATGGCACGGGATTTTGGCGTGCTGGAATGGTTCATCCGTTTCTACGCTGAAGAGGCAAAACGCTATCGGGGAAAAAACGATCTGGTATTGCGGACGCTGATGAAGCTGCCCTACATGAACATGAAGCCGGACAGCCGGGAATTTTCGGTTTTGCATACTGCCGGGTACAGCATGGAAGAGATTACAATGGCAAATTCCCTGGCGGTGTGGGCCGACCGGATACCGGACCGGCTCTCATCCAAAGGCATTGTGGCGGAAAAGATCGCGGTGGCCTGCGTCCGAATGCTGCTGAACGGCCCGGATGGACAGCCGGAAGAGATCTATGCGTACATCAGCTGGCTGTTCCAGGTTTACAAGAAATTTGAGGTCAGGTACGAGGGATATCAGGATCTCTGGGCAGCCATCCAGACGGGGCTTGCACCCACAGCCCCCCAGACTATCCTCTGGATGAATCAAACAATTAAAAGACAGTTCCCTTATCGCTTCGATGTATTCGACCCGCGATACGACATTCTGGCAAACGAGCTGAGTAATGAGGAATATGCGGAACTGTTTACCGTGCAGATGCTCCGTTCCCGTGCGGCGATCCCGCTGCGGCGTTGGCTTACGCGGTATCAGGCCCTGACTGGTGCGGAGTATATTGAGTATTTTAACAAGCACCATTGGCTTACGCTTCGCAGCTTTATTTTGCTGGTGGAGCGAAAGGAGATCAATTTGTGGCAGTTTTTTGAGCAGCACAAGGGGGACGGGGCTCGTGCCCATCCTCTGGAGCTTTTAGAGGAATATGCGCTGAAAATCTCCAGCTGGCGGTGCTTTCGGTTCGCGCAAAAGCTGTTCAGCCAGTACACCTTCTCCCAGCTACAGGAAATTTTCGGAGATAACTTTTATTTCCACCAGAAGTTTGTCAAGAAGGAAAGCTATTATAATAAAAAAGTCCAATCGTTCTCTATGGTCCGGCCGTTCCTGACAGCGGAGCAGCACCGCCAGCTTTATGACTGGATCGATGCCTCGCTCTTTCAGACAGAGCCGGAATACTATGATTCGTTTGTCCTCTGTGCCCTGAAGGCCCCGGTGATCCAGCGCATCTATGACAAACCGCTGCTGGCGTCTGTGCTGCGGCAGCTTCTGACACACGATGCCTGCAGTGGCTACGAAGTAAATCAGTTAAAGGAGCGGTTCTATTCCAAGGAAGAAATGGAGGCCGACCGAAAAGCCACCGCCGAACAGGAAGAACAGGAAAAGGAACGCCAGTGGCAGCAGCAGGTCATGAAATGTCAGGAGAAACTGGCAAGTTGCTATAATGGCAGCGCGGAATCCCTGATCCAGTTCATGCACGGATATCATTTTGGTGAGATCAGGAAAGCTGCGCTGGGTATGGTCTATGAAAAATTGCTGGAATGGCCGGCAGGCTGCGCTCAGACCCTTGAGGCGGCGGAAATGTGGAAATTTTTTGAGCTGTGCGGGAGTCTTGTGATGTATGAGCCTCGGCCGCGCAGAGAGATATTGACAATGGTGCAAACCATCGTAGGAGGTGAAGCAGCATGACAAACACATTGAAGCATTTAGCCCTGCTCGCCCGCATGGAGAGCAGCGGCCTGAAACTGGGGTTGACGGGAAAATTCCCGGAGGATGCCCTGAACCAGACCTGCGAGCGGGTGGAGTCTTTTCAATTACAGAACAGGCTCCGCACCGGAAATGACAATACGCAAATTCAAAAGGAACTTGTACGGTCGCCGGAATTTGCGGCGCTCTACCATGCGCTGTGCAATGATGGGGTGGATGACCGGTCGATCACAAGTATGCTCCAGTCGGCTATAGCCTGCGATGAGCAGTTGACGCAGTATCCCAAAGAACAGGTGCTGGCGGCAGCGGGAACGGATATCCCTTTGTCCCTGCGATTTTATTACATGAAATTCTACCTGCCGTTTATCAAGTATGAGGAAGAAGGAGAGGCCATCATTGACAACATCAATGCCTTCCCGGCCACAGAACGGGAGAAATTATCCGCATTGACGGACGCACAGAAGAACATGATGCGGCAGCCGTTTCTCGGCCCGTACCTGTTCAACTGGAACAACAATGCGCGCGAGGCGCTGGAGCTGCTGGAACAGAACCAGCCCCTTCAGCGGGTCCTGACACTGCTCTACCGGCAGGGGGTGGCGCTTGATCTGAACGCGGCACGGCTCAAAGACCTTTGCTGGGTAGAGACGGCCGATGTGATGAAATTCCGTCGCCTGCTGGCCGCCTTTGAATATGATACCGAAGACCTCGATGCCTTTTTTGAGCGGTGGCTGGAAAATCACGCGGGGCAGTATGACCTTAACTGGTTTATCTCGCACACAGCGCCGCTGGACAAAGGACAGCGGCAGGAGATCCTGCGAAATGACCTGAGCTATCTCAACGCCCTGTACTCCGGGAGGCTCCATCTGGATTTCAGCTCTATCCGGCGCCATCAATTTCCCATCCTCACTTATGCAGTGCGGCATGGGAAGAAGCATTTTCTGGATCTGGTGAGCGACAATAGCGAGCTGTTCCTTTCGCTGGGACGGTATGCGCTGCTGTTTGAGGACAAGTTCTGTGAACACTGCAACCTCAACAGCCTCACAGCCAGGAACCTGCAGGCGTGCGATACAGTAGAACGCGGCTGCAGCCATTTTGACCTGCTGGAAGACGGCAGGCAGTACACCTTTGAAGAGATGTGGCTGCTGTGGCAGCAGGATGAAATCTATGTCCGGCTCTACGCCATGCTGACGCCCCTTTCCGTGGACAGACGGCTGCTCACTTTGCGCCAGCTATTGAAGCATGGGCTGGTCAGCCACCACATGGAAGACCAGGAACTGGAACAGCTTGCCCGGTGTCTGCTGGAAAAGCCGTTCAGTGAGTGGTATCGAGGCGCTTTTGGACACATCCGCGGCCTGACCAGGAGGACGGCCATGTGGCTTCTGCGGAAATATGAGCAGCTGCGGGTATTTATCCCGGAGATGCAGTCCGAGGCGGACGCGATCTTTGCGCTCAACAACGGGGCGGTGATTGCCGGACAGAAAAACTGGACGCAGGTTCGTGCCGCTGTTTTGACGATGGATCGGGACTGGCTTGACCTGAAAGAAAGGTTTTCCATTACCGATGAATTTGTGGAGCAGCACAGGGAGCCGGTCACCAATTTCCTGCTGCGCGGCGGCAGTGCGATGGTGCGTGCTCTGTACGGCTACCTGCAGGGTGACGATAAGGCTATCGAGGCCCTGAGAAGGATCGTACAGGCCGAACTGATGGGCCAATTCTATGCGTTGAAATATTTTGCCGATGACCTGCAGAGGGAGATTCGCTATCCCATCAGCGAGGTGCAGGAGGCAGCATGGAAACGCAATCTCACGCTGGATAGGGGGCCGTTCTCTGCGGAAGAAGCGGATGATTTCTACTTTACGATGCAGTTAGGCGAACTGCCCCACAGCACCTGCCTCTCCTGCTGGACGGGAAACCAGAGGGACTGCCTGCTGGCAGACTTCGATTCCAACAAGAAGATGATCTTGATTCGGAAAGGTGAAGACATTGTGGGCCGCGCCTGCATCCGGCTGACAAAAGGGGCGTTTCAACGACCTGCGGACTTTAATTTTTCTTTTGCTGATCTGGCTCAAGTGCAGTCGGCGGATAAAAAGCGCGCTGCTGACGAAATGCTGGTTCTGTTTTTGGAGCGCATCTATACTTCCAGATTGAACGATGAAGAAGTGAAAACCGCAATGAAGCTGGCCGTTTCCCTGGTGACGCAGAAAGCGGCGGCCATCGGCGCCATCGCTGTGCTGGCGCGGCGCTATCTGGGCTGCTATGACCGCGATCAGTATGTTGGCAGCCAGTTCTATGTGTATATCTCAAAATCCAAAAACGGACAGCAGTATCTGGATTCAATGGGAGGCGCCGCGGTGACTTCCCACAAAGAGCAATATACGGGGGCTGTTTTCCTCGTAGAACACGCGGCGATGCGCACAGCAGCGCCGCAGAAGGAGGATGAATTTTATGAATGACCGTACTCTGGTAAAATTACGATGCAATAAGGAAATGTTGGATATTCGGACTGTATCCTGGACCCGAAAATCCCCCTACAGTTTTTCCATTTTGAGAAGCGAACTCCAGCAGCTGGAGCAACGGCCACAAAACCGGCTGATTTCCGGTGACTGCGGTTCCTTTGCCGTCCTGCGGCTGACGCAGAGGCCAGGTGACATGAAGATGCTGGAGATCCGGTTCACCTGGCTTCAGGAGATCGGCGCCGGTAAAGTACACGGCTGGCAGGAGAATATTCGGCTACCCTATGAGCCGTTCCATGTCTTTGTGGAAAATGGCGAGGATATGGATGGCGCAGAGTGGCACCACCTTTCCGTCCCGGAAATGCTCATGCCTCGTTATGAGTTCCACAGCCGGAAAAATCTCCATGAGGTTGCCCGGAGGCCCGTTCTCCGGCGCAAGCTGGGACGAGTCCTGGGGCGGCATTTTCAGTGGCGCGGCACAGAAAAGATCGTCATTTATGATGACGGGCTGCCGTACAGCTTCTTCTTTGAAGAATACACGCCTTATGGCAGAGGGATCTGCGGCGGCATCATCCTGCATGGCGCCGAGGACTTGGCAAAGGCCCAGTACAGCGTACATACCTAAACAGTACGCTGATTTCGTGTAACAAGCGCAGCGCCGCCGGGCAGAGGGATTTTCCTTCTGCCCGGCGGTTTTCTTATGGATGGGATTCGACTTCCTGCTCTTATGCTATATCGGCCAGATATTTTGCTTGTTGGGGCATATCCCACCTATTTCTCTTCGTGTTCACAATTTCCATGTTTCAAAAAGTTGCTTTCGCTGATACAATTAAAGAAATAGCTGATTATGCGTTAAAAAGCAACGCCGCAATGGTTCGTTGCGGCGGTTCCCGCTTGTGTTGGTAGAAATAGGGCGTCTTATTTGCTATGATTTTCTCAAATCAAATAGCAGGAGGAAACAAAAATATGACCCTCGGAGAGAAAATACAAAAATTGAGAAAGCAGCGAGGACTTTCACAAGAGGCACTCGCTGAAAAGGTAACAGTTACACGACAGACGATTTCAAAATGGGAATTGGGACAATCGACCCCTGATTTGGATTTTATAGCCCAGCTCAGCGACATTTTCAATGTGTCCTCTGATTATCTTATTAAAGATGAAATGACCGAGCCGGATGAGTTACCATATAAGAAGCGCAATTATCGTTTGTCTGAAAGAGGCAAGCGCATTATTTTGGTAATCGTTTCTGCTGCAGCATTGATTGCTGGCTGCGTATGCCTGATCTGCGACTACTTTACTTCGGACAGGTTATCATGGTCATTGATTGTCGCTGTTTCCATCATCGCTGCATGGCTTATGTTACTTCCAAGTCTGATTTCCAGAACAAAGATCGTTTTGAAAACCTTAGTTGTAATCAGTGCTATCCCTATTCCACTATTGGCAATATTGTCCTTGCTTTTGCAAAAGTCAGTTATATTCACGCTGGGCATTTGCATAACGCTAATTGCGATTGCTGCAATCTGGGTAATATATGGAATTTTCCGCAAGTGCAAGAAAAATATGTGGAGAGCATTTGGTTTTGCCCTGTTGGTTTTGATCCCAGTGCCGATTGCGATTACCCATATTTCAGATTATTTTTTGCCACAAGTCCAGTTCGATTTTACATCTGACATATTCAACAGCGGGATTACCCTTGCACTTTCTCTTGTGTGCTTTGGGGTAGATTATTTGCTTTATCATAGGAAAGGGGATGCAGCAGACGAACAATGAAAACAGTTCTTTTACATGGATTAGGACAAACTGCACAAGACTGGAAAGAGGTAGTCTGTCAACTTTCAACTTCCAATGTTGAATGCCCGGAGCTTTTTTCTTCAACAGGAAATGAAATATCCTATTTCCGGATTTTGGCTGACTTGGAACGGCAGTATTCTAACGCTACAGAGCCGCTTCGTATCTGTGGCCTATCGTTTGGGGCACTGCTCGCCCTCGATTTTACTATTCGTCATGGGAATAAAGTAGATTCATTGATCTTAATCGGCGCACAATATAAAGTACCAACATTACTGATTGATTTTCAAAATTTCTTGTTCCGCTGCATGCCCAACAAGAGTTTTGAGAACATGGGACTATCAAAAAGGGATACGATTAAGCTATCTCACTCTATGCGGTCTTTGGATTTTACCTCACAATTAAACGGAATTACTTGCCCTGTCACTATTTTGTGCGGTGAAAAAGATAGTGCCAACCTAAAAGCATCGAAAAAGTTAAATGGACTACTTCCCCAAGCAACTTTGCAAATCATCCCCGGCGCAGGCCATGAGATTAGCAAAGATGCGCCAGAAGCTATTGCTACCATACTTAATAATTATACTGTTTAAGGAACCTGCACCGACCTATGATAAAGCAGCGCCGCCCCGGTAGAGCCGGGACGGCGCTGTTCTGTTATTTTGGTGTGAAGCGGTAGCCGTGGCCCCGCACCGTTTCGATGATACCGGCGCCCAGCTTACGGCGGAGCTTGTAGACCATGCTGGAGATTCCCGTCCAACTTGCGTCATAGGTGTCCGCGGCAACAGCCTCGTAGATCTGGCGGGCGGAGAACACCTGCCCTGGCCGGCGGGCCAGCAGGAGCAGAATGTCGAACTCCATCGGCGTCAGCTCCACCGCCTGGCCGGACCGCCATACCAGCCTGCGCTGCGGGTCGATTTGCAGAGAGCCAAAGAGCAGCGGGGCATCTGCGGAGGCGGTCACTGTGGAGAAGTTCGCAACAGAAGCAAGAGCCGTCACAGTGTTTGCAAAGATGGCGTCCTCGTCGTCGCTGAAGGATAGAATTATAAATTTCCCAATTTTCCCCCACCTCCTAATTTTTGCTCGAATAATTTACAATCACTTATTTGACTTAGCATTATATAGACCCATTAGCCACAGATACACTTCATCCAATGAGCCGCGATTGATGCTATATATCCTCCGTTTTTCTACTTGACGACAGCAAATTAAGCCACTCCTTTGCAACAGAGAAAGATGATAAGAAATCGAGGCAGGTGTTATCTGAAAATATCCTGCAATCTCTCCGGCAGAGTGCGGTTTTTGGCTTAACCGCATTAGAATTTCTCGTCTGGTTGGATTTGATAACGCATGGAATTTTTTGTCCAGTGCATTTTCGCGTTCATTCTTCATAATGTATCTCCATTATTCCCGATAACAAAATATTACCATTATGGGAATATTAAGTCAAGAGAAAACGCCCTGTGCATATAGGGCGTTTTTCTCTATTCATCCGCCTTATGTTCCGGGGAGATAATCAATCCAACCGTTCTTAATCTGCGACCCGGCTCTGGTTTATTATCTTGAAGTGGATATAAGATTTGAGCAATATCCGATACCACTTTTTCCAGTTCCTCATCTGTCAAATAAACATGAGAAAGGCTAAGACCAGACCGATCCCTTTTTATGTCAATTCCCGGTGTGTCGCAGTATTCTTGAAAAATCTTGGCGAAGGTCAAAAAATACTGAAAGAACATCTGCATATAAATGGCACCGGAATTTTCTCCGAGAACTGATGGAGGATCAGACGGGTCAAAAGTTAATGCGTAAGTCTTTTCAACTGTTCCGCGTATTGGTGTTTCATTAACGATTTTCAATAGTCCATCATCGGTCATTCGTTTCAAATTACGATATAGTGTAGTTTGAGGAATATCTGAGCATTTTTCAGCCAAATACTTTGCGGTAACTTCCCCTCGACGCATTATTTCTATCAGCAGGCGGCTCTTGGCCGGATTTGAAATACATTCCATAATCTTTTCATTCAAATTCTTGCTGCCCATGTTCAACCTCCTTTTTGAAAATATTATCACTTCGGAAATAAAAAGTCAAGGGAAGGTATTGCTTTTTTATTTCCATAGTGGTAATATAACCTATGCGGGAATATTAAGGCGAAAATGTCGAACCCCCGCAAATATCGATACGAATTATAACAATAGGAGGTAAATTGGTATGTCTTTGTTGCAGGAAATATTTCCGCTTCTTATTCCCATCTTTGTGATTGATGTGATCCTTGCCGTGGCCGCTGTCCGGCATATTCTCCGGCATCCGCATTATCGCTTTGGGAACAGGGCTATGTGGCTTGTAATCTCTCTGGTTATCCTTATGTTTGGCCCGATTATCTATTTTGTTTTTGGGAGAGGTGAGGAAAAATGAATGTGCTTTCTATCCGCAATCTATCTAAAAGTTTTGGACAGCAGCAAATTATAAAAGATCTGAATATGTCTGTTCCAGAGGGGAGCGTTTTTGGCTTCATTGGACAAAACGGTGCAGGAAAAACAACAACAATGAAAATGGTTTTGGGGCTTTTGCAGCCCGATCAGGGAGAAATCCTTGTGTGTAATGAACCGGTTCGCTTTGGGCAGACCAAAACAAATCAGTATATTGGATATTTGCCGGATGTGCCGGAATTTTATAACTATATGACTGCAATGCAGTATCTTACACTGTGCGGAGAAATTGTTGGCCTTCCCAAAGAAAGCATTTCTCAAAAGGGAAAAAAGCTACTTTCCCTTGTCGGTCTTGATGGCGTAGAAAAGCGTGTTGGCGGTTATTCGCGTGGTATGAAACAGCGCCTTGGAATTGCACAGGCGTTATTGGCTGATCCTAAACTGCTGATTTGTGATGAACCTACCAGCGCCCTTGACCCGGTGGGAAGAAAAGAAATCTTGGACATTCTTTATAAAATCCGTGGGACAACAACGGTTTTGTTTTCAACGCATATTTTATCCGATGTGGAGCGCATTTGCGATCATGTGGCACTCTTGAATGACGGTAATATTGCTGTTGGCGGAACGCTTTCGGAAATCAAAGCGTTGCATAGCCATGACAGCCTGTTAATTGAATTTTCAACCGAGGCCGATTTACAGCATTTCAAAGAATGTATGACAGGACAATCGCTCCTGAACGGATCAGAAGAAAAGGGGCGGGAAATTGTAATACACAGCCGGGAGATGAAAAAGGCCCAGCATACCATCTTCTCCACTTTAGCCGAAGCAGACCTTGTGCCGGTCAAGGTGGAACTTATGGAGCCGTCGCTTGAAAGCCTATTTTTGGAGGTGATAAAATGAAAGGCTATATTGCATTTGTAAAAAAAGAGTTTGTAGAAAATCTAAAAAACTACCGCTTTTTAATCCTGTTTGCAATCTTTGCGGTTTTCGGAATGTCCAGTGCTTTTCTGGCAAAATTCACGCCGGAAATTATAGCTGCATTTGGAGCCGGATTAGAAATCACCGAGGAACCTGTCGCCCTTGACGCATGGCAGCAATTCTTTAAAAACATATCCGGCATTGGATTTAGCGCATTTATCATTCTGTTTGGAAGCTGTATGTCCAGTGAGTATTCCAAAGGGACATTGCTACTGCTGGTGACAAAGGGATTGGCAAGGCCATCTGTGATTATGGCAAAGTACACCGTAGCAGCAGTATCTATGACGGTTAGCTTTTGGGTGAGCTTTGTAGGTGCCTATGGATATACATATTACCTTTGGCCAGATGCTTCACTTTCAAATGTTGTACCGTCTGCGTTTTTTATGTGGATGATTGGATTTCTCTATCTTAGCATCCTCATACTCGGTTGTGTTCTATTCAAGCAGACTTTTACAAGCATCCTGTTTACTGGCGGGATTGTAGCCCTGTTCTCTGTTTTAAGTGTTGTAAAACCGTTATCTGCCTTTAACCCGGTTGTCCTCACTTCACGAAATGTTGACCTGATTTCAGGTGAGATTTCAATGACGGAGTTTCTTATTCCATTTATTGTTTCAGTGGTTTTATCTGTGGTATTTTTAGCGGCAGCAATCCGGGCATTTAATAAAAAGCAGTTATAAAGCCCGAAATTTTACTCCCTCATTCCCTAAAATAAAGAAAGGTTGCTGTCGATTACACTATTGAGCCAAATTGTTGAACATACCGATATAACAGCAGCGCCGCCCCGGTAGAGCCGAGGCGGCGCTGTTTTGTTATTCTGGTGTGAAACGGTAGCCATGGCCCCGCATGATAAACATGGGTTTCAAAAAATATGCCGTCGCCTGTTGAGAAAGGCGTCATCCAGGCGTAAAGGATATGTATAAAGCAAAAAAGGAGGCATTCACCTATGTTAATTGGTGTCGATCATGGCAATAAACAAATCAAGACGGTTCACTGCGCCCCGTTCGTTTCCGGCCTGCAGCAGAGCATGACCCGGCCGTTTGGGCCGAGCCTGCAATACGGCGGTAACTACTATACGCTCTCCAACGAGCGTATTCCCTACCGTAAGGACAAGACTGGGGATGACCGCTTCTTTATCCTGACTCTGATTGCGATTGCGGAGGAATTGACGGCCCGGGGCGTTGACGAGAAAGAATTGTACCACATCCAGCTGCCGGTGGGGCTGCCGCCCGCCCACTTCGGCGCCCAGGCGGAAAAGTTCACGGCCTATTTCCAGAAGAAAGGGATCGTAGAATTCCAGTACCGGGACAAGCATTACGCCATCAGCATTGATGATGTGGCCTGCTATCCCCAGGCATACGCGGCGGCGGCCACCATGCTCCACACGCTGATGAATGAGGCCAAGGCGGTAGTGGTGGACATTGGCGGCTTCACGGCAGACTATCTGCTGATGAAAAATGGAAAAGCCGACCTCAGCTCCTGTGATTCGCTGGAAAACGGCGTGATCCTGCTTTACAATAAGATCAGGTCCAGGGGCAACGCGGAATTGGATCTGCTGCTGGATGAGGGAGATGTGGACGCCATCCTCACCGGCAAGCAGACGCAATACCCGTCGTCGGTGGTCCGGCTGGTGGAGCAGCTGGCACAGGAGTTCGTCAACGACCTGTTCAGCACCCTGCGGGAGCGGATGCTGGACTTGCGCTACTGCACGGTGGTCTTTGTGGGCGGCGGCGCCATTCTTTTGCGCCGGCAGATTGAGGCATCCGGAAAAGTGGGTAAGCCGTTGTTCGTCTCCAATATCAACGCCAATGCAGCCGGATATGAGTATCTGTACCGCCTTGAAGCTGCGGGCAGGTGACAGCTATGGCGGCCAAGAAAGAACGGGGGCGTTTTTCCCTGCGGTTCAATATCAGCGACCCGATCCATTTAGCAACGGTCGAACTGCTGGAAAAACAACCTGACCACGGGAAAGCACAGTATATCGCCAATGCAGTCGTTTTCTACGATACCCACTTTGCGGATGATCCACAACCGTTAAGAGCAGCGGCACCGGCCATAGACCGGGCCGCCATTGAAGCCATCGTGCGTGAGATTCTGCTCCAGGAGACGAGGCACTCTGAAAAGCCTGCCGCCGCCCCCGCCGCCTGCCCGGATGCAGAAACAACAACGGCCCCGGTGCCGCAGGAGCAGACGCCGGAGCCGGAATATGTGCCGGAGCTGGGAGAGGAACCGGAGGCAGATGATGCGATCCTCGGCCTGATTTCCAGCACAATGGAAGCTTTTCGTCAGGGGAGATGATATAAAAAGAGGTATGAGGGCTGCATTGCCGCTGGCGCTCATACCTCTTTTTCTTCCTGTATAGCCGCGATGAAGTTGTCGATAATATTTTCCAGGTGTCGGTATTGGCAGGGAGTCAACGACGAGACCTTTTGATTGAGCAGGCGTGTGTCGCCTTCCATGACCTGACCGCGCAGGAGATAGTCTGTGCTGATATCAAGCGCATCACAGATCTTCAGCATCGTTTCAGGCCGCATGGCTTTTGTGCCCAGCTCCGCAGTGGAAACGGTCTGGGGCGTGACATGTGCCATCTTGGCCAGAGCCTCTTGTGTCAGTTTTAGTTGTTTGCGCCGGTCCAGCATCCGCTGGCCCATTTCTTTCAAAAGTTCGCCCATTCGTAACCCTCCATGCTATAGCTATATTTTATCCGCTATAACATAAAAAATTAAGCGGCCATGGTTGAACTTCATCAGCCATAGCAAGTATAATGGGCTATATTGAGAAAAAAGTTTCTGGAGGAGATGAGATGTCCCAGTTTTACTCGTGTGCAATTACCAGTCAGCGGCCTACACGGTTCAAATTCAAGTATCAGGAATATATGACCTCGTGCAAGCGCCTGAAGAAACGGCTGCACGATGTTTTTACCGAACTGTACCGGCGCGGTGTGCGCCGGTTCTATGTTGGTGGGGCCCTTGGCGTTGATCTATGGGCCGGCGAGATCCTGCTGGAAATGCGCCGGCAGGAAGAGCACCAGGGGCTGGAGATCGTGCTGGTCTATCCGTTCCCGGGCCATGATGAGCGATGGGACCCGAAGAGTCAGGAGCGTCTGCGCCATCTGAAGGAAAACTGCGACCAGTTTGTAATGGGTAGCAAAATCGTGGGGGCCCAAGGGTATCGGGAGCGCACTGCCTACATGGTAGAACACGCTGATTGCCTGGTGGCCGTGTGTGATGATGAGCCTGCTGGCCCGAGCGGCGTGGAGGCGGTGCTGCGGATGGCAGAGGCGAGGAAACTGCCTGTGGTGTTGATCCATCCAGATACGGGAAAGGTGAAATGTGTTATTCTTTGATATAGTCTTATGAGAACAACTTCCAGAGAAATTCAATATTCAGATCTTACTTTACAAAGGGCTTGAACTACCTACTGCAAACATTTTCAGATGAATATTACTTGAACTCAAGAGTCTATTTGTTGGTACTTACTGTTGTAACCTTTCTCTTTTTTCTATACTGTTTTGAGAACTTATGGATGCGATTTTTGGCTAAAGTGTAGAACACAGCAAATTTCCTATTGACTGCCAAAATGCTTTGTGCTATATTAAGACCGATGGATTGAAACTGGTGGTCTTGAATGAAGGGAGGCGAACTATGGCAAAAAGAGTGGCGGGAGTGACTGAAAAGCTCATGGAATGTGCTAAAGAGGAGTTTTTAGCAAATGGATATGAAAATGCTTCTCTTCGGATAATTGCAGAAAAGGCTGGATCGAGTAAAGGCGCAATCTATATTCGCTACCCTGATAAAGAAAGCCTATATCGGTCCCTGGTTCAACCGGCGGCGGACGGCTTTTGTGAATTGTTACAAACCGTATTATCCGGGTTTACCACGATGCCAGGTAATGAGCAGACACAGCAGATGCTTCGATATTCCAATGATGGCTTTCCTAAAGTAGTGGACTATCTTTACGATCATTTCGATGAATTTAAGCTGTTGCTTACCAGCGGAGAGAATAGTATCTATCAAGAGTTCATTCATCGTGTTGTTGAGCTGGATACAGAATGTACCGCAAAGTATATTGAGGCATCTGGAAATGATGCAATAACAAGCGGCCGACTTACGCCGGAACTAAATCATCTTCTTTCCAGTGCTTTCTATACGGGAATGTTTGAGGTTATCATTCACGATATGCCAAAAGCCCAGGCATTGGAGCATATCCGCAAAATGCGGCGTTTCTATACCGCTGGATGGCAGACCATCTTTTCTACGGATGGAGGTGATGTCGTATGAGTGGTTGGATTGACCGCAACGGTTGGATTCACTGTCCTACCTGCGGCAACAAAACCCGCACGAAAGTAAATCCGGATACTGTTCTCAAACACTTTCCGCTATTTTGTCCTAAATGCGGAAAAGAACACATCGTAGATGTGCAGGGACAAAGCATCATATTATCAGAGCCAGACGCCAAGACGCAGAGCCGATAATTTACAGGATAAATCCTGTGGATTGTCGGCTTTTACTTTTGATCTATGGTTAGGTTCTGCTAACTAAAAGGAGGGAATTGTATGCAGCGACAAAAAGATTCTGTAAATTTGATGACCTTCATTAAACCGCATCAATCAGGCTTTTTGCTCTCTATCATTCTTGCTGTTATCAGCGTCACAAGTGGTATCGTGCCATATTTCGCTGTGGCAAGGATTGTAAATTTGCTGATCGGAGGTGAAACGAATTTTTCTACTTATTTGACTTGGGGGATTGTTGCCCTTATTGCTTACCTGATGAAGTCTGTTTTTCACGGCCTCTCAACCAGATGTTCCCATGAAGCGACATTCCATGTGCTTTCAGAAATACGACAGGCGGTTGCGGATAAATTAACGCGTGTTTCTATGGGATATTTGACGGATACACCTTCGGGACGGCTGAAAACCACAATGGTAGAGCGTGTGGAGCAAATGGAAGTCCCTCTGGCACATATCATCCCGGAAATGACTTCTAACCTGCTTGTCCCCATCGCCATCATTATTTACCTGTTTGTGTTGGATTGGAGAATGGCACTGGTATCCCTGATTACGATACCTATCGGGATGCTCTGTTACATGGCCCAGATGAAGGAATACCCTAAAAAATACGGTGCTGTTGTTCAGGCAAGTAAGTATATGAGCGCCACCACTGTGGAGTACATCAATGGGATTGAGGTCATCAAGGCGTTCAATCAAAGTGCTGCCTCCTATGGAAAGTTTACACAGGCTGTCCGCCAGAGCGTGGATCTCATGCTGGACTGGATGAAATCCACCCAGGGCTATTCTGCTCTGATGATGACGATTTGGCCGGCCGTATTGATTGGTGTGCTGCCTGTGGGATGCCTGTTCTATATGAACGGCTCTTTGTCTGCTCCGGACTTTATCACCATTGCCATTCTTTCTCTTGGCATTATGGGGCCACTGGTTGCAGCTATCTTTCTGACGGATGATTTTTCTAAAATTGCTACTATCACCGGAGAAATTACTGCCGTATTGTCCGAGCCTGATCTGGATCGTCCGTCCCAGCGGAAAAATCTCAAAGGATTGGATATTTCCCTGCGGGATGTGACTTTTGCTTATAAGGATACGCAAGTTCTGAACGGCATCACCCTGGACATCAAGCAAGGAACCACAACGGCATTGGTAGGACCGTCCGGCTCTGGTAAATCCACGATTGCGAAACTTATCGCCTCTTATTGGGATGTTGGAGGCGGGCATATCACCATTGGAGGTGTTGACGCAAAAGAACTTCCTCCAGAGCAGGTAATGGATCTGATTGGCTATGTATCCCAGGATAATTTTCTGTTCAACTTGTCTGTCCGCGAGAATATCCGCATGGGAAGGCCGGATGCAACGGATACCGAAGTCGAAGCGGTGGCAAAGGCTGCGGGCTGTCATGAGTTTATCATGGGACTGGAACATGGCTATGACACGATTGTGGGAGGTGCTGGCGGACATCTTTCCGGCGGCGAGCGGCAACGAGTAGCTATTGCACGCGCCATGATGAAAAATGCCCCCATTGTTATCTTGGATGAGGCCACTTCTTACACGGACCCGGAAAACGAGGCGGTCATTCAGGACGCCATAGGACGGCTGACTCACGGAAAGACACTCATTGTGATTGCCCATCGCCTGTCTACCATTACCGGAGCGGAACAAATTGCTGTAGTAGATCATGGAAAGATTTTGGATGCCGGGACGCATAGAGAACTGTTGAAGCGGTGTCCGCTCTATCAGCAAATGTGGGCAGCCCACACGCAGGCGCGAGACAACGATCAGATGGAAGGAGGTGCGGCGTATGTTTGACGCATATAAACGATTCTTTCGCTTCTCCGGGGCAGAGAAAGGCACTTGGTATAAAGGTATGGCCTTTGAACTGCTGCGGAGCATCTTTGAGGCTTTACAATTTGTCGCTCTATTGATAGCGCTGCGGGCGTTGGTAGAACAGAACATGACCGGGGCCATCGCATGGACAGCTTTGGGAATTATGGCGGTTAGTGTGGCTGGCGCTGCGCTCTGCTGGTATCTGGCCCACAATAGCGAAGGACACGCCAACTACCGAATGTGCGGAGAAAAGCGTATTCACATCGG
This sequence comes from uncultured Eubacteriales bacterium, assembly GCA_900544295.1. Taxonomy (GTDB): domain Bacteria; phylum Bacillota; class Clostridia; order Oscillospirales; family Oscillospiraceae; genus Scatomorpha; species Scatomorpha intestinigallinarum. The sequence continues at coordinate 98,994 of UQUO01000001.1, read as the reverse complement.
TGAACGGATGAAATATATGCCGATGGGTTATTTCAACGCACAAAGCCTTGGCAGTCTTACTGCGGCAGCAACCTCTACAATGGCTGATTTGGAGAGTATGTCTTTTGCAGTGATTGCCCGGACAGTTGTGGGCATGATCCGGACTACAATTTTTTCTCTGGCAATCATGTGCTTTGACTGGAGAATCGGTCTTGTGTTCTTTGTTGGGATGCTGCTGTTCCTTTGGGTCAATTCCCGACTGCTCAAGAAATCCCGTGAGCTTTCACCGGGTCGATTGGCCGCACAGACTAAATTGGTGGATGCTGTGCTGGAATACATACAGGGCATGAGTGTGGTGCGCGCTTTCCACGGGGATAAAGCGGCAAAACAAACTCTAAACAATACCATTAAAGAAACAGAAAATCAAAACTTCAAATTGGAGCGCAAACGCATCCCCTACAATGTGCTGGAGCAGGTTGTTTTGCGTGTTACTTCTGTATTGGCAATCCTGCTTTCCATCTGGCTTTTCCTGCAAGGGAATATGTCGCTGTTCACTTGCTTGATGATGGTGGTATCTGCGTTCCTGGTATACAGTGAATTGGAATCGGCTGGTGAGATGTTCTTTATGCTGCCGATGATTGATGCTTCCATTGACCGGGTAGAGGAAATTGACCGGGCACCCAGGATGGATGAGGGCGGCTCTGTTCAGGTGCCGAAAAGCCATGACATTTCATTTGAGCATGTGGACTTCTCCTATGGAGATCGGAAAATCATTGATGATGTGAGCTTCACAATTCCAGAAGGCACGACTACCGCTATTGTGGGACCCTCCGGTTCCGGCAAAACAACGCTTACCAGCCTTATGGCCCGGTTCTGGGATGTGAACAAAGGCTCCGTGAAATTGGGCGGCATTGATGTAAAAGACTATTCGCTGGACAGCTTGATGAGCAATTTCAGTATGGTCTTTCAGAATGTGTATTTGTTCAACGACAGTATTGAAAATAACATCAAGTTTGGTAAGCCGGGAGCCAGCCATGAAGAAGTGGTGGCTGCGGCAAAAGCCGCCCGGTGCCATGATTTCATTATGGCGCTGCCTGACGGCTATGACACGGTGATTGGTGAAGGAGGAGCCACAATATCCGGCGGTGAGCGTCAGCGGCTTTCCATAGCCAGAGCCATGCTGAAGGATGCTCCCATCGTAATTTTAGACGAGGCAACCGCAAATGTTGACCCGGAGAATGAGGCGGAACTTCAAGCGGCCATTGAAGCATTAACCGGAGGCAAGACCATTATTATGATCGCCCATCGACTGAAAACGGTGCGCCATGCAAACCAGATTTTAGTGGTGGATCACGGAAGGATTGTTCAACACGGCACCCACGACCAACTCATCCAGCAAAAGGGCATTTACGCTGATTTCATTTTGAATCGTAAAGCTGCGATTGACTGGAAAATCAACGCATAGTGCAGGGAGGCGGAGGTGTGAGTACAAAAAGATTTCTACTCCAAAAAATTTTACAACTTTTTTTAACCTTATTTCTGGTAACGGCGATCACTTTTATCCTGATGCAACTTTCGCCCATTGATGCCGCCGAAGCCTATTCGCGCCGTATATTCACGGTCGATGAGACGCGTATTGAAGCAGTGCGTGAGCAGATGGGATTGAATCGCCCGATTGTCGTACAGTATCTGGACTGGCTGAATGACTTGCTTCATTTTGACTTGGGAAATTCGTATGTGGATAATCGGGATGTTTTCCTTATCGTTGGATCGGCCTTAAAGGAAACAGGCTGCATTGTTCTGCTATCTGCGGTTCTTCAGGCAGTCGGGGCACTGGTATTAGGGGTTCTTCTCTACCTGACGCGAAAGAATGTGATGGGGAAAATCTTGGCATTTGCGTCCATCGCAGCAATATCCATCCCGGCGTTTTATTTGGCAACTTCATTTATTGATGTGGTGGCCGTGAGATGGAACCTGATTAGTGTATCCGGCAATACAGGTTTAATGAGATACCTTCCAGCGGCACTCTGTTTGGCGGTGGGCGGGATTGCTTTTTTCGGGCAAATGCTTTCAAAGGCGATTCAGCAGGCCATGAGCGAGGACAGTGTTCTCTACGCCCGTTGCAGGGGGTTAAGCGATCCTTACATTGTAGTGCGGTACGCTATGCCCCAGGCTATCATCTCTACGGTTCCGACATTTATGCAGATGATGGGAATGTGTATGGCGGGGTCCGCCATAGTAGAAAACATTTTTTCTCTGCCAGGATTGGGGTATCGGATTGTAAACAGCCTGACAAATCGTGATCTGCCCGTGATTTACGCAACGGTGCTGTTCCTTGCTTTTGCACTGGTGATTTTCAACATTCTGGCAGACATTATCCAACGACTGCTCCAAACACGAAAGGGGGGCCTGTAATGAAACATTTGAAATGGATCATCCCGGTCCTCATCATTATTTTTTGTTTCCTCGGATTTCTTATCGCACCACATGACCCGGAGGCGATGGATATTGCCAACAAGTATGCGCCATTCAGTGCAGAGTTCCCTTTGGGGACCGATCAGTTCGGGCGCTGCGAATTATCCCGGCTTTTGTATGGCGGATATGTGACCCTCGGTATTGTGTTGCTGGGCGGAGGTATTGTGCTTGTTCTTGGTACGCTGATCGGATTATGGCTGGGCAGAGCAAATGCTGCCAGAAGTTTGGTATTTAGCAGCCTGCTGGACGCTGTGACAGCGATCCCGCCTTTAGCTTACCTTATCATTTTTGTCGGAATATGGGGAAACAGCATCCCTACGATGCTGGTGGCGCTGACCGTTTCCCTGATTTTGAGGATGATTAAACTGGTCAAAACACAGACAGAGATTGAACTGGATAAGGCTTATGTATTGTGCGCGGTGTCCTCCGGGGCCTCCCGCAGCAGGGTGTTATTTGTCCATATCTTGCCGAACATTATCCGACCCTTGGTACATTTCCTCTGCCTATCCTGCGCGGAAATGATTATGAATATCTCGGCGTTTTCCTTTATCGGGCTAACCTTGGGCGATGATGTGATTGACTGGGGTTCGATGCTCTCCGAGGGGCGCAGTATGCTGATGACCCATCCATCGTTGCTTTTCCTGCCGATACTATTTATTTTCCTGTGTACCTTGGCCTTTAATTTGTTGGCAAAACAGTTGGAGGGAGGTGACGCGGCATGATAGAGGTCAAAAACCTGTCTATTCAAACATCAAAAGGAGTCGTTCTGCTGGATCATGTGGAGTTTACTTTGCCCCCCGGTGTCTGTACTGGATTGACCGGTGCCAGCGGCTCCGGCAAAACCACCCTCTTAAAGGCGCTGATGGGGGTATCGGATGGGGATGTATCCATTAACTCTGGACAAATATTGCTGGATGGAGAGGACCTGCTAAAAAAGCCGGAAAAAGTGCGGAGGGATCTCTGCGGGACAACTTTGGGATTTATTCCGCAAAACCCTATGACTGCTTTCAATCTCCATGTGCCAGTTGGGACACAGATGTCAGAGACATTTCGGAAACGGCTTCGATTAGACAAAAATGCTGCCCGTAAACTTAGTGTGGATGTTTTGCAAAAGGTCAATCTTCTTGATACGGATCGGGTTTATCGTTCCTATCCTGGCCAGCTATCCGGAGGTATGCTTCAGCGGGCAACTATGGCGATTTTAATTGGCCTTTCCCCTCGGTACATCTTTGCAGATGAACCGACCTCCGCTTTGGATGAGGAAAACAAGGCGTATCTGATCCAGGTGTTGATGCGGATGAAACAGCAGGCAGCAATTCTGTTTGTGTCCCATGATGATGCAGCTATTCGCACTCTCTGTGATGATCTGCTTGTGATGCAGAGCGGCACCATTGTGGAGTATGGCGCAACAGTAGATTTATTTGCCGCCCCTCATAAGGAGTGGACAAAAGAGTTCGTGCGTTTGGCTATGGCTGAGGAAGGAGGTGGCTGGACATGGCAGAAATCCAAGTCCGAAATGTGAGTAAAGAGTTTCTGGATGCCTCCGGCAAGCCCTTTCGTGCGCTAAGAGACATTTCATTTACATGGGTAAAAGGGGAAAATATCAGTTTTACCGGGGAAAGCGGCAGTGGAAAAAGCACAATGGCCCGCCTCTTAATCGGTTTGGAACGACCCACCAGTGGAGAGATTTTGCTTGATGGCGAGAACATTGCCAGATGGAGTTATGGACAGTGGCGTAACCATCGCACAAAGATACAGGCCGTTTTCCAGGATGCCACTGGCAGTCTGAACCGCAGGCTCTCCGTAGGGCATAACTTGGAGGAAGCATTACGCAATTTGACCAAATTATCTTCCGGGGAGCGTAAACAGAGAATTTTAGAACTGATGGATTTGACGGCCACCAGCAGAAAACTGTTGGATACGCCAACCAAAAACCTATCCGGGGGTGAGCAGCGGCGCGTTGCACTGCTGCGGGCACTGGCTGTGCGGCCTGACTATCTTATTTTGGATGAGTTAACCAGCGGACTTGATCTGATTTCCCAAAAGGCGATTCGGGAGGTTCTGGAGGCATACCATCGGGAATACCGGTGCAGTTATTTCCTTATCACCCACGATATGAAATTCGCCTATCGCCTGTCCCAGCGCATTTATGAGCTGGAAAGCGGTCAAATCGTTAATATCGGTCAATCTAATATTGACATAAATTCACAAGAAAGGAAGTAAACCATGAAAAAATCGAAACTTGCTCGTCTCATTGCGGCCATTTGTTGTTTCGCCATGCTCCTTACTGCTTGCAGCAGTAATCAGACACCTGCGGAGACTGGCGGCGATGGATCAACTACGGCAGACTCTGAAAAGAAAGTGCTGACCTACGCTATTGGAGCAGAAACCACAGACCTCTCCACCCTTTACATGAATAACTCTCTTTATTGCACCTCCAAGCTGGTGTATGAAAACCTGGTGGACTTTGACAATGGTGAGATTGTCCCCGGCCTGGCAGAGAGCTGGGAGTATAACGATGACCAGACGGAGCTTACATTCCATCTGCGCCAGGGCGTCACCTTCCACAATGGGGAACCCTTCAATGCCGAGGCAGTCAAGACAAATCTGGAACATAAGCAGTCTAACCCGTCCTTTTACAGTTTGAAGGGCATTACTGACATTCAAGAGATTGAGGTTGTCGATGAGTACACCATCACGCTCCATTACGACCATCCTTTCTATGCCTACCTTCAGGATTTTTGCTGGCCGGATGTAAACCCCATGAGCGCGCCAGAGTATATCATCCCCGGTGACTTCCAGACGATCTCTGGCGTGGCAGGCACAGGCCCTTATATCTATGACGAGTATGTGGCAGGCGAGTACACTCGCTTTGTCCGGAACGAGGACTATTGGGGAGAAACACCCTATTGGGATGAGATTATCGTCAAGTACATTCCTGACTCGACCTCCCGCCTCCAGGCTCTCCAGACCGGTGAGATTGACATGATCTACGGGGGCACGCTTCTGACCTATGAGGAATACGACCAGGCTCTTGCTATGGACGGGATTGACGGACAGATGGCCGAAAAAGATACCCGTGTGCAAGTAATCACCACCAATGCCACCAGCCCCTATTTGTCTGATATTCGTGTACGGCAGGCCATAGCCTATGCCATTGATAAAGAGGAAATGTCCGTAGCTATTTCTAACGGTTATGAACCTCCGGCAGACATCCCAGCCACCCGCGATACTCCCTATGCGGATGTTGAGTTAGAAACAACTTATGACTATAACCCGGATATGGCAAATCAGCTTCTGGATGAGGCTGGCTGGTTGATGAATGAAAGCACTGGTATCCGCGAAAAAGACGGAGAACCATTGAGTCTCTTGCTCACACTGGAGACTGGCAGCACATCCGTTAGTATGCCTACTGCCGAAGTCATCAAGAGCCAGCTTGCAGAAGTGGGAATTGATATTACGATTTACGGGACTGAGCAGATGCAGTGGTATGCCGATTATCTGGAAGGCAAGTTCGATCTGACCTTGTGGCATTGCCAGTACGCCTTTGCGTCTCCCCATTGCTGGTTTACTCCTATGGACAGCATGGTGCCGCAGACACCCTCGTTGCCTGGCATTGAAGGCTCTGACGAGTTCCTTGCTACCATCAAAGAATTGACTAATATGTCCGATGACCAAGAAGTTCGGGATACCTACACCTACTTATTTAACTACGATGTAGGTAATGTGTTGGATATTCCTCTTACTTATCAAAAGGATATGCTCGTTTATAACACTGATAAGATTGCAGGCTATACCTTCACAGGAACACCTTGCTTCTTCGATATTCTGTCTCTGGAACCTGCGGAATAAGGGAGGCAATGTAATGAAACTCCATGCGTCGGGAGAAGATTACCTGGAGGCTATCCTTGTTCTCCAAAAGAAAATGGGCATGGTGCGTCCAGTTGATATTGCCCGACACATGGGATTCACCAAGCCGAGCATCACCCACGCCATTACAACACTGCAGACCGGCGGATTTGTCGAGCGGGACGAGGACGGCTTCATTCGCCTGACCGATGTGGGCCGCGAGGTGGCCGAGCGCACCTATGAGAAGCACTGCTTTTTCACGGAAATGCTCATAGAGGCCGGCGTGGATCAAGAAACGGCTGAGGCAGATGCCTGCCGGATGGAGCACGCCATCAGCGAGGACAGCTTTCAGCACCTGAAGGTCAAGCGCCAGGGATAAATCTTGTTTAGAAAGGGCGGGCGGAGAAATCAGATCTTTGCCCGCCCTTTTTCTTTGTGTTAAAGCTGCAAAATTTTGATGGAAATAACCGCCTGATGGGAAAAATTGCCGTTCAGTCAAAATCCAGCGATCTTTGCCCTTTACACTTAATATGGCATTTTGAAGCCATATATGGGTAGAAAGAACGGGAGGGATGTCTATGAGACGGAGAAATCAAAATAGCAGAGGTAATTTCAAGTTACAACAGGCGGTCTTATTCCAGAGAGAATGAGGCCGCCTTTTCTTTTATAATCCGACAAAAATCAACAAAGTTTTCGGAACAACACTGCACCTAAGATGATTGGCAGGCCCGCCGCCAGCCCATAGCATCGGCGGGCTCGTGTGCAAAGTGTGGTCCAGATGGCAGGGAGCCAGAAGTGCATGATGGAAAGATGGATCATGCACATAAAGAGGTTCGTCCATCTGCTTACATTTCGACACACAGCTTACTTTACAATACGGTTCTTCCGCCGCCCTTTTCACGGGAGTAGGCGGGAACATCGCAAATCGAGCGATAAGCCTCCTCCTGCGGGCGCCGGAAGTCATGACGGACTTCTTTATGTGTATCACTCGGCCGGCAGCTCACCTTTGCGGTGTGCGGCCGGCCGCGTTTCTTTATATGGCAAGGCAAGATGCCCGTTAGTTCGGTGCCGGTCTCCGCCAAAGGTTCAAGAATTCCCTTAAAATTCTTGAACTATTTGGAGGATAAGGCCATGTGGCAACGAAATAATGGACGAGCAGAGGAAGAACTGCAAATCAAGTTTACAGGTTACTTAATCCAGGCAGTCAGACGAACCCAGCGGGATTATCTGAAGGCCCTTTATGCGTACAGCAATCAGGAGACCTTGACGGATACGATCTTTGCTGTGAGCCAGACGCTGGAGCAGGAAGTGATGGAGCGGCTGCCCCTCTGGGAGAAAATTGAGAGCGGTGCGCTCCTGTATGCCTTGAAACAGCTGGACGAGCGGGAACGGTATGTGTTCCTGGCCCGCGTGCTGGACAAGCGCCCATTCGATGTGATCGGTATGCAGCTGGGATTGTCGTATAAGGGCGCGGCCGCGGTGTATTACCGGGCTATCCGGAAGTTGAAGAAGAACATCGAGGGGGTGAACGGATATGACATTTGAACAGATGCTGCGGCGAGCCAAGGGCGGTGACCAAGAGGCCAGCACAAGCATTTTGCTCATGTACCGGCCCCTGCTGCTCAAGTATGCCGTGATTAACGGCAGACTGGACGAGGATCTGTACCAGGAGCTGTGCATCACGCTGATGCGGGCGATTGACCTGTTCCGGATTTAAGTCTATGAGAAAGGCCCTGAGATCGCTGTCTCAGGGTCTTTCCCGTGGGCTTAAAATGTATTTGCCACCTGAGAATACCTTGCGTTTCAAGCTTTTCCCGTTCAGCAAGTTTACAATTCATCTATTCCAAAAAGCAACTGGTCATAGTATAATAGAGCCAACGATAAAGTTCAATTTAGGGGGATATAACAATATGAAAAACAATAGATACTTAACTATTGGCTTATTAACAGGATTTATTGTCGGTGGTTGCATGGGTGTATTGGGATGGGCGTTTCTGCAAAATCTTTTTGCTATTCCTATTTGTGCGGGTATTGGAATGTTGATTGGAATTGTTATAGGTACATTGATTGATTATGGAAAAAATCATCAAGAGAAATAGCAAAAAAGCGTTATGCTTTTATACTCATCGAGCCACCCTGATCCAAACTTTCAAAATTGAGTACCAACCGTCCACCGGCAGCACCACCGAGCAGGAAATCATTGAGGCTCGCTGCTAATTCAGAAAGATTCGCATTGGTCTGGCCTATTGGAAACAGGCCTGTTCTGTGTTATACTAAAATCAATGAAGGGGGTGAAGGCGCGATGAGTCCATTGGAAAAGAAACGGATTGCAGCGGTCAAGACGGCTGACGCGATCAACGCCATTGAGGGTGCGCCGATTTCCAGCTATGCACGGTCACTGTCTGCCAGCTGGGCACGCGGTGAGTTGACGGGCGAACAGATGAAGCAGGCATTGCTGGCACATCACCGCCGGATCGCGGAGCAGGAGCGTCAGAGCCGTGTCTGATCCATACCTGTATGAAGATGTGCCTGTCTTGAAAAACAAGCTGGACATCAAAAATGAGAAAACACTGGATCGCATCGAGGCCGAGCAATCCAGAGCCAATATGATGCTGTTATACGAACAGGGCTTTCAAGACTTTTCTCCAAATGGCCTACGGGAGATCCACCGATGCCTGTTTGGCGACATTTACGAATGGGCCGGCCAGTACCGCATCATCAATATCGAAAAGCGGGAGAAACTGCTGGCAGGTCGAAGCGTTTGGTACAGCAACGATGACAGGATAGAGGAAGATCTCGACGAGGCTTTTAGGCGGCTGAGAAATACTCGCTGGGATGGCATCAGCCGGGAAGAATTTGTTCATCAGCTTACCAGCCTCTTTCCGCCAATCTGGCAGGTGCATCCCTTCCGGGAGGGAAATACCCGAACGGTTGTAATGATGATGACCTTTTTTGTGGAGTATCATGGATACTTTATGGATCAGGAGCTGATGGCTGCCAGTGCCGGTTATGTCCGCGACTCCTTTGTGATGGCCTCCCTGGATCAGTTTTCAGAATTTGAGCATTTGGAGCGCATTTTGCTGGACGCTGTTTGTGATGAGCCGATTGATTACAGTGCGGAAAGCCTGGAGGAGCCTGCCGAAGTACCGGAAAAATATCGCAAATACCAGAAGGAGCCCTATGTGCCGGAGCCGCATTACCGGCGTGAGGAATAAAAGAAGCGCACAGCGGAAGAAGATCCGTTGTGCGCTTGCTTTATTTTGGTGAGGTGCCTGGGGCAACGAATTTGTAGCCGTGGCCCCGCACTGTTTCGATAATACCGGCCCCCAGCTTGCGGCGGAGCTTGTAGACCATGCTGGAGATCCCGGTCCAGCTGGCGTCATAGGAGTCCGCCGCAACAGCTTCATAGATTTGGCGAGCGGTGAACACCTGCCCTGGCCGGCGGGCCAGCAGGAGAAGAATATCAAACTCCATCGGCGTTAGCTCCACCGTCTGGCCAGCCTGCCATACCAGCCTGCGCTGCGGGTCGATCTGCAGGGAGCCAAAGAGCAGCGGCGTGTCTGCGGAGGCAGCCACCGTGGAAAAATCTGCAATAGAAGAAAGAGCGGCGATTGCTTTATTAAAGACAGCATCATCGTTATCATCAAAAGACAGGATTACCAACTTCCCAAACGAATCACCTCCCTATAGTTAGAACTGCGATATAATAAGTTTCCTATTCTGCAGTCAGCCTTTTCTTGAAAGAGATAGTTCCAGAAATACTTGCGGCGGCACTGGCTACCACATGACTGATCAATACCGCAACCCAAATTCCATTTAGGCCGAACCCCAGATAGGAAAGTAAGTACGCCAAGGGCATCCGGACTACAATGTAATAGAAAATCATCAGAAACATACTCTTTGACGGTTTCCCCATCCCGTTAAGGGAACCTAAATAGCAATTTGTGACGGTGTTAAGAATATACCCAATGCTGACGATCAAAAAATATGTTCCAACAATAGCGGCCACATCCTCACTGCGGACGAATAGACCGGAAAGCTGTCTCGAAAAACCGACCACCACAACGGAAAGAATTACGAGCAGGCCACAGCCATATCCCAAAGCGCACTTTAGATAGTCCTTGGCCCGATCATAACGGTTTGCACCAACGCACTGTCCAATAATAGTGGTCAAAACCATGTTCAGTGCCATTGCCGGGTAGAAAAGAATGGTTTCCAGTTTTCCCGTTACTCCATAAGCTGCTATTGCGGTGACGCTATAGGTGCTGACAAGCGCCGTGAGGAAAGTCGTGCTAATTGCAGGGATACTTTGCTGGATGACAGAAGGGATTGCTTTCTGAATCAGGGGTAATACAGCATTTCTGTCAAACGCAGAAATTTTGAATGCAAACAGCTTTTTCTTTTTCAGATAGATCAGCATAAACAGCAGGCAGATGACCTGAGAAAGAAGTGTAGCAATCGCCGCACCGTGAAATCCGATAAAGTGAATAAAAATAGGATCGAGGATCGCGTTCAAAATTGTTGACACCAGCATGGCTACTGCTTGAAACATAGAATTGCCAAAGCTCCGCAAAACAGCGGTGAAGTAAAGGTAAAGGTAAACTGCAAGATACCCAAGTACATAGATGGCCAAATAGCTGTATGCCATATCATAAGTTTCGGCCGGAGTATTCAGCGCCTTCAAAATTGCAGGAAGAGACGCCTCAAGCAGAATCGTCACAAGGAGGGAGAAAGCTACCGCAACGCAGAAGGATGTGGCAATCAAACTCTCTGTCTTTTTCTTGTCCTTCGCGCCAATCGCCTGGGAGATCAGAATTGATACACCGTTAGTTGCGCCCATCGCAACGGAAGTCAAGATCAGGATGATGGGGGTGGAGTTTGTCAATGCGGCATAGGCTGTTTCTCCCAGCAAGTTCCCGATCCACAGGCTGTCCACAAGGTTATACATCATATTGAGGAACATGGCGGCAATCATCGGGAGCGCCATCGCCATAAGGCAACGCTTTGTATTCCCACCTACAAAATCAATTTTTGTTGGCATGATAAAAACTTCCTTTCTATAATTGAATGAAGAACATTCATATTTGAATGATATTTTATGGCTACTAAAACAGTAGCCAGTTACCAAATAAGAGGTATCAGTCTCCATGAACGGAAACAATAATTTTTGAAATCTTCTCCGAAGCACTCATATAATGCTTTTTCCTCTACCTTAATCCGAATTCCATAGCAGACTGCCAAAATTAGTAACACAATGAAGGGCGAAAAAGCAGAACGGAAACAAAAAGCATTTCCAAGCATACTCAACATTGTTCCGGCATAAGCGGGATTCCTGATATATCGGTAAACGCCGGTTGTAACCAACTGCTGGTTGCTGCCTGTTTTGACAGCAAGCGTAAAGGAATGCCGCAGGCTCCAGACCGCAAAAGCACGCAATGTCGTGCCTATTAGAATTAAAGCCACACCCACATAGTAAAAAATATGAGGGAGAAGTATTTCTCCAGCTATTTGCGTAAATTGTTGGCTCCTGAAATAAGGGCTGAAGTAAAAACTTCCCCAACACCCCAACATAACAATCAGAAGCGTTCCATAATCACTATTTTTCTTATCCAGCCTTCTCAACCAGCCCCTAAAATTGTAGATCCAGATTCCAACTTCTACTAACATCATGTAGCTTATGGCATAAATGAAAGTGTAATATTCATGTAAGTTTGTAAAGCATGAAGGGTCATTCATTATAGCTCCTCCGTATGTGAATGAAAACTATTCAGTTATTGACCTTTGAATATCCCCCGCCCGATAGCAGGGGATATTTTTCAAAGGCGAAGCGCATATATGAGAAATTCTCGAATCCGCTTTGATTTATCTTCTTGTGTCAGTTCGTCCGCCAACAGGATGCCAAGCTGTCCATATACACAAAACATCGCAGCAGCCTGCAAATCATCAATCTGGATCTCACCGTTTTGCTGGGCCCGCTGTAGCAGCTTTTCCACAGGCGGAACCAACTTCTCACATACTTTTAGAGAAAGCTGATCGTGGAATTTCTTATTTTCGGCCTGGTGAAAAACTGAATAGTACTTTGTGTCCCGATCTTCCATCGTGGCAGGCATATCTTCGATGATCTGCCGCAGGGACTTGTGATCGTCCTTTTCAAAGCCAACAAGCTGTTCCACCAGAACATCTGCATACTGTTCAATCGCGCTGTCAAATAGCGCCTCTTTGGACGGAAAGTATCGGTAGCATAGACCTTGAGCAACGCCGATTGCTTTTGCTATATCTGTAATCGAGGTTTTTTCATATCCATTTTCCCCGAACAATTTGAGGGCAGTATCCAAGATCTCTTGCTTGCGTGCTTCTGGTTCTTTTGTAATCCGCATAGTCCGAGCCTCCTTTCTTTTTATAATAGCACGCCCACGCTAAAGAATCAATGATTGAATATCACTCATTTTTGAGCCATAGCAATACAGGCCGTATTTCCAATCTGCTCCCACGACACATTATGAAAATATTCTGAAAGCATCGAAACGATTTCTGTTTCAGAGTATATCTTCACATCGCCTTCTTTGCTATGGCGCATATAGAAATTCATTATCACGCGCCCTACAAATGGTTGCCAGCAATCCCCCATCAGGAAGGTCCCTTCCGGCTTCAAAACACGATGCACTTCCTTTAATACATTCTGCGGAGCTGGGTAATGATGAAAAGAGTCATTGCAGTACACAACATCAAAAGTGTTATCCGGGAAAGGGAGTGACTCACTATCTCCCAGTAACAGCTTGACTTGTTCCGGAAGTTTTGACTTAGCAACAGCAAGCATTTCCTCCGACAAGTCGATGCCGCACAATTCTTTATGGGTATCCTTCTGAAAAATGAGTTTCAGCATTTCACCAGTCCCACATCCTAAATCCAGAGCAGAGTGGAAAGGAATGTGTGACAGCTTTTCCAGCAGAATAGGATAAAGGGAGCGGGCGTGCTGGCCCTTAATATCTTTATCGTAGGTGGCGGCCTGTTGGTTAAACGCTGCTTTTGAGTTTTCTTTTATGGTATTCATGGCTCAACCTCCTTCTATCAATAAGTATAGCACCATTTGTGAAAATGTCAATGAATAATTTTCATTCATAAATTGGGAATACGAATTTTGCAAAGAGAAAAAACTGCTTCACAGCAATTCCCCATCTTTCAAATCGAATTCACAAACACCAGAAGGAGCCCTGTGTGCCGGAGCCGTATTACTGGCGTGAGGAATGAAAGAAGCGCACAGCGGAAGTAGATCCGTTGTGCGCTTGCTTCATTTTGGTGAGGTGCCTGGGGCAACGAATTTGTAGCCGTGGCCCCGCACTGTTTCGATGATGCCAGCCCCCAGCTTGCGCCGGAGCTTGTAGACCATGCTGGAGATCCCCGTCCAACTGGCGTCAAAGGAGTCCGCTGCAACGGCCTCATAGATCTGGCGGGCAGAGAACACCTGCCCTGGCCGGCGGGCCAGCAGGAGCAGAATATCAAACTCCATCGGCGTCAGGTCCACCGTCTGGCCGGCCTCCCGGACCAGCCTGCGCTGCGGGTCGATTTGCAGAGAGCCAAAGAGCAGCGGGGCGTCTGCGGAGGCGGCCACCGTGGACAAGTCTGCGACTGAAGCAAAGGCCGATATTGCTTTGCTAAAAAGGGCTTCTTCATCGTCCCTAAACGATAGAATTATAAACTTCCCAAGCAGCTCACCTCCAGTCATTCAAACTTCGCCCGCTTATTATCTTTTGGATCGTGCGGGGCGAACCATCAACAGGACGATGCCCGCGGCCAACAGTATGCACTGAACGATAAGAACTGCGGCCGGCATAGAGAAGGCGGGGTCTAAAGTACCAAGTGCTAGAGGGTACTTGCTGAAAAAATGTCCGTTCCAGATTCCCAGGGCGTCGGGCAGCGGCAAGGCCATACACAGGAAGGGTACCGCCATCCACACATACACCAGCCAGGGCCGGATCTGCCCCAGCAGCCAGCCGCTCCCCAGTGCGAACACAAGGGCGGGCAGAAGGGTCGCCAGAGCCGGGAGCAGAAGACTCCCCCAGCCGTACCAGTGGAACATGCGGCCGTAGAACACCGCCGCCTCTCCCATGCACAGCAGGCTCAGCAGCACGCCGCCCGTCAGGGCCGCGGCGCACCGGGCCAAAGCGTACTGCCTGGGCGGCATCGGCGTAGCGTCCATGAGAACTGCCGCCCGCCGGGCCTTGGGCGAGGTATAAAAGGTCAGAAAGAACAGCATCCCGATCCACAGCAAAGGCAGCATGCGGGAGAGATAATCCCCAAAGCTCCAGGGGGAGAAGGGGGCAGTGTGGGATACCCCCAGGATGGTCACGGCATGGAGCACCAGTGCCCCGTAGAGAAGCAGCACAACCGCCAGCCCGATAAAAAACTTGTTCCACAGCAGCCTGCGGCATTCATATCGAAAAATCTTACTCAAGGTTCAAATCCTCCTCCGTTAGCCCGCAGGCATCCAAAAATTCCTGGTAGGTCAGATAGGGATACATGGGGTCCAGCTCCCGGTTGAACAGGTCATGGAGGATCTGATCCATGGCCTCCTCGCCGCCCACCAACTGCTCCGCTTTCCAAATTTTCAGGGGCATCTCATTGTACTGCCGAACCTGAGACAGACTGTTGGAGATGGCAAGCTGCACCTGCTCCGGCAGCATCTCCAGATATTCAGGATTGCGCACATAGAAGTTCAGGTAGTAGTCATCTACCGCTTTCTGCCACTGATCCACATAATGCTCCTGGGCATAGTCCTCGCCGTATAGTTCCTTGACGATACGGTAGGTGGTGTAGACGGTCAGGCCCTCGGCGGACCAGGGGCTGGTGGGCTCGGAGGTATCAAACATATTGCCCAGGCCCCACCACTGATGGACCAGCTCGTGGATCATGACCTCACCGGCGCCGCCGCCCTTTGCGGCGTTCCCCAGGTTGGCGGCGGTAAAGTCCGCCTCATCCAGCAGGCTGGCCCCGGTGGTGGCGTAGCCGCCGCCGGCCACCCGGCTCTGGATGAGCTTCAGGGTCTCCCCGGTTCCGAAGGAGAGGGAGCCATAATGCTCGGTGCAGTAGTCAACTACTTCCTTCACCGCGTCCACGGCTTCGGCAGCCTCCATGACAGCCTGATGCTTGCGGCCGTAGTAGAACTCAATGGTCATGCCGCCGGCCTCGATGTCCTCCCGGACATAGTCCCCGGCGTAGAGAATGCCGCCGGCGCCGTTGTGTTCATACCGCCATGTTCTGGTGCCGTCCTCGTGCTCTGCGACGACCTCCGCCTCGCTGGAGCCGAAGGGGATCGCCAGCATATTTTCCGGCAGGGTGATCTCAATTTCAGCGGGATAGCCGGCATCCCCGGGCATGACATTCATCACACGGGGCGAGAGGGCCGAATTCTCCAGGCAGAGGTATTCGTCGCTCAACTCCTTGCCGCCCTGCATGGTGGGCATACTCTCCTGGGGGAAGCCGCTGTACTCCATGGTCAGCTCCACTTCTTCCTCTGCGGGAATGGTGACTTCCAGCAGGGCCTCGTTGTACTCCTGGTAGTCGCTCACCGTGAAGGGAACGTCAGCGCCGTTGGCTTTCACATTGGAGATGGCATAACCCGGGTTGATGCCGAAGGAAATGCTCTGCTCCTGGCCGGAGGTGTTCCGGAACTGGTAGGAGGCCCGGCCCGTCACAGTGCCGGCATCGGTGTCCGGAAACACCTGAGCGGTGCGGTGGACAAAAGTGACGCCCTCGGCATAGGGGATCTCATAGAAGGACATCACCGTTAAATCCGGGTTGCTGTGGTCGATAAAGGGCTGGGCGGCATAGGCGGCGCCGGAACAGATCAGCAGCGCCAGGGCGATCACCGGGCGGTAGAGCCGCCGGGCGCTCCGGGCCAGGGAGCCGAACACGCCCTTCCCATACTGCCGGATGCAGAGATAGGAGATTGTCCAGACCCCGGCCAGTGCAAGGAGCCAGGTGAAACGCATCCAGGCCACCGACCGGAACACCCGGAGGTTGGAGAAATCATCGGACAAAGCCCACACGCAGGGGTTGAGCCAGCATAACTGCCATTCCGCTGCCCACACTGTCAGGCTCAGGGCGCAGAAGGCGATGAACAGGACGATGGACAGATCCGCCCGGCGGGTGAACTGGTAGGCTGCGGCCGCCGCCAGGATGCCCAGGGGCAGCGCCAGCCCCATGAACAGCAGATAGGCCAGCACATAGTTTGCGCCGGTGAACACGGCGCCGATCAGCCCCACGCTGATGGGCAGCCAGACCAGCATCGTGAGGCCCACCGTCAGCACCGCGGCCATCAGCAGGGCCAGCAGGCGGGTCAGGGCCGTGGTCAGAGGGGACACCACCGCGTCGGTGAGAATGTCCACCCGGCTGCGGCAGGCCCGGTCCAGCTCAAAGATGGTCAGCAGGCCGAAGAGGATGGCGCCGGCCACACCGCCGGCAATCGCGGGGTTTGCCAGATACATGGAGAGCATGGTGGTGGATGTGGCGGGTTTGTAGAGTACCAGCCCCAGCACCGGGGAGAGGACCGCCAAAGCCATCATCAGCCAGGTCAGGCGGCTTTGCAGCAGCCGCTTCAGTTCCAGGGGAAAGAGCCGCATTGTCTTCATTGTACCGCCTCCCTGGAGATCAGATAGAGGTAAGCGTCCTCCAAAGAGGGCTCCTCCGCCTGGGCATAGGGCGGCAGCTTGTCCGCCACGGCCCGGCAGCGGATGCCCTGGCTGGTATTCACCCGGGCGGTGATGTGCAGCCCCTGCTCCAGTGTCTCATCCTTCTCCCAAAAGACGCCCACATGGCCGGCAGCCGACTGGATCAGCTGCTCCGGCGTGCCGGTGAACAGGATGGTCCCGTGGTGGATGACCACGATCTGGTCGCACACCGACTGCACATCCTCGATGATGTGGGTGGAGAGAAGCACCAGATGCTCCTCGGCTGTGCGGGAGAACAGGTTGCGGAAGTGGATGCGCTCCTCCGGGTCCAGCCCCACGGTGGGCTCGTCAAAGATCAGGAAAGGGGGATTCCCCAGCAGAGCCTGGGCGATGCCCACCCGCTGGCGCTGGCCGCCGGAGAGGGTGCGGATCTTGGATTTTGCCTTTTCTTCCAGATTGACCGCCTGTATTGTCTTTTGAATTGCGGCCTTGGGATTCGCAATCCCCTTGAGTGCGGCCATGTAGTCTAAAAACTGGGTGACCGTCAATTCATCGAACAAACCGAAGTCCTGGGGGAGATAGCCGAGACTGGCCTTCAACTGGCTCTCGGCCTTGCTTAACGGCATCCTGTCCACCAGGATGTTCCCCTCGGTGGGCTGCAGAGCCGCCACCAGCAGCTTCATCAGGGTGGATTTGCCCGCCCCGTTGGGGCCCAGCAGCCCGATGAGGCTGGGGGATTTTAACTCCAGGTTCAGCCCCTTCAGGGCCTGCTTCCCGCTGGGGTAGGTCATGCTGACATTTTGAATTTTGATTTCCATATTGTCGGATTCCTTTCTGCTTGGGATGATGAAAGAATACCAGGGCAATATGGAGTGAAGATGGAGGGAATTTGTGATTTGTATGGAGAAAGGCAGAAAACAGGGCAGGCCACCGGCCTGCCCCGTTCTAACACTATAAAAGATGTTTTTTCACCCAGCTATCCAGTAAGGCCATCTGTTCCTCTGTGTGGAACCAGTGCTCACCGCCCTCCAGGACGGTGAGACCGGCGCCGTGCTCCGCCGCGAACTGCTCCACACTCTGACGGGACACCAGATGGTCGCACCCGGCATAGAGGATTTCCGTGGGGACCTGCCAAGCGATGGGATGCTCCCGCACATAGCACAGGTACGCCCAGGACAGGGTCTCCCCGAAGTCTGTGGGGACCTCTCCCCGTTCGCATAGCGCCTGCTCCGACACACCGGCCCAGGCCATCATGTCCAGGATCAGCCGTTCCATGTCCAGCACCGGCGACACGAACAGCGCCCTGTCCGGCGCCTGATCCCCCAGGGCCAGCATGGTGAAATAGGCCCCGATGCTGTTGGCCAGGAGAATGATGTGCTCATACTGCCGGCGGGCCTCGTCATAGGCGGCCGCGATCTGGGGTGCCGCCTCCCAGGGAAGCTCCCCCCGGTAGTCCACCCCCAGCACGTCGAAACCGGGGCAGACGGCCCGGAAGCGGTCTGCCTCCCCGGCGCTGCCGCCCTTGCCGTGGACATATAAAATTGCGCGTTTCAAACCTGTTCACCTCCGTCCTCAGCCTGTGGACTGTCTGCGGCCATACGGTCCATCCGTTCCTGTACCTCGGTAAAGAACCGGGACAGGTGGAACCCGTCCGCCACCGCGTGGTGGATGTTCATGGTCAGCGGCATGACCAGCCTGCTGCCCTCCGCCTCGTACTTGCCCCAGGTGACCACCGGGGCCAGAAAGTCCCCCTGGTCAAACACATGGACATCGAAGTGGCGGTAGCGAACCCAGGGCAGACAGGACACATCGAAGTGATTCGTTGGCTGCCCTTCCACCACGCCCCGGAGTTCCCGGTACTTTTCCCGGTCCTCCAGAAAACGGGCGTGGAATGCCGGCAGATCCTCCATGTAAGGCGTAACCAGCTTGGTGAAGTTCCCGTCCTCCGGGTGGAAGTGGGCATAACTGGGGGAAACAAAGTCCCAGCGGATCAGGTTTCCATCCTGGTCCCAGCCCAGTTTGAACTCCTCATGGGCGTTGATCACCCGGGATACCACCCAGATCATGGCCGGATAGAACTTCATGCCGCGCTGCTTGACGAATCGGACCAGTGGCGTCACATCCATGTCCACCGTCAGGCTCATGACCACTCGCATGTGGTCCATATAAAACTGAAACAGATCGCCTCTCGGCCAGGTGCTGAAATCAACCTTTTTGTAATTCATCTCAATACTCCTTTACATGATTGTTTTTCCGTTTCATCATGCAAGGCCATTGGGATGGGGTATTTCCGTTTGCTCCATACAAGCCATCCAGCTCAAGCCTTGCATGGAGCCGCATCAAGTCCGCGCTTCATTCGTTCACCTCCTCAATGAACCGGGCGCAGGATGCCCTTTCCGGCAATCCAAAAATGAGATGTTTTTTTCCAGATATCTGCCTTGTAGCCACAGGTGTGAATCAAAATCGTCTGTTCCGCAGGCACCCTCACTTCCATTGGATCATCTATGCTTATCCTATCATATTCCCGGCGGCAAGTCCAGAAACAGCGTCCGTTTCAAACCGCACCGCAGCCCGCACCCCGTCCTCTGTATTTTCGATGGTACATTCCGCCCCATGTCGGGCTAAAATCATTTTCACCAGATACAGCCCCAGGCCGCTGCCGCCGGTAGCCCGGTTCCGGGAACTCTCTTCCCGGTAGAAGGCCTCGAACAGATGCGGCAGGGCGTCTTCTGAGATGCGGGCCCCGGTGTTCTCCACCGTCAGGGCTGGGCTGCCGTCCAGCAGGCCGCACCACACCCGTACCTCCGCCCCTTCCGGCGAGTAGAGGGATGCGTTAGAGAGCAGATTGCCTGCTACCCGACCCAGCAGAGAGGCATCCCCGGTGATAACGATCCCCGGCGTCAGGTCCTGCACCAGCCGCTGCTCCTTCTGCTCCAGAAGCGGCGCGTCCAAGGCAAGCTGGCGCTCGATCAAGGTGGACAGCTCTACGGGCTCCCGCTTCACAGCCACAGAGCCGCTTTCCATACGGGAGATCGCCAGCATCTCCTGCACCAGATTTTCCATCCGTCCCGTTACCCGGAGCGAGCGAAGCAGGTACTTGTCCCGGTCCTGATAGACGCCAACCCCCTCCAGCATGCCGGAGAGCTGCCCCTTCAGAATGGTCACCGGAGTTTTCAGCTCATGGGAGGCGGCGTTGAAGAAGGCCATCCGCTGGCGGTCCAGCTCCCGTTCCCGTTCCACCTCACCCCGGAGCGCCCGATTGGCGTTCTCCAGGTCGGTGAGAGCGGTGTCCAGCCGCCGGGCAAGCTGATCCAGACTGCGGCCCAGCTTGCCGATCTCGTCCTTGCGCTTTTCACCGCATTCCCAGTGGAAGTCCAGCTCCGCCATTTTCCCGGCGATCCCGCTCATGCGCACGATAGGCCGGGTGATGTATCGGGAGTAAATCAAGGCGCACAGCAGAGAAAATACCAATAACACCATCAAAAGCCAGGGGGCTATCTGGATCAGCGCCCGCACCGCCAGATTTTCCACTTCGATCCGCGGGGTGACATAGAGGGTATAGCTCTCGTTCTGGCCTGCAAACACCACCTCGGCGGTAATGGTAGCCTGCTCCGACATGGTGACCGCTACCGTATCGCCTTCCCGGATGTCCTGGCTGTGATAACCGACGGTGCTTTCCTGCTCTGAGGTGGTGACAATCATGGTATCATCCTCATACACAGCCTGCACCGTCAGCTTGGCCCCTGTGTCCACCAGGCGCCCGTCCGGCCCCACCAGCATGGCGTTGGCCCCGGAGGTAAGCACAAAGTCATCCAGCAGCTCGCCACAGTCCGCAGGAGTCGTGTCCGCCAGTTTCCCCACCAGGGCATCCACCTGAGCGGTAAGGTCATCATTTACTACGGCGGTATAGGTGCTGGGGGAGGCCCAGGCGATAAAGCTGAAGGTGACCGCCCCGGCCGCGAGCAGGACGCCGGCGGTAATGAGAAAGATCCGGGCTGTCAGGCTTTCAGTGATCCTCTTTCGCAGCACGGTAGCCCACCCCCCTTACAGTATCAATATAGTTCCGCCCCAGCTTGTGGCGGAGGTTTTTGATGTGGCTGTCCACCACCCGTTCGTCCCCATAGAAGTCATAGCCCCATAGTTTTGCCAGTAGCATCTCCCGGGTGAACACCCGGCCCGGCGCGGCCAGAAAGGTGTGGAGCAGTTCAAACTCCCGGGCGGTCAGGTCCAGGAGCCGGCCGTCCAGCAGGGCCTCCCGCGTGTCCAGATCCAAAGTCAGGTCCCGGTACCGCAGGCGGCTGTCCTCCCCGGCGGTTCCACGGCGGCGGAGGATGACCCGGATCTTTTCCAGCAGCACCGGCATGGAGAAGGGCTTGGTCACATAGTCGTCGATGTCCATACCGAAACCCCGGAGCTGCGATTCTTCCCCATCCAGGGCGGTGAGCATCAAAATAGGGACCTGGGACTGCTGGCGGATCAGCTCGCAGACCCCAAAGCCGTCGATTTTCGGGAGCATCAGGTCCAATAGAACCAGGTCGAAGGTCTGCCCGCCAAACAGAGCCAGGGCTGCCACGCCATCCCCAGCCACGGCAGTCTGGTAGCCGGCATCCTCCAGGTAGGCGCGCAGCAGCTCCTGAATATCCGGCTCGTCTTCCACAATTAAAATGCGTTTCATTTGTAATCACCCAATCGAAGTATATCATGGGATTGTGAATTTATCATGGAGAAAAGAAAGTAATCACAAAAAGAAGCGCACAGCGGAGAAAAATCCGTTGTGCGCTTGCTTCATTTTGGTGAGGTGCCTGGGACGATGAATTTGTAACCGTGTCCCCGCACTGTTTCTATGATGCCAGTCCCCAGCTTGCGCCGGAGCTTGTAGATCATGCTGGAGATCCCGGTCCAGCTGGCATCAAAAGAGTCCGTAGCGACAGCCTCATAGATTTGGCGGGCGGAGAACACCTGCCCTGGCCGGCGGGCCAGCAGGAGCAGAATGTCAAACTCCATCGGGGTCAGGTCCACCGTCTGGTCGGACTGCCATACCAGCCTGCGTTGCGGGTCGATTTGTAGATTTCCAGATAATAAAGTAAAAGCAGTGTTTTCTTGAACCTCAATATGTTCTGCCCGAAATGCTCGCACGAGCCGCTGGAGCAAAGCATCTTGTGCCTTTGTTGGATTCGTTATTCGAATAATGATGGTCTTTTCCATCCTGACGCCTCCTTATGAGCCGTCGTAGTGTATTAGGCGCAGGGGAAAAGACTGCTGAACGACGGCTTTTTTTCTTTTGCCGTCGTCCGGCAGCAGTTAATTTTCGATTTTTTTCTTATGGGAAAAGACAATCAATCCAACCAGAAACATCACGATAAGGCAAAGTACAATGCTGATACATCCGCCGATGGTGGCCGGTACAGGGGCTTCATAGTAAGTAGATTTATCCGAGAAGAACATGGACACACGATATGCGAAGCTGCCCGGAATGATAAAACCACTTTCTGAACCGATGAACAGGCAGGATGCAAAGCCATATATAACCCCTACGACGCTTGTTACAATGATATTGCGGCTCAGGTTGATAACGATTGCCCCTAAACAAGTAGTTATCAAAATGACAACACCAGCTTCAATTCCAAACCCGATTGCCAGATTGAGGAACAGGGAAACACCCCCGGTCAACCTGCCAGCTCCATTGAGTACCGCCACAAGCAGGCCAAAAGCGATAAATAAGACGGCCGCGAAGCCGAAGCCGATAACGATGCTGACAGCGACTTTCGATAGAAAGAGCTTCTTCTTTGAAAAACCGTAGGTAATCCAGTTGATGTAAGTTTTGTTTTTGTATTCCTGATAAAATAGCGAACCTATCAAAATGAAGATCACCATTGGGAAGAACATGGAAAACTGGTTATTCATAAAGAAGAACAGGTCAGCAAGTGATTTTGTGCTGTTGTTAAAAACTGCTCCTGCTCCGCCGGTAAAGATGGGAAGAAGCGACAACAGCAGAAGAAACACCATAAACCATTCCCGCTTCAACTTGTAAAACTCATTTTTAATCAACACTCCCATTATGCTTCCTCCCTCTGGCCGGAAGTCATAATATCCTCATACAGTGCTTCCAGTTCCTTTTCGTTATAGTCGTTTTTTACAACCTTGATGATTTTTCCGCCACGAATGAAAATAAGAACATCTGTGACAGCGGCAATCTCCGTCAGATTATGGCTTGATACCAAAATACAGTGTTGGGGTGATTTCAGGCGTTCTTTCAGAAGCAGCCGGATTTCCTTTATCCCCATCGGATCAAGGCCATTGGTAGGTTCGTCCAGCAGCAAATATTGAACATTGCCTAAAAAGGCGCGAGCAATTCCCAGCCGTTGGCGCATCCCCAAAGAAAGTTGAGAGAACAGCTTTTTCCGGGCATCCAGCAGGTTTACTTGTTTGAGCGCCGCTTCGATGTTTGGCCGTTTCAGACCTAAATACTGTGCGTGGAGCTTCAAATTTTCCTCTACGGTGAGCCGGGGGTAAAAAGCTGGGTATTCAATCAAACTTCCAAAACATCTACTGGAAACGGGTTGCCCATCCGAGAGGATTTCTCCCGAAAAGGCGGTCAGGCCCAGCATGGACTTAAACAGTGTTGTTTTACCGGCCCCGTTCGGCCCCAGAATACCATAGATTTTTCCTTGCTCTAAAGTCAGGTTGATGTTGGACAGCAAGGCGGTATTTCCAACATTCAGATTTACATTTTTGATTTGCAGCATGAAATTCCTCCGTTATTGAAAAAAGATGAAAAGCAAAAAGGCCACAGCATAAATCAAAAATGAAATCCCGATGGGTTTTGATCTCTGTTTTAACCCTTTTAAGCCATCGCTCAATATGCCGTTCAAGGCCATGATCAGGCATACCGCAAAGGCGATGAGTGAAATTATTAAAGCGACTTTAACCATTGTTTGTACCTCCTATGGCTCATACTTTACCAAAGAGGTTTAGGATTTGTTTGAGAAAAGTCTAAGGAAAGTCTAAGGATGAAAAAAGAGCTGCCGAAGCAGCCCTTTAGAAATTGACAATGGGAAACACGATTTGAATTGCAAAGATACCGTTTTGCAGAGAAGCCGAGATTTGCCCGCCCATGCGGGTCACAAGTCTTTGAGCGATTGCCAGCCCCAGCCCCGTTGTCTTTTTTGTCCGTGACTGGTCGGTGGTGTAAAAACGGTCAAACAAATGGGGAATATCTTCCTGCTGAATACTGCTCGACGCATTTTTAACGGTTATGACCGTTTGAGCTTCTTCTAACGCTGCGGTGATCTGATAATTTCCATCCCCGTGAACAAGCGCATTATAAACCACATTTGAGAAAATCCGGGTCAAGGCATCTGGATCGCCCCAAATGATAGCCGGTGAATTTGGGATAACGATATGGGGAACGCATTTTTTCTGTTCAAAATCGCCATAGTATGAGGCGACAACATCCCGAAGTACACTGTGTATATCTGTATTCCTGCAATTCAATTTCAGTTCGTCGGCCTCAATCCTTGCAAATTCAAACAGTTGGTCGAGAAGCAGCTTTACAGCGGAAATTCTTTCTCCCGCAATCATCACATATTCTTTTTGATCCCCGGTTAAATCCTGTTCCTGTAAGAGCTGGATATAGCCGTTTGCTGTTGCCAGCGGCGTTCGCAGGTCATGGGACAGACTGGTGATAGTATCCCGGAACAGGGTATCGCTCCTTTCGATTTCCTGACCCATGCTGCGATATTTTTTCAGAAGATGATTGATACTTGTAGCCAGATCCTGTATTGGCCTATCCGTTTTTTCCACCATGATTTCTGTTTGCGTATCCCGGTCTGTCAAAAAATCAATCTGCTTTTTGATTTTCCGAACCAGCCTCCGCTGATAAATCAGTTTCAGAAGCAAAAACAGGGAAAGCATTGCCAGCAAGATACATAACACAATCATGCAGCCATCACCGCCTTTCCAAACCGCGCAAATCCAACCTTTGAAACAGGGAGAACGAAATAGCTGTCGGTAAAAAAAGATATATTCCCAGTGTAACCAAAATGGGTATTAAATCCTCCCCAATGGTATTGACCTGCAAGCTATGGGAAAGCCCTACCACCCAATACTTGTAGAGCGAATAATCCATATCCAATGCTGTGCTTATCTTTGTGAGGTATAGATACAAAACCCCCAGCAGAAAAAATGCGGTAATCGTGACAATTATCCGATGCCGGAGCAGGTAACTTAATAGATTAAGAAATGCGGTGTACCCTAAAAAGCACAGACATTGAAGCAGAAGAAAGGCTCCGATTGCAGAAAACGAATAGTCTATGTCATACCGGGATGCTCCCATTATCAAAATGGACAAATATGCAACGCCAAAGCATACAAACAGAAAAAACAAAACGCCAATCCATGAGGCCAGCAGTTTTCCAAAGAATAGATGTACTCTGCTTGTTCCTTTAGAAAGTGCGATACTGTATGTGCCGGTATGAAAATCTTCTGTAAAGTACAGGCACAAAAAGAGCGTCAACGGAAAAATCAGGCTGTAATCTGAAAATAGAAACTCCGTGAACGAAACCAGTGATATAACCGGAAGCATACCATTTACCGAATTATGATAAAATGTCAGGGCAAGCGCAAAGACAAAAAAAGCAGCCAGTGCGAGGCAGGCCCAAAACAGGCGATTTTTGCGGATACGGAATAACTCACTTTGTATCGTCTGGATCACTCTTTGCACCTCCTGTCATTTTCAAAAGATAGTCGGTCGGCTCCATACCGGCAAGCCAGATTTCCGATACCTCTATCCCGGAATGAACCAGCAGCGTATTGATTTCCCCGGATTGCTCATTGCAATGAAAAATTCTAATCAGGTCATGGCCCAACACTTCAAAATCCGGGAACCGCTGGCTTAAAATCGTAATAGCCCGTTCTAATTGCGGGGTTCTTATCTTTATGCACCGCTGGCAGCTCTCTTTCAATTCCCCAGCCGTAAGCTCACAAAGCAGCTTGCCATCTGCCATCACGCCATATTGGGATGCAAGCCGGGAAAGCAGCGTATAATCTTGTCCAGAGATTAGAAGCGTGGTATGGTTCATTTCATGCAGATAGGTCAGAACAGAAAGCAGGTGTTCACATTCTCCCTTATCCAGCCCGGAAAAAGGGTCGTCCAGAATTATCATATCTGGATTTCCCAAAAGGGCAACCGCCAAATTCACTAAACGCTGGATCGATAAGGGTAATCGCCGTACCGCCTTTTTTTCTTTCGGGTTCAGATGCAATATATCTAAAAAACGGCTTTCTGTGCTTCCGAAAGCAGAAGAAAAATAGTGCAGCATATCAGCCGGTGACAGAGAGCCGATTGTCACAGGCTTTTGGGGTACAAATCCAATCCGGCGGCGCTCCTGCTGATAGTCTATATTGCCAAATAATTTGAGCGTACCAGATTGAGGTCGGAGTGTGCCAATAATGGCCTGCAACAGTACAGATTTTCCTGCGTTATGACCGCCATACAGTGCATAGATTTCTCCACGCATTATCTGAAATGTGATATTTTTAATCCCGTTTCCGTCCGGGAAAACATAGGTCAACCCGGCTGTTTCCAAAGCAGCCTCCAAATAATCATCCCCTTTCCATATCGTCTTATTGTAGCAGATCGGCGTGCAAACTTTATAAGATTTCTCTAAGGATTAGCCCTGCATTTTGAAACCGAGGCCCCAAACCGTCTGAATATACTTTTCCTCTGGATTGACTTTGGCAAACTTCTTGCGGAGATTTCCAATGTGGACATTGATTGCGTTATCGTCCCCGATAAAGTTTTCATTCCACACGCTTTCAAAAATATTGTTCTTTGTGAATACCTTTGAGGGTGCGGACATCAAAAGCTGTAAAATCAGATATTCATACCGTGTCAAAGCAATGGGGGTATTCCCGATTTTAGCCTCCATAGCTTCTGTATCAAGGGACAAATCCTTAAAATGAAGCATCTTACCATTATTGGGGCCGGTGGATTTTTGAAAGCGTCGCAGCACCGCTTCAATCCGCACCAGCAGCTCTTGATTGTCAAATGGCTTTGTGATGTAATCATCTGCACCGTTTCGTATGAGGTTCACTTTGCTGTCTATATCCGTTTTAGCGGACACACCGATAATCGGAATGTCCATCGTGCTTTTTATCTTTTCCAATACTGTTTCCCCCGGTATGCCGGGCAGCATCAGATCAAGTAAAATTAAGTCAAAAGTGCCTTTCTCCATCAACAGAAGCGCCTCGCTTCCCGAATAGGCAGAAGTTACATAATAGCCGTGTTGGGTGAGAAGTCGCTTTGTCATGTCGTTGAGTGGCACGTCATCTTCGATGATTAAAATACTAAAAATTTTTTCCATGTCTATGCTCCTTGCCAATCGGTTTTCCTTTCCGACATAATCTATAAATCAATTATCAGATGTCTCTATTATAATTCCTGGTCTGAAATAGGACAAGGGCGAACCTCCCCTCTGACGGGAAATAAAATATCACCTCATATCAAATTTCACTTCATTTTCATAATTCAACCCGAAATGTACAATGATATAGGGTGATATGAAAATGTACCAAGATGAAAGAAGGTTTGACTTTCATGGGCTCGGTCTGGCACTGAAACAGGCCAGAGAGGCAAAGGGCTGGACGCAAGCCTATGTTGCGGAATTGGTCGGCAAGACTGACAAAACCATTATGAACATTGAGAACAAAGGCCAGCACCCCAGCTTCAACCTGTTTTTTAAGCTCGTCACGCTGTTCGATATATCCGTAGACCAGTTTTTCTATACGGAGGGCAACCGTGGCGGAGACAGTTGCCGGAAACACATTGATGTACTTTTAGACTCCATGAACGAAAAAGAGCTTGTTGTCATGGAGGCTACAGCGTATTATTTTTTCCTTTTCAAGAATACAAGGAATCACAAAAGAACTGAAAAGCCGCAGGCCGGGAAATCCCCAACCTGCGGCCTCGCTGCGGCAAAATTACTCTGCCGCAATTTCCCATTCTCTCAAATTGAACTCACTCAGCGGATAAATTTCAGAGGCAGATGCCTCAAAGCCAAGCGTGATGTCTCCGTTGCTATTGACGCCCTCCAGGACACGCTCGATAGCGCCGCCATCATGGCGCAGCAGCATTCCGACTTGAATTTCTGCACCATGCTTGTCGTAGTATCTCAGCCGCATTACTTACCTCCAACAGCCGCCTTATCGTAATAGTGAACATAGACATTGTAATCCCAGAACCGGGTGATCATCCGAATCCAAATATACAAGTGATCTGTTTCGGAATAGAGGTTGAACTCCGTCGCCTCACTGGTGGCCTGCGCGTACCTGCAGAACCGCCGCATAGTATTCAGCGTTTTGAATGCAGGCAGCTTGAACAGGGCATTCTGGAAATCGTCGATCTCCTTCACCAGCTCCGGCACTGCCTTTTTCCCAGGTCCATCGTGCCAGGTTGTCCACCACCGATGGCCGTCATAATCCGAGCGGGAGTAGGCGATCTCACTGACAGGCCGGCCAGTAAGCTGCATGGGCGGTGTATCGGTGTGCCGGAATACTTCCTCAAAGGTGCAGATGGTATCCAAATAGCATACGCGCCCTTTTTCAGAGGCCGGAAGTCTGCCGCGCTTCACCGCATCCCATTCTGTAAGGGGCAAAGGAGCATGGGCGGCATCCCGAAGGGCCTCGTCCATGCCGCAGGCTTCACAGATCTGCACATCCGCATAGCGGCTGAGGGCATTGACCATCAGGTGGGCTGCCAGAGGGGCGCCGCACCGCAGGCATTGGGGCGGCTTTACAGCATCGCCGTCTGCATACAGCTTTTTATCTTTACGCCAGGCAGTCTCCAACAGGTCTTTGGGATATAATTTGATTTTCATGATTTTGTGCTCCTCCTTTTGGATTTCTTTATTGCTGCCCGCTGGCGGGCTTCGGCTGTTTCTTTGAATGTCTGAGCAAGAGGCGGTTCATGCCTTGCGTCGCTTTCTCTGCGGCGGGCTTCGGACCAGGGGATAGAAGCGGGCAGCTCGCCCTGAAACAACGTCAGCAGATCGGTGGCCATATCCTCCCGGCGGCGATACAAACTGCTCCGCGCAAGATTGGTGTCGCAGTCTGTGATCGTAGTCCGCAGGATAATTCCGCGCTGCTCAAAAGTGAAGCGCCGGTGATGTGACGGATCTTCGGCCTCGACCCGCAGTGGGGGCGCGTCAAGGGAATTTTGTAGCCTGCGCCACCCGCTGTAATCGGTGTAGTGGAAATCCGGAATGTAGTTTGCCAGCCGCCGAAGCGCCTGATATAGCCGCTCATATCGCCGGCCGAGTTCTCCCTTCAAGCGCCGCTCGTAGTAGGTGTAACCCTCTGGGTCCAGTTTTTTTAGTTTTTTGGCATTGAAGAGGTATTCCACATATTCTACGCCGTCCTCCAATCGAACCTGTCCGGTGCGTTCCCCCAGGCCATTGCGCTTGATCCAGGCGTAAAAGCGTTTGCCAGTGGACTTGGTGTTGATATATCCACAATCCTTGGGACACAGGCCGCCCAGATTGGCCGTGAGGCTGTCCCAGAATACCAACTGGCCGAAGCTTTCCTGATAGAGCTTGATGGCAAGATTGCCTTCCGGATAGGTGGTAACTTTGAGAGTCAGGGCATATTCCGTTCCTTTCATACTAAAGGGTATTGGTTTCATGATTTCCTCCAAAAACAAGGGCCAGCAGACTGTAAAGCACAGTCCGCTGGTCCTTGTAACAAGCCTGCCTGTGAGGACAGGGTGGAGAAGGCGTTCAAAACGCCTCCGTTTTCTTTGAACTCTCAACTGATCTTGGGGCGTTGCCTACCGGCCCCTTGATGCAATTAGGCCGCATCGCTGTCAAACAGACGGCGCAATTCAGCGGCCAGAGCTGTGCGGTTCCGGCACGATATGCGCTTTACTGTGCCGCAGTTTCCGCCGTTCTGATCCATTTTTCCAACAGTGATGCTCAGATCCCTTCCATCCTGTGTGATCCAGAGACGCCGGCTTGATGCAGGGTCTTCCGCCACAATCCACAGCGGCCGCTGGAGCGTCATGTAAGACTGCCAGGGGGACCGCCATCCGCTGTAATCAGAAAAGCGGAACCCCGGGACATCTATCTGTTGCTTTTCCAGTACGTCATAGATTTCTCTGTACTTCATGCGCTGTGCCTCCCCGTTGCGAGAGGGCTGCCATCAGCAGCATCGTCTGTCAGGCCTAGTTTCCAGCACAGGGCAAGAACCTCGGAATCAGAAACACGATAGAGCTGCCGCTTGGCGTACTTGGGACGGAAGCAGAAAATGCCATCATCAAACAGGAATTTCCCGTCCTTACTGCCATAGGTGCAGCTGCAGCCCGCCAGCAGACATTTCATCCGGTCAGCATCTTTTTCGATCTTCTCATGGTCGTACCAGATGCTGTACTGGACGGCAACATCCAGATTGCGGTTTTTCCGGCAGCGGTGTTCCAGAAATTGCAGCAGCCGCCAGCAGACCTCGGCACGCTTTTCCACGGTCTGATTCTCATTGAAACTCAATGTAAAGTAGGAGTAATCCCGTCCGGACAGACCACAGCCGTGGAGCGTATTGCTGAAACCATTGCACCAGAAGAAGAGATCCCACTGACAGCTCCCGAAAGGCGCCGGCTCGGTATCCTCATACTGATAGCAGACGAAATTTTGGGCGATGGCGTCCATAACGGGCTCCATAATAGAATTTCGTACCTCAGCAGCCATAACCAGGGCTTGGCCCTCATCAGCCGCTGTATGCGCACGGCGGTTGGCTTTCTTCTGTTCTTCCGTATAGACAAATTGAAAGCGCACGGAATGAACATCGTACATAGCGTAGCCCCGTTCGACCCATTCCGGTCCTGAAGGCGAAATATAGGACTTGTCATGCCATAAGTTCATATTTATCTCTCCCTTGTGGTAATGGTTAAAATTCTCTCCATCCGGTTGTTTTTCCGGTCTTGTTGTGCCGTGCCATGATCAGGCGGGTAGTCGGTGCTGAGGGCTGTACCACCAATTCCCCTTGCTTGTAGGCAGCTTCGGCTGTTTCCAGCGCATGGGAAAGGTCATAAGCCTCCACGGGAAACTCCTGAACGATCTGTTCTTCAATCGTTACGGTGTATTTCCTCAGCATTGGGTGAGATGGTTTTTTCTTCATATTCTACTCCTTTATAAAGAAAGGGACCGGCAGACCATAGCGGTACGGTTTGTCGATCCCTTTGTAATGATGCCCTCTGCCTATTTGGCAGAGCATTTGGCTGGCGCAGGAAAGCTAAGGCTGTGAAGCCTCCAAATCCTCGGATTTGAGTACACGGCCCTGTTTCTCCCGCAGCTGGGCAATATGTGCCTTCCATTCCTTTCGGGCCTGTTCTGCGCGTTGCAGTTCCACGACCTGTTGCTCCGGTGTGAGAGCGGAAAACTCATATTCCCGTTTGTCTGATTCTAAATCACGAATGACCTTCCGCATAATGGCGAGCGCCATTTCAGAGATGGTGGGAGGATGGTTTTCTATTGCTTCTCTGCCACGGCGGAACAGATCTAAATAGGCATGATACTGTGCCTCAGTGATGAACTCCCAGCCGTAAGCATTCTGAATTTCCGCCTCGCTGTGGTACTGCATGGCGGCTTCAAAGTCAGCTTGCCTTGCGGCGGCCTCTTTATCGATTCGCCGCTGCAGTTTGGCGGATATGCGCTCCAGGTCTTTGAGGATCAGGGAGCAGGCCTCCGCCTCCTGTAAATAGCCGTGAGCCTCGCTGCTCAAGTATTTTTGCGGCCGCTTCATGCCGCTTCCTCAGACGGCGCAGGCACCTCATAAATAATCTGCACAGGAATCAGTTCTCCGGGGCGGATATGCTCCGCAAGCTGCCATTCCCCGTTCCGCAAGACCTGTGAAGTGACATCATTATAGATCTCCGGGGGAGTGTGGTAGTCATTCATACACTCCGTAGGAACATACAGGCAGAAAAGCGGCAGGCTGAACACATGCAGGCTCTGCAAAACTACTTCACGGAGCTGCCTTGCCAGTGCCGCGATCTCATCCATGTCCTG
This sequence comes from uncultured Eubacteriales bacterium, assembly GCA_900544295.1. Classification (GTDB taxonomy): domain Bacteria; phylum Bacillota; class Clostridia; order Oscillospirales; family Oscillospiraceae; genus Scatomorpha; species Scatomorpha intestinigallinarum. The sequence continues at coordinate 66,971 of UQUO01000001.1, read as the reverse complement.
TCGCTCAAAGGCGGCCTCGGAGATCTTTTTCAGGTACGGAGTATCTTTGATTGCCTCATTTATGTATTTCACGGCCTCGTCGCCGTAGTGGCTCTTGACGCGGATACCACCGAGGGAAATGTACTGAGTGTATGCGGTGGCAGTCTTACAGATGTTATCTTTCAGGTCTTTGAATGGCTTTGCGTATTTCGCTTTCAGATCTTCCATCGAAACGACCTCCAGGTTGCGCCGGAGCGTATCCAGATGGAATTCCAGGTCTTCACGCAATTTCTTTTCTTTTTCGTCCATGTAGTCAAACCTCCAATCTATTATGATTTATGTGTCACAGCGTCAGCAGGGGCTATGTCCTGCGGATTGCTGGCGAATCTCTTTCAGCAGAGTGTGTGCCACATCGGACACCGCCTGCCAGTAAGCCTCACCGTAGGCGCAGCTGTGTTCCAGCTGGTTGGTGATCCGCTGCGGCAAATCGGGAGAACGCAGTAGTGCTTCTTTCTGTGTGTCAGAGAGCTCTTGAAAATCGTCACGGTTCTCAATATGCTCCCTGAAATCATCCCGCAGGCATTCTGCGCGGTACAATTCTGCCGTGCTGCGGCAAAATGCAGGGGAAAGAGGCAGCGCCCGCTGTTCCAGCGCAATCGAAAAATGGTTCTCACAGTATTCGCCGTCCAGATAGCACTCATAGCTGTTGTCAGACTCTTCTTCGACGAATTGGCTGTTTTCTTTCCAGCGTGGAATACTTCCAACCAGAAATTCTTCCCGAAGGTCATTGTGAAATTGATGTAGGGCATCGGTGCGCTCCGTGAAGATCGCTTCATAGGAACCATACTCCCCATCGGTAGCCCAGTGGACGACGACTATATAGAGCGTCCCTGCGGGATATACCTGGGCCGGATGCTCAAGGGGAACAATCATTTCAGGCCCCATAATGACCATATCCAGGCCCAGATCCTCGATGTGTTTCTGCTCACGGTAAAGCTGTGAAAAGGTCTGCTCCAGCGCAAGGCGGCCCGCAGAGAGTACCGGCGGGTCAAACGCGCAGTAGATGTCCGGCGTGTCGTTGTCAGTCTCCCGGTCATCCTCGGTGCGGATTTCAAGGATATTTCCGAAGAGCCCTGCGTAATCGCTCGCTTCATTGGCAACAATGCGTCCGCCGACTTTGTAGCAGACACCCTCATGCCAAAATTCTTCTCCAGGTTGATGATAAATCATCATTGCTCCCTCCTTTTTGTGGGGTGGGGCTGGGTACAATGCCCTAGCCCCGCAGATCAAAAATCGTTCAGTTATCCGCGACGAAAATGGCGGCACCGCTCATACACATGCAAATGAGTGGCAGCAAAAGAGCGGTAGGCTTGCAGCTTACCAGACTGGCGATCCCGATACCCGCTGGGGCGGGTCGTGTTGTGATCAGTCGTCACTTTCCTGTTCGTCTTCGTCCTCTTCCCAGGGAGAGTCATCAACATCAGTATCTGCCTCCTTCATCTGCTCGGCGGGTTGCTTTGTCCGCTTGAAGGCCAGAACAAGAGCATCCTCACCAAAATCATCTTCCTTCTTCTTGCGTTTCTTTTTCCTGCGGCATTTTTCCATGGCAGCGTCATAGTCATAGCCGATGCCGGCCTGAAATTTGCCTGCAATTTCCCTCATTTTTTCCGCATGATACTCATAAAGGGCACGATGAAAACCAGTCAGGTCCCATTGCTCACAGGCCATCTCCAGCAGCCGTGCATAGTCCCGTAAGGCATTGACTGCTTTGCAGATATCGCCATAGCAGGTCTTGAACACATGGGAGCCGTCCAAATCATGAAAGCAAAGGGAGAGTTCCTGCCCCAGCAGGAAGTCTAACTCCATCGGCTGCCGGAGCACAGGCTCGTATAATCCTTTTGGCAATTCTAAAGCGTTGTGCTGCTGTTCATCCATTGGCGTGGTCCTCCGGCGGAGCAGATACCAGCCCAGCAAAAAGCATTTGCATGGCAGTACGGTATCCAGACTCAAAAGCCTGTTCAATCACAGCGCTGTTGCGCTCACCGGCGGCCGTTTGGTACACCTCGAAAGCTGCCAGAGCTGCAGGAGTTTTGGAGAGTTCCCCGCGTAGGGCGGTCTCAGCCGCAGATACTGTGTGGTTAAGTACCTGCTGCTTTTTGTCCTGCTCCTTAAAAACACTCGGTTCGTACTCGCCGTAATAGAGGTCATGCAGGAAATTGGGCTCAATAGTCATGCCATGCGGCAAAGACATTTTTGGTTGGGTAAGGCCATCGGCAATGCGTTCCAGAGCCTTGATGAGATGGGGCAGCTGGGCGTCAAAAAAGCGGCGGCCGCATATCGTTTCGTGAAAATTCAAAGATTGCACCTCCTGTCAATGAAAAGCCCGCCGGCGGCATATGAGCTGCGGCGGCTGTTGATTCGGACCCCGGTGGGGCATGGTTTCTTTCTGGGTCAGTCGAAACAATCGTGCTGCATAGCCTTTTCACAGGCCAGAGCCAGGCCATCCAGCAGTTGCGGAACAGCCTCCATATACTGGGCCGTAATGCCCAAAGCATCAAGAGTTTCCTGCACATCGCCGGTATAACTGTACTCATGGTTCTCCAACTCCTGGAGGAACATATCACAGATAAAACCTTGCCCGGTTTTGTCGCCGGCAATGGCATCTTCCAGCTCTTTTCGGTGTCGGGTGAACATTTCATTCAGTTTTGCGACATCGCTTTTACGGCAGTAGCCGCCTCCAAAAATGCTGCATACCTGGCGGGTGTCCGAGGGGGACAAGCCCAGCTTGCGCATTCCTTCAGCAAACTGCTGTTTATTAAAAGCAAAGAACATGGGAAATGCGTTTGCTTCCGCCTGCTGGCGGTTGCGCATCTCTTGGTATTGGTTGGTACTCATGCGGCACTCCTTTCTTCTGGTACGCCTGCTGCCAGAGGAATTACCCGCCATTCCTCCGGCCGGCGCTGGTTTTGGCAGACCTTTTCTAAAATTTCATATTTTCCGCAGATAGCGTACTGTATCCAGCATCGACATGGGCGGCCGCCGGTTCCCTGCGCTGAAAAGTGTTCCAGTGCGTACATCATAGGCGCCGCCTCAGTCCAGAAGCGCCAGCTGACGAAGATCATGCAGCAGGCTGCGGTTGTTCTGTTCATACTGGGGCAGGAACGGCTGATCCAGGTCGAAGTTGTAATAGTGACAGAACAAGATCTTGAACACAGATGCCCGGCGCAGTTCCTCTGGTATGCGGCGCATCAGCTTGCCGATTTCCGGGATGGCCCGGTACTGCTGTTTCAGGAATTCCTTATCTTCCCGGGGAAAGTTTCGGTACAGCCAGTCCTTGACAAGCACCTTCCCGCCGCTGAAGTGATACTGCTGGTTATCATCAAAACAGAGGCAGTATTCAAAATCCCGGCCGCGCTCACCGGGCCCCGCCGAAAATGGGTAAAGGCGGCAGGTTCGAGGGCGGGCGGCATAGATACTGCACTGGTTGCCCTGCAGAAAAACACAGGATGCTTCTGCTCCAACCGTTTTGAGTGTGTAAATGGGATACCCTTCATCGGTGAGCGGTGTGGGCTCGCAGTATTGGAGAAGCACATCATCCGTACTGCGGACACCGCAATGCTGCTCTCGAAGGTGTTTTGCCATCCGGTAGGCGTCCAGGCTTTCCACCATGACACAGCCCTCGATGCGGCGGCAGCAATGGCCGCATTGGCTGCACTGGTATGTGACAAACTCCTTGGCGCTTACGGAAACAGCAAGGGTTTTGGATTGTTCCATACATTCCTCCATAAAAAAGGCCGCGGCAGACAAGTGCGCCTGCCACGGCCGGGACCTATGGGGCATTACCCCTTATTGTTTTGACTTCTCTACGCGCACGCGGCCAGAACCGTCGGGAGCGGGCTGGCGGCCGCCAGCGGGAAAGGATCCATCGAAAGGAAGTAGTTGGAGTTGAGCGTTTCGAAATGCACCAGATCCCCGGACTGCTGATGGATCGCCACAACGGGCGAGGTCCGGTAGTCGGAGCCGTTGGCACGCAGGAAGGCGCAGTGGCCGAGAACCAGCGGGCACAAAAGCATTCCGTGCATTACAATGGATTTTTTCGATTTCGTCATAATATTCAGCCTCCATTCAGTTTTGTTGTTTGCCTGCCAGGGACGACAGGCATTTACTCATAGCACAACTCCAGAAACACCGTGCGGACCTCTTCCAGAAGTTCCTTGATGCGTTTCATGGGGAGTTTTTCGTGGCTGGCTATCTCACGGATGCCGTAGCCGCAGCCCTTCATGCGGACGATATTCATTTGCTGCCTGGAAACACGGCCAGCCAGGTCATGGAGCAGCTGCTTCATCTCAAATTCCTGCATCAGATCATCCTGCGCCGGCAGCAGTTCCTCCAGGGGCACGCCGTCCGGGTACAGGCCGATATGAATGCTGAGGATTTCAGCGTTGCGCTTGCGGCGAGCCTGCGAGCGAAAGTGATCATAGACACACAGACGCATTCTGTGGCGGGCAATCGCTGCGAATGAATAGCGTTGTGCCGATTCATCTGAAAAATAATCCTGCACAGCCTTCAGGTAGGGAAAAATGACCACATCATAAAATTCGTCATCTGGCAGATGGTTGTCATTTAAAAATTTGTAGACCAGGCCGTGATGTTCAGCGGCAAACTCCTGTTGCTCCTTTGTTAACGGTACTTCACATAACATATATATTTCCTCCAGTCTAAAGCAAAAAAGGGATACCCCCGGCGTGAGCCGAAGGTATCCCTTGATGACATGTCATGCGGCTGAGGCCGCAACAAAACTCATTACGCAGGCAGCTTCTCGTAGTTGCCGTTGATCTCACCGACCACATAGCTCCCATCGGGGCTGTCGGGCGCCGTAGCGGACTCCGGGATCACATAGTCGCAGTCGTTGGTACGCTGCTCCTCGTTGATCAGGGCCCGCTGGATGTTGATGGCCTTGATCTGCTCCTTAAAGCCATTGGCATAGGCGCGGATCTGAGCCAGTTCCTCGCCCTGGAAGTCGCGCACAAGGCGGAAGGTGGCAACGCTGTAGTCGTTGCTGCCATTGTTCTCCTTCTTGAGCCCAATCTGGATCAGGCTGCCATAGGTGGCGCGCCGGCGGTAGACAAAGGCCCGGTTCAGGAACTCCTTGAACGGCTTGATGCTGGTAGGCGGCAGAGAAATCAGCAGAGGCATATACTCGCCGCTACGCAGCAGGTAGATGTCCCGCATATTCTTGCAGGCCTTGCCGCGGCCGCCGTCTCTGGCCGAACCGTATGCGTTCATCGGGCAGGTGGCGCAGGCACCGCCCGGTTCCCCGATGCCGGTCTTGCCGTCCACAGAAGAGCAGAGAGGCTTGGTGTCCTCGTCATACTCGCTGCCTTCCGGCCACAGGGTATAGGCAGAATGATTGTAGAGAATGACTCCTTCCAGGGTCCGGGCATAATCCGGATTGTCGGGGTCTTCCGTGGGGATCTCGAACTGCAGGGCGCCGCCGGCGGGAATTTTCACCCGCTGGAAACTCATCATCTGCAGGCCGTCCGCATCCTCCGCGATCTCATCGCTGCTGAAATCACCCTCCACCATCGCAGGGAGCAGGAAAGTGTTCCGCTCAGGAGTGTTCATCATAGAAGTGTTCTGTTCGTACATAGTTCGTTCCTCCTTAAAATTGGATGGTTGGCAGCCACTCAGGCGGCCAGCTGGTTGATACGGCTCCACTGCCTTGCCGGCATGGAGAGAATGTTGTAACCGATGCCCTCCAGTGCAGTCGCCCGGTCATAATCCGGGACATCCTGGCTGTGGCGGGTCACCGCATTGGATAAACCATAGAGCGTCAGGTCGTTGCCCTCGATCAGCCGCTGCAGCACACCGGAGCTTTCCTCATCGGTGATGTGGAAGTCCCTGCTGACCAGCTTGACAATGCCGGGGACATCGGTGGTATTCATGCGGGCATCCTTGGCCTCCCGCATCATGTTGACTACACGGGTAAAGCGCACCTCGTCTACCACGGCCCGCACCGTGTCCTGGATCTTCATGGCAAAAGCTTTGTCGTCTGCCTCCAGCGTCTTTTCCGAATACAGTTGATAGTTCTCCGAAGCCTCGTTGACGCGGCCCACATGGTTGCGGCGCATCTGAGCATCGTTTACGACCATTCCGTTACTGCACACCAGCCGGTAGACCAGCGGCTGGATGTTCACCGAACCGAGTCCCACCTCGCTGTTGCTGATGATGATGCCGGACTGAACGATGTCGCCCGGCACGACCTCGGCCTCCAGGCGGGTGTTGACTACCTTGATATACATGCGGCTTTCCGTGAGCTGGCAGCTCTCAAAGTGCATTCCCTCCATATCCTGCAGGACGGGAAGGACGATGCCCGCAATATCAAGGTTGTCAATGCGCCGGTAGCGGTTGCTCAAAAATGCCCGTGCCGTACCCTCAATGGTGCGAATCATACGGACAGAGGGCTCCCGCTGGAACCAGGCGTTCACATTCTGCGCCAGCAGCTGGGGATATTCCTCCAGCATCTTGTCATAGTAGGCTGCCGGGATCTTCAGGTGTGTGCCGATCTGCCGGTGGGCAATGGAATTGACCTCCAGCGGTTCAAGCGCCGGGACACCGGATTGGTCATAGGCGTTGAGGTACAGCTTCGAGTCAAAAGGCTCCAGACGAAGGCTGCGGGTGTCCAGCATATAGTCGGCTTTCAAATCAGCCTGGCGCTGGATCTCCTTTGCCATGTCTACAAGACTGATCCCTGATTTCATTGTGATTTCACTCCCCTCTCTGGGTGATGGCGGTCACCAGGAGACCTGGATGCCCTGCGCCGTGGTTTCAGCCGACAGGCCCTTGCTTTCAAACACTTCCACCAAGCGGGGCCAGTAGACCTTCGCGGGAAAGTTCGCAAGATGTTCCTGCGGCACCAGTTCATCGTCCTGCTGGATGCAGATGTCGCCGTTTTCCCGCAGCGTGAGCTTGCTGTGCCCACGGGAATTCAGGTCGGCGATCAGCGTTTCCATGACTTCGCGCCCACAGTTTTCGTACCAAATGCGTGGATCAATGGGCTGCTTGTTGGGCGGGATATTGACCTCATCGCCCTGTTCTGTGCCAGCCTTGGACAGAGGCACGATTTTGAGCAGGTCACACTGGATGGTCGCGTCCTGCCCGAATGTGATGTCTGCATGGTCGAATCCATCTACATTGTGAAGCCGGATGCGCCCAGTGCCATTGGTTCGGATCAGCTCTGCCGGCCGCTTCTCACACCACTCAAAGCAAGCGTCAGAATACGACGAGCGCAGATAGGCCAGAATCCGGTGGTTGGCATAGCGGAGCAGCAGGTCGTCTGAAACAGGTTCCTCCAGTTCCGGGACCTGGAATGTGCTCTGGGCAATGCCTTCAGCGTGCAGCCAGCGTTCTCTCTGCTGGCGCTGCCGGCGGCGTTTGGCTTGCTGCATATACGGGAGCAGGAGGATCAGAACGACCCAAAGCCCCCAAAGGGTGAATACCCCAATCAGCAGCCACGCCTGCCACGGCCCGCGTACCAGAGCCATGATGGCGATGACAGCACCGATCAAGATGGTGATGCTGCCGCTCAAAAGTCCCTTGTCATTACTCATTTTCTTACCGTCCTTCCTTTAGATTTTTGCCTGAAAACAAAAAAAGAGGGACCGCACCAAGCTTCAGATCATTCTGAAAACTTGATACGGTCCCTCTTGGATGCCGGGAGCTATTCCGGCAGGGGTTCACGGTCGCCATTCATCACCTCGGGAGGTGACGGAACAGGTGCCGCGCCGTCAGGGTCATGCTGTCCACTTTCGGATTTTGCTTTGGAGGACTGCCCAGGGAGAAATCCAAAGTCCGTCAGCCATATTTTCAGCTTCTTGACTGTGGTTCCGTCCTTTTGGCGAACATCCACCAGTTTTTGCGATCCGGTGAGCCAGATCATGCTTCCCTTTTTGACCTTGAGCCGCATGAGCCGGGTAACATCGTCACCGCGGGCCCATACCTGGTAGTAGTCCGGCGGAGTGTTGCCGGAACGCTCCATCAGGTCAAAACAGACATATTGCTGTTTTGACTGGCCCTTTTTCGGGACAAGCTCGTGCATGACTCGGCCAAATACAACGATTTGTGCCATAACACTTCCTTTCTTCGCCTCTGGCGTTAATATCTATATATAAAAAGTGCCAGCAGATACCAGCCCTGAAAGGGCGCGGCAATACCACTGACACTTGATACAGCATACAACCTTGACTGCGTGTGCAATGCAGATATTTAATCTGCGGTACAGAAGCTAAGTCTGTATCCCACAAGGGGAAACGCACAAAAATCAATTACAAGATAAGTGTAGCACTATATCTTGTGTTTGTCAAGCAGTATTATACTATATATAGATATTTTGGCGAGGCGAATCACAATATATGGTTCATGTCGCGGTAGTAATCATCCAGCAGATAGAATTTGAGTGCTCGGGCTGCCGGCGTCCCGTAGCTGAATATCAGACGATAGAGATTGCCTGTCCCATCCACGCCGAAGGGGCCGAGCCAGTGGGAGATGGTGTTGCCATCGAGATACCAGAGCTGAATATCCCGGTAATCATCTTCACTGACAAGCCCGGAAGAAGCCAGCCGATAAGCGTCTTCCTCGTCGATCATGGGGTGGGAAAGAAAATGGCGGTAGAGCTCGTCCGACAGCCCAAGGGCCTGCTGGTAGGTCAGAGGATTGGGGTGACCCAGCCACCAGCGGGTAATATCTTCAAAGGTACGCAGACGCGGTTTGGGATTGAGGGCCCGAAAACGCCGGATGAAATCTTTGATTTCTTCCGGGGCGGCCGGCGGCGGGAGCGGGATCTCACGCACTTCGTCATCCGAAAAGCCGAAAGCAAGCTGCTCGCCGGCTTCATCCTCCAGCAAGAGCGAGGTGCGGGACAGCGGTGAGACCAGAAAATGCTCCATCGCAAAGGTTTCGTCCAGAAAACGCTGGATCTTGTATTGCTCAATGGTGTGGGGCTTATACATTGGGGTGGACCTCCTTTTAAGTATTCCGCCTATTAAATAGGAGAAAGGAATCAATTTTCTGCAAGGTCATTTGCTTTTTTATAAGACTGTCAAAAATAAAGGGATACGGCACTGAAGCTATGACTTTGGTGCCGTATCCCTTTTTCTTACTCATGGGGTGTTTGCTCCCTGCTTTCCATATCTTCATCACAGGAGGCTGCGTCTTCCAGCGCCTCATATCCAAGGAAACTGTTGGTGGAGAGAGCGGTGTCCAGATAGTCGTTTCCGACGGCAGGCCGGCTCCCTTTTTGAAAATAAAAGCGGTAGCGGGCGCCGATCTGGAACTTGGCAGTTTTGCTCAACAGCAAGGTGCGCTCCGCACCCTGTTCATCAATCAGCTGGATCTTGCGGTAACGACGCAGCATAGGGGTGCTGACGCCGGCGCAGATCCCTTCTACCACTTCGTACTGGCCCCGGGCGGCGGTGCGCCATAGGCTGCTGCCCAGCACCAGAGAAGCGGCAAAAATAAGTCCACCCAGCACCAGAAGGATGCGGTCTGCGGTGACAGTGAAGATCACAAGGCTGACTGCTATGCTGGCGATCCCGGCCAGGAATGTCAGCAGGATCTTGCGCCGCAGGACAAAGGGAAATTGGCTCCATTGGTATTTCATGTACTGATCCTTTCAAAAATGATTTGCTGGCGCAGATACAGGTTGGCAACGGCCAGCGTTACCGCCTGGCTGCTCCGGCTGTTCTTCATCAGGCTGGCGATATTCTGGCAGGTGGTTTCGCTGTCGCCGTACACCTTCTCCATCAGGACCCGCTCGCTGGGGAGGGAGAAGACATCCTGCTCCACACATTTGATGATCTCCGCAGTGGAAAGCAGGGCCTGCCGGGAAAGCCGCATGACGCGGGATTCATAGTCGGTCCGGCGGTCTTTGCGAAACAGCTTCAGCGCCTGCCTGACTGAAACCCGACGGCTGAATACCAGCTTCATAAACGATACGCCGCGCACCAAGGCAGAGCCGCTGGTGGGGATGATACCCAGGGAACTCAACAGATCATACAGCGCATCGTATTCGGTCTCCCCGCAGCCGGAAACCAGCAGGCCGCGGGTAAGCAGGCGGTTCACGCAGGCATCCCAGGGCCGGCTGACAGCACCGCCCATAGATGAAGCCAGCTTATCGCACTGAAAAGAAATATCCTCCCATTTGGAGATCCGCCAATTCAGGGCAGTCCAGACGACCAGCTCCTGCATATCCACCATATAGGGCTGACCGCCAAGGCGGATGACAGGGCAGGATCGGCCGCAGCCATTTGTTTCCCGCTCCAGACGGCCGATTGCAGTATATAAGGTTTTCTGTTCCATTGATCAATGCCTCCTTTATATATCCTTTACTGCGGGAAGGCCGTGGTTTTCAACAAATTCAAAGCAGGCTTGCCAGAAAGCGGGGGTCGCTGCGCAGCTTGGCTGCTGAGCGCGAGATCCATGCACCCACATGGGAGGGCGGCACCTGGTAGAGTTCCGCAATATCCGTGACCCGCATTCCCTGAAGCTTGAGTGCCAGAGCCTCAATCCCAAGCCGGGCCACACCGTCATAATCCTGCTTGCTGGCCTCCAGAAGCGACAGCGTTTCCATCAGGGACACCTGGGCGTCAAAAGCATCGGTCTGCGGTTCCAGGGCCTCGCCGTCGGCGGCCAGTTCCCCATGCTCCCCAATAATGAGCCGGCTGAATATCTTGCCCCTGTTGCAGATCGTCCGGCAATAGGACAGAAGCCCATTCTTTACGACCGTTTTGGCGTAGGTGGCAAACTGTGCCCGCCCATCGTCCTCATAGGTGGCCGCGGCTTTGCAGAGCCAGACGCACCCCTCCTGGAACAGATCGCTGTACTCCAGGCCGCAGATAGTCGGATTCACATGGATATAGTCGCAGATCACCCAATGTACCACCGGCAGGTTTTGAGCAACGAGTTCCTGCTGCTGTTTCGTCAGGCTGGTCATTTGCTCACCTCCCGTCAGGCTGCCGCCTGTCCGGCGGCAAGAGGAGCTGAGGCCTGCCTGCAGAGGCGGACGACCTCATCGCACATCCATTCGGAAAACTGGCCGATATGGGCCTGCCGTTCATCCAGCCCCAGCTTCGCCTGGAGCCAGATGTAGACCTCCCATTTTTCCATGTGCCGGCTCTGCCGCAGCTGCTCCAATGCCCGGTGCGCCAAAATGCGCTTGTGCCGGAGATCTCCATTTGCCAAAGTGCCCATAGGCCGGTGCGTCCTGTCATGGGCGCTCACATAGGCATCGCAGGCGGGCCAGCGGTCGCAGAGATAGAGAAATTTCCCCTGGGATCGGCGGTTCAAGCCGTAAACCACGCTGGCCGGACGGAGGGAGGCATTGGCATGGCAATAAGGACATTTGATCGGTTTTTGCTTCATCATAAAATCATCACCTCCAAAGACGCGCCAAAGGCGGCGCGATGGCGTCTTTCTGTGTAAAAATCAGCTGTTCTGGCTGCAGCTGAGGTCCAGACAAAGCTGCCTGAGCGTACATGCGGAAGGGTCCGGCGTATGCCATTCGATGTACTTGGAAAAAGCGGCGTCAAAAGAGCGGTGCGACAGAACGGCACTGCACTCGGCGGGCTCTACTTCCTCACCAGTCAGTTCATGGATGGTTTCCGCAGGCAGAAGCATGACCTGCCCGCACTCATCCACTGTCAGCAGGAATCCGGAACAGGGCTTCTCCCGGCCATACATACAGGCATCGCAGCCACAGCTGACAAAGATGGCATTGCGCCAGTTCCCACGGACGGCCCGCAGAAAGGAATAAAATTTGCAGGATGTTTTCATCCTCTACCTCCAATAGTCGTTTTTTGAGAAAATAAAAAAGCGGGGACCAGCTGCAGATGTCCACAAGCTGATCCCCGCTGACGGCATTTAAGCGAACAAGCCCTTAGTTGGCCGCGCCAAACAGGCCCTCGATCTCCTGCGTGATCCGGGGGATGACCGTATCGTTGAAGATGAGGGTCAGGGCCGCCAGCAGCAGGGCGCCCAGCACAACGGCGATGATGATTTTGACCGCATCAGAGATGTAGAAATCGCCGCGCTGGTTGGAGAGCGCCATACGGGCCCGAAGCGCGAGGCCGTTCGCTTTGCTGCGGATGCAGCTGGTAAACTTCTTCATGGAAATACCTCCTGTAAATGTGATATTGGATTTTGGTATGGTTATGGCCGGTCAGGACCGGCGGATAGGCTTGAGCAGGCTGTTTTTGTTGGAGCGGGGCCTGTCCGGATACGCTTTCGGCTTCTGGCGCAAAAGCCACCGGAACCGGCGCCGCCGCCCATCTTCGCCGTCAGGCGGAATATATTTTTTCTTCGACATGGATTTCTCCTGTTCAGACGGTAGGTTCAGGGCCGGCCTGAGAGCAGGCCGGCCCTGGGGAAATGGATGGAAGGCAGCCGGCATAGCGGCTGCTATGGGAACCCACTGCGGTACAAAACATCACCTCCATCGTAGATTCGCCCCGGGTAGGAGCGGGTATATGGAAAGCCCACACCAGAGGCGTGGGCGGATACCTGTCAGCCGAAGAAAGCGCCCAGGGAACTCATGACCTCGGTGCAGAGGACCACCAGATAGATGATCATAATGCAAATGAGCATCATCATGGAGTAACGCTGGATCTTCTTGGGGCGCTTGGCTGCTTCTTTTTTCAGATTGTTCTGCTCGATCTGCCTCATATCAAAGCAGATCATCTTGAAGTACATCCGCTGGTCATCGCCGCGAAGCACGCCAATCAGGCCGCGGATCACATCGGACAGCATGGGGCTGCCAATGCGGGTTTCAAAACGGATCAGGGCATTCTCATAGTTGCCGGTTTTCATGTCGGCAATGGTCTGGTCCAGTTCCGCGCCGAAGTCCTTGCCCGCTACCCGGCGGTAAGAGGTCAGGATTTTCAACACATCCCGGTCATTCTCCAGGTTCTGCCCAATGGTCAGTGCAAACCGGGGGATCTCGCTTTCAATGATCTTTCGCCGCTTCTTGACAAAATCAAAGACGCTGTAATAAGTTGAGAACCACAGCGCCACCGCAAGACCGATCAGCACGGGAACCATCAGCGGCACCAGAAACACCATCAGGATAGAGCAGAGACCGACAGCGCCTGCTGTGACCCAAGCCCGGGCTGTGTAGATCTCCGGCGTCAGCTCCAGGCCGGCAATATCCAGCGCCCGCTGCAGCTTGTTCCGCTTGAGCTTATCCAGCTTCAGATACGGGGCGATCAGTCCGGCGATTTTAGTGATGTAGACATCCAGCAGTTTCTCGGCCTTTACGCCCTGCTGCTTACGGGCCAGCATCATCATGCGGGAGGTCTTCTTTGTGGGAATATCCACAAAGGCGCAGGTCAGGGTGTAGGTGGCAAAACCAAAGAAGATGATCGCCACAAGTGCCAAAAGGGTCATGCGCCGTCACCTCCGTATTCAATGGGCTTGCTCAGCTTCATGATCTGCGTCAGGGCGAAGAGAATGATGGCCGCGCAGATCGCCAGGGCAATTTTACCGGGTGTGGTGAAGATGAGCGTATGGAACCAGTCTTCATTGAGGAAGTAAAGCAGCGGCACATTGGCGATCACCAGGAACATCATCGTGATGGCCTCACGGCGCGGCCCCTGCATCATGGCTTCCAGTTCAGACTGTACCACACGCACATCGCTGAACTTCTGGGCGATGGTGGGCAGCGTGTTTTTCATGGAGCGGTCAGACTGGCACTGAATGAGGATGTTGCACCACTCATGAAATACCCGGTTGGGGACCTTCATCTTCAGCGAGTTGATGGCGCTGGTCAGGTTGGCATTGATCAATTCCGCCTCGTACACAAACGCCTCGAAGTTGGCCTTCACCGGCTCATTGATGTAGGGCAGGTTTTCCTTGACTGCCCGGATCAGGTCCTCCGTGCGAAGGTAGGAGGTGGTGATGATGGAGATAGCGGTCTCCAGTTCCTCATTCAGATGCTTCTTGTAGCTGGCGGCTGTGCTTCGCAGATACCAGATGGGGGCCAGTGAAAAGCCAATGCCCAGGATCGGCACCATATACACATTGTTGATGAGCAGCGCCAGCACAGCGCCCACCGCAAACAGGATCAGCGACAGCCGTTTGACCGCTTCATAGCGGTCGGCGCGGCCGGTGCCTTTTAAAATCTGCTTCAGCTCATAGTCCTGGTTGAAGAAGCCCTTGGCGGGTGTGCCCATCAGGACATTGAGTTCGTCGGAGAGGGTGGCCGCTTTGCGGCGGGAGCGGAACAGGGCGTCGATGAAATCACCTGGCCGCACGCCAAACAGAGCCAGGAGGCCCGCGCTGATCAGCGCAAAGCAAATTATGTAGATCCACTGCAACCTTTAATCCACCTCCTTCGGGGCGTCCATGAACTCCGCCAGCTCTTTATTGGAGATGCCGTTGTCAAGGAGCCGTTTTTTCAAAGTATCAGAGATCAGGCCCACCTTCCTGTGATGGCCCACCACATGGATCTCACCCTTTTCATCGGTCACATTGTCCTCTACCTCAAACTTGTAGAGCGTGTGGGAAATGAGCTGCCCGTCCCGGTAGTCCTCACCCTCCAAAATCTCCATGATCTTACGGGAACGGTCCTCCAGCTGCTTGGTAAACACCACGATGGGATAGGCCTCCACCATGATCTCCATGAGTACGGCGTCATCCATGCTGTATTTGCGCTTGGCAAGGGTCATCATCCTGCGGTAAGTGCTGTTGCAGGAGTTGGAGTGGATGGTGGTACAGACGGTATGGCCGGTGCGGGAACTTTCGGCCGCCGACAGGCTTTCCGCGGCGGACCGCATCTCGCCGACGCCGATGACATTGGGGTGTTTACGCAGCACCCGCTCCAAAAGGAAGTCCTGATTGATGTTCAGCGCCGGATTTTCGCTGGGCCGGGTCAGCAGGTGGATGACGGAGTTCAAGATATTTCCGTTTTCATCCCGCTTGACCAGATCAAACTCGCGGCTACCTTCCTCAATGGTGATAAGGCGCTGGTTGTTGGGTACATTGGAGAGCAGCCATGCCATGATGGTGGTCTTGCCGGAGCCGGTGGAGCCCGCGATACACACGCTGACGCCATACCGGATGCAGGCCATCAGGAAGTGGAGCATCTCGGCGGTGGCGCTGCCGGAATCCAGCAGCTTCTGTTCGGAGACTGTCTGCTGGTTGACGATACGGATGGAGGCGTTGATGCCCACATCCGGGTCTACAATGGGCGTCTTATCCACAGAGATACGGATGTTTTTGTCCAGAAAGCCCACCACACTGGGCATGGTGTCGTCAATGACCATGCCGCAGGCATTGAGCATACGGCGCACCACATCAATGGCGTGCTGCGGGGAGGAAAACTTATCCGGGATCTTAATGCTGCGCCCGCCGGCCTCGATCACTTCGATGTCGTTGTAGGCGTTGATGTTGACTTCCTCAATGCCGGGCTTGTAGATCCATTTTTTGAGGAAGGAGTACCCGGCCATATCCTCATAGAGCTTTTCACACAGTTCCTCGGTGGTCAGCCCTTCGATGGCGTATTTCCGCTTGACAATATACTGCACCATCAGCTCTTTGAGCAGTGTGGTGGCCCGCTCGGCGTTGCCTTCGCCGGCCTCGGCAATGGTGGAGGCGTGATTTTCAGCAAAATACCGCTGCACATCCTCCAGCACCTGGTCATAGGTCAGGTCCTGGTTGGCCGCCGGCGCGAAGAATATGTCGTTGAGATTATTCATCGGCGTCATCCTCCTCGAACTCGTCCTCGTCGTCCGCGTCCTCTGCCGCCTGCTCGGCCAGCTCCATCTGCTCCAAAGCGTCCAGCACCTTGTTGAGCGAGGCGGTGTACTTGGGATTGCAGTATTTGATGGCCTGGAACATCCCTCCTTCGGTGGCGCAGCGGTCGATCTCCTTGCCATAGGGAAGAAGGCCGTCAAAGCCGCCGATGATATAGCCCATTTCATCCAGAGCGTGGAAGGGGCGGGCCATGCCGGCGAAGGTTATGTGCCGGTCATAATGGAAACGCCCATCCACCAGCAGGGGCTGATGGGCTTTCAGGTAGTTGACACCCTTCAGGTCGGGGGTGAGCAGGCGGATGACCAGATCGCCGGACTCAATCGCCGCCGGGGTGAACACATTGGTCATGTTGGAACTGCAGTCCAGAATGACGAAATCCACCAGCCTGGCGGCGGCGTTGACCAGCTGGAGTACCATGGCGTATTTGATTTCCGGATAACTCAGCGGATTCTCACCGGCGGAATAACCCATCAGGCCGATGAAGGGATAGCTTTTGAGCACCGTGACATGGCTTGCCACCAGAGAGGTGTCGATCTCTACGCTGCTCAGGACCTGCCCCACCGAGGCATTGGTCTGAATGATCTGCTCCGGCAGCCAGACCGGGAGCATGGGGACGCTGATCTCCGCATTGATGATGATGGCTTTCCGCTTGTCGCGGGTCAGGGCTTTTGCCAGGATGCAGGAAAACATACTTTTCCCGCTCCCCGGGCTGCCCCAGACAGTAATGACTTTTCCCATAGGAAACTCCTTTCCCAAGGGTGGAATGCCCTTGACTTTTTGCAAAACAAATGTATAATATAAGATAGATTATCATAAAATAAATTATGATAAAGGAGGCATTAACATGAAGTTTATCGGCAGACAACGAGAACTGGAGTCTCTTGAACGGGAATACCAAAAAGACAGCAGCTTTGTTGTGATTTACGGCAGGCGGCGTGTAGGAAAAACAACACTAATTAAAGAATTTATCAAGAGTAAGCTGGCATTCTACTTTCTCGCAACGGAGGAAGTGGAATCACAAAGCATAAAACGGCTGTCTGGTGTTGTGTCCCGGGTAACACAGAATCCGTTGCTGCAGCGTGCAGCCTTTTCCGACTGGCTGGATTTGTTCCATATCATTGCGGAATTCCGGCCGGAGGAAAAGAAAGTCCTGGTTATTGATGAATTTCCCTATCTGGTTAAGTCCAATCCGGCGTTCCCGTCTATTCTGCAAAACGCATGGGACGAAGTTCTCAAGGACAGCAATGTGATGCTGATTCTTTGCGGCTCCTTGATTGGAATGATGCAAAAACACGCGCTGTCTTATGACAGCCCCCTGTATGGCCGCCGGACTGCACAGATCCGGTTGGCGCCTTTGCCGTTCCCGGATGTGTATGCCGCTCAGCATCTCTCTTTTGAGCGTGCGGTGGAGCAATATGCGATTACCGGCGGCGTACCCAAATATCTGGAGTTTTTCAACGATCAGGAAGGACTGCTGGAACAGGTGGAGTCTGCGGTTCTCTCGAAGAACGGTTTTCTGTATGAAGAACCAAACTTTCTGCTGAAAGATGAAGTGGTATCCGCTGTCAACTATTTTTCCATTATCCGCGTGATGGCGGATGGAAACCACAAGCTGGGGAAAATTGCGGGAGCTCTGGGGACAGAAACTTCCGCGCTTACGCCATATCTTTCCACGCTCAGCGACCTTGGCTTTGTCGTGAAGGAAACGCCGGTTACGGAGAAAAATCCGGAGAAGTCCCGTAAAGGCCTTTATTTCATCTCTGATAACTTTGTGCGTTTCTGGTTCCGGTATGTCTATCCATATAAAGGGGAACTGGAACTGGACAATACGCAGATTGTTCTGGATGAAATCCGAAAAGACTTCGTACAGAAGTTTGTGGCCTTCGCCTATGAAGATATCTGCAGATCCATTTTTGCAGACCTTTGCAGGGAAGGTGTCATTGACTTTGTTCCCTCGCGGATCGGAGCTTACTGGCTGAATGATTTGGACAGCGATACGGAAATTGATGTGATGGCGGTGGACCATCAAAACAAGCGATTCTTTGCAGGCGAGTGCAAATACCACAATAAGCCGGTGGATGCGCCTGTATTTTTTGCTCTCCGCGATAAGGTGCAGGCTTCTGGTGAAATCCAAAAGGTATGGAAAGGCTATCAGCCTATTTTTGGGATATTTTCTAAAAGCGGTTTTACCCAGCGTCTTGTTGACTTGGGCAAAGAAAATCCACAGCTTTTCCTGATTAACGAGGATCATCTTTCTACCCAGCAGTGAGGAATCGGGCGGTGAATCTGTTCACCGCCCATTTTTATTCGCCGTCTTCCGGGATGCTGTCCGCAGGAGTTGTTTCCACACCGCCTTCCGTATTCTCGGTGCCCGCTTCGCCTGTGGACTCGCTATCTGCGGCGCCTTCAGCAGTTTCTCCGCCATCCTGGCTTTCAGCATTTTCTTCAACCAGTGTTTCGGGGAAGTAGATCTCCTGAAGCGTCTTGTCCTGCTCAGCCAGCAGTTCCTCGGCCAGCTGGTCGTTGTTGCGGGAGATCAGCGCCACATGGGCCACGCCGTCATTTTCCATCTCGGTAATGATACGGGCCTGCTCCGGGCTTGCCAGCACAGTGATGGTGGCAGACTGCTGCGGCTCTTCGTCCTCGGTAGGCTCCTTGGTGTTGTCCACATTGATACCGTCAGAGTCGGTGACCGACAGCACCTTGACAAAGCGCAGTTCCGGCACCTCTTCCGCCGTCTCCAGGAAGTGATAAATGCGGATGATGTCGCCCGGCTGCAGCTTATCCGACAGGCCGGAGGCCAGCGTTTTTACAGTCAGCGAGATGGCGACCTTGCCGGAGGGAATATCGTTGAGCGCCACATCCGAGGAAACAGGTACGGTGCTGACCTTGCTGGTGAGGATATAGTCGCCTGCGGCCAGGTCGGCTGTTACATACAGGCCCTCCACATCCTCCATGCTGTGGGCCACATTGGACGGGAGATTGTACCCGCCCACTTCTACGACTTCGGCATTGTCGCTGGTGATCTTTTCGCCCTTCAGCACCGGCTGGGTGATGCGGACGATCTCCGTCTTGCCGTTGGTCTGCCGGGCAATGGTGGGCAGTGCCACAAATGCGATGACCGCCGCCAGAACCAGGGACAGAATGCCGAAGATAAATCGGTTGTTGAGTTTCATAAGCATCTCTCCTGTCATAAAAATAGTTCAGCCAGCGTCGCCACAGAGCAGCCGCAGGCCAGAAAAGGTAAAAACGGGATCGCGGTGGGCTGTTTGTCCCGCAAGAGCCGCCGATACAGCAGCACCACCGGCATGGCGAAGCCGGCGGCTACCAAAAATACCAGGGCCATGCCGGAGGGGCCATAGACCAGACCCAGTACCCCGCAGAATTTGATATCCCCGCCTCCCATACCGCTGCCGCCGGTCGCCATAGCAGCGGCCAGCGGAATGCAGAAGCCCAGCAGCGCACCCACCAGAGCCTCGGCCACAACGGGCCAGATGAAAATGGGCGTCCGGTCATACTCCAGAATGAAGCAGACCTGGATCAGCGGGGCCAGCGCGGCCAGGGGGATAAAAAAGACGAGCGCCCGGTCGGGCACCCGCCTGTATAGGATGTCGTAGACGGCAAAACCCGTCACCACCAGAAAAACAGTGAGCAGGTATGCCATCCACACATTACTCTCGATTGGTGTACCAGTCATCATAGAGGCTCCCGTCAATGGAAACATAGTCATTCAGGTTGATACTCAGCATCCCGTCCGGCGTCCAGGTATCCCAGACCTGGGTGAAGACGGTGTAGTTCGTCGCATCCGGGAACCAGATGGGGGTAAAGTGCACTTCCCGGCTGTAAGTAGAGAACTCATTGGGCTGGAAGGTGAATTTGGCGCTCCGGCCGCTGGACACCCGCTGCAGCAGGCGGAGATAGGTTTCATACTGGAACTCCGGGAACACCGAAAAGGCCGTCTGCGGATGGGTGATGTGGCTGGTGGGCGCGTCGGTGGAGAGCGTGGCTGTCACATCTTGCTTGACGCCGTACCCGCTCTTCATGGACTTTCCGGAGGCTGTCGGTACGATATCGTCCGGCATCAGGGACATAACGCCACTGATGGAGGCAGAATAGCCGGTGTACTCATATTCCCAATAGCCTTCATCGACCCAGTGCCCGCCGTCTTCCCCATGGTCGCACCAGACCCATACCGGCACCCAATAGCAGCTCCAGACGCCCCAGTTAGCGGTGAGCTTCTGCGTTTCGTTGGGCAGGGACGGTACCGTATAACCGGGGTTGGTATCAGTCGCCACCGGGTCAGGCGGAATATGCTCATTCAGGTCCACAATTTCCGCCACAAAGGTATCCTGGGCGGTATAGGCCCCGCTGACGGATACCGTGATGGTGACTGTCTGCGGTGTGGTGGGGGTATGCCACTTGACCCAGACCACCTGGCTGTCACCTGCGGGGATCACCACATCGTTGACTCGGTAGGTGGTGCCGAGGATGTGGAAGGTCACCGAAGCGGGATTATCCGGCGTCAGGTCGGTATCCGTCCGCAGGGTGACAGAGGTAATGACATCGGTATCTACCCGGTACTCCACATCGGGGGCTTCAATATCCCCCTCGGGCGGGGCTTCATCAAACCAGACAATGCCGACGCCCAGTGTATTGATGATGTCGGAATTGTTCTGCGTCCCGGTGGTGTTGCCGGTCCAGGCGGAAATACCAAGGTCACTGAACTCCAAAAACATTGCCAGCGGCAGGTTCTTATGGGTCAGCGAGGTCATGGTCCGGCGCAGATTGCCGCCGGACATCTGATCGTAAAGGCCAGCCTCGGTGGCCGTCATGCAGTAATATTGGCCGTTGTGGGTAAAGTAGGCGATGGGCTCGATCAGCAGCTTATATTCTCCAGCGATCATCCGCTCATAGTCCACACCCGCAGCCTGGGCAACCATCATGCAGGCGTACTCCGAGCAGAAGTACCGTTTGATGGCGTCAATGTTGCTCTGGCCCTTGCTGCTGACGATGGTGGGCATGGACTGCGCGGGCTTGATGCAGGAATAGGCCACCCCGGACTGGAGGGAGAGGCCAGTGCCGCTCAGGTACTGCAGTTTGTTGACTTTGCCAAAATGGAGGATGCTGCTTTTCTGCGTCCGGTTGGAAAAGTCCAGCGGTGAGGACACGGCAGCACCGCTTGCTGCATCTACAACCGTGATACGCACGCCATCGTTGCCGGGATTCCAGAAGTTTGAGGATGTGCCTTGCCCCATCCCGCCGCCGCCACCGTCAATGTTCCCGTTGCCTCCTGATGCAAATGCCGTGGAAGGGACGAGACAGAACACCAGGGCGAGGCTGCATAAGAGGGCGAGAAGTCGTTTCAAATACATCACGCTCCGTTCTTCTTGAAAATAAGAAGGCCGCCACAATCCTGTGACGGCCCTTCAGGTCCATATTCAGTTGTAGGTGGTCAGCCGCCCATGTTGCCGACCTGCTTGTTCAGATCGCCGTCGCTGTCGCCGGTGGACTGCTGCACATCGCCGGGGACTACCCAGCCAAATACCGGATCATAGACAGCGCCGCTGCCATTGCTGGAGCCGGGGGCCGGCTCATTGCTGGAAGTGGATTCCTCTGCGGGAGGAGCAGTGACTTCCGGTACTGCCGGATCGGGATTGACCTCATGCTCTTCGCCGGGGTCTTCGATTTCCGTCTTGCCTTCCGGTACGGGGGGAGGCGTTTCTTCCGGCTTTTCCGTATCGGTAAAGTCGATTTCAACCTCGCCCTCGGATTCCGAGGTCACCTTGGGATATTCCTCTTCGGCGCTGGAAGACTGGCCGGGTGCATAGGCGTCTGCGCCCCCGCTCCCGTCGCCAGACTGCACACCGCCATCCGACCAGTCGCTGCTGGTGCTGCTGGGCGGGGATTCATTCGGCCGGAATTCTTCCGTGCGGTCCCGGCTCACGAACCAGCAGATGCCCAGAATGGCAACGCAGAGGACGGCCAGGGCCGAAACAATAAAGCCTTTGGATTGAAAAAACTTCTTCATGTGTGTCCACACTCCTTTTTGCTGTTATATAAAGCCTATACTGCGGAGCTGACTGGATTTCAACAGCGCCGCTAAAATTTGGTGTTGTGGTAGCCGGTCAGCTCCACCCGCTGGGTGATGGTGGGATAACTGTGTCCGAACATGCGTACATAGAACTCCACATCACAATAGAAGATGTACTCCACCCGGTCGCCCACCACATTGAACTCCAGGCTGATGTCGGATACCTCATAGTCCTCTGTGGAGAGCGGGATCTTCTCAGCCAGGCCGCCGGCGACAGTGGCCTCCAGCATTTCCGTATAGTCATTGCTGGAATAGAGGGTGCGCAGGTATTCCTCGAAGTTGGTTTCTCGCTGGGAGCGGTAGGTGTCCGCATAGATGGTGGCGCTCAGGTTGTTCAGCTCCATTTTGGCGCCGTTGCGGATGTTGATGCAGGTGATCCGCACCGAGGCGTACAGGAGCAGGAAAGAGATGAGCATGACGACCCCGACTACAAAAAAGCAGGCAAAGAAAGTGATCTCGCCTCGCTCGTTGCAAAGCGGCCGGCGCAGCCGTGAAAGAAAACGCTTCATAGGCCACCTCACTTCCAGTAGTGCTCGCTGACGCCGGAGCCGCGGGCAACCACCGTGATGTTGACCAGATCCAGGTTCCAGAAGCCGCCCAGCTTGGCCTCGCCCTCAATGGTGATATAGAAGGGCGTCCCCAGCTGGATGGCCCGGGACATCCCGGACGGCGTAGGCGTCTTGTATGTGGCATCGATGGAGTATGTGATATTCTCCGCGCCCTCGATCTCCGAGCACAGGAAGTCAAAGAGCGAGTCGGTCTCGCTGTTGATGCCGCCGGACAGCTGGATCTGCTTGACCATCTGATCTGCCGCATGGTCTAACTCCTGTTTTGTGGAGATGATGCCGAACAGGTCAATGATAAAGGCCAGCAGGATGACGGCGATGAAGATGAACACCACCGTAGAGAAATAGTTGGCCTCGCCCCGTTCGCTCTTCAATGTCCTGCGGACTTTTTGCAGGAAAGTATGAATGTGAACCACCACCTTTACTTACAAATGAAAAACAGCCGTCCCGACCGGAACGGCTGCATTACAAAGTTTTGACTGTACCAAGTATAGCAGATTTGGATTTACGGCGAAAGGGCAGGACTGCGCCAATGTATGGGCAATCCTGTGCCAATTTACCGGAAAGCTGCCAAGAGTATTATCACTACCAAGAGACTTCATCAAGAACAAAAGACTGCTTTTGAGTATCTGCTTGATATTATAACAACACAAGCACATTCTCTGCCTTGCAATGTCATAATAAGACAAAGTATAATGAAATATCGGTAATTGAACTCCTGAAGATGACAAAACATTTGGTCCTATTTCAAGTTGTGCGCTGCACTTTTATTGGAGGGCTTAGGAAAATCTTAATAAAATTTGATGCAATTCATTGTGATTTTCCTAAAGGATATTGGTATGCTATAAAAGAGTTATATTTTGTGAGAGGAATGGATTAGATGGCTGAAAAAGTCTTAGTTGTAGACGATGAACGCGATATTGCAGATTTATTAGAAGTCTATCTGCGAAATGAAAACTATGATGTTTATAAATATTATTCGGCAAAAGAAGCCTTAGAGTGTATTGAAAATCAAGAAATAGATTTGGCTATTCTTGACATAATGCTGCCGGACATTAACGGCTTTTCTCTTTGTCAGAAAATACGGGAGAAATATACCTATCCCATTATTATGTTGACGGCAAAGGATGAGGAAACAGATAAAATTACAGGTCTGACTTTGGGAGCGGACGATTATGTAACAAAACCTTTTCGCCCGCTTGAATTGATTGCAAGAGTGAAAGCCCAGTTGCGAAGATATAAAAAATACACACCAGTACAGATTGAGAAACATTCTACACCCAAACTCACATACAAAAAGCTAATGCTTGACACGCAAACGTATGAGTGTGAATTGAATGGGACACCTATATCTTTGACCCCGACGGAATTTTCTATTTTGCGTATTTTGCTTGAAAGACAAGGAACTGTTGTCACTCTTGAAGATTTGTTTCATTTGGTATGGAAAGACGAATATTACAGCAAAAACAGCAGCACAATCACTGTCCATGTCCGGCATTTAAGAGAAAAATTGCAGGACACGACAGAGAAACCACAATACATTAAAACGATATGGGGTGTTGGATATAAGATATAGCCCGCCCGTGATTGGAGATTGAAATGAAGAAAAAAGAAAAGATAAATTATACTGTGCCAATTCTATTTTTATTATATCTGGCACTCTTGATATGGATTATCTTATTTAAGCTGCAATTTTCTATCCTCGACTTAGATCGAGTACGGGAAATCAATCTAATTCCATTTTATTATGAGCATGAGGTTACTTTTCACGCAACAGAAGTTTTACAGAATGTGTTGATCTTTATGCCCTTTGGAATATATCTGTGTTTATTACTTCCTAAAAGTCGGTTTGGCGTGAAATTGCTTTTGATTTCCGTGGTGAGTTTGCTACTGGAAATCTGTCAGTATGTCTTAGCGATTGGCCGGTCAGATATTACAGACCTTATTACAAATATTTGTGGCGGTCTATTCGGTATTATTCTATATAAAGCGGCAATCAGACTGTTTCGGAACAAAAAACGGGTAGATCAAGTAATTATTATTTCAGCCGCGATTGTAACAGTAATAGTTGGTGGAGGACTGCTGCTCTTGCTTGCAGCAAACTGATGGAGGTGAAAAGTATTGAAGAATAACTGCTATTCCATAGAAAAACGGCTTCGGTTGCGGCTGTTCCTTCTTCTGTCCTTATATACGGTAATCGGTTTTGTCGTTATGTTGTTTTCTGATTATGTTTTAGCATTATTTCCGTCGCCCATTAGCACATGGATTTTAGAGCGGCTGGATGTAATTTTTGCCCTTTATCTTATCTTTGGCTTTGTAGGCATTTTTTATTTCTATTGGAAAAAGCCGTGGGAATACTTGAACGAGGTTATCGGCGCAACGGAGCTTGTTTATGAGCAGAACGACCATGCGATTGAACTGTCTGAACCACTACGGGAAGTTGAAAGCCAGATGAACCAGATTAAAATGTCTGTCCTTTTGAGCCAGCAGGCCGCAAAGGAGGCGGAAACAAAGAAGAATGAGTTGGTGATGTATTTGGCCCACGATATTCGCACACCTTTAACAACTGTAATCGGATATTTGAGTCTGCTTAATGAAGCGCCCGATATGCCGGAGGAACAGAAAGAAAAATATATCGGGATTGCACTGGATAAATCGGAGCGATTGGAAACTTTAATCAATGAACTCTTTGAAATCACACGTTATCATACAAATACCGTTCAAGTGAAAAAGCTGCCGGTTGATCTGTATGCCTTACTATCCCAAGTCATTGATGACTTTTACCCCGCACTCTCTGAAAAAGGAAATACAACCCAAATATCTATGCAGGATGGTTTAACCGTCACGGGTGATCCAGAAAAACTTGCCAGAGTGTTCAACAATTTATTGAGAAACGCAGCATCTTACTGCTATCCAAACACTGAAATTAACATAACCGCGAGCAAGAAAGGCAATCATGCTGTCGTGATCTTCAAAAATCATGGGCCAACTATTCCGGCAGACCAATTAAGCACAATCTTTGATAAATTCAGCCGTTTGGATGAAGCCAGAACATCCGATACAGGCGGCGCTGGCTTAGGTCTTTCGATTGCAAAGGAAATTGTAAACCTACATGGCGGAGAAATCACGGCACAGAGCCAAGCGGAAGAAATTACATTTACGGTAACGCTGCCTCTTTCAAACAAATCTTAGGAATTTCTTAGGAGTATTCCACATTAAAATTAGAGATTGCAAAGCCCCTGTTCGGTAGAATAGATACTGAACAGGGGCTTTGCTTTTGAGGAAGAAAAGGAGTGATGATTATGGAACTGAAAATTGAGCATTTAAGTAAGCGGTTCAAAGATAAAACCGCTGTCAATGATGTAAGCCTGACACTGACAAGTGGAGTTTGGGGCCTGCTCGGTGCAAACGGAGCAGGGAAAACAACTCTCATGCGGATGATTGCTGATATTATGGTGCCAACCAATGGGGCTATTTATTATGATGGCCAAGACATTCACGAAATGGGGAAAGCCTATCGAGAGTTGTTTGGCTTTTTGCCGCAGGATTTTGGATATTCTCGTGATTTCACGGTCAAAGACTATCTCGAATATATGGCAGCATTAAAGGATGTTCCGGCAAGGGAAACATCAAGGAAAATCAATCATCTGCTGGATATTCTTACGCTTTCGGATGTGAAGCGGAAAAAGATAGCAAAACTATCTGGCGGTATGAAACGGCGTGTAGGCATTGCCCAAGCCATGTTGAACGATCCGAAAATTTTAGTAATGGATGAACCGACCGCAGGACTTGACCCCGGAGAACGGGTACGCTTTCGTAATTTTATTTCCGAGTTTTCCCATGACCGTATTGTGTTGATCTCCACGCACATTGTTTCTGACGTAGAGTATATTGCAACACGAAATGCGATTATGAAAGATGGAAAAATTGTTGATGTAGGTACAACAGACGAACTGGTGAAGCAGATCGAGGGAAAGGTCTGGACTTGCACTATTCCGGCCAGAGATTTAGACAAGTATGAAATGCGCTTGCGAATAATCAACCAGCGCGGGGAAGATAACAACCAAGTATCTATACGGTATCTGTCTGATAAATCCGAAATTGAGGGTTCGATCACCATATCACCGCGCCTTGAGGATTTATACCTCTGGCTATTCCCTCAAGCCGATCTTTCAAAGGAGGGAAATTGATATGCGCTTATTTTGTTTAGAAGTAAAAAGGATTTTGAAATCACGCCGCACCTTGATATTGCTTGCAGTAGCATTATTTCTGGCTGTCATTATGGCTTATCTGCCCATCAGCTTTGAGTCTATCAACCGTCCCGGCGAAAACGGTACTGTAATAGAACTGAATGGCTTAGATGCTATTCAATTTAAGCGGGAATACAGGCAGCAAATTTATGGAGAAGTTACACCGGAGAAAGTCGCAGATGCCTTACGCACATATCAGAAATATGTGCAGGAATATGGTACAGTAGATGATATTCCGTTAGATGTTTATACGGAAAATATCACGGCTATCCGGCCACTTCTTGACCGCTTACCAGAAGCCTTTGCCGATCCCGATACAGGCATAGGTGCTGATCTAATGGAGATTGACCCAGATGTAGTAGAGCAAAGCCTTTATGAACAGTTTGCGTCCCACCTAAACGATATAATGAACCTTGAACAAGAAGATTATCCATCAGCAAAAGAATTTGCAACAGAAAAATATTCCGAAGTTGATAAACCATTCCAGCTTTATCCGGGTTTGAGCCGGGACGCCTTTGACTATATTGAGCTGTATATTTTCATTCTTTCCATTTTGTGCGTTGCGATTGCGGCACCTACATTTGCTAATGAGTATCAAACTGGAAGCGACAGCATTATGCGCTGCACAAAAAATGGACGTGTGAAATTTGCTGTTACCAGAATACTTGCTGCTGGCTGTATTTTTGTGGTAGTGTTCATTTTGGGTATGGTGATCCATTTGTCCATTATCAACCTTGCTTTTGGGACAGAGTGTTTGAAAACATCTTTCCAAATGCTATTTTCCATCATAAATCTTCCCAATATCAATTTGGGGCAATTACAAGTGATTTTGGTATTGGCCGGGCTTTTATCTATATTGGCAAGTATTAGTTGCACACTATTTTTATCTGCAAAGTGCAGGGACTCGTTAAGTTCGTTATTGATTTCACTTGCCGTTATGCTCTTACCGACCATCATTTATACCGCATTGGGCAGTTCCGTATGGCTTTCCACGATTTTACCATCTTCTGGTATTGGCCTGCAAAATAACTTCCTCTATCAGCTTTACGGTTTTAATTTCTTGTATGTTGGAGATATGAGCTTTTGGACACCCTACATTATTCTTATTTCAGCAGCGATTGAAATTCCTGTATTCGTCTTTTTGGCGATACGGTCTTATTGTAAGCATCGAGTGGCGTAAGGGCTTTTATCAAGTATTTGATAAATTCAAACGATATTTGTGATACCGCTAAAACTGTTCATCAAACCGATTCATTATAACGGATGCTACACTTTTGCGCCCAAATTGCTCCTTGCCGTTTGGGCGCTTTTTATTGTGAATCGTGTATTCCAATTCTGTAATTTGATTTTAGCATTTATCTCGGGAGGGACATTGAGGAGTCTAAAGGCTAATCCACCCCTTTAAAATCGAATACTTGTCGCCCACTGGCGGAGCTAATGAGTAGAGATCTTGAAGCAGGTTTCCAAAATTTCTTTGCTTCGTATGCCAAGGGTCAAAAAAAGCACGGAGAAACGGCAATCACCATTTCTCCGTGCTATTTTTCGTCTGGTTGGAATTTTACGATGTCATCCAGTTCGCAGTTAAAAAACTTGCAGAGCGTATCCAGGGTATTGGTGGAGACGGATTCGTTCGCCTGCATCCGGCGGATGGTCGAACTGCTGATACCGGCCTTGGCCTGCAAGGTATATGTGGTTGCACCGTGCCGCTTCATGGTTTGCCACAAGGGCTCGTATGAGATCATTCCTGGTCGTTTCCTCCACTTCCTTCTTTACATATCTCTATTATTGCCTATAATGGAGGAGTAGCGTTATAGGCAATATTGCCTATACAAGAATGGCATAAAGTGAAGAGCATGGGAGGAAACAGGATGGAAGTCGTAACGAAAACCTGCTGTATAACGGGCCACAGAGATATTCCAGCGGAGAAGAAGAAATTTGTGGAAGAAGAATTGCGGAAGGAGGTAGCAGCGGCGATTGAGGATGGCTACACTCGATTTATTTCCGGATTTGCCGAAGGTGCCGATCTTATGTTTGCGGCAGTCGTTGCCGAAGCAAAAAAAGAAAATGACGGATTGTTTTTAGAAGCGGCGATTCCCTATGCCGGCCGGCTGAAGACGAAGAACAAAGACTTTCATAGACTGCTGGCTGCCTGCGCTGGTGTGAAAGTGATCTCCGACCACTATGTTCCCTCGTGCTACATGAACCGCAATCGCTATATGGTTGCCCAGTCGCAGCGTGTGATTGCGGTGTATGATGGACGGGACAAAGGGGGGACGCTGTTCACGCTGCGCGATGCCCATGTTCAAGGGCGAGAGATCAGACTCATAGAGATTTGATTTCAAGGGCAAAACATAAAGGCCGCGTGGGGCTTTTGCATCCCATGCGGCCTTTAATTCAAATCCTGAGTACCGTTACAGTAGTGATTCTATCAGTTGATAGATGTCGGTGAATGGATTAACGGCAATCCCAAACGGTTTATTGCAGTCATTTTGAATATGGTATTGTTCTACACGCTTGGCGTTCTGAATCGCATCAGTTGTATGTTCAGATAACTGCGCATACACATCGCCGGCTTTTTCATAATCCGGGAGGTAGGCGGTCAAGGCTGTCATCACTGCAGGGTAATCTTTGAAAAATTTTGTTGTGTACTGGAAATGCAGCAGATACCAAAACTCAAAGCAAGGATTCGAGATCGCAATGTGAATTCCCTTTGCATCTGCCAGTTTCCTTGCTCTGGAGAGTAAGTTGTCTTTGGCGGCGATAGGATCAGGATTATTATAGTTTACATCACCGTCAGCAACGACCCACACCGCATCCCCATTTGATGCAGAAATCTGATTTTTATTTTGATATTCCACGGCTTTCCGAATCAGGCCAAGGTAATCGGTTTCACCTCCTTTGGTGCGGCTGCCGACTACACGAATGTCAATATTGGTCTGGCGGCTGCGATAATGTTCAAAATACTTCGGTTCAGTTTGAGAACCCTCTGTTACAATCAGAATGACAGGTTTTAGTTTTCTGCGCCGCTGCCCACGCTTTTCAATTTGTCCGCGTGCCATTTACAGCCCTCCCTTGATAAAGGGAATCGCACCAAAACGGCCGATCAAATAACCCTTTTCTACTTTAGTGTCTTTGCGAACGGAAAAATCGTAAAGGGAGAACAGATCGGTGGCTGCTGTCTGTTCGTCTTTTTCTGTGAACCAAATTTGATCTCTTCTCAACAAATCCAGATCAAGAAGATTGGTGCTGTGAGATGTGAAGATCAACTGAGCACCCTTTGGATTGAATTCTGTGCTGTCAAACAGGGATACCAGATGCCTGGTCAATAGAGGATGCAGATGTGCGTCCATCTCATCAGCCACAAGAAGCGTTCCCTGGTCTAAAGCCTTTTTCACAACGCCGATCAGTTTGAAGTAACTGTTGGTGCCGTCAGATTCCTCTGCCATATTTAACGCATAGGATAACGCATTTCCATTGGCATCCTGTACCGTGTGAATGGCCTCAATATTTGTAAAGCTGTCACTGTGCTGCGATGGAGCAGGCTCTGCATCGCGCATTTGCAAAGCCTGTATTCCCAAATCTGCAACACGCAGCATAGATGCGATCACACGCCGGTAATCATCATCTTTCAGCTGCTCTGCCTCAAGCCCATAAGCGTCCGCCACGGAATTCTTCGTGATAATCTGACAAGAAGCGAACCACTCCAAAACCGGAATCACTTTAGAGTAACTCCAGTTTGATGCAACTGACAAGTAGAGTTTGTTCGCAGAAGTGCGCTCCTTGAGCGTGTTTTGTTCATCTATATCCACCGTAAAACGAAAATCTTTGGTATTTTTCCTCTCAAAAATAAGCGCCTGTCTGCCGTTGGGATAGTAATATAGGTATTCTTCTGTAACAGCCTTATCTGTCACAGAAAAACCATACGCATATCGGATACCTTCAGTGGTAAAGATGACCTCAAAGCTGCTGGGGCGCGTTGGCGTTTCCGGATCAAACTTGAAAGGCGAACGGCCAATGGTCTTATGAAGCTGCTGGTTATGTGAGGTCAGCACATAGTTTACCATGAACCAGAACGCGTTTAGGACATTGGACTTCCCCGAAGCATTGGCTCCGTAAATGACAGCAGACTTCAAATAGCTTTTATTTCCATCCATGATAAGATGCTCTGGATGCTCATTATCCTTGCTGGCCAGCAGGGATAATACAACCTTATCTTTGATGGATAGAAAATTCTCCACACTAAATTGAATCAGCATAAGCGACCTCCTAAACCTTTTCATTTATATATTATAGCCCGTATTTTGTGAAAAATCAACGCAAACGCAAAATAAATTCTTTGAAATGGGAATTTGGAAGGAAGCCTATGTGATAAAGATATACAGCGGTAGATCTGATAATGACAAAAAAGAAACCTGGAGAGCAGTTCGTTACTACTCTCCAGGCACTTTTGCTTTTACAGGTTCTGCCGGATGATCCGCGTGATGATGCCCACGGCCACGCCCCGCTCCATATCCAGACGGGTGACGGCAAAGGAAACGTCATCCTTCTTTCCGGGCATCCGGTAGTCGTAGCAGGAGTGGGCTACCGCATTGACGCCATTGGCGAGCCGGACATAGACCACGCCTTTATGAACATCTGTGACCTTTCCGGCGTACTTGCCCTGGATGCGGCACTTCTGCAGGTTGTCCCGGTCAGTGTTTTCCGAAGTGCTCTTGATGTCGGCCCGGATGCCCAGGTCCTCCAGACTGTTGCGCCGTACACTGAGGATACGGACCAGCACTTCATCGCCCACAGCAAACCGCTCATGGGCGTCGCCGATCCAGTCCCAGGCAAGGTCGCGGGCCAGAATGGAGCATTCCACGCCGAACACCTCCACACGGACGACCTTTTCCGCCACAGCGATGACCCTGGCCTGGACAATGCGGCCCTCGTAGACGCGGTACATCCCATCGGGGTCCAGATCGAAATAGAAGGTCTGGCGCTTGCGCATCATGGCCTCCCGGCGGCTGGCTACCACGCTGCGGGTCTTGGAGTCGATGCCCCGCACCACAAAGTCAATGTCGGCGCCCAGCATATTCCCCAGGATCTTGTTCTGGCGCAGCATCAGGTCAGTGTATTCCTGGCCGGAGGGGCTGCGGCCCAGATTGATCATCATTTCTTTCAGGGGGATGATGATGCGGAATCCCTTGTAGTCCACCACAGCCACCGTCTTTCGGTTGTCCAGCTGCTCAATGCCGCCCAGCTTGCCGGTGAGGATGCGGCGGGTGCGGTAGGCGTTGTGGATCTCATGCCAGATGATGTCCTCACGGTCTTCCTGCGTCTCCACATCTTCCCGGCTGCGGATGGTCAGGATCGAGGGCTCGCCGCGGCGGGGAGCGGCGGTGCGCCTGGGAGTAGAAGTGGGAGCAGGGGCGGCCTCTGCCAGCGGTTCGGCCAGAGAGGCAGGAGCTTCTGCCGCAGCCGCTTCACTATCATCAGACGGCACATCTTCCTCAGCGGGAGCCATCGGCGCAGGAGGCTCTGCTTCTGCGGGAATTCCTTCCGCCGGCTCCGTACTCTCAGCCGGTGCGGTCTTTTTCCTGCGGGTGGCCCGCTTGGGCTTGGGCGGTTCCGGTTCCTCGGCCGCTCCAGAAACAGGCTCACTGGGGACATCGGCTGCACCATCATCAGCGGGAACAGCAGAGGCACCTTCGCCATCATCACTGTCAGGGCCCTCTGTCAGAGCGGCGTCATCATCGCCGGGAAGGGCGTCTGCCGCCGTAGCATCGGTGTCCATCTCACCAAACATTTCACTTTCGGTGAGTTCCGGGAGGCTGCCGTCATCCTCAATGGTGGCTGCCTCTTCATCCGGCTGGTCCATAGAGGCCAGCAGCTCATTCAAATCGCTGCCATCAGCGGGCGCCGCCATATCAGCCTGCGCTTCATCAGGGGGCGGAGCGTTCTCCACGGGAACCGTGGTCTCAGGTGCGGTATTTTCCTGCTCCAGCAATTCTTTTTTCTTGGTTGCCATAAGTAAAAACCTCCTTATGTTGTGAATTTAAGAAAGGATCGAGTCCTTGTCTGTGGTAATGATCCCGTCCGGGGCCTCGGAAGCAGGCGGTGACGGGGGCGATTTCGGGGCAGCCGGCGTACCGGAAGATTTCGGTTTTCTCTTTGCCGCCGGCTTCTTGGGGGCGCTTTCCTTCGGCTTGGGGGCCGGGGGCGGCGCGGCGGCAGGTTTCGGCTGCGCTTGTTCCTCCAACTCGCGCCATTCAGGAATATGCGCGGAGGCTTTGCAGTCGCGGAGCTTGGAGGATTCCGGATGCTTGGAGTAGTCCATCTTCTCTACCTTCAGGGCCTTTTGGCCGCGGATAATGACCAGCGCCTGCGTAATCGGCAGACGAAGCACTTCATCCGGGGTGAGGACAGGCCGCTTACCGACGCCGGAGGTCTCCCGGTATTCCGGCGTATAATTGGAGATGCGCCAGGTGCCCAGCTGCTTGGATTTACTGGACACTGACACAGAGGCCAGACCGGTGCGCTCGGAGATGAATTCCGCCGTCAGGCTGTCTGTGCAGCCCAAAAATAGCTGCGCATCACAGTTTCCCAAAATTTCCTGCCAGAGATTGAGCGGGTATCGGTTTTGGAGACCCGCAAGGTTTTGAAAGACGCAGCTCATGGATATGTTTCGAGAGCGAATGACGCTCAGACGGCGGGAGAGGTCCGGAATGGTCCCGCAGGCAGTGAGCTCTTCCCCCAGGATATGGACGGGAACCGGCAGCTTACCGCCTTCACAGTTCTTGTCCGCATACCGCACCAGCTTGATGAAGCAGAAGGACAGGAACAGGCTTGCCAGAAAATCAAAGGTGCTGTCCTGATCGCTGGTAACGAGGAAGTAAGCGCACCTCTCCTGGCCGGGCAGTTCCAAGTCGATCTCATCCCGGGTGGTGATCTTCTTGATGAGTTCCGACTGGAACACCTGCAGCCGGGAGCCAAGGCCGATGATGACGCCGCTGCGCACCGTGTCGCTGGCCTGCTTGAACAGACTGTAGGGCGCTTTGGCAGGATGGGTGGGCGGCAGAACATCAAACAGGTTGTCCAGGTCGGATTCCCCGTTCAATGTCAGCAACCGGTACACCTCGCCGATATTACGGTTTTCTTTCGCGTAGCTTTGATCCACATAGAGGACAAGAGCTTTCAGCAGGTTCATTTCGCAGCTGTCCCAGAAGTGGTCGCCCTTGCCGGTGCTGTTGGTGTTCTTGATGATGACATCCACAAAAAGCTGAGCCATCAGTTCCTGCCCTTCCACTTCGGAAAGGCAGT
Organism: uncultured Eubacteriales bacterium; assembly: GCA_900544295.1. Lineage (GTDB taxonomy): Bacteria > Bacillota > Clostridia > Oscillospirales > Oscillospiraceae > Scatomorpha > Scatomorpha intestinigallinarum. The sequence continues at coordinate 32,979 of UQUO01000001.1, read as the reverse complement.
TCCAGCTGTCTGAATTTTCCGGCAGCACCAGGTTGAAAACCTTGACACAATAGCCCTGCTCCCGCAGGTACTCGCTGGATTTTTCATAGAGTTCACTTTTCGGATCTGAAATGATCAGCGATTCCCCACGGATCACCGCCTGAAGGATGCGGTTCATACAGAACGAACGGGTCTTCATGCTTCCGCTGGAGCCGTACACGGCCAGGTTGCCGTTGATGCGGGGATTCTCGGGAATACAGACGGCTTTCCCGTCCAGCATCCCCAGCACAATGCCCTTATGCTTGCGCAGATCCGGCACCAGATCCAGCACACCCTTCATTTCCTTGCGGCCCATCCAGCCGGAGGTGCCATAGGTGCCCTTGGCCGAATAGACAAAGTTCCGGTCCGTGTCATACTCGCCGGTATCACTGTAGCCCATCCGCATGACCATGAGCAGCAGGATCGCCAGCAGGCCAATGCAGATCAGCACCCCGTACACCCCATAGGGCGGATGGAGCACAGAGGTCAGGCAGGTAATAAAATCGGGCGACGCTGCCGCCGGAGATGTGCCGTCTCCGGGGATGCCGCCGCCCTGTTTCCATGCCGCGTAGTTGCCCAATATCTGCCCCAGAAAGCCGCCTGCGTAGAGAATCGCAAGGATGGCGAACGGCGCAGCGATCAGGCCTGCAATGAGTTTCTTCTTATCTATGGGAACAACCTCCCCTCGAATTTTGTGAAATCAATGGTTTGAAAGCGGACCCGGCTACCGCAGTAGCGGCGCAGCACATCTGCCTGGAAGTCGAAGCAGATCAGTGTGCCAGGGCGCTCCATCAGGTCGAGGGAGGTGCTGAAGCGCGTGATCCGGGGCAAGTCGCAGGAGTAGCCGAACAGCACCGGCGTTCCGTCCTGCTCCGCGGCATCCTGCTCAATGGCCTTTCCGGTGTTCCCGGCAATCAAGCCCTGGGACAGAATGCGGTTAAGCTCTGCGGTTTTCAAGGGATCACACAGTAAAGCAAGGATCACCTCCCCCTGGTGGTTATTTGTGAGAAAATAAAAATGGTCGTAGCTGCCGTCCAGCATGAAATAGTCGTGCTTGGCCCCGCCGGTGCTGGTGAGCATCTGGTAGGCCAGTTCCATGCTGTCGCCCAGCACCAGCCCATGCACATCTTCGGCGCGGTACTGCCCGGCCAAACGCTTCTGGCACAGGACGCTCCACATCAGCGCCTTTACCCGTATCTCGGATTTGCAGCGCCATTTCATCAGGGCAGCGCCGCTGTTGTAGGTGACAAAAATGCCGGTGGGCGCAAGAAGCACCCCTGCGAACCGGGAACTTCGCACCTGCGTAGCGTCGATTCCCATTTCCTTGACTTCACGGGAACTGTAAAAGGCGGGATACTCGATGGCTTCGCCGTGATAGCCCTGCGGCGAAAAAACCTTCGGCTTTTCATCCTGAAAGAGCCCGATCCCCGCATTGTCCATCGTGACATAGGTTTCCGCGAGGCGGTGGAGCCGGAGCCGCCGGTTCACCTCGCTCTTGAGGCGGTTGGTGTCGGTGTCGCCGGTCAGGTAGGGAGAGAAACGCTCCGGCCAGCCGTCCAGCAGGGCGGCCTTGGCCTTTGCCCCCAGCCGATAGCCCCGGAGCCTGTCACGATAATAGGTCCGCAGCAGCCCGTTCTTTTTGAGCGAGGTCACGACCGCCTCCAAATAGTAGGGGCTGGCCGGGAGACGGTTCAGCTGGCTGGTTGGGAACTCTCCAGAGATGGCGGTCAGCGATAAAAGCCGGAACGGGAGCGTATCCGGCTGTGGAAAAGTGCGGCTGTTTTTCCCAAGGGATCACCTCCTTTGTCGGTGCTGGATTTTTACCGTAATGACTGAGAACTTCGGTAAAATAAGGCCTCTCCCAAATGGCCGCAAGCCCGAAAATCCGGGGCTTTCAGCGGCTTCGCGGGATGTCGGGCCGGAAGGGGCCTAAAATGCTCAAAAATCCGAGATGGATTTCAGGTCCGGTTTATGCTCTGCAAGCCACCCGGGAAAGCGGTGCTTCTCCATGACGAAAATCATCGTGCAGTCCTGCTCGCCCAGCTCGGCGGTGTTATAGGCATCACACAGCAGGCCGGTATCATCCGCCATTACAAAAGAGGACAGCAGATCTAAAATCTGCTTTTCCTCCAGATTGTCATAGTCGCGCACCCGCCTGGTGGGGAGCGCCTGGTCATATACCTGGGCGAAGCAGACAACACATTCCCGGTAGTGAGGCAAAGTGTTCTCTTTGGCGTACTGCTCCAGGGCAAAATAGAGGGGGTCCAGCAGAAACTCGGCGCTCTGCCGCTGCCTGCGCTTTGGCAGAAGGCTGGGCAGTGTCACAGCAAGTACCTCGTTTTCATAGGTGATGGTGATGCCGTGCATCACACTGGCTGACTTGAGGTAATCGCCCTTGCGGATGGTCGTGCTGGAATAAATCAAATGCCGCAGCCGGCAGGCAATACGCTCTGCCCGCAGCGCGGCATCGGTGGAAAGGGTCTCATAGTTATCGGGATAACGCTGGATGTCGGTGGTGTCCATCGCATACAGCGCGTTGCTCAGCCGGGATATATCGTCAAGGATGCTCCCAATCCGGCGGGATATAAGTTTTCGATCCAATCATGTGCCTCCTGCTTTCTTGAAATAGTGTGTCTGGCCGTTTTCCTCTACGGTGCAGAACCCGGAAATGCCGGGACAGTCGATTTTGGCGATCTGCGCCGGTGAATCGACCAGAATAATGCGGCGGCTGCCGCCCTTGTTGCCCCGCAGGGCATGGCAGACAAGCGCCTCCTGCCCGTCCTCAACGCAGGCCACTTCGTAGAGTTCGCCATCGGCAAAGAAAACGAGCTTGACAGGAAAATCAGCGGGAGCATGGTATTCGGCCCGCTGAATGAAGTCCAGCAGGACCCACACTGCCCGGACAAGCGTCCGGTCAAGTTTTGCCGGCTGGCCGGCCGGGAAATAGCCGCCGCTCTCTGTTTGAAAAATACGGCCCTGCTTCTCCAGATGGGAGAGCAGGGCCTTTGCCGTATCTTCTTTGCCAGGGTGAAAACAAAGAAGCTGCTGTTCACTGAGGCCAGGGTACATTGTTACCGTCCGCAGCAAGTCCGCAGCCTCATTTCCATAGATTTCAGCCCTGGTCTTCATGGGGGCTCACCTCCTTTATCAAATGGCGTCATCAAGGCGTCATCGGAACGCCTTATCGAACATTGGAATGCCGGAAAGACGCCATCCGGGCGTCAAACCGGCGCTTTTCTTCATGGAAGGCGTCATATAGACGCACACCCAGCGCAGCACATCAAAACATGGGATTCACCTCGCATATATCATTTGAACCTATGCAGATTCCTGCTCACGGCGCTTGCGCTCCAAAATTTCACGCAATTCGCGGCGGTCGGTGGTGATCAAATCCTTTTCCAGCGGGCTGGCCTTAAATTCCACCATGATGTTATTGTTATTGGTGGAAATCAAGCCGTTGCCGCGTTCAAAGTGGGTGACCTCCATCGTTTCCGCGTCGGACAGGTGCAGGGTCTCCTGGACCCGTTCTGCCTCGTCATCCTCCAGATTGAGGATAATTTTGGTCTTGCTGTTGTTGATAATGCCTTTCCCAAAACGGCCTTCGTCCAGATTGAAAAAGTCGTTCAGGTCCTGGCTGGCGCAGACCGCTGAACCGCCATAGCCGCGGATGGTCTTAAAAATTTCCAGCACGAAATCGCCAGCCAACCGGGTGCCCGTGGCGCCGGCGCCGGAAAGAAGCTGCCAGCACTCGTCGATAAAAATGGCTTTTTCCTCGGTGCGGTCGGCTTTGGCGCGGTCCCACACGAAATCGAGCACCACAAACATCCCCACAGTCAGCAAATCGCCGGTGAGGGAGGAAATGTCCAGTACGGTGTATTTGTTATCCAGTCGCACATTGGTGGCCTTGTTAAAGGTGCTGGCGGAACCGTTCACCAGACGGTTGAGGATATGGGCCATGCGGGTGGTTTCCGGGGCGGCCTTCAAAATCTCATACAGGTCGCCCAGCACCGGCATCTCCCGGTAGTGGCCCGGATTGGCCGGGTCTTCCAGAGAGGCGTTGTCATGGGTAATGCCTTTGGCATTGTAGGTACGGATCAGCGCCTCATCCAGCAGCTGGCGTTCCTCATGGGTCATATCGGGAATAAGTAAGCTGAAGAAAATGTGCAGCTGCTGGATCTTCGCCGCCAGTTCCGAGAGCTGGATACCGGGGCCGTCCAGTATTTCATTGACCGACCGATCCACCTTGCGGATCTCCATGACATTGATACAGTGCGGGCTGGCCGGGGAGATCTGGATAAACTCACCGCCCACATTGGCACAGGCACGGTGGAACTCGTGCCCTTTTAGCGGCGCAATGATAAAAACGGGGATGTTCTTGCGCCTCATCCTGAGCCCCATCAGTTGAAGAGTAAAGGTCTTACCGGCGCCGCTGGTGCCCAGGATCGCCATATTGGCGTTCTTATAAATCGAGGAATTGAAAATATCCACGATAATCAGGGAGCTGTTATATTTATTGACTCCCAGCAAAATGCCGTTGTCATCGCACATCTCAAAGCTGGTAAAGGGATAGCAGCTGGCCGCGCCGCCCGTCAGCAGGTTGCGCTTGCCGCGCTCATAGAGCCCTTTCTCCATAGAGACCAGCGGGAGGGCAGAAAGAAACGCCTGCTCTTCACGGAAGTGGCAGGCGCTGACATTCATATCCTGCGAAAGCAGGAGCTTTTTCATTTCGCTGACTTTCCACTCCAAATCCTCCACAGAGGGGGCCGTCACAGTAATCAGCAGGTTCAGGTAATAAAAATCTTCGTTGTTGGCAAGACCCTCCTTTAAGAAATATCCGCTCCGGATGGCGCCGTCGATGTCGTCAAAATCGGTGTTCGTGTCGCTGGCGTCTTTGATTTTAGAGCGGTTGATACGGAGCTGCTGGCCCACCCGCTGGATGATGCGCTCTTTGGGCTGGCGGACGAGGAACATATCCATGTCGATACCGTCGCCGGCATTGACGATCAGGCTCAGCCAGCCCGCAGGCACCTGCGTTTTGTACCCGTCCGAGGGGATCAGCAGGTAGGCATAGTACAAGCCGTCAATGCAGATATAGCGCCCATGGGAAAAATCAATGCTTCGGGGGGCGGCAAACTCCGCCGCCGGGATATGATTGATTTCATTCTCCCGGCCTTGCTCCATATACTGCGCCACCACCTCCTGCGCCCGTACCGACAGCGGCTTGACGGCGCTCTCGTTCCGGCACAGCAGGTTATAGAGGACATCAACGGTAAATTCGTCCTCGTTTTCGGGTGCAATGACCTCGTTCCCACACTGGCGCAGGTAGTTGGAGGCCGTATGGACGGCGCTCTGGAGGGACTGGATTGCTTCATCTTCCTGCTCCGACCGCCGGGTATTGGCCCAGGGCTCATACTCGAAAATCAGGAAAAACCGCCGTGTAACAGCCTCACGGGAGCCGACCTGCTGCACAAAGTTCAGGTAATCCTCCTGCATCAAGCGGCACTGCTCGTTTTCCTCATGGGCCATCTCCCGGCGCACCGTGTCCAGGTGGCGGTTGATGTCCGCGCGGCGGGTCAGAACCTTGATTTGAAGCTTGACGGGCGAGATTTTCAAGTACGAAACGAAGGAGTAGATGATATTCCTCTGCTCTCTGGCGCTCCGCAGCATGAAGTTGATAGGGACCACCTCGACCACCTTGACAAACCGATGGTCTTTGGTATAGATAATGCCATTCTCCACCTTCTCAATGGGCAGATAATCTGCCACAGGATTGAGGCAGGCGGGCTTCTGCTCCTTGACATGGGCAGGGCGTTTAGGCAGGCGCTCCTTTTCAGGGCGCTTCTTTGCTTTCTTTTTCGCCTTATTGGCCTTAGCAGGACGCTCCTTTTTGGCATTTTTCTTGGGCCGCAGCTTTTCACGGATCTCATAGCCGCGCACTTCATCGAATTCAGCCGGGAAATCTGCCTCACCAGCCCGCCGGCGCTTCGGGGCCTTGGGCTTTTTCTCCTTGGGAGGCCGCTGCTTGAGATGCTTGCCGGCCGATTTGGAGGGCGCCGCCTTATCCTCCGGCTGCTCACCGTCACCGCCGACAACGCGGCGGTTCCGCAGGTACTTCAAAAAGGTGACCAGGAACTGCGAAAGGCTCTCCCCGGATATGCCGATCAAAGCGACCAGCCCTACCGGAAGAGCGGTCAGGCACAAAATGATGATGCGGGTGGTCAGCCCAAACGGAAGGAACAGAAAAACCGGCGCCCCGATGGCAAACACCAGGATGCCGGCCTCGATCACATTCCGCGCACGGAACATACCGCCGAAAAAAGTGCCTGTTTCTATAAAATTCGGCGGTATGATATAAGTATCATGGTCGTTTTTGTTGCTCATGTATTACCTCGTTTCCGCAGCCGAGGGGCAGGTCAGCCTATGATCCAGAAAGGACCGCCTGCTCCAGCACGGCGGCTTGCTTCGTTTAGGATGATGGATAGATCCCAGAGCTGTTCGCTGCGCTTGTAGCTGGCCGGGTCCGCCACCATGATCTGACCGTCTTTCACGCCACGGAGAACGATAAAATGCCCGGATGAAGTAAAATGGCCCTCTGCCATAATCGCCACCACCAGCTTTCCTTCAGCCAGGGCGTCCAATATCCGCTGGGGTTCGGAAGTCGTACAGCCGGATACCGGCAGGCCCCATGCTTCAGCGGCGGCGGGGATCAATGCGTGATAGGAGCCGCTGCTCTTGCACCAGTAGCCGTTTTCGTAGGACCACTGGGCCATCGCAACCGGTTCCACAGTTTCGTCCGTGAGGGAGGACACCACAATGGACATGGCGGTAGGCCCACACCCGTAGCCGCCGATATTGTCGGTGCCGTAGGGCTGGCTGGCATAACGCTCGTCCAGCTGGTTGAAATAGACCACCGGCGTCACGCCGTCTGTAAAGGTCACATCGCCCAGGGAGGGGATGCTGTTTCCAGTCCATTCTGTCAGGTTCTGCAGCAGGCCGTCCCCCAGGAACATGCTCAGGTTAGAGGCATAATCGGAGGCAAGCTCTTTCTGCTCATCCGTAAGCGCGAAAACATGGTCGGCAAGATAGGACTCGCCGTTGTAGCGGATGGTGTAGACCATCCAGATCTCGGTGGTTGTGGTTTCCTTCCCGGTCTCCGGGTCTTCGGATGTGACCTCGCGGCTCTCCCGCACGCTGGTATAAGAGTAGAGATGCTCTTTGTTCTCCCGCAGGACAGCGGCCAGATCATCCAGCGAAATGCTCTCAAAATCCTCATCCCGGGCAGCGCAATACTGCGAGACGATGAGGTTGGCGTTGTAGACAGGGCCGGAGGAATAGGGATTTTTAACTTCCATCTGGTCAGCGCCGGAAGAAGCAAAGTCCGCTTCAATGCGGGCCATCACATCGTCCAGCGCTTCGCCCAAGATGGAGTTGATGGTAAAAGTGATGTCGTTGGCGTTCTCCACGATTGCAGTTTCGCTGTTGAGGACAGGCTGCTCTGTGTCCGACGGTGAAAAAGCGTTGATCAAACCGCCGAAAATCAGCCCGGGAAGCATCAAAACAAACAGGACCGGCAACAGAAGCAAAATGACAATGACGGCAACGATCTTGCCGATATGCTTGCGTCCGGCCCAGACTGCCCCGGCCACAGCCCCATAGGGACCGCCGGCAGCAGCGCCCTTGGCCGCACCGGAAATCGCCTTGCCGGCTTTGATGGCGCCCTTGACCGTGTGCGCTGCGGAGGCCGCAGTGTCTACCGTTTCAGCAAAGCTGTCCTTGCGTTCTTCAGCCATCAGATCTTATCCTTTCGTTTGGGGGTGGGCGGCAGCTTCTTTACGATGGACTCATTGTAGGCAATCGAACCGTCCGGCGCCATGTAGGGCGTCTTGTCCACAGCGTCCACTGCATACTGCTTATACCAAGCGGTACCGTCTACTGCATGAACGGTCGTGTACTGGCCCTCCGGCGCAACATACTGGTCCGCATGGTACATACCGAAGGCAATGCCCTCCGGGTGTTCCGGAGTGACCTCCGTGCCGGTGATGCGACCGCCGCCGATCTCGACATTCTGATAGGTGGGGATATTCTCTGCTCCAGCCCCCAGTGCCGTGTGGCCCATATAGGAGTGTAGGGCTTCAACGGCCTTTTCGCCGGTGATCGAGCCCATTTGAGTGATGTTCCCGGTAGCCACGGAACCGATGACATTATTGGCGAAACTGCCGCCCTTGCTTACCGAGGAAGAATAAATGTGGCCGCCGACACCGCCAGCAGCACCACCCACAAGACCGCCGAGACCTGAAGGTTTGGCGTCCGAGGGCGTTGTGGCCGTCCTGATGGCGTTGTTCGTGACATTCCGCTTGATTACGCCTGCCAGACCGCCGCTGGCAAAGCCTGCGCCAAATCCGGCGGCACCGCTTTTTCCACCGCCGCCATTGGCATTGACATGGGTGGAACTGCTGCTGCGGCCGCCGCCAAAGTGGTGGCTGGAAAAGTTCTTAAAGCCGCCGATACCCTTGGCCGCAATCATGGCCTCAGCCAGCATACTGCCGCCGGTGTGGCCTACATTGACGCCCAGGCTTGCCATGAACGAGTCGATTTTCTGCGATACCTTCAAGAAGCCTATCGCACACATGAACCAGATCAGGACATTGCCGGAAACCGTCTCCTTACCTACAGCGTCCACTTGAGCCTGCACCTCTTCCTCGGAGATGGCAAAAGCAGGCTGACAAAACAGGCAGGAGAGGGCAGCAACCATCAGCGCAAGGAACAAAATTTTCTTGAATTTTTTCAAAACGCCCCTCCTTACAAAGAGAGCGGATTGGCAATAAAAGAGCCAACCATGCTCGTGAACAGGCGCAGGCACCAGGCGTTCATAATCAGCAGAAAAATCTGCCCGCCCAGCATCCGGCACCAGGATTTCCAAATATTCGATGTAGTCTGGCTTGCGCCCATCGAAAAAGCGACCGGCGCCGTATAGACCAGCACACCCAGCAGAACATACCGTTCCGCCGCTTCCAGCAGTAATTTCAGATAATTCCAGGCCAAGATGATGACGAGGATCAGGGTGATCAGCGCAACAGCGCCATTGGCACAGACGCCGATGATCACCAGCATGACCGAGTTAAAATCGGCAAAGCTGAGGGGCGGCAGCTCCGAATCCATGATCCAGCGGTACGGCGTGCCGCCGATGGTCAGGACGATGTTGACGATTTCATCGGAAAAGAGCGCCAGCAGGATGAAAATGACCGACCGGATGCTCAACTTGACCGGATCTTCCGCCTCAATTCCTGCGCCCAGGCCAAAGTTTTTGAACAGCTGCCAGACCCAATTCAGCAGGATAATGCCGACAGCCAGCGCCACAAAGACGCTATACATCGTTTCGGCAGCGGGAAAGTACCGCAGAAAAACAGCCATGTCACAGCCCAGAGCGCCCAAAACCGAAGTGGTCACCAGGTCAAGGCCGGCCATTACCTGCTCCGCGATCCATTCAACGATGCCATCCAGGATACCCATAGCTTACGCCTCCTTCCAGTGGGTATATTGCGGCGGCCATCAGCCTGTCCACTGACCACCAGAGAACAGAGGCGTCACATAAGCCATGATGAATCCGAGACCATTGAGGACGGCCCAGGTAATGCAGATGCGCTTCAGCCACGCCCGGCTCTCATCGACTGTCCGGCCGGAGCGCGAAAAGTTCATAAGCAGAAGCGCCACCGAGGCGGTCACGATGGCCGCAATGGTGGAGATGGCGAGAATCTGCGTGTAGACATCCTGCATAATTTCCTTGGCCTTCGTCCAAACATCGGTTGCAGCAAATGCCGGCTGACAGAACATCATCGCCATCATCACACAGAGGAACGCCGTATAGGCGATCCGGCCGATGGAAACTCGACGAGGCGGGCTGCTGTCATCTTCCCGCCGCTGCTGTTGAGGAATTTTCAGTTTTTTCAATTTTGCGGACCTCCAATCCAAATGTGATGTTCATTGCTCAAAAAGCAAAGAAGGAGCCCGCATCCGTTGTGCAGATGTGGACTCCTTCTCAGGCCAAAGACCGTTTGGGCAGCAAAAAAGCACCTCGAAAAAGGTGCTGTTCACTGCCTGTATTCAGTTTTGGGCGCAAGTTTGAGCATATTCAGTCTAACACATAGGGATTTACGGCTCAAGGGCAGGAACGCGCCAATTTCAGTCCCGAATTGTGCCAATTACTTGCCCGCCTGTTTCCCGGAGAATTTCGGCTCCGGGAAGAACTGTTCCAGCACATCCAGACTGTCCTTGGAGGTATAGCCCCATAGCACAGAACTGAGGGCTTCAATGGCCTCCCGCCGCTTACGGTAGTAGGTGCGGAAGGAGATGTCTCGGATATGTGGGCGCAGGTTCTCGATGATTTCCTCCACATTCTTCAACTGCTGAGGGGAGAGGAAGGAGTAGTACAGCAGCCAGTAATACGCCTCGCCGTTCTTATGGCGGGTGCGGAGCAATTCGACTGCCGAATCCAGGAGCTTCAGCATCTTGTGGCTGCGCTCAATGCACTTGGCATGGTGCTCAATGTCGCTCCCGTTCAGGTCTGCGCCGGCCAGGTAGACGGAATCCAGAAATTCCTCGATGGAAGTGCCGTATTCGATCTCGAACTTGGCCCGCACATGCTGGACGGAAATCTCCAAGCTCCAAACCACATCGCGGTATTTTTTCAGCAGTTTCCAGGTATCATGGTACAGAGGGCTCTCTGCGACATCTTTTTCAACAAATTTCTTCATGGTAAGACCTCCTTGTTCAATTCTCCACCGAGGGAGAGAGTGTAAGTTCAAAAGTGGCGACCTGCTTGTTCCCACACAGAACAGCAAGGCCAAAACGCATCAGGGACTGCTCTCGCGCGCGGGGGAGTAAATCTTCCCGGCAGTCGCCCGATAAGGGATATAACTTGTAGCGAGAGAGCGGGCAGCCAAAGCACGAAATCCCTTGTGCCATCAGGATTTGCGCCATTTTCTGAAGGATAATTTCAATGTGCGATTTTGAAACGCTGGCGAGTTCATCTGAAACGATGACCTCATGCTCCAAAGCAGGGGCGTCAAGACCTGCACTATCCTCCTTCGGGAACTCCAGGCGAATGTTAAGCGTCATAGCGACCTCCTCTTTATCTACCATCACATCCGAGATCTCAAACATGGTGGACAGATATTTTTGCAGATAAATCACGCTGCCATGCCGGCCCGGGAAGGACATGAGGGAGAGATAGTCCAGCGCGGCCAGCTTTTTCAGGACACGGCCGACTGTCGCCCGGGACAGCCCCCAGCGGGCAGCCAGCTCCGTGTAGGTAACAAGGGGATTGCCGGTGCCGTTGCGGAAATAGACCACTGGCCCCAGGTCTGATCCCTGCACCTGATTGTCGTTGTAGATGGCGGAGATCCACAGGTCCAGCACAATGTCCATCTCGGAGCAGCGGTCTGAACTGATAAGATCAGTGGCAACCGAAACCGGCAGGAAGAAAAAGCCGGTGTCCTTCTGGCAGGGGGCATTGTACTCCAGAACCGTGTTATGCCGCGCCCAGTCGCAGATTTTATAGCGAACCACATTTCCGCGGCCCAGGGCCTGAAAGGAAATAAGGTTCTGCTTCTGCAGCCGTTCCAGTACGGCCAGCGCCTGGCACTGGAATCGGGTGCGGAACCATTGGGACAGCTCCTTGAGGGTGCAGACCCACTCGCCAGGGTAGACGGTATAGCTGATGCCGTCGATGCGGCGGTATGAGGTGCGGAAGTTTGCGTAGCTGCAAAGTATCGTAAAATAAAAAAGGCCGGAGCCGCCGCTTACGCGAATGCTCCGGTCCTCCATCAGAAAGCGGACGAACTGCCGGTATATCCGGCAGCGTGGGTAATCCACAATCTGTTTAATTTGTAATTGATAGGTTGGCATGGCTTTCTCCTTTTTATATATAAGGTATGAAATTGGAAGGGCCAACGAAAAAATCGTTGACTTGAACATCTTGGGGGCTTATGCTATACTTGTCTCTGTATGAATCCGCAAGATAATCCTGCGCGGGACTCATACAGGCTTTACTACAAATGGGGCAATTCTACAATGGCGTCTTTGAAAACAATGTAGCCATTCGTTGTGCCAATTTTGAGTCGTCATTGAGCCGGTTTCGTGCCAATACAACTTTCCACAACTTTTTTACAACTTTTGCCCCGAACCAGACGGCACAGGAGGACACACTATGGAATCCAAAAAGTTAGAAAAACCTCGTGAAAACGGCACTTTTTCGACCGTACAAGGCGTGATGAAACCGGATGAAGAGGGTAGAAGGGTGTTCCCCACCATGAAGCCGCTGGATATGCCCAGGGCCGAGAAAAAGCCCGAGCCAGCCCCCGCGCAGGAGGTGAAGCCGGAGCCCATAGACTTCTCCAAGGTCGAAATTGAGCCGCTTTTCGCGGACTTCGTGGACTTTGAGACCTTCAGCCGTTCCGACTTCCGCGCCGTCAAGGTCAAGGCCTGCGAGGCGGTGAAGAAGAGCAAGAAGCTGCTGAAGTTCACCCTGGACGACGGCAGCGGGGAGGACCGCGTCATCCTCAGCGGCATCCATGAGTATTACGAGCCGGAGGAGCTCGTCGGCAAGACCTGCATCGCCATCACGAACCTGCCCCCGCGCGCAATGATGGGCATAGACTCCTGCGGCATGCTCATCTCCGCCGTGCACCACGAGGAGGGCGCGGAGCGCCTGCATCTGCTGATGGTGGACGAGCACATCCCCGCCGGCGCCAAGCTCTATTGAGCGCCGGGATGGAAGGAGAACGGACATGAACTGCCTTGTCGTCATAGACGTACAGAACGACTTCGTCACCGGCTCCCTGGGGACGCCGGAGGCGGTGGAGATGCTCCCGCGCCTGCTGGAAAAGATGCGCGGCTTTGAAGGAGCCGTTTTGATGACGCTGGACACCCACGGCGAAGACTACGCGGACACGCAGGAGGGCCGCTTCCTGCCCGTCGCCCACTGCGTCAAGGGCACGGAGGGCTGGCGCTTCCCTCCGGAGGTGGAGGCCCTGCGCGAGAGCCTCGGCGCGCGCGTGTACGAGAAGCCTACCTTCGGCAGCACACGCCTTGTCTCAGAGCTTAAGCGTCTGTATGACGAGGCGGAGCTGGAGTCCGTGGAGCTCGTCGGTCTGTGCACGGACATATGTGTGATCTCGAACGCCCTCATGATAAAGGCTGCAATGCCCGAGCTTCCGGTATATGTAGACGCCGCCTGCTGTGCGGGCGTCACGCCGGAAAAGCACGCGGCCGCGCTGGAGGTCATGCGCAGCTGCCAGGTCATCCTGAAATAAAGTTTACAATTTGTTCACATTCACCCCGGAATTTGATGCAACTCCGATACACATTTCCTGTAAAATGTGTATAAACACGGCGATAACATCAAATTTCGGGGTGATTTTATGCACAACTTCAGGAGCATGACAGCGGTTATCCTGGCCCTGTGCCTCTGCCTGGGCCTCGCCGCCTGCGGACAGGCCCCGGAGCAGGACATGCCGGAGCCGCAGGCGAGCGCGCCCGCACAGACCGACGGGCAGCAGCTGGAGCAGGAGCTGGTGGAGCAGCTGACCCTCACGAAGGAGGCGCTGCCCGGCGGCCTGGCCTCGCTGGACGCCATGAGCGGCCGGGACGGCGAGTTCGTCCTCGCTGGGCAGGATAGCTCTGGGCAGCCTGTGCTGGGCGTCCTGGACGCGCAGGGCGCGTTTGAGGCCCTGGCGCTGCCGGAGGACGTACTGAGCGTGGACGCCGTCTGCCGGACGGGCGAGGGCGCGGCCGCCCTGGCCTTCACGGAGGCGGGCGCGTGCATCCTCAGCTACAGCGGCGGTGAGCCCTCGCGCGTGGAGCTGGCCGCCGAGGCCGCCGACCACCTTTACGGCGACCTGGGCCTCGCTGTGAGGGACGGGAATTACTACGTCATGTACTACATGGGCATTGTTGAGTTCGGCCCGGACGGCCAAGCGGCCCGCAGCTGCATGGGCGAGGAGAAGTGGAGCTATTTCACCTCCATGCAGGAGGCGGACGGGCGCATCTACGTGGCGATGGGCGACGGCATGGACGGCGGCGGAACCCTCTGCGAGCTGGACACGGAGAACATGGCCCTCGTGACCGCGGATACAGGCGAGCTGGGCGTCACGGTCCTGGGCCTCTCGGCCGAGGGCGGGCTGCTCCTGAGCGGCGAGCTGGAGGGCCGCGATGTCGTGGCCGAGCCTGGCGAGGGCGGGCCAGCGGAGCTCTTCGACTGGTCGGAGCCCGGCGTCGCCGTCGTGACCTACCTCGGCCTCTGGGAGCAGCCGGACGGCAGCTATATCCTCTTCCGTCCCGGCGCGACGGAGCTGGAGCGGCTCACGCTGCAGCTCACAAAGCCAAAGACGGAGCTGCGAGTACTGACGGACTACGCGGGGACGGTACTCTACGACCTCGTGAACGCCTTCAACCAGGAGGACCCGGACTACAAGCTCCGCGTCGAGAGCCTGTATGACGAGGGTATGAGCATGGAGCTGCTGAACACCCAGCTCATCGCGGGCGAGGGGCCGGATATCTTCGCCTTCTGCTACTATGACAATCTGACCCGCCTCGGCCCGGCGGCGACGGAGGACCTCCTGCCCTACCTCGACGCCGACGCGGAATATTCACGCGAGACGATCGTCCCCAGCCTGCTCGCCGCCATGAGCCCGCAGGGCAAGCTGGCCGCGCTGCCCTACGCCTTCAGCATGGTCACCTTCACCGCGCCATCGAATGTCTTTGCGGAGCCGGGCATCAGCTTCGACGAGGCCAAGGCCGCGGCGGAAGCGGCGGACCTGCCCATTTTCCCGCCCTGGATGGCGCAGGATATCCTCTGGGGCTGGATGAGCAACTTCGCCGCCGTGCAGTTCACCGACCTCGAAGCCGGGACCTGCTCCTTCGACAGCGAGGCGTATCTCAGCCTCCTGCGCGAGTGCGGCGAGACGAGCACGGAGCTGCCCGCTGATATAAGCCAGAACAATGTCGGCCTGCTGCAATTTGAGACGCTGCAAAACTTCATGCGCCTCGGCGTCATAAGCGAGCGCTGCGGCGGGGAATACACCTTCGCCGGCATGCCGAACGACGAGACGAACGGCAGCATGTTCAGCGTCGATTTGAGCTTCGCCATTTCCGCCCAGAGCAAATATAAGGACGGGGCTTGGCGGTTCGTGCGGGAGTGCCTCAGCCCCGAGGTGGGCGGCTCGGGAGCGGAGGGCTCGGGTTCGTCCTTCCCGGCCAGCGCTGAGCGGCTTGAAAAGCTGCTGCAAACCGTTGTGGATGAGGGCATAGACAACTACGGCGAGATGATAACGATAAGCGAAGCCGACGCGGACAAGTTCCGCGAGCTGGTCGAGGGCACCACGACAGTGCAGTACAGCCTGCCCACCGTGACGGACATCCTGAACGAGGACGCCTCTCAGTATTTCTCCGGCCAGACGAGCGCGGAGCAGGCCGCGGAGTACAGCCAGAACCGCGTCAGCACCTGGTTGGCGGAGCAGGGCTGAGACATAGACGGAGGTCAAGACATGAAAAAACGACACCTGGCCTTGGCCCTTGCCCTGGTCATGACCCTGCTGGCCGCCTGCGGCGGCGAGGCCCCACCCGAACCGGCTTTCACCGGCGCGCCTGAGACGCAGGGCCCGGAACCCACGGCGTCGCCTGCGCCCGAGTGGACGAGCGGGGGCCGCCCCTACCGCCAGAGCCTCGTGAACACCGGCGCGGACTCCACCCTGGGCGTATTCGGCCTCGGCGGCGACTATTACGCCTGCGCCATGTTCTTCGGCCAGAACGCTCCCAGCGAATACGTCCTGCTGAAAAACGGCGAGCGCTTCTATACGCCCGAGAGCGGTGCGGTGCAGGCGGCCTGCGCTGGGGAGGGCTGCATCTGGCTGCTTGAGAGCCGCGAGACCGAGACTGGGGCCCTGAGCCTCCTCGTGCAGCTCTCTCCGGAGGGCGGGACGCTCTCGGAGCTCGACCTTGGCGCCTTGGGCCTGGGCGAGGCGTATTTTTCCGATATGCGCTCAGCAGACGGCGGCGTCTGGCTCCTGGGAGCGGGCAAGGCCGTGCTCATAGCCGAGGGGGCCGTGGCCGCGCAGCTGAACGTTCCGGCTGAGGCAAAGCTCCTGCGCAGCGGCAGCGGCGGGGCCTGCCTCATCGAGTACGGCGGTGAGAGTGCCGCAGTGAGCGCTCTCGGCCCCGAGGGCGTCGAGCCGCTTTTCACCCTCGATGGCACGGAAACGCAGGCCTTTGACGGCACCGAGGAGTTTTTCCTCATCTGCGCCGACGCTGAGGCGGCGTACGGCCTCGACGAGACGGGCGGTAAGACTCCGCTCATCGTCTGGGCCGACTGTGCCATCGAGAGCAGCGCCCTGCGCGGCCTCGCCCCGCTTGGGGACGGGGACTTTATGATGCGCAGCGCCGTCGGCCTGAGCCGCCTTAGCCTGACGGAGCCCTCCGAGATGCCCGCCGGCGGCGAGCTGACCCTGGCCACGCTGGGGCAGAGCAGCTACTTGGTCCAGGGCTTCAACGCCGGGGGCACGGGCTGGCAGGTCAGGGAAGTGGACTACAGCCAGGGCGGAGCCCTGAGCGCGCAGGACGCCTTGACGAAGCTCTACGCAGACATCGCCGCGGGCGCCGGGCCGGACCTGCTGCTGCTAGAGGGCATGCCCGTGGAGAGCCTTGCGCGCCGTGGCTATCTTGCGGACATCGGCGAGCTGCTGGAAGGAGACCCGGAGGTCTCGGCGGAGGACCTGGTGTTCGCCGGCAGGCTGGGCGGCGGGACCTACTATGTCTCCGAAAGCTTTGGTATCGACACCTGCGCGGGCCTGAAGTCGAACTTCGGCGAAGCCGCAGGCTGGACGCCGGAGGAATACCTGGAGGCCGAGCGCGCGCTGGAGCCCGGCGCGCAGATGATGTATTACGTCACGCGCGAGAGTTTCATCCGTGACGCAGCCCAGCGCTATATGCAGCAGGCCATAGACTGGCAGACCGGCGAGTGCGGCTTCGACAACGCGGAGTTCATAGCCCTGCTGGAGACGGTGGGCCAGATAACCGAGCACCCGGAGACGACGGAGTTCACGGGCTATGTCCCGCCCGAGGAGGAGCTTCGCACGGGCAAAACGTACATCGAGACAGCGCGCGTCGCCAACGTCGCCAAACTGAGCGAATTTGAAAAGGCGGTGGGGCAGGAGCTCAGCTTTGTAGGGATGCCGATGCCCGACGGGAGCAACGGCTCCGTCATGGACCCGTCCTCGCCGGTGGGCGTCTTTGCCGGCAGCGAAAAGCCGGACGGCTGCCGGGAATTCGTCAAATACCTGCTGCTGAGCTACGATATGAGCTACCACCGCGACAAAAACAGCGCCCTGCCCATGTACCGCCCCTACCTCGAAAAGCTGGAGGCCGAGGCCGTGTCCGAGGGCCGCATGACGGCGGAGGAGGTCGAGCGCTTCGAGAGCTTCCTGGCCTCGGTGGAGAACTCGACGCTTGTGGACGAGACGGCTCTGGGCATCATCTGCGAGGAGGCGGCGGCCTGCTTCACAGGCGCCAGAACGGCGGCGGAGGCCGCGCGGATAATACAGGAACGGCTGAGCATATATGTTTCCGAACAGAGCTGAGAGACGGCGCGGCGAAGGCCGCGCCGCTTTTTTGGGCTTGTACTGGCGAAACTGTTGTGTTAAAGTTTATATTAAATGTGCAGGACCCGCTTGAACTTTTTGACAATGGACGGCGTATATGTTAAAAATGGAGAGGATAAGCTCTAGGAAAAACGGGTATATAGCCTATCTGCGCCAGCTCGCCTCCGACGGCGCGCTGCGCCGTGAGGGCGGGGAGACCGTGCTCGACGGGGAGAAGCTCCTGGGCGAGGCGCTCGCCTCCGGCTGCGAGGTGACGAGCCTGCTAGCGGCGGAGGGGAGCCTGCCGGGCCGCGTCCCGGAGGGCGCGCGGCTTTACGCCGCACCGCCGGAACTCGTGGCCTACGCCTCGCCGGTGAAGAACAGTCCAGGCCCGGTGTTCACCGTGCGCCTGCCCGAGCGGCGCGCGCCGGAGCGCGTGGAGAGCGCCGTCGTGCTCGAGAGCGTGCAGGACCCCGGCAACGTCGGTACGGTCATAAGGACGGCGAACGCCCTGGGCGTGGACGCCGTCATCCTGGCCGGGGACTGCGCGGACCCGACCTCGCCCCGCTGCGTTCGCGCGACGATGGGAGCGGCCTTCCGTCAGAGCATTGTGGAGGCAGACCTGCCCGGCCTTGCGCGGCTGCTCGGGGGCTGGGACCTGCCTCTCTACGGCGCGGCCCTCGCGGAGGGCGCGCTCGATATCCGCTCCGCGGAGCTTTCGCGCGCAGCCGTCGCCATAGGCAACGAGGGCCACGGCCTCTCGCCGGAGCTCCTGGGGCTATGCACGGGCCGGGTCATTATCCCCATGGCCCCGGGAAGCGAATCTCTTAACGCCGCCGTGGCGGCGGCGATAGTCATGTGGGAGCTCTCAGGCCGCAGACTGTGAGGTGGAGGTATGTCGGAACTCAAATACTGGCTCTGGCTCTCCTCACTGACGGGCGTGCGCCCGAGGGTGAAGCGCCTGCTGCTTGAGCGCTACGGCGGGGTGAGGGAGGTCTACTTCGCGCCGAGGGGCGACTACGCCGCGCTCGGCGGCCTGACGGAGCAGGAGTGCGCCGCCCTCGAAAACAAGAGCTTCGACACGGCCTACCGCATAATCGAGGACTGCGAGAACCTGGGCGTGGACATTAGGACGATACAGGACGCGGATTATCCCCGCCGCCTTGCGGCGATATACGACCCGCCCGTCGTGCTCTATGTGCGCGGGCGGCTGCCAGTAGTGGACGAGAAGGCCGCCGTTGCCGTGGTCGGCACGCGCCGCGCCTCGCCATACGGTATAAAGATGGCCGCGAGGTTGGGCTATGAGCTGACGCGCTGCGGCGGGCTGGTGGTGTCCGGTCTCACCGTGGGCGTGGACGTGACAGCCGCGCAGGGCGCGCTGATGGCGGGAGGCAGCTGCATAGGCGTGCTGGGCTCGCCCATAGACGACGAGAGCTGGGGCGGGGAGACCGCCCGGGACGTCGCCGCCGCGGGCGCCGTTATAAGCGAGTATCCGCCGGGCGCGAAGCGGCACCCGGCCTTCTTCCGCGCCAGGAACCGGATAACCGCGGGCCTGTGCGTGGCCGCAGTGGTGGTCGAGGCCCCGAAAAGGAGCGGCGCCCTGCTGTTTGCGGACGAGGCGCTCAGTCAGGGCAAGGAGGTTTTCGCCGTCCCGGCGAACGCGGACGCGGAAAACGCCGCAGGCGGCCTGGCGCTCATCAAGGAAGGCGCGCAGCCGGTCACGGGCGGCTGGGACGTGCTCAGCGGCTTTGCCGGGCGCTTCAAGGACCTGCGCGACCCCGGCGCGGCCCGAAAACTGCCCGCGGACTGCGAGCGGACCCTCTCCGCCTATGCCGCCGAGAACGCGCCAGAGCCGGAGGAGAGGGAAGACGCGACACCACCGCTTGTCCAAAAAGACGTTGACAAGCCCCAAGGTGTGGAATATATTGACCTAAGGAAACAGCTGGAGGGCCTTACTGAGGCGCAGCTCGCCATCGTGACTGCGCTGGAACGGCCTTCGACACATATAGACGATGTGATAGATAAAACGGGTCTGCCCGCGCAGGAAGTGCTCTCGGAGCTGACCATGCTCCAGATAGCCGGCCTCGTGAGCCAGGAGCCGGGCAAAAGGTTTACGCTGAATATCAGTCAAAAGTGAGGACGTTTTAATGGCAAAAGCAAAGACGGCGTTGGTCATAGTGGAATCCCCGGCCAAGGCCAGGACCATCGAGAAATACCTGGGCAGCGATTATAAAGTCGTGGCCTCCATGGGCCACCTGCGCGACCTGCCCAAGAGCACGATGGGCGTGGATATAGAAGGCGGCTTTGAGCCGCAGTATATCCCCGTGAAGGGTAAGGAAGACGTGATAAAGGATCTGCGCGAGCGCGCGGAGAAGGCCTCCATGGTCTATCTCGCGACCGACCCGGACCGCGAGGGCGAGGCCATAGCCTGGCATTTGAAGGAGCTGCTGGGCCTGCCGGACGGCAAGGCCTGCCGCGTCACCTTCAACGAGATAACGAAAAGGGTCGTGACGGAGAGCATCGCCGCCCCGCGCGACATAGACATAGACCTTGTGGACGCCCAGCAGGCGCGCCGCATCCTGGACAGGATAGTCGGCTACGAGCTCTCGCCGCTGCTGTGGAAGAAGATACGCCGCGGGCTGTCCGCGGGCCGCGTCCAGTCCGTGGCCACGCGCATGGTCGTGGACCGGGAGAAGGAGATACGCGCCTTCGTGCCGGAGGAATACTGGCTGCTCGACGCCGTGCTCCGCTCGGGCGAGGGCGAATTCACCGCCCGCTACTTCGGCACTGCCGATGGCAAGGCCGAGCTGCACAGCGAGGAGGAGACGGACGCCGTCATCGCCGCCGTCACCGGGCAGGAGTTTAAGATCGAGAGCGTCAAGCGCGGCAAGAAACAGCGCAGCCCCTCGCCCCCGTTCATCACCTCGACCCTCCAGCAGGAGGCCAGCCGCCGCCTGGGCATGACCCCGCGGCGAACCATGTCCATAGCCCAGCAGCTGTATGAGGGCGTGGACATCACCGGCCTCGGCACTGTGGGCCTCATCACCTACATGAGAACGGACTCCCTGCGCCTGTCGGACGACGCGGTCGCCGCGGCGCGCAGCTTCATAAGCGCGCACTACGGCGCGGCCTACTGCCCGCCGGAGCCGCGCCGCTACAAGACCAAGGCCGGCGCGCAGGACGCGCACGAGGCCATCCGCCCGACTAACGCCGCCCTTGCCCCGGAGCAGGTGCGGAAGGATCTGACCAAGGAGCAGTACATGCTCTACCGCCTCGTCTGGGGCCGCTTCATGGCCTGCCAGATGTCGAACGCGGTGTACGACAACGTCGTGGTGGACGCGGCCTGCGCGGGACATATCTTCCGCGCCAACTACTCCGAGCTGGTCTTCCCCGGCTACACCGCCGTATATGACGACGAGCGTGAGGACGAGGGCGGCCAGTTGGCCAGGAAGCCCCTGCCCGAGCTCAAGGAGGGCGACAGCGCCTCCGTAAAGAAGCTCACGAAGGAGCAGAAATTCACCCAGCCGCCCTCCCGCTATACGGAGGCGACGCTTATCCGCGCCATGGAGGAAAAGGGCATAGGCCGACCCTCCACCTACGCGCCGACGATAACCACCATCCTCAGCCACGAGTATGTGGTCAAGGAGGGCAAATACCTGCGCCCCACGAGCCTGGGCGAAGTCGTCACCGGGCTTATGGAGGAGCGCTTCCCCGACATCGTGGACCTCAAGTTCACCGCCCGCATGGAGCACGGCCTGGACGACATTGAAAAGGGCGAGAAGAGCTGGAAAGAGTACCTCTCGGACTTCTACGGCGGCTTTGAGACGGAGCTGAAGAGCGCGGAGAAGGCCATGGAGGGCCAGCGCATCAAGGTCCCGGACGAGGTCTCGGAGGAGATATGCCCCAACTGCGGCAGAAAACTCGTGTATAAGTCCGGGCGTTTCGGGCGCTTTTTGGCCTGCCCCGGCTTCCCCGAGTGCAGCTTCACCATGCCCATAGTGGTCGAGATGCCGGGCAAATGCCCCGCCTGCGGCGGCAGACTGCTCAAACGCACCTCTAAAAACGGCTACACCTACTATGCCTGCGAGCGCGGCCGGGACTGCCCCTGGCGCGGCACCAGCTCCGACGGGCGCGAGATAATCGGCTTCATGACCTGGGACGTGCCGACGAAGGACAACTGCCCCGAGTGCGGACAGACCATGTTCCGCCGCTCCGGCCGCGGACGCTCGAAGTCCTTCTGCATCAACGAGAAATGCCCCATGTTCGTGCCCGAGGACAAGCGCGGCTACAAGAAAAAGCCCGCAGCGAAGTCCGATGAGGCAGCGCAGGAGGGCGAGACCGCCGAGGCGCAGCCTGAGGAAGAGAAGCCGGCAGAAAAGAAGACAGCCGCCAGGAAAACCGCGGCGAAGAAGCCGGCAGCGAAGAAGACTACAGCCAAAAAGACAGCCGCCAAGAAGACGGAGGCCGAAGAATGAGCGCCGTCACCGTGGTCGGCGCGGGCCTCGCGGGCAGCGAGTGCGCCTGGCAGCTGGCCCGCCGGGGAATAAAGGTACGTCTGGTCGAGATGAAGCCGGGGAAGTATAGCCCCGCCCACGTCTCGCCCGGCTTTGCCGAGCTCGTCTGCTCCAATTCCCTGCGCAGCGACGAGCTGACGAACGCTGTCGGCCTGTTGAAGGAGGAACTGCGCCGCCTGGGCTCCCTCATCATGGAGTCCGCGGACAAAAACCGCGTCGCCGCCGGCGGCGCGCTGGCCGTGGACAGGGAGGGCTTCTCTGAATACATCACGCAGCGCCTGCGCGCCTGCCCGAATGTCGAGGTGGAGGAGCGGGAGCTCACGGAGATACCCGAGGGCGAGGCGGTCATCGCCACCGGCCCCCTGACGAGCGATGCCATGGCCGAGGCCATCGTGCGCCTCTGTCCGGAGTTCGACCTGCACTTCTACGACGCCGTGGCCCCCATCGTCACGCTGGAGAGCGTGGACATGGAAAACGCCTACCTCGCCTCGCGCTACGGCAAGGGTACCGCAGATTATGTAAACTGCCCTATGACGAAGGAGGAGTACGAAGCCTTCGTCACCGAGCTGCGCGCTGCGAAGGAGGCGCCCGTCCACGGCTTTGACGACGGGGCGGTGTTCGAGGGCTGCATGCCCGTGGAGGTCATGGCGAGGCGCGGCTTTGATACGCTGCGTTACGGGCCGATGAAGCCCGTGGGGCTCAGGAACCCGCACACGGGCGGGGAGGACTGGGCCGTGGTGCAGCTCCGGCGCGACAACGCGGAGGGGACGCTGTACAATCTCGTCGGCTTCCAGACACACCTGACCTTCGGGGAGCAGAAGCGCGTGTTTTCAATGATACCGGCGCTGCGGAACGCGGAGTTCGTGCGCTACGGCGTCATGCACCGCAACACATATCTGGACTCCCCGCGCCTGCTGGACAGGTATTACCGCCTGAAGTCTGAGCCGCGCATCAGCTTTGCCGGGCAGATGACGGGCGTGGAGGGCTATGTGGAGTCCGCCGCCTCGGGGATGCTGGTCGGCATAGAGACAGCTGCGCGTCAGCTGGGCCTGCCCGCGGTGGATTTCCCGGCTGAGACGGCTATAGGCGCGCTGGCGCAGTACATATCCGGCGGCAGCGTGGGCGACTTCCAGCCGATGAACGTGAATTTCGGCATAATAACGCCCCTGGGCTATCGGGTGAAGGGAAAACGCAACAAGAACGCGGAGCTCTCCGCGCGCTCGCTCGGTATAATAGAGGCGATGCTTAAAGATAGGGAGGTCCTGAGCATTGAGGATAATAATTGACGCGATGGGCGGCGACAACGCGCCGCAGGCCCCCGTTCTGGGTGCAATCCGCGCAAAGCGGGAGCTGGGCGTGGATGTGACGCTCGTGGGCAGGCGAGAGGACATTGAAAAGCACCTCGGCGGTGAAAAGGGCATAGAAATAGTCGATGCCCGCGAGATCATAACGATGGAGGACGACCCGAGCACGGCGACAAGGCGGAAGAAGGATTCCTCCCTGGCCGTCGCGCTGACAATGCTGAAGGACGGTAAGGGCGACGCAGTCGTCTCCGCCGGCAGCACCGGCGCTCTGCTGACGGGCGCAACGCTGACGGTAAAGCGCATCCGCGGCATCCGCCGCGCCGCCCTGGCTCCGGTCATCCCGAACGGCGGCAAGGGCGTCATGCTGATAGACTGCGGCGCAAACGTGGAGTGCACCTCCGAGTATCTGCTGCAATTCGCCTTCATGGGCAGCTTCTATTCCAAGCATATCCTCGGCTGCGCGAATCCCCGCGTCGGCCTCCTGAACAACGGCACGGAGGAGACTAAGGGCACAGAGCTGCAAAAGCAGGCCTACACCCTGCTCAAGCGCGTCTCAGATGAGGGCCGCATAAACTTTATAGGCAACATAGAGGGCTCCGCCGCGCTCAGCGGGGAGGTGGACGTCATCGTGACCGACGGCTTCACGGGCAATATCATGCTCAAGGGCTGCGAGGGCATGATAAAGTTCCTCATGGGCCAGCTCAAGGGTGTGTTTCTCTCCAGCACGAAGAACAAGCTGGCCGCCCTGACGCTAAAGGGCGACTTTGCAAAGCTCAAGGACATGATGGACGTCAACAAGGTCGGCGGCACGGCGCTGCTCGGCATCTCGAAGCCCGTCATCAAGGCCCACGGCTCGTCGAACGACGAGGCCATATTCAGTGCGATACGCCAGGCGGTGCAGTTTGCGCGCGCGGGCGTTATTGAGGAGATAGAAAAGAACATCGACTACATGCGCCTGCCCGCAGGCGCGGCAAAAACGGAGGAATGAGGACATGACAAGCGAAAAAATCATCGGCTTTGTGGCTGAGCAGTTCGGCGTCGAGGCGGAGAGCCTCTCCCGCGAGACGAATTTCGTGGACGATTTGAACGCCGATTCCCTGGACGTCGTCGAGCTGAGCATGACCATCGAGGATGAGTTCGGCCTGGGCGAGATATCCGAGGACGACCTGAAGACCATCAAGACCATCGGCGACCTTGTGGACTACGTCGAGCACGCTTCCGGCAACTGATGGAAGCCTTTGAGGAAAAGCTCCGCCACCATTTCCGCGACAGGGCGCTTCTCAAGACCGCGCTGACGCACAGCTCCTTTGCCAACGAGAGCCGCGCCGCCGGCTGCGAGAGCAACGAACGGCTGGAGTTTCTGGGCGACTCCGTGCTGGGAATGGTGGTGGCGGATGCGCTCTACCGGCGCTTCCCCGACATGCCTGAAGGGCGGATGACCCGCCTGCGCGCGCGCCTCGTCTGCGAGGAGAGCCTGCACGCCGTGGCCTCCGAGCTCGGCCTGGGCGGCTATATGCGCCTGGGCAGGGGCGAGGAGCACACCGGCGGGCGCAAGCGCGCCTCCATCCTGGCCGATGCGGTGGAGGCCGTCATTGCCGCGCTGTATCTTGACGGCGGCATGGAGACTGCGCGCGGATTTATAGAGCGGCACATCCTCTCCGGCCTCGATACGGAGAGCCCGTCGCTGCTCATGGGCGACTACAAGACCGAGCTTCAGGAGCTCATACAGCGCAAGAGCGGCCAGAGCCTCAGCTACGTCCTGCTGGGCGAGAGCGGGCCGGACCACGACAAGCTCTTCACCTCGGAGGTGTGCCTGAACGGTCGCCCGATAGGCTCAGGCACCGGCAGGACCAAGAAGGAGGCCGAGCAGGCCGCCGCCCACGCCGCGCTGGAGGCGCTGAAGGCTTGAGCGCGCGGGAGAGCATCGTCCCCGTCTTTGTGCCGCATCTGGGCTGCCCGAACGACTGCGTTTTCTGCAATCAGAGGCGCATTTCGGGCAGCCTCGCCCCCGCACGGCCCGAGGACGTCGCAAGGGCCATAGAAAACGCCGCCTGCGTGACCCCTGAGGGTACGCGGCGGCAGCTTGCGTTTTATGGCGGCTCCTTCACAGCCATTCCGGACTCCGAGCAGGAGGCGCTGCTGGGCACGGCGCGTCCATATCTCGAAAGGGGCGTCATAAGCTCCATCCGCCTCTCAACGCGGCCGGATGCCATAGACGCCGCCGTCCTGGCCCGCCTGCGCCGCTTCGGCGTCGAGACCGTGGAGCTGGGGGCGCAGTCCATGTCGGAGCGCGTCCTGGCCCTCTCGGGCCGGGGCCATACGGCGCAGGATGTGGAAGATGCCGCGCGCGCCGTGAAGGCCGCGGGCTTCCGGCTCATCCTGCAGATGATGACGGGCCTGCCCGGCTCGGACGACGAGTCGGACATAGAGAGCGCCCGGCGCATAGCCGCCCTCGGACCGGACGGCGTGCGCGTGTATCCCACGGTCATCGTGCGCGACACCGCGCTCTGCGACCTGTGGCGCGCGGGGAAATACAGGGAGCATACGGTGGAAGACGCCGTGCGCGTCTGCGCGCGCATACTGCCGGTGTTCGAAGCAGCGGGCATACCCGTCATCCGCCTGGGCCTGAACCCGACGGAGGACCTCTCCGGGGGCGACGCCGTGGGCGGGGCCTACCACCCGGCCCTGGGCGAGCTGGTACGCGCCCGGATAATGCGCGAAAAGGCCGAGGCGCTGCTCGATGGCGTGAGCCCGGGCTCCGATGCGGCGATAGAGGTCCCCGCGCGGCTCATGAGCCAGCTTGTGGGCCAGCACGGCTGCAACAGGGAATACCTCATGCGCAAATTCTCTCTGCGCAGCCTCAAATTCGTCCCCGCCGAGCGTGAAGGCGGGCTGAAAAGGCTCTGACGCCGCCTGGATTTAAGGAGAAGACCGATGACACAACTGAGTTTTGCAATAAAGGGCGACATCTGCCACAGCCTCGCGCCGAGGCAGCTGGAGTGCGTGGAGGGCGGCTGCGCCGTCTGTGAGGACGGGCGCTCCGCAGGGGTGTTCCGCACTCTGCCGGAGCAGTACGCGGGCCTGCCGGTGCTCGACTGCACGGGTCGCCTGGTCCTGCCCGGCCTTGTGGACCTGCACGTCCACGCTTCGCAGTTTGCATATCGCGGCACGGGTATGGACATGGAGCTGCTTGACTGGCTGAACGCCTGCGCCTTCCCGGAGGAGAGCCGCTTTGCCGATTTGGACTACGCCGCGCGCGCCTACGGCCGCTTCGTCGAGGACGTGGTCTGCGGGCCGAACACCCGCGCCTGCGTCTTTGCCACCGCGCACGTGGAGGCGACGCTGCTGCTCATGGATATGCTGGAAAAAAGCGGCCTCGTCACCATGGTGGGCAAGGTCAGCATGGATACGAGCGCGCCGGACGGCCTGCGGGAGCCGGACGCCGCGAGCGCGGCCCGTGCCGTCAGAAGCTGGCTGGAGGCGGCCCAGGGCCGCTATGAGCGGACGCAGCCCATGCTGACGCCCCGCTTCATACCCAGCTGCTCCGACGCACTCCTGCGCGAGCTGGGAGCCATACAGCGCGAGAGCGGCCTGCCGGTGCAGTCGCACCTGTCCGAGAACAGGGGAGAGGTGCAGCTCGTGCGCGAGCTCTGCCCCTGGAGCGCCTTTTACGGCGCGGCCTATGACGAATACGGCCTCTTCGGCGGAGATGGCTGCGACACGGTCATGGCCCACTGCGTGCTCTCCGAAGAGCCGGAGCTGGAGCTCATACGCGAGCGCGGAGTGTATATCGCCCACTGCCCGGCCTCGAACATGAACGTTTCGAGCGGCATCGCCCCCGTGCGGAGATTTTTGGACATGGGCCTGCGCGCGGGCCTGGGCAGCGACGTCGCGGGAGGGACGCTGACCTCGATTTTCCGCGCCATGGCGGACGCCATACAGGTCTCGAAGCTCCGCTGGCGGCTGGTGGACGAGAGCCTGCCCGCCCTGACGGCCCCGGAGGCCTTCTGGCTGGGCACCGCGGGCGGCGGAGCTCTCTTCGGCACGGGCAGCTTCAAGCCCGGCATGGAGTTTGACGCCATAGTCCTCGACGATTCGCGCTACGTGCCGGAGCCCGCGGGCGACCTGCCCACGCGGCTTGAACGGACCATCTACCTCTCCGAAAACCGTGACATCGAGCACAAATTCGTGCGCGGCCTCCGGCTGTTCTGAGGAGGAGCGCGGTATGGGAAGTGAAAAGGCCGCCCGCCTGCGTATAACGCGCGGGAAGGCGGCGCTGCTCGCACTCTGCTTTCTGGGCTTTGTGCTCTACGGCATGTACTACAACGGCTTCGGCGCGAACGCCGAGGCCGCCATGGCCTACTTCGGCATAGACGAGGCGCAAAACGGGGCAATACTCACGGTGCAGTCCTGCGGCTGCCTGGCCGTGGCCGTGCTGCTCGGCCTCTTCGGAGAGCGGCTCAACAAGATGTATGCCCTGGCCTTCGGCATCCTGCTGCTGGGCCTTGCTGGGGTCTGCATAGGGCTCATCCCGGAGCTGGTGCCGACGGCGGCTGGCTATGCGGCCATGCTTGGCTTCTCTCTCGTGGCGGGCGTGGGCTTCATCTGCATAGACCTCTTGACTAACAGCCTCATTGCCGATGTGTTCCGCGAGGACAAGACCCGCGTCCTGCCCTATGCCCACGCTTTCTACGGCGGCGGGGCCATGCTGGCCCCGGTGTTCGTGACAGCCATAGTTTCCCCGGCTCTGCCCGAGAGTTTTGCGCGGCCCTATCTCATCATCGGCCTCGGCGCCGTGCTGACGGGGGCTGTGCTGGCCCTCTGCGCCCGGCGTATAGCGCCGGAGACGCCCTATGCCGACATGGCAGCCATCCGCCGCCGCGCCAAGAGCAACCCGGCGGAGATTTTTCGGGAGGGCCGGGCCTGGCTTTTCCTGCTCTCGGCCTTCATGAACCTCGCCTTCCAGACGGGCCTCACCACCTGGCTGCCGCGCTACTGCTCCGCGACGCGGGGCTACGATTTCACTCAGGCGGGGCTGACGGTGACGCTGTATTTCCTCGGCGCCCTGGCCATACGCCTGCTCTCGCCCGTGGCCTATGCTAAGATAGGCGTCCGCCGCTTTTATTGCGGCTCTCTGCTGTCGTCTACGGCGCTCTATCTGGTGTTCATGCTGCTGCCAATGGATAGTGTGAGCATCTGCCTTCTGGGCTTCCTGCTGGGCGCGACGGTGCCGAGCCTCATCATAATCTGCTGCGACGCCTTCCCGGAGCGGACGGCCTCGGCCTCGTCCATAGTGGTGTTCGGCGTCTCCCTGGCCTCGATGACGGCCCCGGTGCTCGTAGGCCGCATGATGACCTTCGACCCGCACATCGCCATGCTGAGCATCACCGCCTGCCCCGTGATAGCCGCCCTGGCCCTGCCAAGGCAGAAAAAGCCCCCGGTCTGACCGGGGGCTTTCCGCGCCTGTCGGGCGGCCCGGCGTTTACAAAGCCGGGCGGCTGTGGTATAAATATAGTTTGCAGGATAGATAAGGAGAAATGCGGATGCAGGAAAGGCTAAGGGAAATTGAGGCAAAATACGCGGAGCTGGAGCGGAAAATGGCCGAGCCGGAGTACTATTCCGACGCCGAGGCCTATGCCAAGCTGGCAAAGGAGCAGAAGGAGCTCGCGCCCCTGGCCACCGCCTGCCGTGAGTACTTCAAGTGCGAGGCCGACATTGCAGACGCGAAGGAGCTGCTGTCGGACCCCGAAATGGCTGAGCTTGCCCGCGAGGAGCTGGAGGCTGCTAAGGCCCGCCTTGAGGAGCTGGAGGAGGAGATAAAACTCCTGATGCTCCCCGGCGACCCGAACGACGGGAAAAACGTCATCATTGAGATACGCGCCGGCGTCGGCGGGGAGGAATCCGCGCTGTTCGCGGGCAGCCTCTACCGTATGTACTCCATGTACGCCGAGTCCCGCCGCTGGAAGCTGGAGGTCGCGAACGTGAACGATACGGAGCTGGGCGGCATCAAGGAGATCAGCTTCGTCATCGAGGGCGCGGGGGCATATTCGCGCCTCAAATACGAGTCCGGCGTCCACCGCGTCCAGCGCGTGCCGGAGACCGAGGCCTCGGGCCGTATCCATACCAGTACGGTCACAGTCGCCGTCCTGCCCGAGGTGGACGAGGTGGAGTTCCAGATAAACCCCGCGGATTTGCAGATAGACACCTTCCGCTCCTCCGGCGCGGGCGGCCAGCACGTCAACAAGACCGAGAGCGCCATCCGCATAACGCACCTGCCCACCGGCACGGTGGTCGAGTGCCAGGACGAGCGCAGCCAGTACAAAAACCGCGACCGGGCGATGAAGATCCTCGCCTCGCGGCTCTACGAGGCGGAGGCGCGCAAGCAGGCGGAGGCCATCGCCGCCGAGCGCCGCAGCCAGGTCGGCACCGGCATGCGCAACGAGCGCATCCGCACCTACAACTTCCCCCAGGGCCGCGTGACGGACCACCGTATCGGCCTGACGCTGTACAAGATAGACCAGATAATGGACGGCGCACTGGACGAGCTCATAGACGCGCTCATCGCCGCCGACCGTGCGGAGCGCCTGAAGCAGCAGGCGGAGGAGCTATGAAGACCGAAGTAATAAGAGAAAACATCAGCGAGGCGGCGGAGCTAATACGCCGCGGTGCGCTCGTCGCCGTGCCGACGGAGACGGTCTACGGCCTGGCGGGCAGCGGCTTTGACGAGGCCGCCGTGGAGCGCATATACGAGGTCAAGGGCCGCCCGGAGGTGAAGCCTCTCTCGCTCATGGTGCCGGGGCCGGAGGCCTTTGAGAAGTGCTGCACGGAGGTGCCGGAGGCGGCGCGGACGCTCGCGGCGCGCTTCTGGCCGGGACCGCTCACCATAGTCCTGCCCGCCCGGCCGGAGATACCGCGCGTCGTGCTCGCGGGCGGGAGCACCGTGGGCCTCAGATGCCCGGATCACCCGCTGACGCTGGAGCTGCTGCGCCAATGCGGCCTGCCCCTGGCCGCGCCTTCGGCCAACCCCTCGGGCGAGCCGAGCCCCAAAACCGCGCAGCAGGTGCTCTCCTACTTCGAGGGCAGGATAGAGGCCGTCATCGACGGCGGCGAGTGCGGCATAGGCAGGGAGAGCACGATAATAGACCTCACACGCGCGCCCTACCGTATCCTGCGCCAGGGCGCTCTGCCCGAGCGGGATATCGCAGCCGCCCTGGGTGAGCGCATGCGCATAATCGGCCTCACCGGCGGCACCGGCACGGGCAAGACCACGGCTCTCGACAGTCTGCGGGACATGGGTGCGCTCTGCCTGGACTGCGACGAGGTATACCACGAGCTGACCGAGACCAGCGCGCCTCTGCGCGAGGCGCTGGAGCGCCGCTTCGGCAGCGTCTACGGCCCGGACGGAAAGCTCGAACGCAAGAAGCTCGGCGAGATAGTGTTCAGCGACCCCGCCGCGCTCTCGGAGCTGAACGCCATCACCCACAGCTTCGTAAACGAGGAGATAAAGCGCCGCCTGCGCTCTCACGCAATGCAGGGCGGCACCCTGGCCGCCATAGATGCCATCGCCCTCTTCGAGAGCGGCGCGGACAGGCTCTGCACCGAGACCTTCGGCGTCATCGCCCCGCGCGAGCTGCGCGAGGCGCGCATAATGGCCCGGGAGGGCATTTCCCGGGAATACGCAAGGCTGCGCATAGAGGCCCAGCAGCCTGACGAATACTACGTCGAGCGCTGCACGGGCATACTGGAAAACAGCGGCACAAAGGCAGAATTTGCGGCCAAATGCACGGCCGCTTTCACGGAGGTAATAAACGATGGAAGAAAAGAAGGACTACCGCAAGGAACTCTTTTATGAGAAGAAGAACGGCTACGACAGCATGGACGCCGCCGCGCGCGAGGCGATGGAGGCCTACTGCGAGGGCTACAAGGCCTATCTGAACGACTCGCGCACCGAGCGCGAGGCCGTGGCGAACGCCATCCGCCTGGCGGAGCGCGAGGGCTTTGTTGAATACCGTGCGGGCATGGAGCTCAAGGCGGGGGACAAGGTCTGGTTCAACAACCGCGGCAAGGCCCTGATGCTGGCCGTTGCGGGCAAAAAGCCCCTGTCCGAGGGCGTTGTCGTCGCCGCCGCGCACGTGGACGCGCCGAGGCTCGACCTCAAGCAGACCCCGCTCTACGAGGACAATGAGCTGGCCTTCTTCAAGACCCACTACTACGGCGGCATCAAGAAATACCAGTGGACGGCCATACCTCTGGAGCTGCACGGCGTCGTGGCGACGAAGGACGGCGAGGTCATCGAGGTCGTGATAGGCCGCGAGAAGGATGACCCGCAGTTCGTCATCAGCGACCTGCTGCCCCACCTGGCCGCCGACCAGATGAAAAAGACCCTGGCCGAGGGCGTGACGGGCGAGGGCCTGAACATCCTCATAGGCTCCGCTCCCTACGCCGACGAGGGCGCGGACAGGGTGAAGCTGGCCGTGATGAGCATCCTGAACAGCCGTTACGACATCACGGAGGAGGACTTCATCTCCGCCGAGCTCTGCGCCGTCCCGGCCTTTGAGGTGCGCGACATCGGCCTTGACCGCAGCCTCATCGGCGCCTACGGCCACGACGATCGCGTCTGCGCCTACGCCGAGCTGAAGGCCATCTTCGACGTGAAGGAGCCGGAGCAGACCTGCGTGTGCATCCTGGCCGACAAGGAGGAGACGGGCTCCGACGGCGTTTCCGGCATGAAGAGCGAGGCTTTCGAGTGGTTTGTGGGCGACATGTGCAAGGTCCAGGGCGCAGATCTGCGCGACTGCTTTGCGCACAGCATCTGCGTCTCGGCGGACGTGACGGCGGCCTTTGACCCGAACTACCCCGAGGTCAGCGAAAAGCTGAACACCGCGCGCCTCAACTACGGCGTGGGCCTGCACAAGTTCACCGGTTCCCGCGGCAAGGCCGGGACGAACGACGCGCCTGCGGAGCTGGTGGCCTATATGCGCCGCATCTGCGCAGAGAACGGCGTCCAGTGGCAGATGTGCGAGCTGGGCAAGGTGGACCAGGGCGGCGGCGGCACCGTGGCGATGTACATGGGCAACCGCAACATTGCCACCATCGACGCGGGCGTACCCGTGCTTTCCATGCATGCGCCGTTTGAGATAGTTGCGAAGTATGACTGCTATATGACCTACAAGTGCGTGCTTGCGGCGTATTCTGCAGACAAAGCGTACTGCTGAGAAGCCAAAACGCCCCCGACAGGGGGCGTTTTTTATTTTTCCCATCGCGCGTCTGTAGGGGCGGGGTTCCATCCCCGCCCGGGGGGATTTGGCGTTGGCGGAACTCGCCGTTTTGCTGGCGGTTGGCTTTACGTTTGCGCTGCCTGTTCCACCCCATTTCTTTGGTCTTGCCCAAAGAAACGGGGTGGAGCCCCAAAGAAAGGCGCTTGGGGTGGTGGCGCCCCCGTGAGGTTTCGGGCCCCACCCGCCTCTCCCACTCGCGTGGGAGGTGCCACTCGGCCGCTAAGGTGTCCGCTTC